>NZ_BPQR01000009.1 GCF_022179345.1 Methylobacterium jeotgali | reverse complement strand
TCGGGCGTCCGGCAGCCCGCTGGCGAACACCTCGACCTTGAATCCCTCGGGTACGTGCAGCATCGCCGTTGGCAGCTTGTCGGCACGGGTGGGCAGAACTGGGCCAGATACCGGAGCCAGCTTCATCGCATCTGGATTATCCGGCTGCCCGATCAGAGGGTCGCCCGGCGGCAGCTGTTGGCCGCGCTGAGTGACAGTCGACGGCTGAGACGGTGGGGTGGTTTGCGCCAGCGCCGTTCCAGCCCACAAAATTGCCCCAGCTGCGATAGTAGCTGGCAGTCGGCGTCTTTCGCCTAGCATGTCATCCTCCCTGACACTCATCGCGCCCACTAACATGTGCTGAACGAGACTGATGTCTAGCTGCAACGATGCCTCAGGCCGCGGCAGTGACCAGACGGTGACGGGCTGTGTCCCGAAGCCGGTTTGATAGTTTATCTACGATTGCGCTTGATCTGACTGAGCAGACCTCGGGCGTTCGAAGCGCAGTGTCTAGCGGAAAACTGAATACGATGAAATTATTGCCCAGCCTAATGTTTATCGTTGATATGGCTCACCTTCATGAATTTAACAGAGTCCGGTGAGATAGATGATTGTGAGCGAGATGTTGCGGCAAATATCTAATTTGATTATGCAGATGGTCGGAGGTAAGTTTCAAATCTGTATTATGAGATTTCTACTTGAATTCGGAGGAAGATTGCGTCATTTGTGCACTTGATCTCCAAAAAGGATTACTTCATGAACGAGAAAGCGGTCACACTGCGGAATGATCATATTCGGCAGACAGTCAAGGTCGTTGCAGCATACATCTCGAACAACAGCCTGCCGGCGGCTGAGCTGCCAAGCTTGATCTTCGGGATCTACTCCGCTCTGTCCGGCCTCCGCCAGGGTGGCGCATCAGAAGCTCCGATGGTCGAGAAACCAACCCCAGCTCAGATCCACAAATCGATTACGCACGACGCGCTAATCTCCTTCATCGACGGCAAGCCGTACAAGACACTGAAGCGGCATCTCACCGGCAATGGTATGACCGTCGCGCAATACCGCGAGCGCTACGGTCTGCCCCGCGACTATCCCACAGTAGCAATTAGCTATTCTCAGCAACGCTCGACTCTCGCCAAGAGTTTCGGTCTCGGCAGTCAGCGCCGAGAGACCACGGCTAAGGCAACAATTACGGTCGGCGCTGAAGCTCCTAAGAAGCGCGGCCGGAAGACCACTTGAAGCCGTCTGCCGTGGCTCCGCCGGCAACCGCTGTAACGGGTTAAGGCCATACTAGATACAAAACTCGGACGGCCCTGTGCATCCGCGCAGGACCGTCGATCCATCGCTGAACTGAATCGTGCCGAGTTCAGCTACACTTTGCGAAAACTAATTTAGAATGCGAAAATCCTCGATGACGCTACCTGACGTAACACACCGCCTCACCGGCGGACCGATCGCGCAGTTCAGGGCGCAGCCGGTGTTCTCCTCGCAGAACCACGTCAGCAACCCGCTCTTCAGGCATGCGCCGCCGCACTGGTGATAGGTACCGTAGGTGGGCCTGATATAGACCGGTTCGATCGATTTCCGCAGCTGCCCCGAGTTGTACTGCGCAGCGCATGACTCAGTGTGAAAAGCAATCCCTGATATCAAAAATAACAGAGTTAGCCCTCGATAATACATGGATCCGATACCGCGCATGATTTTTCAGCACGATTTATTCATTGTCCTCATCAGAATCGAGTAAATAATATTTCATGCAAAAATATGTAAGGCCTGTAGCTGACGGCGTGAACCGCCCTTATGCATCAACGAGACTGAACGCAGGCTGCCAACCTGTGTCCGCCTCTGAGCCTGAGCTCGAATGCGAACTCGGCTCGAATTCAGACACTCTACGCGCACTCATCGCTTCGTCAGGAACGCGTTCATCGATGCTGTAACGCTCGCGATACCGGCGGCGATGACGACTTTGACCTCTGAGAGTCTGTCCGGCATCATGATGTTTTCTGACAGAGCTTTCGGGTCATGAGGCGGATGGAGGCCAAGAGGACGAACGCTCGTCCTTTCCGGCTTTTGCATTCCCAATCCTTTGCGAGACGGCGGCAGCGGTTGAGCCAGCCGATCGTTCGCTCGACGATCCAACGCTTGGGCAGCACAGCGAAGCCTTTGGCCTGATCGGAGCGCCTGACGATCTCGACCGTGAGGGTGCGGCAGACCTTGCGAAGGCCATCTTGGAAGGCCGGTCCCTGGTAGCCGCCGTCGGCGAAGAGCTTGAGCAGGAACGGGTAGAGGCCAAACAGCGTGGCCATCACCAGCACGCCGCCATCCCGATCCTGAATGTCGGCGGGATGGACGAGCGCGTGCATCAGCAGGCCCTGCGTGTCGACCAGGATGTGGCGCTTCTTGCCCCTGATCTTCTTGCCCGCATCGTAGCCGGGCGGGTCGATCGAGCGCCCCCCTTTTCCGCGCCCTTCACGCTCTGGCTGTCGATGATGGCCACCGTCGGGCTGGCCTCCCGATCCATCCGTTCCCGGCAGGCGACGTAGAGCGTGTGATGGATCCGCTCCAGCGTGCCGTCATAGTCCCAGAGGTCAAAGTAATCGTGAACCGTCGAGCGCGCCGCCAGATCCTTTGGGATCGCCCGCCATTGGCAGCCGGTGCTCAGCACGTACATCAGGCCGTTCACCACCGCCCGCATGTCGACACTGCGCTTGCCGCCGCCACGCTTGGCTGGAGGGATCAGGGGCTCAATCAGCGCCCACTCGTCATCCGTCAGATCGCTCGGATACCGAAGCTCGCTTCGATCGTAGCGGGCCCGGTTCTCGGTCGTCCACATCAGCAGCCTCCACACAGGCCGCCTTGAATCACAAACCCCTTACATCACTCAATATGTCGCCGGACAGACACTGAGTGATCGATGCCCAGCTCCGTCAGCGTTCGTGCGCAGCCGACCATGAAAGCTGCCTGGCCGAATGCGACCAGTCGGAGCTGGACGAACGTCACACTCTGACCTCGACCTTATCGACACGTTGAAGCGCGACGCATTTCGTCTTCATCCTCTTGCACTCACGTCGGCTTGGGCTGCCGAGCCTGGGCGTTCGCCGATCGGGCCTCGCCTCACACGGCGCTTCCATCGTGTCGGACGCACCGTAGATCCTCGAAACGAGCTGGGAATGCGCAAGCGTTTGGGATGTCAGACTTTCGACACGCCCGGACTCAAGCTCTACCTTATCCCTGCAATAAAATCCAAGCTGTTTCTCATAGTCCCCGGGAAAGGCTATGCATACTGTCAGATCTGACAGGACGATTAGCGCCGACCGATATTATCCGCGCTACGCACAGGGTTAATTTTTCGTTGAGCGCTGGATTGCCGCCGGCGCGTCGGCGTGAGAACTTCCGTTAACGAAAGCTTAACGGTTGGGTCTCGGCGATGCGGTTTGCGGCTTTCACGAGGCGGAATGCGGTCTCGGTCCACGCCGCGCGTCGCCTCAGGCCTGCCCTCGCGGCAGCCTTCTCCATCGGCCTCGGGATCGGCGCCGTGCAGGCTCAAACCCTCGCGTCGCTGCCGAGCGCCCCGAGCGTGGCGCAGCCTCTGGGAACGGCCCGACCGATCGCGGCATGGGTGACGTTCTGCGAGAACTATCCGGCCGAATGCGTACTCGACCGCACGGAGCCTGCCCGCATCACCCTCACGCCCGCGACCTGGTCGACCATCGTTTCGATCAACCGCCGGGTGAATAAGGCGGTGCAGCCGATGACCGACATGGACCACTGGCACGTAGCCGATCAATGGAACCTGGCCGAGGACGGCTTCGGCGACTGCGAGGACTATCAGCTCCTGAAGCGCCATCTGCTCGCCGAGGCGGGTCTGCCGCGCCGGGCGATGCGGATGACCGTGGTCGTGGACGCCAACGGCGAGGGTCACGCCGTACTCACCCTGCTGACCGATCGCGGCGACCTCGTCCTGGACAACAAGACCAACGACATCTTACCCTGGCACCGGACCGGCTATGTCTTCGTCAAGCGCGAGAGCCAGGACGCCATCGCCTGGGTGTCGCTGGGCGGGGTCACCTCGCCCGTCACCACGGCGAACCGTTGAGAGGGGATAGTCGCTCGACCGGGCACAGCCTCGGCGAGGATGAGGCGACCGTCGGCTCGATGCCGTTCGTGCCCGTGCTGCGATGATTACCCCTCATATCATGCGCAGGGAACTCCGATGCGGCTAATTTCGGTGATGGTCCTCCCGCTCGTCATGTTTCTGACAGACGTGTCTGCCGAGGCACGTGTGCGCGGCGTCAAGGCTCACCATGATCACAGGGCTTCACGCGCAAGTGACATGGACCTCACGCTCAGACGCAGGGCCGCCGCCGATCGTGCGCGAGGTTGGATGGACTGGGAGGTGCACAGGCCGCTGTCCAGCTACCTCCCGCCTGTGACCAAGCAGCGGGTATCCGCTCCGCCGTTCACAGGTTGGGGTTATGGCGAGACGATCCCCGGTGCGTGGCCCGGCTTCTGATCGTACGATCCTGCACCGTGCGCAGCGTTTGCCGCGATCGTGCGCCCCATCGTGTCGTCGCACGCCTCGCTTTCGGCATCGGCATGCTGGCGGTGGCCGTCACGGCGCTGACAAAGGCTTCGATGAGATATGGGATGCGGCTACCGACATCGTGAGAATCCCCGATCTCGGAACAGCGCCATCCCCGGTCCGGTTGGCTCGATTGCAGCGCGTCTCGAACGCGCCGTCCACGCCATGACCGGAGGCAAAATGAGAGTCGATATCCGCACGCCGCTGATCGCGGCCTTGATGGTCATCGGCATGGTAGCCGGTGTAGCCGCCGCGGGTGGCGGAGCCGGCGGTGGCGCGGGCGGAGCTGGGGCGGGCGGCAGTGCCGGCGGCTCTGCTTCTGGAACCGGTGGTACGGGCTCCAGCGGCGTCAGTGGCACGGGCGCCGTCAACGGGGCGACATCACCGGGTACCTCAAGCACGAGTTCTGGGCTGCCTGCGGGCAGCACCGGCAACTCCAACATCTCGCAGGGGGGCAAGTCGGTCACGCCCGGTACCGGTTCGACATCTGGTACAGGTCGGTAAAGCGCCGGCGTCGCGCGACGTCCGAAGCCGTTCGAACCCCACACCGGACCGGAGGCGGCGAGCGCGATGGGTTTGCCGTCAGCGCCAGTCGTAGGGATTGAGCGGCTCGAGGACCCGACGCAACGCCTGCAGCGGGGCCGGCTGCTGTTGGTGCTCCGCTTCGCGGGCGAGGGCCCGTAGGAAGGCCTGGGGACCCTGCTCGAGGTCGCGACCGATGCCGTCGAACCGGTCGGCCGGCTCGACGTGCGGCGGATCGCGAGTCACGAGATAATCGATGTTGCAGATCGGCGCCGTCGATCGGTCGCCGAGGCGGTAGCAGATGTGAACCCGGGTATACGGCTCACCGAGCCGGTGCTCGGCGTGCACCCGCTCGACCGCGAAGGCTCCGTTGCTCGCGCGCTCGGCGTAGCGCAGGGTCTGAGCCACCGTCGTCAGCGCTTCCGTGCGCCGGCTCAGCACCAGTTCGACCGCACCTCGCGCGGAGGATAGGCGAGGTTCATCGTGGACGAACGATGATCGCGCGGCGGCGTCGATGCTCGCGCGCGGATCGGTTAGCGGACAGGCAGCGGGCACGACGCTGATCACGACCGAGCTTGGGCACTGGCCTCGGCAGCCCGAAGCCGCATCGATCTGATCTCGACCGCAGGCGTCGGCGTAGCAGGACCGCGCGAGAGTCTCGCAGGTCGCCAGGAACCGACCGACGGGCTCTGAGACGATCAGGTCGGCGGCCGACGCGGTCTTGAGGCCGGCCATTCCAACGAGAAGGCCGAGTGCCGTCGCGCAGACCATTCTCGCAACCCTCGCGGCTCGCCGATGATCGTCGGCGGAGGTGGGCGTAAAGTCCCGGCAGGCGAGACCGACCTGATCCAGCGCTTCAGAGAGCCTGCCGGACTGGTCGTACAGTAGTCCCTCGCCATCATGGGAGGGACCGATCCGATCGATGCGAGGTCGTCGATGCCGCATGTGCTCTGTGCCCTTGTATTCACTGGATCGGGTCGTTCCGAGAACAGCGGACGGGTTCGACGAACCAACACTGCCATCGCCTCGGGTTACGGAGAGATGCTGGATCACAGGAACTTCAGCGGATCCTTCTCCGGGGGCGGCGGCGCCACGTCGGCGCGGTTCCACCAGCCGCCGCCCAGCGCCACGAACAGCGCCGCGGTGTCGGCGTACTGGGTCGCGCGAGCACCCGCCGCGGTGACCAGCGCCGACAGGTAACCCTGCTGGGCGATCAGCACTTGCGTCGAGGTCACCGAGCCGGCCGTGAACTGCTTGCGGACCAGCTCCAGGCTCTGGTTCGTCGCATTGACCGCTGCGTCGGCGGCGGCCACCGCCCTGGCGTCGGCCTGCAGCGCTCGCAGCGCGTCGGCGACGTTCTGGAAGGCGGTGATCACCGTGGCGCGGTACTGCGCCTGCGCCTGGGTCAAGCCTTCCTCGGCGGCCCGCTGGCGTCGGAACAGGGTGCCGGCATCGAAGATCGGTGCCGTCGCCTGGCCGACGATCGTGAAGAACGAGGCGGCCGGGTTGGTAATCTGGGTTATTTGCGTCGCGCTCGATCCGCCCGTGGCCGTCAGCGTGAACTGGGGCAGGCGGTTGGCGACCGCGACGCCGACGCTGGCGCTCGCCTGCTGCACCATGGCTTCCGCCGCCTTGACGTCGGGGCGCTGCTGCACGAGCCGCGAGGGCAGGCTCACCGGAAGCCGGGTCGGCAGCCTCAATGCCGAGAGACGGAAGGTCTCCGGGACCTCGTCGGAGGGCAGACGCCCGGCGAGTGCGGTGAGCAGGTTGCGCTGCTGCGCGAGCGCCTTCTCCAGCGGTGGCAGCAGCTGCTGCGACAGGGCGAGCGCCGCCTGCTGCTGCACCACGTCGGCCCCGGCGATCTGCCCGAGCGACAGCTGCTTGTTGTACAGCTGCAGCACCTCGATCTGCGCCTGGATCACTTTCTGCGTCGCATCGATCTGCGCGCGCAGGGATGCCTCCTGGATGGCGGCGGCGACGACGTTGGCGGTCAGACTTAGATAGGCCGCCTCCAGCTGAAAGCGCTGGTTCTCGGTGGCGGCCTCCAGCGACTCGATCTGCCGCCGGTTCCCGCCGAACACGTCTGGATTGTACGAGACCACCGCCTGCGGGGTAAACAGGCTGTAGAGGTACTGGGTCTGGTTCTGCAGCGGCGATTGCAGGTCGAGGCCCGGGGCCTGGATGCCTTCGGCCTGAGGCGTCGCGGTCAGGCTCGGATAGAGCGTGCCCTTCTGGGCGAGCGCGTTCTGCTGCGCTACCCGCAGGGAGGCCTGCGCGGCCTCCAGCGTCGGGTTGTTGGCCAGCGCCTGCTCGACGAGGCGGTTGAGTGCCTTGGAATGGAACAGCGTCCACCACTGGCCGGGGATGTCGGCGCCCGAGGCGAAGCTCTGGTCGGCCGAGCCGCCTTGCCGGGTGCGAATCTTGTCGGCGGCCGACGGGTTCTTCAGCGGCTCCCTGGTGTAGCGGCTGACCGGCGGATCCTCCGGCGGCATGAAGTTCGGCCCCACCGCGCAGGCGGCGACGCTCCAAGCCAGCAGTATGACGCCGCCATACCGAGAGAGACGACCGAGGGCCATCGTCAGCGGGATTACCCATCCTTCCGACACGCGGACGAACATCCCGTCCCGCACCGGATATCGCGCGGCATGATGATCGAGATCGGGACGCATCGAGGCACTTCTGCAGGCGTGGTCCGTCGAGCGACGGCAAGCATCTGAGCTTGACCGTTCTCTATGGCGATTGCGGGACGTTTAAGGGGCGGACACGGCCTGTACTTTGGGTCGAACCTGCGTGCTCCTGGCCGGTCGCCGCCGCGAGAACAGCGAGATCAGGATCGGCATAACGACCAGGATCAGGGCCGGCGCCAGGAGGATGCCGCCAACCACAACCAGCGCCAGCGGCTTCTGGACCTGCGAGCCGATGCCGGTCGACAAGGCGGCCGGCAGCAGGCCGACGCAGGCCGCGACGCAGGTCATCATCACCGGGCGCATCCGCACCGTCGCGGCCTGGAACACCGCGTTGCGGCGCTGCCAGCCGTCTTCGACGAGCTGGTTGTAGTAGGCGAGCAGGATCACGCCCTCCATGGTCGAGATGCCGAACAGCGCGATGAAGCCGATCGCCGCCGAGACCGAGAACGGCGTCCCCGTCAGCACGAGGGCGAAGATGCCGCCGATCATCGCCATCGGGATCACCGACAGCGTCAGCAGCATGTCGGTGGCCGATGAGAAGTTGATGTAAAGGAGCAGGGCGATCAGCGCGAGCGTGATCGGGACGACGACCTTCAGTCGGGCGATCGCGTCCTGCAGGTTCCCGAACTCGCCGACCCATTCGAGGTGAGAGCCCGGCGGCAACTGGACCTGCTGGGCGACCCGGTTCTGCGCCTCGATCACGGCGCCGCCGAGGTCGCGTCCCCGCACCGAGAACTTGACCGGGATGTAGCGCTGCTGACCCTCGCGATAGATGAACGAGGCGCCCGAGACGAGCTCGACCGTGGCGATCTCAGAAAGCGGCACGGGAATCACGCCGCCGCTCGGATTCTGGGCGCCCACCGTGATGTTGCGGATCGTGGCGAGGTCGCGGCGGTACGCCGAGGCCAGGCGCACGCGCATCGCGAAGTGCCGATCCGAGCCATACTCGTACACGTCACCCGCGGTCTGACCGCCGATCGCGGCCTGAACCGTGGTGTTCACATCCCCGGGCGCCAGCCCGTACCGGGCCGCCTTCTCGCGATCGACGGTGATGCGGACCGTCGGCTGACCCAGTGAGGTGAAGATCGCCAAGTCGGTGATGCCCTTCACCTCGGCCAGGGCCGCCTTGATCTGCTCGGCCGCCTGCGAGATCGCGCTGAGATCGTTGCCGTACACCTTGACGGAGTTCTCGCCCTTCACGCCGGAAGCCGCTTCCTCGACATTGTCCTGGATGTACTGGGAGAAGTTGAACTCGACGCCGGGGAAGTGCTCCTCCAGCGTCTTTGACATATCCTCGACGAGCCGCTCCTTGGTCAGCCCCGATGGCCAAGTCTCCTCGTCGGTCAGCGGTGCGAAGATCTCGACGTTGAAGAAGCCGGTCGCGTCCGTGCCGTCGTCGGGCCGGCCATGCTGCGTGATCGTGGTCTCCACCTCCGGATACGCCTTGAGCACGGCGCGTATCCGGTTGACGTAGGTGTTCGCGGCCTCGAGCGAGATCGAGGGTGGCATCGTCCCGCGGATCCAGAGATTGCCCTCCTCGAGCTTGGGCAGGAACTCCAGGCCGAGCGAGCGGACCATCGTGCCGGCGACGAGCAGGACGACGAGCATGGCGCCGAGCGTCAGGATCTTGTTGCCCAAGGCGAAGCGCAGGAAGCGCGTGTGCCCGAAGTGCAGGAGGCGCACGATGAGCGTGTCGCGCTCCTCCATCTCGTTCGGCAGGATCAGGGCCGACAGGGCCGGCGAGACCGTGAAGGTCGCGAGCAGGCCGCCGATCAGCGCGTACGCGTAGGTCTTGGCCATCGGCCCGAAGATGTGCCCTTCAACGCCGCTCAGCGTGAACAGTGGCAGGAAGCCGACGATGATGATCGTCGCCGAGAAGAAAATCGCCCGGTTCACCTCGGACGCGGCGAAACTGATGGTGCCGAGCTTGCCCGTCAGGGCCGACCCCTCATCGCCAGCGTCATCGGCGTGCGTGATCGGACCGCCGGGATGCTCCGACAAGTGTCGGAAGACGTTCTCGACCATGATCACGGTCGCATCGACGATCAGGCCGAAGTCGATGGCACCGAGCGACAGCAGGTTGGCCGACTCGCCGCGGATCACCAAGATCGCCACCGCGAAGGCGAGGGCGAACGGGATCGTCGCCGCCACGATGATGGCGCTTCGCAGCGAGCCCAGGAACAGCCACTGAACCACGAACACGAGCGCCACGCCGAAGACGAGGTTGTGCATCACCGTGTGCGTGGTTTTGCCGATCAGCCCCGACCGGTCGTAGAGCGGCACGATGCGCACGTCGGGCGGGAGAATGCCGCTCGCGTTGATCTTCTCGATCTCGGCTTCCACGCGCTGGATCGTCGGCAGGCTCGGGCTGCCGCGGCGCAGCAGCACGATGCCGAGCACGATGTCGTCCTGATCGTCGTGGCCGACGATGCCGAGCCGGGGTGCGTTCGAGACCCGCACCTCGGCGACGTCGCGCACGAGCACGGGCGTTCCGTTCACCTGCGTGAGCATGGTGTTGCGGATGTCGTCCGGATCGCGGATCAAACCGATGCCGCGCACCACGGCCGCTTGCTCGCCGATGTTCAGCGTCTGACCGCCGACGTTGATGCTGGAGTTGTTCAGGGACGTGACGAGTTGCACCAAGGTCAGGCCCTGCCCTTGAAGCCGGGCGAGGTCGACGGCGATCTCATATTCCTTGGTCTTGCCGCCGAAGCCGGTGACGTCGATGACCCCGGGGATCGCCTTGAACCGCCGCTGCAGGATCCAGTCCTGGAGCGTCTTGAGGTCGGTGGGCGAGAACCCCTTCGGTCCGACCAGCTGATAGCGCATGATCTCGCCGATCGGGCTCACCGGCGAGATTGAGGGCTGGGCGCCGTTCGGCAGGGGGCTGAGCTGCGACAAGCGGTTGAGGACCCGCTGCTCGGCCTCCTCATAGGTGAAATTGTAGTTGAACTGGACCTTCACGTCGGAGAGGCCAAACAGCGAGATCGTCCGCACGACGGTGGCATTCGGGATGCCGGCGAGCTGCACCTCCAGCGGGATGGTGATGTAGCGCTCGATCTCCTCGGCCGATTGGCCGGGGTTCTGGGTAATCACGTCCACGAGCGGCGGCACGGGGTCGGGATAAGCCTCGATGTTCAGTTGGGCATAGCTGGCCGCGCCGACTACCAGCGTCGCGAGAAACAGCAGGAGGACGAGGACGCGCTGGCGCAGGACGAAGGTGATGACGCCGGTCATGACAACTTCCCGCGGTCGGTTGCGGTGCAAGCCGAAGCTCGTCGATCGGTGATCATGAAGCCTTCTCTCCGCTCGCGGCCCGATCGATGAAGAGGGCGCCGCGCGAGACGATCCGTTCGCCGGTCTGCAAGCCCTCGGTGACCTGCAGAAGATCACCGTCACGCAGCCCGAGCTTGATCTCGCGGGCCTCGACCGCGCCGTCCGGGCGCAGCACCCAGACATGCGCGCGGTCCCCCTCCTGAACGACCGCGCTCTCTGGGACCGCCGGGCCGCTCACGGCGTCGCCGGTGATGATCGCGAACCGCGCGAACATCTCAGGCTTGAGTTCTTGATCGGGGTTCTCGACCTCGCACCGGACCGCGAGCCGGCGCGTCGCCGGATCGAGGCTCGCGGCCATGTAGGTGACACGCGCGCGGAAGGTGCGGTCGCCGAAGCCGTTGACGGTCGCCACGGCCGGCTGACCGAGCCGGATGCGGGGGATGTCGCTCTCGCGCACGTTGGCGATCAGCCACACGGTCGCGAGATCGCCGATGGTGAAGACCGGATCGCTGCCGGTGCCGAGGTACTGGCCGAGGCCGACCTTGCGCTGCACGACTGTCCCGGCGATCGGCGCTCGGATCACCGTCTCCGGACTCATGCTGCTGTTCTTCTGGAACGCGGCGATCTCCGCGTCGGTCTTGCCCAGGATCCGCAGGCGGTTCTTGACCGCCTCCAGGGCCGCCTCCGCGGTCTGTTTGTCGCTCTGGGCCGAGATGACGTCGTTCTCGGCGCTCTGATAATCCTTGAGCGCGGCGGCTTTGGCCTGGAATAGCACCTGCTGGCGCGCGGCGATGATCTGGTTGAGCTTGAGCTGCTCCTGGGCTTTGTTGAGGGCGTTGATCGCGCTCTGGAAATCGTTCTGCGCCTGGACCATGTCGGTCACCTCGACGGTGAACAGGGGCTGGCCCGCCCTCACGTCGTCACCTGCCTTGGCGGTGATCTTGGTGACACGCCCAGCATAGGGAGAGTAGACCGGCACGTTGTCGTCATCGTTGAGCGCGATGCGCCCTTCGGCCAGTCCTTGCGGTCGGAACTCGGTCGCCTGAACGCTCGTGATCCCGAACGACGCGAGCTGCATCGGCGTCGGCCGAAAGCTGCGCTCGACCGCGATTGTCGTCGCCGGTTCGGAAGCATCGGCTCTGTCCGCGCGGCGGCCGGACAGGCCGGTGACGAGTGCTGCCGTCCTGCCAGCGACGTCGCGTGCGGCGTCGGGCCAGATGGCAACCGCCGCGACGGTGCCGATCAGAAGCATAGACGCGGCGGCGATCTTCAGCGTCGGCGAGCCGAATGGCCTCAGCGGTGTCCCGGCTTCAGCATCGAGAAGATCAGGCCGGAGCTGATTACGCACATCCATGCCGCGACCTTTCTAAACGACTGCCGCGCATACTTTTGCAGCTCGATGCATACAGAACTAAACATTGCGAACAGGAAGCATCAGCGTGTATCGCGCTGGCTTGTCGCGGGCACCGACGCCCGAGCGGCCGGCTCACACAGGCGCAGCTTCGCGGTAGAGCGTTGCTCCTCCTTCGGCAACTGTCAGTTCTGACAGGCGCACACCCTCGGAAGTTGAGCTTAGCAACCTAGTGTTAGGGTTTTTATATCGGACCGTGGCAAGTGTATGATGATTTTTACAAGCGGTGGGCGGCGTGCGCGGGTCGTCTAACTGTCAGGTTTGACAGGTTGCAGGTCGGCGCGATCCTCGCTCTACTACCCTAAGTTCCGGCGAGAATGTCGCAGCTCAGGTTCTGTGAAAGATTGGTAGCGGCGATCCGTCCCGAGCTTTCAATCGGTGTTGGGTTACGTCGGTAAGGAGGGTAAAGCGTTGGCGAGCGCGCACCATACGGGAACCCGAGCGTTACCCAAGCGCGCCGCTAGCCCTGTCGGTCTCATGCGCGCGCGCCCTCTGCTCATCGAGCCGAGTCGCGCGGCGCGACGAGCGCTCTTCCAAATTACCACGTTGCCGATGCTTAGTCTCAAGCCGAGGCTCGCCCTCGCGCTCCTCCTCGTGGTCGGCGTGTTCACGGCTGATCTCTTCGAGCCCGCCGACAACGTCTCGATCTGCTTCGCCTACACGCTGCCGATCCTCCTCGGCGTCTACATGGGTCCCGGCAGCACGTTCCGTCTCGCCGCCCTCGCCACCGCCGCCTCGTTGGTCGGCTCGTTCATTCGACCGCCGGAGGGCGGGATCGTCCTCAGCTTCGTCGTCAACCGCGTGATCGCGGTCGCCGCGCAGTGGCTCGTCGCCTTCCTGGTCGAGCAACGACGGCGCAACCACGCCCTGGTCGACGCACGTCTGACCGAAGAACGGCTGGTGGCCGAGACCGGACGGCGGTTCGTGCAGATCCTGACTCACGAGATCGCGACGGCGCTGACTGCGATCGACGGTCAAGGCTATCGCCTCGGCAAGCTGGCGCAGACGATCGAGCCGATGGACATCATCGCTCGCAGCGAGAAGATCCGACACGCCGCGACGCGCCTCAAGGGTCTGGTCGAGCGCGTCCGCCTCGCTGCCGAAGTCGGCCGTGGAGAGATCTTGCTGAACCGCGAGGCGATCGAGGCAGTCCCTTTCCTCGAGGCGCTCGTGGCCGAATATGAGGCCGCGCATGTTCACATCGCCGTGTGCGTGGCCGAGCCAACCCTGCACGGCGACCGCGTCCTGATCCATCAGGCGGTGTCGAACCTCGTTTCGAACGCGATCAAGTACTCGCCGCAGCCTTGCGCGATCAGCATCCACGCCGGCCGCTCGGCCCTACTCGACGGAAGCGAGATCACGGTGGCCGACCACGGCGTCGGGATCGCCCTGGAGGAACTCGATCGGGTCTTCGAGCCTTACTATCGCGCCGCCAACAGCGGCGGTGTTCCTGGCCTCGGCATCGGCCTGCATCTCGTGCGCCATTTCGTCGAGGCGCATGGCGGCCAGGTTCGCATCGAGAGCCAGGTCGACCGGGGCACGACGGTACACCTGCATCTGCCCGGAGCGAAGCCGTGACGCGGCGCATCCTGTGCATCGAGGACGATCCCGACATCGCCGAACTCACCAACGAGGTGCTCGCAGAGGCGGGCTTCCGTGTCGATCTTGCGATCACCGGCATGCAAGGTTTGGCGCGGTTGGGCGAGGCGCACGACGCGATCCTCTGCGACATCGACCTTCCGGGCCTGAGCGGGCTCGAACTGCTGCGCGCATTGCGCAAGACCGGCTCGCGGACCCCGTTCGTGCTGCTGACGGCTTTCGCCGGCCGGGAGAACCAGATCGAGGCGCGCCAGCTGGGCTGCGACGACTTCGTCGCCAAGCCCATCGACTTCGAGCTGCTGCTGGCCGTCCTGCACAACGTCCTGCAGCGGACAGCGCCGGCCGTGGGGGACACCGAGCGCCCGACGCTGACCGAACGCGAACGGGAGGTCCTCGCCCGGGTGGTGGAAGGCAAATCCTCTGTCGCCATCGCCGCCCTCCTCGGTATCAGCGAGCGGACGGTGAACTTCCACGTAGACCGCGTGATGCGCAAGCTGAACGTGACGACGCGCACGCAGGCCGCGATTACTTGCGTACGCCTCGGGCTGATGTCTGCCTGAACGCGCGGATCCCACGGATCGGTTAGATCGAGATATACATGATAGAAATAATGATTCAGAGTATGTGAGGCATATACATCTGGACTGGTTGTGAATTTCAAAAATAGAAACTAAAAATCGATGTGTAGACGACTACTGAAAAAATTGGCTGGGCCGCGATCCTTATTGTAACCAGGATTGTCGATGAACTGATAGTCGAACGACACTGTCACCGTGTTTGTCAAACCCAGCGCATAGTAGGTCTCGATGCCGCGCTCTGGCCCGTAACGCAACTGCCCGTCACCGATCACGAGGCCGAGGCCGCCTGCGGCAAAGTAGTCCCGATGCGCGCGCGACAGGCCGTTGATCATCGCGCCGATGCCAATCGTGTCGCTCGGTCGCTCCCACAGGGAGCCCTTGAACGAGAACCCACCGGAGGCGCTCCGATCGACATCGGTGAAGGAGAGGTTCTCATTGCGGCCATCGGCGGCGCTGACCCGGGCGAACAGGCCGATCTCCGGCGTGAGCGCCTGTTCGAGATTGATGTAGGCGCCCCGTTTGTTGCGGGTTCTCCGGCTGAGGTTCACGGCCGTGTTGACGTCGGGGATGTCGATCGAGTCCGCGAGCGCGACCACCTGCCGGTAGTTGGCGGTACGTCCCTCGTGCGAGAACGCGCCGATCCTCAGCCTTCCCGGCTGGTCGAGGATCGGGAGCACGTGGCGTTCCTCGAACTCGACCACGGCCCCGCCCCGGCGCGGGAAGCGCGGATCGAGCGGATCCGTACTCGGGAGCTTGGGGACCTGGGTATAGGCTGCGCGCAGCGCGAACTCGCGACGGTTGTACTCGACCACGATGCCCTGGGTGTAGCCGGGCAGGTTGGCCGGGAAATCGTAGGCCGCCGACTCCCAGAGCGACCAGTTCATGAAGTCGACGCGCGGATCGTGGGCATAAATGTTGCCGTCGAAGAAGTCGCCCAGCGCGAATTTGCCCGCCGCGACGGTGATCCGCTCGATATCCCGTGTGATCGCGACTTGGTTCGGCCCGTCCGGCACGGTCTCGGTCTCGCCGCCGAGCCCGAAGGTCTGACGCACGAAGTAGCGCTGCGAGCGCAGCTTCGGAGAGGACGAGCCGGCCTTCTGCGCCTCGCCGTTGGGAAAGCCGGCCACGCCGAGCGTGCGGCTCAGACCGAAGCCTTGGTCGAACTCAGGATTGTAATACAGCTCGGTGTTGTCGGTCAGCTTGAACCCGAGGAAGGCGGTGGCGGTGAGCGTGCCGCGCGCCTGATGCGGCACGAGGCTGTTGTCGCCGCGGTAAGGCGAATGGAAGCCCGTCACCCCCTGGTCGATGAACGTCGTCTGGCCGTGCAGCGAGAAGCGGCCGGTGTCGCCGTTGTCCGGATCGTGGGGGGCGAGCTCGTCGGGTTCGGGGGGCAGGCGCAGTCCTCCGGGAACCCAGAGGAGCCGCGCCATCACTTGGTTTGAGGTGAACGAGGCCTGGGTCGAGAACGCCCCGCCGTCCGGACCCGCAACGCTGCCGAGACCGAAGCGAGCGCTCCTGCCGTAATCGGCATAGCGATAGTCGATGCCCAGGGCGAGGTTCTCAGCGATTGCGAACTGCACGCCGGCCCCGAGTGTGAAGCCGAGATAGGAGTGGTCACGCCTTGCGATCCCGGCGAAGCCGGTATCCAGGTCGGGAAACGTGGAGCGGAAGCGTGTCTCGGCGCCCGCGAGGCCGAAGGTGGCGTAGACGAGGTTGCGTTCGAACGCGTAGCCGATACGGGCGCGGGCAGCGCCGAACAGATCTGCCTGAGCGCGGATGAGACTGAAGGAGGCGTCGCCGTTCTCGAAGCCGAACCCCGGCACGGTCGACGACACGGGCCGCTTCAGGTTTGCGCCGTAGAGGTCCGCCTCCAGGCCGTAGACGTACGGACCGGTCTGCCAGTTGTAGCCGCTGACGACACCGCCCAGCACCGTCGTGGCATTGCGTCCCTGATCGCTGCGGCCAGTGCTATCCCCGCTTCGAAACGCCGGCACGGAGCGACGCTCGACCGAGCCCGCGTCGAAGTTGAAGCTGCCGTAGGCGTCTCCGGCGCTGCCCTCGACGCCCAGATACCCGCCGGACCAGTCTGCGACGGTCGGGCGATCCGACGATGAACCTCTCCATTCGGCGGCCCGCGCTTGGTCCAAGCATAGGATCGCGACGGCGCCACCCAGAAGCGATAAAAGCTTCTCGATCGGCGATAAGATCTGAATTTGCAGATATCTCATGGCATAGCCTCAATTTTTACTGTATGAATTTCATCTTTTTGTGCATCTACGATAAAACGAATGTTTGATGAGATCTCGGATCCATTCGGGAGCTTGGATCACGCGATATGTTCATGACGGAGCATGGCAAAACCCACGTCGCCCAGACCGGCAACGGCGAGGCGGATCAGCAGAGCCGTCCCGAAACGGCGTGAGCGCATGATCCGCGGCAGGATCGAGAGGACGTGCAGTGCGTGTTCGAGGATATGCACCAGCACCGGAAGCTCGGCTGGCCCCGCGGTCGAGCCTCGCTCCGTCCCCGGCCCTGCGCGGGGTGGCCGCGCGAGCGGCCGGTGGTCGAGCGCGACCTGCAAGCCCATTCGGCTCAGCTGATGCGCGACCTGCGTCCCGATCAGGGCGCCGCGCCGCCCGATCAGGCCGGCGCGGTAGGCCCGCATCGTCAGCCCGAACGCCGATCGACCGAGGCCTGAGAGCAGCCTCGCGAGGTTGGGATGCCGAACCACGATGATCTCCCTGTGTCGGTCGATGTTCAGATGTGCAGCACGATAGCGCGCTGGCTTCGAAGCCCGTTCGAGCGATCTCGACCCGGCGGCCCGTCCGCACGGTCGAGGATCGTCTGGGCCGGCACGTCGCGCTCGGGCACCTCGTAGACGGCGAGCCGTGCCCGAAGGGCGCATCGCACGAGATCCAGCGTGTGCGGGCCGCCGGGGAAGGCCGCCACTAGATCGGGTCGGGCGTCCTTCAGCATGAATCGGTTGCGCACCGCCTCCGCCGTCTTACCGTAGCGAACCCAGTTCGGCGGGTAGCGCACCACGTGCACACCGGCCCGCCGCGCCCAGTCCTCGGCCGCCGCGCAGACGCCGCCCAGACCGCCGTGGATCAGGACCATGACTCGGCAGCGGCGGTGCAGCTTCGCCAACTCGAAGCTCACGAGATCCCGGTATTCCAGATGACCGCTGCCCCCAATGACAAGCCGCATGGTCGTCTCCCGCTCAAGCTGCCGGCCGGAGGCTCGACGCCTCCTGAACCGGATCCTCGCCGTCGCCGCCCGGACCGCCGGCCGAGATGGTCTCGTCCTCGCCGCCGAGCACCGCCTCGTGCCGCCGTTCGAGCAGGGGCGCGCACA
Organism: Methylobacterium jeotgali; assembly: GCF_022179345.1. Classification (GTDB taxonomy): domain Bacteria; phylum Pseudomonadota; class Alphaproteobacteria; order Rhizobiales; family Beijerinckiaceae; genus Methylobacterium; species Methylobacterium jeotgali. The sequence goes on along the minus strand of NZ_BPQR01000009.1, from coordinate 24,988 downwards.
GCGCGGCGACGTGCGAGTGCACCCGGCGCAGATCGCGCAGCGTCCGCAGGAACAGCGCATTCGCCTCCGCCATCGCGGCCGGATCGGCGTCGTGCGGCGCATCGCGCAGGCGCGCGACGTGCCGGTCGATGGCCGCGCGCTCCAGCGCGCGCAGGAGACCCTTGCGCCGGGCCACCGACCGCGCGGCGTCGAGGTCGTCGCGTAGGAACGCAGCGAGCGCGAGCTGCAGGCTGGTGAGCGCCTCGGCGTGGAGCCGTTCGATGTCGGCGAGTTCCTCGACGGAGAACGGCTCGCCGGTCCGTTTCAGCCGCCGGCTGGCGAACGCGACCAGGTTATGGGCTATGATGTCACCGACGTGCTCGAGGTTGAGCACGAAGGTCAGGATCTCCTGGGCTCGCGCCTGCGCATCCGCCGAGACGGTGCCGACCTCCTCGCCGCCGAGGTCGGCCAGGTAACGCCGGATCGCGAGCCCGATCCGGTCGATGGCCGCGTCCCGCCGCCCGGCTGCACCGGCCAAGGTCCGATCTCCGGTGCGGAACGCCTGAAGGGCATCGCGCAGGGCTGCGCCGGCCAGATCCGCCATGTGCAGGGCTTCAAGGGCGGCGTTGGCGAGGGCCAGGCTCGGGGTCGCCAGGGCGGTGAGGTCGAGGTGGTGCGGGAGTTCCGCGATCGGCGCGTCTTGCCGTGCGCTCTCAGGCATGATCGGCGCGGGCAAGAGACGCGTGGTGAGGCGGCCAAGCGCGGCCGTCCAGGGTAGGACGAGGATGGCGAGCGCGAGGTTGAGCGCGAGGTGGAACGCCATGGCTCCGCGCGCGGGGTCAGCGACGCCGAACTCGGCGAGACCTGCGGTGATCGGGTCGAGGAGCGGCAGCGCGGCGGCGCAGCCGGCCGCTCGCACGAGCAGGTTGCCCAGGGGAAGCCGGCGCGCTGCCGGCGCACCGGCTGCTTCAAGATAGGGCGGCAGTGCCGCGCCGAGGTTGGCGCCGAGCACGAGGGCGAGGGCACCCTCAAGGGTGATCACGCCTGCACCCCCGAGCGAGACGATGAACAGGATCGCCGCCACGCTGGAATGAGCCGCCCAGGCGAGCATCGCCGCCGCCAGGACGGCCAGGACCGGCTCGGCCGCAAGCGCCCCCACGAGGCTGCGTAGGATCGGCGTGGCCTCGACGGCGGTGAGGCACTGTCCGAGCAACGCGAGCGCCGTCAGCATCAAGCCGAGGCCGATCAGTGCCCGGCCGAGATTGCGCGGTTTGGACCGATCCGCGCGCGCGCGGAACAACAGGAACCCGAACAGGATCAGGATGGGGGCGGCCGCGGCCACGTCGAAGGACAGCACCTGCACGATCAACGCCGTACCGACGTTGGCGCCGAGCATGAGGGCGAGGCCGGCCGAGAGGTCGAGGGTGCCGCTCGCGGCGAAGGCGGTCGCCATGAGCGCGGTGGCGGTGCTGCTCTGGAGCACCGCCGTGACGAGCAGACCCGCGAAACAGGCGCGTGCTCGGCCCTTGAGCCCGCGCCCGATCAGGTCGCGCAGCTCCGGCCCGAAGCCGCGGGCGAGGCCGGTCGTGACCATGTGCGTGCCCCACAGGAGCAGCGCGACGGCGCCCGCAATGTGCAAGAGGGTGAGCGTGCCGGTCATGGCGCCCGTCCGCATCGGCTCGAGGCCGCAGTGAAGTCGCCCAGGGCGTCACTCAGGATCCGGTCCGCGAGGGCAGCCGAACCCTGCGAGTCGGCCGTCAGCAGATCCGGCCGGCGATCGCGCAGGCACGCGAGGATCGCCGCGCGCCGCCACACAGCCGGGTCGTGCAGGCCGAGGTGGAGCGCGGCCAGGTCCGACCTGAGCCACCGGAGCAGGCCGGCTCGGACGGCGGCCGGGATGAAGCGCCGCCGCACCGGTCTAGCCCTCGCCGCCGAGGGCGAGGCCGACGATGCGCATCAGGACGAGGCCGCCAGCGACGACGAGGTAGGCGCGCAGCACCACCATCCACACGCGCGCCGGCAGCGACAGCTTGGCGAGCGGGAGCTGATCCAGCGGCGGCATCCGCCAGCGCTCGCGCGGCAAGGTTGCCCGGTCGCCGGCCGCGGGATCGACGGCCAACCCGTCGGCGCACGTGCGCCGACGCAGGAGCGCGAGCGCGCCCGCGGTGACCAGCGCGACGAGGCTGCCGCCGACGAGCACGCCGACGATGACGGTCTCGTTCGTGGCGTCCGGGAACAGGACGGACGCGGTCAGGATCAGCGAGAGCATCACAAGCACGGAGATCACCGCGCCGGTGAACAGGTTCATCGCGCGCCCGTTCACCCACGGCCCGAGCACGGCCCTGTCGTTGCACAGCAGGAGCAGGAACACGCTGGCGCTGGGCAGGAGCACGCCGGCCAGCGTCTGCACGGCGTTGGTGAGCAGGCCGAGCGGCGTGCCGGGCGTCAGCACCAACCCTGCGGCCAGTGCAATCAGTCCGGAGTAGACCAGGAAGAAGCCCTTGGCCTCGCCGGGTTTGCGATGCAGCGAGTGCCGCAGGGCGAGGACGTCGCCGATGGCGTAGGCGGTAGCCAGCGACACGGCGGCCGCACCGATGATGCTGGCGTCGATGAGCGCGAGCGCGAACAGCACCGCCGGCACCGGGCCGACATACCGCTCCAGCCCGGCTGCGACCCCGCCCGCGTCACCGAAATTGCCGAACTCGGGCCTTCCGGCGAAGGTCGCGGCGCAGAAGGCCATCATCGCTACCGCGCCGACGATGACGAGCACGATGCCGAGGCAGAGATCGACCTTCTCGTAGCGCATGAAGCGCGGCGTGATCCGCTTGTCGATGACGTAGCTCTGCTGGAAGAACAGCTGCCAGGGCGCCACCGTGGTGCCGACGATGGCGATGATCAGCAGCATCACCTCCGAGAGCTTGGCGCCCGCGGGGAGCCGCGGCACGAGGAAGTCCCGGGCGATCTGGCCTACCGGCGGGTGCACGATCAGCACCACGGGCACGAGCAGGAGGCTGCCGGCGACGAGCGCCAGCGCGAAGCGTTCGAAGCGGCGGAAGTCGCCGGTGCTCGCGGCCGCGATCACGAGGATTGCAGCTGCGAGCACGCCCCAGAGCTTTGGCACACCGAGATAATCGAGGCCGAGGCTGATGCCGATGAACTCGGTGACGAGCGTCAGGGCGTTGAGGAGGAACAGGTCGATGACGCTGAACGCGCCCCAGAACCCGCCGAACCGCTCTAGGATGAGGCGGGCGTGCCCGACGCCCGTGACCGCGCCGAGGCGCAGCACCATCTCCTGGTTTACGAACAGGACCGGGATCAGCAGCGCCAGCGTCCACAGCAGCGCCGTGCCGTAGTTCTGGCCGGCCTGGGTGTAGGTGCCGAAGGCGCCGGCATCGTTGTCGCCGACCATGACGATGAGCCCGGGACCGAGGATCGCCAGGAGCGTCTTGAGGCGCGCCCCCCAGCCGATCCGGGGTGCGTGATCGCCCTCGGCGATGGTGCCGAGCGCGCCGCGAATGTCGCCGCGATGGGCCTCGTCCAAGACGGCCGTGGCGGGAAGGCTGGACGCGTCGAGCGCCGAGGTGTGAGCGGTCATAGGTGTCGTCCGACGCCGAGGATCAGGTGAAATCGTCGGCGGCGCGAACGCCGCCCGCTTCAGAGCTGCCCTTGGGCAGCTTCTCGGCGATGCCGAAGCGCTCGGCACGCCGGTACATCTCGGCCCAGATCTCGTCCGGGGCGATGCCGCACTCGCGCCAGAGCACGACGAGGTGGTAGAGCAGATCGGCGCTCTCGCGCACGGTGGCGCGAGCGTGCTGGCGCGACGCCTCGAGTGCGACCTCGCCCGCCTCCTCGATCAGCTTCTGCGCCATGCGCTTGGCGCCGGCCGCGAGCAGTCGCGCCGTGCGCGGATTGGTCTGCGGGGAGACCAGATCGAGCGCGGCGTAGAGCCTGGCGATCTCATCGGGCCCTGTCGCGCGGACACCCTCGGGCGCGCCGGGACAGGACGGAGCAAGCCGGCCTCCCGGGTCGGCATCGTCATCCGCCGCCGCAAAGGACGGCACGCCGCGACGCGGCGGCAGGGGATCGCGGACGAGAGAAACCATGCATGATGACTCCGAGCTTGGGTCGCGTGCGACCGGCTGGGCTCGGGCAAGGCATTCCGGTGCGGTTCAGGCCGCTCGCGAGGAGAGGTTGTCGCGCCAGATGACGCCGTGCTCGCGATCCGAGCCGGGGCGGGTGTGGGAGATCCGTCGGTCGCGCGCGCGACTGGGAGGCTCCACAGTGGATGAAGATCGGCCTGTCATGGTGCTTTCACAGCGCGGAGCCGCCGATACCTCAGCGGGTATCGGCGGCTTGTCGGATCAGCGGGGTGCGAGTTGCCAGGCGCAGACGAGACGATCCGCTTCGTCGCGTCGCCAGACGGCGACGACGTGATCGCCCGCCCACTTGGCCGGTGCCAACGTGTCACCGGTGACGGGACGCGTCGATGTGGGAGCGGCCGGGCTGGCGCCGCTGCGCCGCTGAGGGAAGAGCCCGGACCGCAGCGCGTAGGGCAGCGCGGGCGCGAGGGCGTGGACGAAAGCCATGGTCACCTCCTGTTCGTCGGGTGGTTGCGGATGCGACCCGAGAGGAGGTTTGAGCGCCAGCTGACGAAGCTGGCGAGACGAGGTCTTGCCGGCTCAGACCGTCAGATGATGGCGCTCCGCTCCGCGCGGGTCGACCATCCCCCGCCGGCGCGAGCCCGCACCGGACGGTGCGCGGCCTTCACCGATGGAGGATGAGGGTCTAGATCGAGGGTTCATCGGTCCCGAGGCGTTGACATCGGACCCGGCGCACGGCCGGATACCTGACCGGGTATGGTGACGAGGCTGACGGCTGTCAAGCCGGGTTCTTTGGAAAAGTTCTAAAACTGGCAGGTCGGACGAATTCGATGGCGAGACGGGATGACAGTGTCGACGCGGGATCACAGGCTCGGAGTGACACGCACGTACTGCGGGACAAGCGCGGGTTGGTGAACCGGGTGCGGCGCCTGCGCGGTCAGGTCGACGCCATCGAGCGCGCCTTGCAGGGCGAGTCGAGCTGCTCCGATCTTCTGCAGCGCATCACCGCCGCACGGGGTGCGATCAATGGTCTGATGGCCGAGGTTCTGGAGGAACATGTCCGTGAGTATCTGATCCCGCAGGCCAACTTGCCCGAGGAGACGCGCGAGGACGCCGGCGAGGAATTGATCGAGATCATTCATTCGTACTTGACTTAAATGACGTAAGTATTTTGTAATTTGAATAATAACTCCAAGAGGCATCGTTGTTCAAAAAACACTCAATATCAATTAAATAATTTCATGTATCATTGCCTCAGCGAGATGTATTAAGAGAGTTGTCAGGACGCGGTTGCGCTCCTCCGGGGTCTTCCTTACGAGGTTGGCGTCACTGTTCAGATGCTCCCCGCCAAGAGTTTTGGAAGTCGACATCTAACTGAAGTTGACTGTGGTGTAGATAGGCGTCGAAGGATGAAGCCGCGCAAAGCAGATGTAATCCATTATGGAAGCTAAGAAATTTGTACCGAAGGTGGGGCACGATCGTGCCCCACCTTCGGTACAAATTTTAATTTAAGAGCAATGACTTAAAGTGACCTGAGAGAGCGGTCAGCCTTTGAGGCTCTTTCACACATAGACATCGGCAGTGTCGACGAAGTTGCCACCCGCGTCCACGTAGGCGTCGAACACCGCCCGGCTGTCTGCCTCGTTCGAGCCCCAAGGCGCAGTGCCGAAGGTCATCGTGCTCAGCGCGAGGGGGCTCACGGCGAGGTCAGAGCGGCCCAAGGTGCGGTTGTCGGTCAGCTACATTGCTTAAATTTTCGTATTGGTTGATATGAAACCAATCGACCCAACATCCAGGCGCAAGACCGGCCGCCCGCTTTCATTCGACCCAGATGCTGCCCTGCTCCCGGCCATGCTGCTGTTCTGGCGCTACGGCTATGAGGCCACCTCCCTTGCCGAGCTTACGCGGGCGATGGGGGTTACACCGCCGAGCATCTACGTCGCCTACGGCGACAAGAAGGGGCTGTTCCGATCTGCGGTCCGGCGCTAATTGGCGCAGCCGCAGTCGCCCATTGACGTGATCGCGGAGGCACCCACCGCCGAGGCAGCCGCGCGCACGCTGATTAACGGCGCAGCGATGGCGTTCACCCGCACGGACACGCCGGCGGGGTGCCTGCTGGCCAGCTCGGCGATCGCGGTCTCGGCCGAGGCTGAGGATGTCAAAGAGGAATTGGCCGCGATCCGTCGGGAGATCGAAGCCGCGTTGCGCGACAAGATCGCCGCCGGCATCGACGCGGGAGACGTCCCGGGCACGGCGGATCCGACGGCGCTGGCAGCTTTCGTCATAACGGCGATCCAGGGACTGTCCACCCTGGCGCGCGACGGCGGGAGCCGCGCGAAGCTCCAGCAGGTGGCGAAATTGGCCATGCTCGTTTGGCCATCACCACGATCTCACGCTTGAGAGCTCAACGCTCCGTAAGCTGCCCTTATGCGCATGACGACGAACCAGCTTGGCTTGGCCTTCCAGACCTTGATTGTGCCCTGTGTGGGAGGCGCCGTGGGTCTTCCTGGCAGCTGTCTGGTTTCTTTTGGCTTCCTATTCGGTGCCCGATAGGCTTTTGAGAAGGTCATTTCCTTTTGTGGGCGGCCTCGTAGGCTTCAAGCGCTCTTTCCAGCAGCTCGCCAAGCACCAAGCGGTGTTCGTCGGCTAGGCGGGTGAAGCGCTGGGCGGTCTCTTCCGTCACCTTGAGGCTGAGCTGTTTGTTGCGGCCGGTGCGGTAGCGGCGCTGTTCGACCTTGGCCAATGCCGGCTTCGCCTTCTCGCGTGGGGCGGACTCGCGGCTGGGGAAACCTTCCGCTTCGGAGACGGCACGAATTGCCTCGACCGGCGGCTTCGGCTGCTGGGCAGCGCGTGGCGTGGGCTTGAAGTCGTCCAGTCCACCGAGGTCGAGCTTGCCGAGCGGATCGGTGCGTTCAGGCTTGGGCTGGCCGGGCATCACGCAACCTCCTTGGCCTGCTCGCGCTTGTCGCGCAGGCGCTGCACAATCTCCGCGGCGTACTCGGCCGCGTTGTTGATCGCCACGGTCGTGTTGGCGACCCCCTTCCCTGCTAGGCCCTGCAGCGTGCCACCATAGGAGAACATGGCACGGTAGGCCTCACGGTCGCACAAGCGGGTTTTCAGGACCGGGATCGCGCGCTCGTCGAAGCTCTGCAAGATGTGCTTGAGGGTGTGGGGCATGATCGCGGGATTCGTGCGCGTGATCAGCACCGTGTAGGGAATGGCCCTCCCCCCGCGCTTCTCCGTCCGCTTGATGAGCCCGATCTGACGGGCAGCCTGCGAGGCGTCGAACTGCGAGCCTTGGACGGGGATCACAACTAGGTCGGACATCGAGATTGCGTGGCTGACCATGAGGCTCGCCAAGCCCTCCAGATCCACGATCACGAAGGCGGTCATGCTGGCCGCCTCCTCGATCTTGTCCATGATCGTCTCTTCCGTCGCGCCGCCTACGACCTGAAGGGTGGCGGGCAGGCCCGGCAGCTGCGCCCATTCTTGGACGAACTGATTGGGGTCGGCGTCGATGATGGTTACGGTCGCTCCCTGCTCCGCCAGCATGCTGGCGAGGATGCAGGCAGCCGTGGTTTTGCCGGCACCGCCCTTAGGCGATGAGAACGTGATGACAGGCATAGACACCTCGTTAGAAGCTGTCAGGCACCGGGAAGCTGCCGGGCAGCCGTTAGGTGCCGGGAAGCTGTCGGAAAGCCATCCGGTTCCGGGAAGCTTCCAGCTCTGCGGTAAAAGCCACCTTAACCCGGCGACACCCTGTTTATAACCAGAAAGCTGTCAGATAGCCATTCTCTTTCGGAAAGCTGTCTGGATCCTGGCGTATGTCTGACTGAACGGCGCTAGGCGCCCTCCCCGGTATTCGTATGAGGGTATCAGACAGCTGTCAGACAGCTGATTGGTTTCCACTAAATACTAAACCTTGGCCGTTTTGTCCTACAAAGCGAGCGAGTCTTATTCCCCGGCTCAACCGGGCCGAATTTTCGGCCGAGATGGTGCGCGCCACCGCCAAAACCGTCGCGGCGGTCACCGCCTGGCCGCGTGCTCTCGCCTCGCCGGAGGGGCACGCGCGCTACGTTCATCGAATAAGGAGAAGTGCCTACCGGAATATGGGGTGGTTCAGGACGGCAGGAAAAAGGTCATCAGCCACCCGCAACGTTGACTTAGCCGTGCCGCCCGGTCGACATGGGCTGTCATGGCCGTGCTCGCCCAAGCGAGTCGTGAGCCAGCCATTCAGGAGAGCAATCGCCGCAGTAGGACCCTGAAAAGCCAAAGGCCCCACCCCGGCAAGGGTGAGGCCTTCGAAATCGAGATGGCCTGTGAGGCACAACAGCATCCCTCACAAGCCATAAAGCGCCCTCAGGCGTCAAGTCGGAACCCCGGTTCCGGCAACGATATCGGCTTGTCTTGAACGGAGCGCACAGCTTGCGCCGCCAAACGTCCCCCTGTGGCCCTATGGAAAAGGGCCAAGACACGTGTTTGCCGAAAAAATCCGCTGCGCGATCGAGGCGGCTGACCGAATCACCCTTCCGTCCGTGACGGCGCTGCTCTGGCGCGCTTACGGCGAAGGGCACGTCACGGAGACCGAGGCCGAGACCCTGTCCGGGCTGATCGAGGCGCGCACGGACGCGCCCGCGGCTCGTCGGCTACCGGCGGGTCTACGACCCAGCCCTGAGGCTGCAATCGCGCCCACGTTCCAGGACGGCGCAGGAGCACCCAGGAGGGCCGTCGGCTCACGCCCGCGCACGGAGGCCTCGCTGGAGCGCCGCCGCCGCTGGGCGGCTTCGGGAAGGCTGCCGCCGGGGTTAGCGGCCCAGTTCACCCTGGCCGAGCAGGCGGTGCTGGCCCTGGTGGCCACGGAAACCTCAAAACGAGGCGATTGCCGACTGGCCGTGGGGCAGCTCGCGGCGATCGCGGGCGTGGCCGAGACTACCGTCCGCAACGCCCTGCGCGAGGCCAAGAGACTCGGGCTCGTCACCGTCGAGGAGCGGCGGGTGACGGGCTTCAGGAACGACACCAACGTCGTGCGCATCGTCTCGCCCGAGTGGCAGGCGTGGATGCGGCTGGCGCGCAAGCCGGGCAGAGAACTCTCGGGTGCTGAGGATCACCGGGCCACGCTGAGCGATGGGGGAGGGTGCAAATCCGCGAAGCGCACGAGTACTGGAGTTCTCATCCTGTCAGAATCGGGGAAAACGGAACCGTCGAAGGGCTGTCGGGGGGCAGCGGTCGACCTCGACCGGAGCGGGCACACGCGAATCCGCGCGGGTCGTGGCACGGGCCGAGCCATGCGCTGAGGGTCTGAGCTCGTGCGGTCTAACGAACGCCGCCCTCTCCTCGGGAGACGGGCAGGGCTTCTTCGGCCTCAAGCCCATCAGGCCCCCACCGACCGAATGCCATCCCCGCCCAGACCCCTGTGCGGACGACCCGTCTCGCTCTACGGTCACGCTTCGATCCCGTATCCCGATCCCCATGCCGATCCGGCCCGAGCACCGCTTCTTCTACCCGATCGACTGGCCCCAGCTCTCGGCCGTAATCCGGTTCGGGCGCGCTCAGGGACGCTGCGAGGGCTGCGGGCGACCGCACGGGCGGACGGTAGTCCACCTCGGCGACGGGCGATGGTGGGATGCGGACGCGGCCTCCTGGCGCGACAGGCGCGGGCGGCGGGTGCGCGTCCAGCCCGGTGCTGTGGACGTCCTCAGGACCGTGCGCCGGACCCGGGTGGTTCTGGCCGCGGCCCATCGCGACCACGACACCGCCAACAACGCCGATGCCAATCTCGCCGCCTTCTGCCAGCGCTGCCATATCATCCACGATCGGCCCGAACACCGCCGACGCCGCTGGACGACCCTGTTTCGCCGCAAGGCGCTCGGCGACCTGTTCCGCGGACCCTACGCCTGAGCGCAGGCGGCCTGGATCAGTGCGGCACGGATCCGGATCGGTCGCGGACCACAGGAATGGAGCTCATCGCTCGATACCGACGTCGCGATCGCGCGGCGGCACCGAGCTGGGGCGGCCGAGGTGGCGGGCGAACCGCATGACCAGGGCGCGCGTCACCGGCGCCGACGCGCGGCTCAGGCGGCGCCCGCAGGCGTCGACCAAGCGCCAAGCGGGCACAATCAGGCAATCCACCCCGAGCCACGCCACGGCCTCGCGCAGAGCCCGGGCCGCGCGGATCGCTCGGCGCACGTCGACGCCCGGGCTGACCCGCTCTGTCAGTCCGAGCAGCCCGTCGCGCACGAACGCCACCCGGTCAGCGGTGTAGTCGACCACGTTGGCCTTCTCGCGGTAGGTCCGTGCCTCCCGGAACAGCCGTTCCAGCACCAGCGTGTCGGTCGCCGGCACGCGCGCATCCGCCTGCCGCTGCCGACACAGGGCGTCGAGCCGGTCGCGCTCGACCACCACCCGCGCATCGTGCCGGTGGCGGGTCAGCCCGACATACACCTCGCGCGCGTCCGTGCTGGCCCCGAGGTACACCACCGCCGCGCAACAGGTTCGGCCCTGCGCCGCGTAAGTTGTACCTGCGTAGGCGTGTACGATCTTGGGTTGTGATGATCGGCGGCCGAAGCGTGGCTCCCGCGTCAGCTGCTCCCAGGCCGTGTCGAGCGCGCGCCCGTCCTCCAGCCGCAGCCGTAGGCGCGGTCCCGCGTCCGGATCGGTGGTGATCGCCTCAACCCGGGCGCGGTTGCCGTTGCGCAGGCCCAAGTGCGGCAGGCTCTCGCCGAACCGCAGGACGTCGCCGATCGCGAGCGCCAGCGGTACGACCTCATCGGCGCGGTTGCGCGACGGCAGCGCGACTACGTCGGGTCCGAGCTGTCCTTCCGCCCGCAGCACGGCCCGCGCCCGCGCGTTCAGCGCCGCCGCATCGGCATTGCGCCGGGTCACAATCAGCGCGTCGCCTTTATGGACCACGCGCTGCTCGGACCAGAGCGCGATCACCCGGGCGTGAGCCGCCTCGGCTCCGGAGATCAGCTCGACCCGGTCGTTGGCGGCGTAGGCGCGCAGACCCGCCTCGGCATCGCCGCGCGCCATCACCACCGAGGCGGCACGCTGCCAATCCACCGTCTGCCGGCGGACGTGTTCGAGCACGGCCGAGCGTCCGACCACCTCGGCGACCGCCCGCAGCGCGCTGGCGCCCCCGACCGAGGCGAGCTGACGCCGGTCGCCGATCAGCACCACTTTGGCCCCGGCCGCCTGCGCCGCGCTCAGCACGGCTTCCAGGTCACGGGTTGATACCATCCCGGCCTCGTCGACCAGCACCAGGGTGTCGGCGCCGAATGCCGGCGAGGGATCGGGGTGAGGCGCGGGGTCCGGATCCGTCGCCCGAGTCCGATCGTGGCGCCAGCGCGCGATCGCCTGCGCCAGGATCCCGGTGGAGCGCGCGAGCTCGTCGGCGGCGACCCAGGATGGTGCCAAGCCGACGACGCGCAATCCAGAGTCGTGGGCCGCGGCCACCAGGGCTGCGGCCGTGGTCGTCTTACCTGTGCCCGCGCCGGCCTGGAGCAGAGACACCCCATCCGGACCGGCAGCATGGCGCACGGCCTCGCCCTGTTCGGGGCTGAGATGGCCCGCCCGCGCAAGGGCCGCTTCGACCGCCTCGGGGGTGATCCAGATCCGCTCCAGCGGGCGGTCGGCGGCGCGCAGCATCGCGGCCTCGCAGGCGGCGATGCCCGGGCTGGTCCAGCACGCGTGGGCGCCCGGCACCCTCTCGGCGGCGCTCAGTGGCAGCAGCGTGCCGTCCCGCTCCAGGCGGGCGAGCTCCGCCTCCACGGCATCGACCCCGAGTCCCTGCACGCCAGCGAGCTCCAGAGCGCGCTGGAGCAGGTCCTTGCGCGTCACCACACTCTCGTGCCGAAACAACGCCGAGGCGGCGCGCGTGACCGGGCTGTCGCCGGGGATCTCGGGCTGATCGAACGGGGGGTCGCGTTCCGTCTCACGCGCGGCGGCCATCGCGATGGCGGGGTCGCGCTCGGGATGGCGCGCGGCATCCCACGGATCGAGCGCGCAGACGGCGAGCTCCTCGCGCCAGCGCGCCTCCAGCTCGGCGCCGGTCGGCAGCTCGTGCTTGCCGCGGCGCGTGGCGAGCGCGGCGATCTCGCGCTGGGCGCTGGTGGCGCCGGCCCCGGCGTAGTTGAGGATCTGCTCCGAGCGTTTGGAGAAGGCCGCCAGCACCGCCTCGGGCGGGCCGGCGATCTCCCACTGCCCGCGCCCGGCCTCGCGGTAGCGCAGGCCGAAACGGCGATGCAGGTCCTCGGCCAAGGCAGCGCGATACGCGGCACCCACGCAAATCTGGTAAGCGTAGAGTTGTTCGACCTCGATGGTCAGATGTGTCTGTGATTTGTAACGTCCGGATCCAGATTTAGGCGGCGCACCGGCAGCGTTGATGAAGACACAGTGCGTATGGATATTTGGATCGCCTTCTCGGGTCGTGTAATGATCGAAGCGGCCGACGATGATGTCACTCGGCCGGTGCCGTTCGACGCCGCCCGCACCGGTTCGGACGGTGACCAGTCCCTCCGCCGCCACGAAGGCGAGCGCCCGCTCGACGGCGGCGCGGTGGGCGGCCTCGATCGCGGCGCGCTGCTCGGGCGTGCCGGCCATCCAGAGGACGGAGACGGATTTCCCGGGGGTCAGGGTGCAATCCTGTCCGGCCCAGTGGCCTGGACCGGCGCCGCGGACCAGCGGCTTGCCGGTTCCGGGATGGAACCCCGCGCACAGGTCGCGGAACGAGCTCGCGTCGATCGCCGCGCCGTGGCGCACGACGCTCTCACCGCTGCTCCACCACACCCCGCCGCCGTCCGCGAGGTAGTACTCGTCGCGCCGGTCCGGCCTGGCTTCGCGCTCGCTGTCATTGGTGTAGTATAGCCCGGCCTCGGCCCCGGCGCCGAGGCGGTGCAGCGAGGCGGTCATCAGGCCAGATCCGGGCCGCCAGTGCCCTTGCGATAGCGGCAGATCTGGGACAGGTCGATGCCGGTCGACGGGGCCCCGAGCTCACCGACGGCCTGTGCCATGTCGAGGATCGCGGCGTCGACCTGTTCCATGCGCTCGATCAGGACACGGTGGCGGATCGCCACCTCCAGGGCTTGAGCGACGCAGTCGGCCGCCAGGCTCTCGGAGGCCCAGCCGCGCTCGGCCGCGGCGGCGCTCAACCGGGCGGCGAGGGATGCCTCCAGCGTGATCGTGAGCTTGACCTGATCGGCCATCGGCGTACCTGCTGCGTGCGGATCCGGACGGCAGCCCTGGCACGGTCGCGACGGCCTGGCGAGGCTCGCATGGCCGCGCGGTTAACGCTTCACCACTTCAGTGCGTGTGGTGTGATACCCCTCCCCTTGCCGTACACGCTACCGTATCGCTGCCGTCCTCAGCCGTAGCCTGCCGTCCGCTGCCGGACCTTAACGTCGGCTTGCCGTCGCCCCCGGCATTCGCGCGATCGGCTGCACGCCCTGGCAAGCCCCGCCTTGCTAGGGCGTCGCCATGGCCCAGCGCCCCCGCCTCGACCTACGCCGCCTCGCCCGCGACGCCGCCGCCACCCCCGACAGCCGCCGCAAGGCCGGTGCGCCGGGTGGTCGGCCCGCCACGGGCTTGATGGACATCGTGCGCGACCACCTCGACGCTCTGGTCGCCCTCCAGGCCGGCGGCTTGACCTGGGACGCGGTCGCGGCCGGGCTCACGGCGCAGGGCTTCACCACCGCCGCCGGCGAGCCGATCACCGGGCGCAACCTCACCGGCGTCATCTCCAGCGTGCGCCGGCAGGCCGCCGCCCGCGCCTCCAGGACGGCGGCGCGGGCGGCTCGCCCCGACCGCGCGGATCCCGCACCGTCGCCCGCGGCCTCGACCGGTTCCAGGTCACGGCCGACACGGCTCGCCCCGGAGCTGCGCTCGGGCAGCGATACACCGGACCCCGCGCCTACAGACGCACCGCTCACCGAGGCGGAGATCCGCCAGATGCAGGCCGAGCGGCACGCCCACCTGTTCAAGAAGGACTGACCTCATGCCCCGCGTCCTCCTCGTCGCCCAGGAAACCGGCGGCGTCGGCAAGTCAACTGTGACCCGCGGCCTCGCCGAGGCGGTGCCGGATGCCCCGATCCTGGAGATCGAGTCGGTGCACCGTCTGACCGAGTTCAAGGCCGCGACGGCCGCGAATGAGCCGGGCAGCGTGCAGCACTTCCTCATGCGCGCCTCGCGCGAGGCGATCGACGCCAGCGGCGGCAAGGCGGCGCGTGCCGAGTTCGACGACGTGATCAACGCGCTCTTCGAGGTCGCGACCCCCACGCTGGTGGACATCGGCGCCAACACCTCGGCGTCTCTGCTGGGGGTCCTGACGCACGAGGCACCGGCGCTGCGCGAGGCCGGGATCGAGCTCGGGCTCGTGGTGGTGGTCGCCGCCGAGGCCGGCGCGCTCGCCGACGGCGGCGCGCTGCTGCACGCGGCCAAGGACTGGGCGGGCGCCCGCTTCGTCGTGGCCAACGCGGTGCGGGGCGCCGTCGATCCGGCCCTGCTCAAGCGGGTAGCCGGCGACGCGGTGGTCACGCACCTGCGCCAATTCGAGCTGGAGGACAGGACGCGCGAGGTGCTGGCGGCAGGTCAGCTGCGCGGCGTCAGTCGGCTCGACCGGGCGGGCTTGGTCAAGCAGACCTCGCAGGCGCAGGCCGGACGGATGCTGCGCGATCTGACCGCGTTCCGCCTCGCCGTGATGGAGGCGGTCAAGCCGGCAGCCCTCTGGCTGGTCGAAGAAGCGCCGGTTCCGGCTCGGGCCGGTACGCCGGCAGGGGGGAGCAAGCGTGCCCGCAACGCCTGAGGACGTGCACGCCCGCCTCACGCGGGCTGATCGCGCCGCGCGCGAGGCTGCGGCCGGGTTCGAGCGGGACAGCCGCGCCGCGCTCACCCGGCTGAAGACGCGCCCGATCCACGAGCGGTTTGCGGCGTTGGAAGAGGGCGCAGTACAGCTCCTGCCCGAACATCGGCGCGAGCTCCTGCTCTCCATCCGTGACCGGTCCGACGCTGTGGGGCCGGGCGCCCGGCCCGCTCCTGGCCACGCCAGCCGCATCGCGGTCTGGCGCGGGCGCCTGCCGTTCCGCGTACGCCGGCTCACCCGTGACGCCCTGCTCGCGCTCTGTCTCCTGCTCGCGCTGCTCCTAGCCTATCGCCGCACGCCGATCTCCTGGGTCGAGGTTCGGAGCGACCGGGATGTGGCCATCGCCTGGGTCATGCCGGACGGGCGACCCGCCGGGGATCGCCTCGTGGCGGGCCGCGCCTACGCGCTGATGCGGGACGCCGACGGCATGGCCGAGCTGCGCGACTGGCGCCCTGGTGAGGGCTATGCCGCGACGCGTGTGCCATCTGATTGGCTGCGGACCCGCTCCGGACCGGCCTCACGCTGAGGTCCGTATCCCTCGATCGGTTGCGGCTCACCTCGGGCATGTGGCGTTCCGGCGGTCCGGCGCCGCTGGGTGGATCCGCCCTGCCAACCGCGGCGGCCGCGTTTTCCACCCTCGACCGAGGCGCGTCCGGCTGGCGCTCGCGCCTGCGTGGCGGCGTCCCCGGCTCAGCGCGCCCGGCCGACCGGCGGCACGGCGGTGATCAGCTTGCGAAAGCGCGGGTCGGTGTGCGCGACCGTCTTCTTCAGGCGCAGCGGATGGCGGGTCTGGCCGCCGCTGTTGGGAAACACCAGGAGCTCGTCGCCCGGCATCGCGATCAGCGCCTCCTTGGTCATCAAGCGCGCGCCCTGCGAGGCCCGGGTCGTGGACGGGCTGCCCTTGGCGTCGCCGGTCGGGGCCGTCCGGGTCTCGACGAAGGCGGTGTAGTCGCCGATCGCCCGCGACCAGCGCTCGGTCTCGTCCGGATCGACGGCCGGGACGTCGAAGACGGTGACGACCTCGGCGGTGTTGAGCAGCACGTCAGCCCCGGCCTCGCCGTAGAGCCCGACGAGCTGGGCGCGATCCTGCCACATCGTCCACAGGCTGGCGCCGTAGCCCGGCAACTCGCCCGCCGCGGTCAGCAGCGCGTCGAACCGGCCGAGCACCGCGGCCTCGTCGACGAAGATCATCAACCGCTCGGCCGGGCGGTGGCGACGCACCGAAGCGAAAAGGTCGGACAGCAGCCAGCGCAGGAACGGGGCTAGCACCGCCTTGTACTCGGTCGGCACCGCC
This sequence comes from Methylobacterium jeotgali, assembly GCF_022179345.1. Classification (GTDB taxonomy): domain Bacteria; phylum Pseudomonadota; class Alphaproteobacteria; order Rhizobiales; family Beijerinckiaceae; genus Methylobacterium; species Methylobacterium jeotgali. The sequence continues at coordinate 8,763 of NZ_BPQR01000009.1, read as the reverse complement.
ACGAACAGGTCGACGGCGCCGGTGGACAGCTCCGATAGCTGGAAGGTCGAGTCGCCGACGAGGTCGCGCAGGCGCCGGTCGGCCAGCCACTGGAACGCCTGTAGGGCGGTGGATTTGATCGGGTCCTTGGTCTTCGGATCGGCCTGCAGGATCTCCATGGCGGCGTAGGCCGCGGGCTCGGGCCAGTGGGTGACGTACTGTTGCAGGAGGCCATGGAAGCGGGCCTCGTCGGTGAGCAGATCCTGGACCTCCACGACCGTGCACGCCTCCGGCTGGCGCAGGGCGACCAACAGCGCGCCGGTGATCAGGTCGACGGCCCGATTGCGGAAGTAGGCGGAGGCCTCGCCGTCACCGGTGGCCTCGGGCAGAAGGGCCAGGGCGGTGCTCTGAAGGTAGAGGACGTCGTCCGGGTCGCGGCCCTGGAGCGGGTTCCAGTGGTCGGTGCCGCCGGCCAGACCCATGGGGTCGAGGCAGATGACGCGGCGCCCGAGCGCCCGGCGCCGTGCGGCGACGGAGCGGTAGACCTCCCCCTTGGGATCGAACACGACCGCGGGTCCGCCCCAGCCCTGAGGTTCGGGAAAGGCGAGATTGGGGATGAGCAAGCCCGACGTCTTGCCCTTGCGCGGCGGCGCGATGGTGACGAGCGTGCCTTGCACGGCGAGGCGCACGGCACGGCCGGTCTCCGGGTCGCGGCCGAGTTCGAGCCCGCCGCGCAGGCGGCCGCGCTCGGTCGCGGTGGCGAAGCGGGCCGAGCCGAACAGGTCGGAGGTGTCCCGCTTCTGTTCGGGCTTGGCGCGCCGTAGTAGCGCGGCGCCAAACAGGATCAGGAGGGGCGAGAAGGCGATGAGTGGGGCTAGCGACCAGCCGCCATTCGCGAATTCGGGCGCGCGACCGATCAGCATGAGGTACGGCATCGCGAGCGCGTCACCGGCATGCGGGGAGAATAGGGCCCCGAACCAGGCACCGGGGCGCGTCACCTCTGCGGGCCAATACGCTGGGTCGAGCCCGTTCTGGATCAAACCGGCGACTGGGTAGGCCAGGAGCACGGTCGCGAGGAAGGCTGAGAAGATCAGGCGCATTGCGGATCAGTCACGAGGAAAGTAGGCAGCATCGCTGCAAGCACAGCTTGCCCCTCTGTCTCACTTGAAGTTCGACGACGGCATGTCCTCGCGGACCAAAAAGCTTGGAAGAAATTATCTATAATCTAGAGAGGCTAATTTTTCGAGACTTATTTTTTCTTTCAGCCAGGCAGCATTGAGTTGTTCTAGCCACATGGGACGATGACGAGTCCTGAGATCATCAAATCTTAGATGCATCGATGCGACCTCCGGATCGTTCAGAAAGGCCGCCTCGCACAGTGCGGCAAGACCATCAGCATCGAGGGCGTCGAACGCGTGGAGCACACGTGTGGCCAACTTGCGCTGCTCGGTGAGATCCGTCTCGGATCCTCCCAACTGCGCGAGGCGGACCTGACGACCCGCGTAGCGTGACACCGCCTCGTTGATACATGTCGTGACTGCGATGCTGGCGAAAGAATTCGGATTGTAGGCCAACATCTGAACCTGATGCCACGTGGGCAGCAGCACGATCCCGTCTCTTGCAAAGGCCTCCAGTTGCTCAGGTTGCGGCACCGCAAGCCGGTTGTTCTCGAACCAGCGCGTGTCGGGCTGGTGAACCTGGAGTACGGTGTAGGTCGTCGAGCCCATCCGCCGGGCGAAAGCGTTTGCCGCAGCGACCCACTGAGGATGGCGTGCGTCGTCGATGAGGATGATGTCGCGCCCGGTCCTCGCCGGCATTGTCTGTTCAGGCATGACCCTGCACCTGCGGCTTGAGCACGACTACGCCCCGCGTCCGAAAGAGCATTTCGTCGGCCTCTGTCCAGATGGCCCCAAAGCCGCTCAGATCCTGGCCGGGACGTGCCGACACCACGTTATAGTTCGGGCGCACAAGACCAAGCTCGGACGCCCAGCGGGCCTCGGCCTGCCGCACGTCGGGGTGAATCTCTGTATTGACGATAAGCAAGTCCTTGAAAAGCGCTCTCAGCAGCGCGTCCTTGTCCATGGGAGACATAACGATCCTTGCACCCGATCTATATGAACGATGACAGTCGCAATAGAAGGATCGTGTTTCTGAAGCGGCTGGTAAATCGGTAAAATTGATACGATTTGCTCAGTTCACATAAGCTTCGAAGAGATATAAGTATTAACCAAGGTATCCTCTTCAGATGCGCGTCGCCCATCGCCTCACATATTGCTCAGGATGTAGAAAACCTGCCGCCTGCGAGGTTGACGGCATTTGAGAGCGCATCAAGGTAGTGGGAGGCCCTCGGGCGGTCCTCTGGTGTTATCTTGATCGTTATTTGGCATTGATCCTCGGCGTCTCTGTCGCTCTGTATCGAGGGAAACCGGTGATGTGTGAACCCAATGCCGGGCGCCGTGCCGCGTCCACTTAGGTCGCCACGACAGCAGGCATCGTAGATTGGCGCTCCAGGGTCCGGTAGACGGTCGGCCGTGAGACTGAAAACAGCTCGGCCAAGTCGCTGATCGCGTAGTCGCCTGTGTCGTACATCCGGCGCAGCTCCTTCTGCTGGCGATCCGAGAGCTTAGGCTTCTTGCCCCGCAGCTTCCCCTTGGCGCGTGCCATCGCCATGCCCTCGCGCGTGCGCAGCCGGATCAGGTCCGCCTCGAACTCGGCAAACGTCGCCAGGATGTTGAAGAACAGCTTGCCCATCGGGTCGGACGGGTCGTGCACGCTGGCGCCGAGCTGGAGCCTCACACCCCGTTCCGCGAGCGCGTCGCCAATCGCGCGCGCGTCCGGCACCGATCGGGCCAGCCGGTCGAGCTTGGGTACTACTAGGGTATCGCCACTCCGGACCGCGGCCAGCGCTTGGTCGAGGCCCGGGCGTGCCCGGTTCGTCCCCGTGAAGCCCTTGTCAGTGTAGATGCGGTCAGTCGCCACCCCGAGCTGGAACAGCGCGTGGCGCTGGGCAGCGAGGTCCTGCTTGTCGGTCGAGCAGCGGGCATAGCCGATCAGCACATGCGTCATGAGCGGGACTGTAACGTACAGGGTCCCCTCACCGCAATTTTTATCGTACCAACCTATTGAGACAGCGTCCGCGCAGACGGATTGATCCTTTGCGAGCGGATCTTCCGAGCGTCCGTTGACCGATCCCCTTGCGGACATAGCTAAGCGGCACCACACGTCCAGAGTGATCCAGCATCGCGACGCCATGACGTCAGTCGCTTACCCTGGCGTGAACTGGTATTTTTGGCGTACATTGGTTTGCATGGCAGACAGTAGAGGCGTCCCATGAGAGCCAAGGTGATGCCCGATGGGCGCGTGAGCCTGCCGGCCGATCTCCGCAAGCGGCATGGCCTCATTCACGGAGGCGAGGTCATCGTCGAGGATTTGGGCGACGCCATCGTGCTGCGGACGCTCGATCAGGTCGTCGCCCGGGCACAGGCTCTGAGCCGCAGGCTGATCGGCGACAAGGCAGGCGCGTCCGTGGCGGACTTCCTCGCCGACCGGGCCCGTGAGGCCGAGGCCGAATGACGAGCTTCGTCCTCGACGCGTCCGCGCTGCTTGCCCTGCTGCTGGCTGAGCCGGGAGCGGATCGGGTGAAGGCCGGGCTCGACGGGTCTGTCATGACGATCGTCAATCTGGCCGAAGTAGTCAGCCACTACGCCAAGCTCGGGGCTGCACGCCCTGATATCGAAGCGCTGTTGCGCCCCTTGCCGATCCGGTGGGCCGCCGTCGATGCCGCGCTGTCGTACGAGGCCGGCATGCTGCGTCCGCTCACGGTTGCGGGTGGTCTGTCGCTCGGGGATCGCTACTGCTTGGCCCTTGCCAAACGTGAAGGTCGGCCAGCGCTTACGGCGGAGCGGCGCTGGTCGACGATCGCCGAGGCAGCTGGTGTCGTGGTCGAGATGATCCGCTGAGGGCTGCGCGGAAGGACCAGGTCGACGGCGGAGATGCGCGCGAAGCCGACGCGCATGTCGGGATCGTGCCAAACCGGCGTTTGCCCGCCAATAGAAAAGCCGACACGTTTTTCCGACACAACCGGGGTTGTTTCGAGCGACTAGCGATCCGCCCCGCCGGATCGTCGGGGAAACGGTCGGTTTGCCTACACACTAGGCGATAGGCTCAAAGTCCTTTTCTAAGATAATCGGTCCAAGATCCTCTAAAACCGCTTCTCCTTTCCTCTGTGACAGCCGGAGAGCTGCGGGGGCATCGGGGGCGTATCTGCCACCGATCACGCGGATCTGTTTCGGCTCGCCAAGCGTCTGAGACCAAGAGAGCTACCGAGCATAGCGCCCGTCGCGCTCGGCTGGCTGTGGATGGAGATGAACTGGTGACCGTCGCGATCCAGGCAGGCGAAGCGCAGCTCCCGGCACGAACCGCCTCCGTCGCCCTGTCCCTCGGCGCGCTCGGCATCGTCTACGGCGATATCGGCACCAGTCCGCTCTACGCGCTCAAGGAGACCGTCAAGGTCGCAGCCGCAGGTGGCACCCTCCAGCACGACGCGGTGGTCGGATCCGTCTCCCTCATCCTTTGGTCGCTGTTCCTCATCGTCGCGCTCAAGTACGCCGTCTTGATCCTGCGCGCGGACAATCACGGCGAGGGCGGCATCGTGGCCATGCTTGCTCTGCTCGGGGCCCGGCATGCACCGCCACGCTCGTGGCGCGCCATCCTGCTCGTCGTCGGGCTGATCGGAGCCGCGCTACTCTACGGCGACGGCGCGATCACCCCTGCCATCTCGGTGCTCTCAGCTGTCGAGGGCCTGAAGGTCGATGCCCCCGGCGTGACGCCTTTTGTGGTGCCGGCTACCGTCGTCATCCTGATCGGTCTGTTCTCGGTCCAGCGCAAAGGTACCGGCTTCATCGGGCGCCTGTTCGGACCGGTCATGCTGCTGTGGTTTGCCACCATCGCGGCCGTCGGCGCGGCCGGCATCCGGCAGAAGCCGGAGATCTTGGCGGCCCTGAACCCGTTCCGCGCCGTCTATTACCTTCTCACCGCGCATCTGCCGGTCAGCTTCGCCATGCTGGGCGCAGCCTTCCTGGCGGTCACCGGCGGCGAGGCGATGTACGCCGACCTCGGCCATTTCGGGCGCGCACCGATCCGGCTCGCGTGGTTCGCGATCGTGCTCCCGGCCCTGGTGCTGAACTACCTCGGCCAGGGCGCGCTGCTGCTCTCGAACCCGGCCGCGGTCGACAACCCGTTCTTCCAGCTCGCGCCGAGCTGGATCCACTACCCGCTCGTGGCGTTCGCCACGCTGGCCACCGTCATCGCCTCCCAGGCCATCATCTCCGGTGCGTTCTCGCTCACCGAGCAGGCGATCAAGCTCGGCTTCTTCCCGCGCATGCGCATCGTCCATACCTCTTCGCAGGAGGCCGGGCAGATCTACGTGCCCATCGTGAACTGGCTCCTGGCCTTCGCCACCCTCGGCGCGGTGCTGGCCTTCGGCTCGTCGGACGCGCTGGCGGGCGCTTACGGCATCGCGGTGTCACTGCTGATGGTGATCACGACCGTGCTGGCGGCATTGATCGCGCTTCGCTGGGGCTTCAACCTCGCCCTCGTGCTCGCGGTCAACGGCGCGTTCCTGCTCGTCGATCTGACCTTCTTCAGCGCCAACACGCTGAAGCTGTTCGAGGGCGGCTGGTTTCCGCTGCTGCTCGCGGCGGGCGTCGCCTTCCTGATGCTGACCTGGCGGCGCGGCACACAGCTCCTGGAGGCGGCCCGGGCCGATATCCGCATGCCCGAGGCGGAGTTCCTGACCCGCGTCGAATCCAAGCACCTGCCGCGCATCCCGGGCACGGGCGCGTTCCTGACCTCGGCCGAGGACGGCATGCCGTTGCCGCTGATGAACTTCGTGCGCCACCTGCAGGTGCTGCACGAGCGCGTGCTCCTCGTGACGCTGCAGATCCTGGACGTGCCGCACGCGGCAGACGCCGAGCGGATCGAGGTGGTGCCGGTCGCTCCGGACGTGACACGGGTGCTGCTCCGGTTCGGCTTCATGGACACGGTTCATGTCCCGCGCGCCCTGCGACGGGCGGTCGAGGACGGCCGGCTCAAGGGCATCGACTGCGACCACCTGAGCTACTTCATCAGCCACGAGACGGTGGTGGCCTCGGAGAAACGTCCCGGCATGGCGGGTTGGCGCGAGGAGATCTTCGCGCTGATGCAGCGTAACGCCGAGGAGACGGCGAGCTACCTGTGCGTGCCGGCCCAGCAGGTGATGGAGGTCGGCGCCGAGATGGAGGTGTGAACGGAGGCTCTCATGGGATCGATCGTATGCCCCGTGTGCGGGCTCAAGGACTTCGAGGTTGGGCCGCAGGCGGACGGTGGGCTTGCAGCGGCCGCAATCTGGACAGACGCGTTCGTGCGACGCTGCCAGCACGTTCAGGAGCGCAGGCACCGCGCTGATCTTAAGACTCACACCTGTCCGCACTGGGCATGCGCTGTGCAAGATGCCGCTGAGCAGGTCAGTGAGGAGGTATCCGCTTGATTCTATTCAGGATGGGATGCTGCAGAACTACTCGACGAGGCCGCGCCAGCCGAGGAATTCGCGGACGTCCTCGAGGTGATCAGGCTTCATGAGGAGAGGGCCGTTGAAGCGTATACCCTGAAGACATGCGATGCGGGCAAGACCATCTTTGCGACTTCGACGCCGTGGTCCCGAGACTGTGAACATCAGGCGATCACACAAGCTACGCAAACGATCCGTAGCAACGCAAAACTGATCGTTTTATCGACAAAATAAATCCATAGATAATCCTATCATTCTAACTCGTTGATATGCTCTTAGACATGAGGCTTATCAGAGCTCAACTTGACCGCCCGCGACCCCGTTCAAGGTTTTGGAACCTGCCCCGCCGTACTCTGCTCCGAGCGGTATTGGGCGAGGTAGCGTGCAAGCACTGGAATGTGCTCATCTTTGATGTCTCGTGAGACCTCGTTCATCGCCGGCTCGTAGCCAGGGCGTGCGTTGCTCTTGTAGCCCTCAAGCGCGGCCGTCAGATAGTCCTCGCGCTGCCCAGCGACCCTTGGGATCTGTCCCTGCCCCGCGAGGTCGGCACCGTGGCACGAGCCGCAGCGATAGCGCGCGATGAGTGCGCGCGCCTCTTCGGCCGCTTTAGCTTCGATCGGAGCAGAAGTTTCCGGCGCGGGCAATTTGGAGATTGCCTCGGCGAGCGACTGTAGATCATCATCCGACAGGTTTGCCGCCATATCGTTCATCGGCGGAGCAATTCGCTGCTTCTCGCGGAACATCAGCAGCTGCGCGACTACGTAGTCGCTCTTCTGGGCGCCGAGCGACGGCACGTGCTCCGCTTGGGACGTGCCGTTTTCGCCGTGGCAGCTGAGGCAGATACTCAACTGCTCCGTGGCCGGCTGCGCACACACCGGCACGCCGATGCTATCGAGCAAGATCAAGGCTGATAGACCAACAAGCAGGCGCACGGCGGGTCCGATGGCGGGCGAGGGTGATTAAGCCGGGGCGAGGAGGTCTCACCTCGGCCAAGTCACTTAGGGCTCTTTGTAGGTGATGCGCCAGATAGCGCCGTTCCAATCGTCGGATACCAGTAGCGATCCGTCCGGCATTGGCTGCACATCGACGGGCCGGCCCACGTAGGCATTGTTCTGGAGAAAGCCTGTCAGGAACGGCTCGTACGATGCGATAGTGCCGTCGTCCTTGAGCTTGACGACCACGACATCTCCGCCGAGCTTCTTCGTACGATCCCACGAGCCATGACGGGCCAGGAAGATCGCATTCTTGTAGCTGCTCGGGAACATATCGCCCGTGTAAAACCGCATCCCCAGCGTCGCCACGTGCGGGCCCATCAAGCCGGCTGGCTTGGCAAACTCGTCGCACGAGTGACCCCATCCAAATTCAGGGTCGGTGAAGTTGCCCTGATGGCAATAGGGATAGCCGAAGTTGGGCGCCGTCGTCGTTCCCGCCTTGACCACGTGCAGCGTGTCGTTCGGCAGATCCTCCGACATCCAGTCGCGGCCGTTGTTGCTGAAGTAGAAGTCTTTGGTAACAGGGTTCCAATCAAATCCAACTGAGTTGCGCACGCCGGTCGCGACCAGTTCCACGTTCTTGCCGTCCAGGTCCATGCGCCGGATCTGCGCGTGGCGCGATGACGGCATGACGATGTTGCCGGGCGCGCCGACCGGGACGTAGAGCTTGTTGTCGGGGCCGATGGCGATGAACTTCCAGCCATGCGGCTCGTCCGTTGGCAGATCTTCGTAGACCAGCACGGGTTTGGGCGGGCTGTCGAGGTTCGCCTCGATGTTGTCATATCGCCAGATCTTGGACAGCTCCGCGACGTAGAGCGCGCCGTCGTGGAACGCGAGGCCGTTCGGCCGATGCAGACCGCTGGCGATCACCTTGACCACGTTGCCGTTCGGGCCTGGCACGACGGCGTACACCTTGTCGCGCACGCGCGAGCCGACGAACAGCGTTCCCTTGTCGCCCAGGCGCATGGATCGGGCGTCCGGCAGCCCGCTGGCGAACACCTCGACCTTGAATCCCTCGGGTACGTGCAGCATCGCCGTTGGCAGCTTGTCGGCACGGGTGGGCAGAACTGGGCCAGATACCGGAGCCAGCTTCATCGCATCTGGATTATCCGGCTGCCCGATCAGAGGGTCGCCCGGCGGCAGCTGTTGGCCGCGCTGAGTGACAGTCGACGGCTGAGACGGTGGGGTGGTTTGCGCCAGCGCCGTTCCAGCCCACAAAATTGCCCCAGCTACTATCGCAGCTGG
>NZ_BPQR01000008.1 GCF_022179345.1 Methylobacterium jeotgali | reverse complement strand
AGGCCGCCCTCCAGAGCGTCGATGGAGGCGGCAACCGCCGCGAGGTCCTCCGTGGTCTTCACCCGGAAGGCGCGGCCGCCGCTGGTCTCGGCCATGGCGCGCAGCGTCTCGGTGTCGACCACGTCCTGCTCGCCCTCGGCATTGGCGAGGTCGCGGGGGCCGAGCGCGATGGTGTGGACCCGGATGCCGAGTTCCTTGGCGAGGCCGGCCACGTCCAGCGGGGCGGTCTGGCCGGCGTTGTTGGCTCCGTCCGAGAGCAGGATCACGACCTTTCCGCGCGCCGCCGCGCCGGTCCGCGCCTCCTCCGGGGCGTCGGTGTCGAGGCGGCGCAGCGCCAGCCCGAGCCCGTCGCCGATGCCCGTCGAGCGGCCGACGAGACCGATCGTCGCCTCCTCCAGGGCGCGGGCGACGGTGGCGGTGTCGAAGCTCGGGCTCGCGGCGACGTAGGCCTGGTCGGCGAAGATCACGAGGCCGATGCGGTCGCCGGCGCGGCGCCGGATGAAGTCGGCCCCGATCCGCTTCACCGCCTCCAGGCGCGAGACGGTCTGGCCGTCGAGGGCGAAGTCGCGCCGCTCCATCGAGCCGGAGAGGTCCATGGCGAGCACGATCTCGCGCCCCGAGGCGGGCAGAGCACGGGCCGGCAGCACGAGGCGGGGGCCGGCCAGCGCCGCGACGAGGCCGATCCACACCCCCCAGGTGAGCCAGCGTCGGCCCCGGCCGCGGGCGATGCCGGACTCCGCCGTTCGGCCCCGCGCGACGAGGGAGGCCGGCACGACGAGGGCGCCGGCCCCGCCCGCCCGCTCCGCCGGCAGCATCGTTCCGGCGAGGAGGGGCAGGGGCAGCAGCAGCAGCGCGAAGGGCGCCGCGAAATCGAAGGCCGAGAGCCAGGCGCTCAGCGCCGTCGCGAGCGCGCTCATCGGGGCTTCAACCTCGCGCCGGCGATGAGGCGGCCGAGCTCCGCGTCGAGCTGTGCGGGGTCGGCGGCGCGGGGGCGGTAGAGCCCCTCTGCGAGGGCGCGGCCGGCGCCTCTGGTGAAGAAGTCGGTCGCGAGCAGCCGGTCGAGGCGGGTGGCCCAGGCCTCGCCCCGTTCGCCCGAGGCGGCCTCGCCCTCGACGGTGCGGGCGAGGCGGCGTAGCAGATGCGCCTGCGCCAGGAGCCGCGCGTCGGGATCGAGCCCGCGGGAGGCGGCGAGCTCCGCGAGCGCCGTCCGCCGCAGGCTGCGGGTCCGGCGCCCCCAGAGGGTGCGGGCGAGGCCGAGGAGGAGTGCTGCCGCAAAGCCGAGGATCAGGGCGGCCACGACCTCGCCCTGCACGGCGCCCGCCGCGTCGCCGGGCAGGTGCAGGCCGCGCAAGCCGGAGAGATCGGCCGCGGGGTTCAACGCCGCTCCTCACAGCACCGCATCGAGGCGCTCCATCAGGGGGGCGTAGGCCTCGGGACCTGCCTCGACGTCGAGGCGCAGGCCCTCGATGCCGCGTCCTGCGTAAGTCGCAAGCCGGGCGTCGGCCTCCTCGCGGCCGGAGTTGCGCAGGCCCTCGGCCGCCCCGCGCCGGCCGTCGGGCAGGGCGAAGGGGTAGAAGCCCGGCGGGCGGGCGCGCTCGAACCTGTCGCTGACGAGGATCAGCCGCACCGAGAGCCGCTCGGCGACGAGGGTGAGCTGCGCGTCGAACGCCTCGCCCGGCGCGTCGAGGGCGCTGGCGAGGACGAGATGGCCGCCGGACGGCATCAGCCCGTGGGCGACGCCGAGGAGGGGCGCGAGCGGCGGGTCCTCCGTGCCTTCACTGGCGAGCGCCGCAGCGTGAGCCGCGCTGAGCGCGCCGGTCAGCGCCGTCATCGCCCGCTCGCCGCCGGCCGGGCGCAGCACCGTGGGCTCGCCCCCCGAGGCGACGACGAGCCCGACGCGGCCGCCGTCGCCGACGATCCGCCAGCCGAGCAGCACCAGCGCTTCCGCCGCCGCCACCGAGCGCAGGGCCCGGCGGGTGCCGAACAGCATCGAGGGGCGGAAATCGGCCACCAGCACCACGGCACGGTCGCGCTCGTCGTGGTGGGTGCGCACGTGGAGCTGGCCGGTGCGGGCGGTGGCGTTGCGGTCGATGTGGCGCACGTCGTCGCCCTCTGACCAGAGGCGCACGTCGTCGGGCTCGGAGCCGCGCCCGCGCCGCCTTGTAACGATGCCGCCGGGAAGACCCGCCAGCGTGCGAGTGGCCGGCGAGACGCCCCGGCGGGCGAGGTGGCGCAGGCCCATCAGCGCCTCGCCCGAGAGGCGGACGCCCGGCGCGTCGTAGGCGTCGGCCGGCGAGGGGGCCGCGCTGGCCGTCATCCTAGAGCGCCCGTACCCGCTCGACGAGGCCGCCGACGAGGCCGCGGGCGGTGCGGCCCTCGGCGGCCGCCCGCCAGGTCAGGCCGATGCGGTGGCTGAGCGCGTCGGCGGCGAGCGCCGTCACGTCCTCCGGCAGGGCGTGGTCGCGCCCGTGCAGGTAGGCGCGGGCCTTGGCCGCGACCATCAGCGCCAGCGTCCCGCGCGGCGAGGCCGGGTGCTCGATCGAGGCTCGGAGGTCCGGCGCGGCGGCGTCGGTGCGGGTCGCGGCCACGAGGCGCACGAGGTAGTCCTTGAGGGCCGGCGCGACGTAGACGGCGAGCGCCGCCTCGCGGGCCGCGCGCACCTCCGCGATCGAGAGCCGCACCGGCATCGCATCGGCGTGGTGGTTCAATTCGCCCTCGACGAGGTCGAGGATGCGGCGCTCGCTGGCCTCGTCGGGCATCTCGACGACGACGTGCAGCAGGAAGCGGTCGAGCTGGGCCTCCGGCAGGGGGAAGGTGCCCGCGTGCTCGATCGGGTTCTGGGTGGCGACGACCATGAACGGGTCGGGCAGCGGCCGCGTGGTGCCGGCCACCGTGATCTGGCTCTCGGCCATGGCCTCGAGGAGCGCCGACTGCACCTTCGGCGGCGCCCGGTTCACCTCGTCCACGAGGACCAGCGAGTGGAACAGGGGGCCGGGCAGGAACTCGAACGCGCCGGAATCCTGGCGCCAGACCGTGGTGCCGGTGAGATCGGCGGGCATCAGGTCCGGCGTGCACTGGATGCGCGCGAAGCTGCCGTCGAGCCCCTCGGCGAGGCGCTTGACCGCGCGGGTCTTGGCGAGCCCCGGCGCGCCCTCGATCAGGAGGTGACCGCCGGTGAGGAGCCCGATGAGCAGGCGCTCGACGAGGCCCGTGCAGCCGATGAGCCCCTGCTCCAGCCCGTCCCTCAGGGCGAGGATGCGGGCGCGGAGCGCGGCGTCGATGGGCGGGGCAGAGGGTGAGGTCTGGCGCTCGGCCAGCGCTGCGCCGCTCATGCGCGGGCGGCGCTCCGCGCGGGGGCCGGTGTCCTGGCTCGCATCCTCGGCTCCTCCCGGATAGGGCGGGGGCGTCTGCCGCGCCCCTTGTCGGGCCCTTTGCGGGCCTCGGCGGAGCTTCTTAGAAACTCCCCAGGCTGGTGTGCCCCCTGCCCGCGCGGTCCGTCAATCCCGCCCGCCGGCCGGGTCGCCCACGATCGCGAGGGCGCGACGAAGCGTCACCGTTTCGTCACGGGACGGAGACATGGAGCCCCTCCGGGCGGTCGCCGGCCGCCGCCGTCGAGGACGCGTTCGTGCTGTCATTCCTGTCCGCGCCGCTGCCGGAGACCCTGAACTCCGCGATCAGCCTGATCGTCGCCTTCGTCATGGGCACGCTGATCGGCACCGAGCGGCAGTACCGGCAGCGCACAGCGGGCCTGCGCACCAACGTGCTCGTGGCGGTGGGGGCGGCGGCCTTCGTCGACCTCGGCATGCGGCTGACCGGCGGCGACGGCGCCACCCGCACCGTCGCCTACGTGATCTCCGGCATCGGCTTCCTCGGTGCCGGCGTGATCATGAAGGAGGGCATGAACGTCCGCGGCCTCAACACCGCCGCGACGCTCTGGTGCTCGGCCGCCGTCGGCGCCTTCGCCGGGGCCGACCTGCCCCTCGAGTCGCTGTTCGTGACGATCGCCGTGCTCTCGGGCAACACGCTGCTGCGGCCGCTCGTCAACGCCATCAACCGCACCCCGATCGACGAGGGGGCGACCGAGGCGACCTACGAGGTGCAGGCGACGACGAGCCCGGACAATGCCGGGCCGGTGCGCGACCTCCTCGTGGAGCGGCTGGAGCGGGCGAGCTATCCCGTCGGCGGCATCGAGGTGGTGGAGCGCGGCGAGGACGCGGTGGAGGTCGTCGCGACCCTCACCGCGACGGCGGTGGCCGCCGCCGAGCTCGACGCCGTGACCGCCGATCTCGCCCGCGCCCCGGGCATCCGCCACGCCACCTGGTCGGTGCAGACGGCGGACTGAGGCCTTTCCGCCGGGCCCGCGCAGCCCATCTCCGGGGCCGGGAAAGGTCCCGATACGGAGCGCGCGCATGACGACCGAAAGCCGGAACGCCCTCATCGTCGGCGCCTCCCGCGGCCTCGGCCTCGGGCTCGCGCGGGTCTTCCTCGACCGGGGCTGGCGGGTCACCGCCACGCAGCGGAGCCCCTCGCCGGGGCTGGCGGGGCTGGGCACGAGCCTCCGCGTCGAGACCGTCGACATCGACGACGACGGGTCCGTCGCGTCCCTGCGGGACCGTCTGGCGGGGGAGCGCTTCGGGCTGATCTTCGTCGTCGCCGGGGTCGCGGCCAAGGGCGATGACAAGGGCGACGATGTGGCCCACACGATCCCCCGCGAGGAGGCGGCGCGGATCCTTCTCACCAACGCGGTAAGCCCGCTGCGCTTCGCCGAGACCTTCCGGCCGTCGCTGGCGGAGGGCGGCACGCTCGCCTTCATGAGCTCCATCCTCGGCAGCGTCGCGCGCAACGAGGACGGCGGCATGGAGATCTACCGGGCGAGCAAGGCGGCGCTCAACACCCTCGTCCGCAGCTTCGCGGCCCGGCATCCGGGCTCGAGCCTGCTGCTGCTCCATCCGGGCTGGGTCGAGACCGACATGGGCGGGGAGGGCGCCGACATCGACGTGGCTACGAGTGCCCGGGGCCTCGCGGAGGTGATCGAGGCACGCCTCGGGCGGCCGGGCCTCGCCTATCTCGACTACCGGGGCGAGACGCTGCCCTGGTAGGGCGCCCTCAGCGCCGGGGCTCGAGGGTCGGCCGGGTCCGGCGCTCCACCACCACCACCGCCGGGCGGCTGCGGCGCTCGACCACGACGGTGCGCGGCGCCCGGTTTGGGCCGGCGGCGGTGAGGAAGCGCTCCGGCAGCCGGTCGGCGCGGGGCTTGGCCGCCGCGAGCACGTGCGGGCGCACCTCGTCAGGGGACAGGCCGATCAGGCCGGCGGCGATCTCGACCTGCTGCTCGACCTCGTCGGCGAGGTCCTGGGCGGCCGAGACCGCCTCGGCGACGGTCGGCGGCTCCCGCCGCACCCGGATCGGCGGCAGATCGGCGTGCGATACCCGCGGCTTCTTCATGGCTCGACTCGCGCTCATCGACGACAACGTAGCGTGGAAACGCCCGATTGTGCACTGCACCGAAACGCGCGGCGCACGCGCCTGCCATGCAGCGCGAGCCTGGATGCAGGATGCATTCCGTTCGTCGCGGCCATGACGGACGCATTGCCGCCCCGCGCCGGCCGGGTCTACGAACGGGGCCATGACGGACCTCTCCGACCCGCGCACCACCCCCGCCCGGCCCGATCTCGCCGACATCCGCCTGAAGGGCCGGGTCGAGGCGCAGACCTTCGTCGAGGCGCGGCCCCGGCGGGTGGCGGTGGAGAGCGCGCCGCTGCGCCGCCGTCCCTCGCCGGAGGCCGGACTCGACACCGAGGCGGTGATGGGCGAGGCCGCCGCGCTCTACGACGAGCGGGACGGCTTCGCCTTCGTCCAGCTCCTGCGCGACGGCTATGTCGGCTACCTGCCCTCGGAGAGCCTCGGACCCGCCGACCCGGAGCCGGATCACCGGATCACGGCGATCCGCACCTTCGTCTACCCGGCCCCCGACATGAAGCGGCCGAACCGGGGGCATCTCGGGCTCGGATCGAAGGTCCACGCCCACGAGCGGTCCGGCGACTTCCTGCGGGTCGGGGAGGGGCTTTGGGTCTTCGCCGCCCATTGCGAGCCCCTCGACCGGTGGGCGCCGGACTGGGCGGGCACCGCCGAGCGGCTCGTCGGCGTGCCCTATCTCTGGGGCGGGCGCACAAGCCTCGGGCTCGACTGCTCGGGCCTCGTGCAGCTCTGCCTCGAGCTCGCCGGCCTGCCCTGCCCTCGCGACACCGACCAGCAGGAGCGGGCGCTCGGCGCGCGCCTGCCCGACGATCCCGAGGGCCTTCGGCGGGGCGACCTCGTGTTCTGGCGCGGGCATGTCGGGCTGATGCTCGACGCCGGCACCCTCATCCACGCCAACGGGCACCACATGGCGGTCGCCGTCGAGCCGCTGGCCGGGGCGATCGCGCGGATCGCCGAGAAGAGCTACGGCGCCGTCACCGCGTTCCGGCGGATCACGCCTTCAGCCGCTTCTTGATGCGGAAGATCAGGCCGTCGCGCACGTCCCGGTAGGCGTCGAGGCGCTGCTCGCGGGAGGCCTCCTCCATCAGGGTCGGGTCGGGGGTCGGCCAGTACTCGACGTCGACGGCGACGGTCCGCGTCACCTCCAGGGCGGCGTGGTGGGCCTCCGGCGCCAGGGTGATGATCAGGTCGAAGTTCAGCCCCTCCCACTCCTCCAGCTCCTCGAGGGTGCGGGGGCGGTGCTTGCTCGCGTCGATGCCGATCTCGTCGAGGGCGGCGAGCATGAACGGGTCGGCGGGCTCGCCCGAGCGCACGCCCGCCGACTGCACGTAGACGGACTTGCCGAAGTAGTGGCGCGCCACCGCCTCCGCCGCCAGCGAACGGACGGCGTTGAAGTTGCACATGAACAGGACGGACTGGATGCGGCGGCCCGAAGGCGCCGCTCCCGGCGGGCCCGGCTCAGCCATGCCCGGCCCGCGACCGCGCGGCAGCGGGCAGGAGGGGGGCGGGCATCGGCCTCAGCCCTTCCAGTGCAGGGCGAAGACGAGGGTGAAGAGGCGCCGCGCGGTGTCGTAGTCGACGTCGATCTTGCCTTCGAGCCGGGCCTTGAGCGTCTCGGCGGCCTCGTTGTGGACGCCGCGCCGGCCCATGTCGATCGCCTCGATCTGGGTCGGCGAGGCGGTGCGGATGGCGTTGAAGTAGCTCTCGCAGATCATCTCGTAGTCGCGGATCACCCGCCGGAACGGCGTCAGCGACAGGAGGTGGGTGATCACCGGCTCGCCGGCCTGGGTGGCGATCGCGAAGGAGAGCTTGTTCTCCACGAGGCCGAGTCGCAGCGCGTAGGGGCCGCCGTCGCGGCCGGGGATCGCGAAGTGGTTCTCCTCCAGGATGTCGAAGATCGCGATGGCGCGCTCGTGCTCCTGGTCGAGGTTGCCGCGGCCGATCGAATCCTCGTCGAGGCTCACCGCCACGAGGCGGTCGTTACCCTTCGCGCCCGGGCTTCCCTCGTTCTTCGCTTCGGCCGCCCCCGACATCGCGATGCTCCCTGGCCTAGAGGTTCAGGCGGATCGCGACGGAGCGGGCATGCCCCTCCAGCCCCTCCGACCGGCCGAGCGTTATCGCCGCCGGGCCGAGCGCCCGCAAGCTCTCCGGCCCGCAGCGCAGGATCGTGGTGCGCTTCATGAAATCGATGACGCCGAGCCCCGAGGAGAAGCGGGCGGAGCGGGCGGTCGGCAGCACGTGGTTGGGGCCGCCGACATAGTCGCCGATGGCCTCGGGCGTATGAGCGCCGAGGAAGATCGCCCCGGCGTTGCGGACCTTGGCGGCGAGTTCGTCCGCGTCCGCCGTTTCGATCTCCAAGTGCTCCGGCGCGATGGCGTCGACGAGGGGCACCGCCCCATGGAGGTCGTCCACCACCACGATCGCCCCGTAGTCGCGCCAGCTCGCCCGGGCGATCTCGGCGCGGGGCAGGACGGCGAGCGCCCGCTCCACCGCCGCCTCGACGGCGTCGGCGAGATCGCGGCTGTCGGTGATCAGGATCGCCTGGGCGGCGGCATCGTGCTCGGCCTGGGCGAGGAGGTCGGCGGCGACCCAGTCCGGGTTGGCCTCGCCGTCGGCGAGGATCAGCACCTCGGAGGGACCGGCGATCATGTCGATGCCGACCTGCCCGAACACCCGGCGCTTGGCGGCAGCCACCCAGGCGTTGCCCGGCCCGACGATCTTGGCCACGGGGGCGATGGTCTCGGTGCCGTAGGCGAGCGCCGCCACGGCCTGGGCGCCCCCGACCCGGTAGACCTCGTGGACGCCGCAGATCCGCGCGGCGGCGAGCACCAGCGGGTTCACCTGGCCCTCGGGCATCGGTACGGCCATGACGAGGCGCGGCACGCCCGCGACCCGGGCGGGGAGCGCGTTCATCAGCACCGAGGACGGGTAGCTCGCCGTGCCGCCGGGCACGTAGAGCCCGACCGATTCGAGCGCCGTCCAGCGCCAGCCGGAGGTCACGCCGAGCGCATCCGTGCCGAGATGGTCGGACGGCACCTGCTGCGCGTGAAAGCTCTCGATGCGCTCGGCGGCGAAGCGGAGCGCATCGAGGGCCTCCGCCGGGCAGTCCCGGATCGCGGCCTCGATCTCGTCCTCGCCCACCCGGATGCGCGCGGCGGTGAGTTCGGCTCCGTGCCGGTCGAGGCGGCGGGTGTAGTCGACGAGCGCCGCGTCGCCGCCCCGGACGACGCCGGCGATGATCTCGCGGACCGTCTCGTCCACGTCCTCGGCGATCTCGCGCTTGACAGTGAGGAGGCGGGCGAAGTCGTCCCGGAAGCCGGGGCTGCTGCTGTCGAGGCGGACCATCGTGGGGGGACCTTAGCGGATTGCGTGCGGGGGCGCCGGTCAGGCGGCGCCGGGCTCCGGGGCGGGAACGTGCGACGGCCGGCTCTCCGCCTCCCAGACCGGCCCGAGATCCTTCAGCCGCATCTCGACGCATTCGAGGTCGAGGGCGATCACCGCCCCCCCGGCGAAGGTCAGGATCGCGGTGCCGGAGGGGGCCTCGCCGGGCTCGAAGGTGATCGAGAGCAGGCTCAGGGTCGCGTCGGGGTCCGCCGGCAGGCCGCGGCTGCGGGCGGCGAGCACCCGCTCGAAATGCGCGCCCGCCAGCCGCCGCCGCGGGGGGGCGCCCGCCGGCGCCTCCCAGTCGAAGCGGCGCAGGGACAGCACGAAGCGGCGCTCGGCAGGCAGGAACACGATGTCGCCCGTCCGCAGGAGCGCGTCCTGGAGATGGGCCGAGACGATCGTCAGATCGTCGGCGTCGAGGGCGGCGAGCCGGAGGAGCTCCATGGAGGATGCGCGCTTCTCAGGGGCTGACGGGACCGGGCGGCGGGGCCCGGCGGGATGCCCGCTAGGTAGCGGCCGGGGGCGGGCGCGGCAACGGCGGCGGCGCATGTCCGACCTGAGATCGCGAAACCTGTCTTGCTCAAAATCTGAGGTTGTATTCGTTGCAAGAAATGTCGAATCGCCTTTATTCGATCCCTGTTCGTCAGAAATCGAGGTTTTCGTTTTCTTAACTAATTTACACATTACTCGATCGAATAGATCGCGCGCTATCGAACGAGTGGGGTCGACCGCTCGCTTCGGCCAAACCCCGTCGTGGGGCAGGAGGGATTGATGCGGATGTTCGGATCGCGGGACAAGGCGGTGCTCGAAGCGCTCGACCGCTCGCAGGGGCGAATCGAGTTCGATACCGAGGGCAACGTCCTCCAGGCGAATGCGAGCTTCCTCGATCTGCTCGGCTACGGCCTCGACGAGGTTCGCGGCCGCCATCACAGCCAGTTCGTATCGCCGGCCGAGCGCGAGAGCGCGGCCTACCGCGACTTCTGGGCGGCGCTGAAGCGCGGCGAGTTCCAGACGCGGGAGTTCAAGCGCTTGGCCAAGGACGGCCGCGCCGTCTGGATCCAGGCCTCCTACAACCCGATCCTGGGGCCCGGCGGAAAGGTCATCAAGATCGTCAAGTTCGCCACAGACATCACGGCGCAGAAGCTGCGCGATGCCGCCTATCAGGGCCAGATCGCGGCGGTGAATCGTTCCCAGGCCGTGATCCACTTCACCCTCGACGGCACCGTCACCGACGCCAACGAGAACTTCCTGAAGACCCTCGGCTACCGCCTCGACGAGATCAAGGGGCGCCACCACAGCCTGTTCGTGAGCGCCGAGGAGCGCCAGAGCCCGGCCTACGCCGCCTTCTGGAAGGCGCTGGCTTCGGGCGAGTTCCAGTCCGGCGAGTTCCGGCGCGTCGCCAAGGGGGGCGGCGAGGTCTGGATCTTCGGCACCTACAATCCCGTCCTCGATGCGGAGGGCAAGCCCTGCGCCGTAGTGAAGTTCGCCAACGACGTCACCAGCGAGGTCAACGACCGCCGCCGCCGCGCCGAGGGGCTGCGCGCCATCGACGCCGACATTGCCGACATCACCAAGGCCATGTCCGACGTCGCCCGCCAGGCCCGCGTCACCACCGACAGCGCGGCCCAGACCTCGGGCAACGTGCAGGCGGTCGCCGCCGGCGCCGAGGAGTTCGCCGCCTCCATCGAGGAGCTGAGCCGCCACGCGAGCGAGGCCAAGACCGGCGCCGACGAGGCCGTGCTGCGCGCCGAGGAGGCGAGCGGCATCGTCTCCGGCCTTACCGCCGCCGCCAGCCGCATCGGCGAGGCCGTCACGCTGATCCGCTCGATCGCCGACCAGACGAACCTGCTCGCGCTCAACGCGACGATCGAGGCGGCGCGGGCCGGAGAGGCCGGCCGCGGCTTCGCGGTGGTGGCCTCCGAGGTGAAGGCCCTCGCCGGCCAGTCCCAGCGGGCGACCGAGGAGATCGGCACGCAGATCGACGCCGTGCAGGGTGCCACCGCCGAGGCGGTCTCGGCCATCGAGGCGATCGCGCGCTCGATCCGGTCCCTCAGCGAGATCTCGCTCAGCGTCTCCTCGGCGGTGGCCGAGCAGTCCGCCGTGACCCGCGACATGTCCGTGAACATGCAGACCGCCGCCGAGAGCGTGCGCGAGGTACGCAGCCACATGGAGGAGATCGCCGCGGCGACCAACCAGGTCGACGCTTCCGTGCGCAAGGTCAACGAGGCGGCCCGCGCGCTCGCCTGAGACGGCCGATCGCGACGGTCTCCGCTGTTGCTGGACGTTCAGGGTTCCTGCGCCACCTTGCAGGCTGGACCCGACGACCGGAGACCTCAGACGTGACGCGCACCCTTCTTGCGGGCCTCGCCGCCCTCACCCTCGGCTCTTTCGCAGGGGCCGGCGGGGCGATGGCCCAGTACGGCTACGGCGACGACTACGGCCGGCCCCGCTACGAGCGGCGCTACGACGAGGACCGCTACGAGCGCCGCCGCCGCTACGACGAGGATCGCTACGACCGTCCCCGTGGCTACGGCCGCCGCGGCAGCGTCTGCGTGACGGCGCGGGGCAACTGCATGACGCGGCCCGCCCCGTTCAACGCCCCCTGCGGCTGCGAGGTGCCGGGATTCGGCTTCAAGCGCGGCGCCATCGGCGGCTGATCCGGCCCCGCGGGGCCGGGCTCAGGCCCGGACCCGCTCGATCTGCGCCCCGCAGCGGCCGAGCTTGGCTTCGAGCGCCTCGAAGCCGCGGTCGAGGTGGTAGACGCGGTTGATCTGGGTCTCGCCCTCCGCGGCGAGGCCCGCGATCACCAGCGAGACCGAGGCGCGCAGGTCCGTGGCCATCACCGGCGCGCCCTTCAGGCGCTCGACGCCCTCGACGACGGCGAGATCACCCTCGAGGCGGATCTTCGCGCCGAGGCGGGCGAGCTCCTGCACGTGCATGAAGCGGTTCTCGAAGATCGTCTCGCGGATGTTCGAGCGGCCCTTGGCGAGCGTCATCAGCGCCATGAACTGCGCCTGGAGGTCGGTGGGGAAGCCCGGGAACGGGTCCGTCGTCACGTCGACGGCGGCGATGCCGGCCCCGTTGCGGCGCACCCGGATGCCGTCCTCGACCGACGTGATCTCGGCGCCCGTGGTCGCGAGCACGTCGAGAGCGGAGTGCAACAGGTCGGCGCGGGTGTTCTCGAGGATCACGTCGCCGCCGGTCATCGCCACCGCCATGGCGTAGGTGCCGGTCTCGATCCGGTCAGGCAGCACCGTGTGGCGGGCACCTGACAGGCGGGAGACGCCCTCGATCTCGATCCGCGGCGTGCCGGCGCCCTTGATCCGCGCGCCCATCTTGGTGAGGCAGTCGGCGAGGTCGACCACCTCCGGCTCGCGGGCGGCGTTCTCGATCAGCGTGCTGCCGTCGGCGAGCGCGGCGGCCATCAGCGCCACATGGGTGCCGCCGACCGTGACCTTCGGGAAGCTGATCTCGCCGCCGCGCAGGCCGTTCTTGGTCTTGGCGACCACGTAGCCGCCGTCGATCTCGATCTTGGCGCCCAGCCGCTCCATCGCCATGAGGAGCAGGTCGACGGGCCGCGTGCCGATGGCGCAGCCGCCGGGCATCGAGACCCGCGCCTCGCCGAAGCGGGCGAGCAGCGGCGCGATCACCCAGAAGCTCGCGCGCATGGTCGAGACAAGCTCGTAGGGCGCCGTGGTGTCGATGACGTTGGAGGCGGTGAGCCGCAGCGTCTGCCCGGTCTCCGTCGTCTGGCCCGGCCGCTTGCCGACGACCATGTGGTCGACGCCGTGGTTTCCGAGGATGCGCAGGAGCGCGGCGATGTCGGCGAGCCGGGGCACGTTGACGAGCTCCAGGGTCTCGCCGGTCATCAGGCTGGCGATCATCAGCGGCAGGGCCGCGTTCTTGGCCCCCGAGATCGGGATGACGCCGTTGAGCGGCGCGCCGCCGGTGATGTGGATGCGGTCCATCGTCTCGGGTCCCCTGGGCCGTCCCCGGGGCCGACCTCGGCGCGGGGCGGCCGCGGCGCCGGTTCGGGCGCGCGGTCAAGCTCGCGGCTATACGGGAGTTGCGGCGGAAAAGGGATTCCCGTTCATCCGTCGCGCTCGGTCTCGGCCTGTGGCGGCGCCCCGGTCTCGGCGCGGGCGCGGCCCTGCGCCTTGCGCCGGCGCAGGTTCTCGCGCAGCGCCGCCTTCAGCCGCTCCGCCCGCGCCGCGTCACCCTTGCCGGCTGCCGTCATCCCCGTCCGCCGCTCCTGCGCGTCGCGCCGGGCGTGACGCTTCGTCGCCCGGTTGCCGGCGCATCTTCCCACACCGCACCGCCAAGGTGCAGAGGTGGATTGCACGGCTCACCTTGAACCCATTCCAAGTCAAGCTCTATGGTGGGCTCCGACGAAACGACGAGAACCCTCCACCGATCCCTTTCACCGACGAGATCGGGCATCGCGGGCCCCCGCCCGACGTGCCGGGGCCGAACCCGACGGCCGGCCCCACGCGCGATCTCGCCCCGGCGGTCCCGACGGACCTCCCGGCCAGCCTCACGCGACGAAGGACAGCCTCGTGAACCGTACGTCCGCGACGACACCCCATCTCAAGGCCGCGATCACGGGAACCGAGGGCGGCGGAGGCGGCACGCGCGAGAGCCAGGGCCGTGCGACCTACGAGGGTCATTTCCGCTCCGCGCTGGGGCGTCTGCACGGGGAGCGGCGCTACCGGGTGTTCGCGGACATCGAGCGGATCGCGGGGCGGTTCCCGACGGCGCGCTGGCGGCGCGGGGACGGCTCGGCCCGCGAGATCACCGTGTGGTGCTCCAACGACTATCTCGGCATGGGCCAGCACCCGGAGGTGATCGGCGCCATGACCGAGACCGCCAGGCGCTGCGGCGTCGGGGCGGGCGGCACCCGCAACATCGCCGGCAACACCTCGCCGCTGGTCGACCTCGAGCGCGAGCTCGCCGACCTCCACGGCAAGGAGGCGGGTCTGGTCTTCACCTCGGGCTACGTCTCGAACCAGGCCGGCATCTCGACGATCGCCAAGCTGATCCCGAACTGCGTGATCCTGTCGGACGCCTTCAACCACAACTCGATGATCGAGGGCGTGCGCCATTCCGGCTGCGAGAAGCGCATCTTCCGCCACAACGACCTCGCCCATCTCGAGGAGCTGCTGATCGAGGCCGGCGACCGGCCGAAGCTGATCGTGTTCGAGTCGGTCTACTCGATGGACGGCGACGTGGCGCCGATCGGGAAGATCTGCGACCTCGCCGACCGCTACGGGGCGATGACCTATCTCGACGAGGTCCACGCGGTGGGACTCTACGGCGAGCGGGGCGCGGGCATCGCCGAGCGCGACGGGGTCATGGACCGGGTCGACGTGATCGAGGGCACGCTCGCCAAGGGCTTCGGCTGCGTGGGCGGCTACATCACCGGCTCGGCGGTGCTCTGCGACGCGGTGCGCAGCTTCGCGCCGGGCTTCATCTTCACCACCGCCCTGCCGCCGGCGGTGGCCGCCGCCGCCCGCGCCTCGGTGCGCTACCTCAAGCATTCGGGCGCCGAGCGGGCCGCCCACCAGCGCCAGGCCACCCGCACCCGTGCGGCGCTCGACGCCGCCGGCCTGCCGGTGCTGCACACCGAGACCCACATCGTGCCGGTGATGGTGGGCGACGCCGAGCTCTGCAAGGCGGCCGCCGACCACCTGCTCGAGCACCACGCCATCTACATCCAGCCGATCAACTACCCGACCGTGCCCCGCGGCACCGAGCGGCTGCGGATCACGCCCTCCCCCTTCCACGACGACGCCCATATCCAGAGGCTCACCGCGGCGCTCGCCGAGACGTGGGACACGCTCGACCTGCCGCGGGCCGGCACGATCTTCGTCGAGGCGGCGGAGTAGGCAAGCGACACCGTTGCAAGCGGGGCCGTGATCGCTGTACCTCCCCGCCGGGAATCGGGGAGGCGGCGATGTCGGGCGGTCACGGTGCGGTCGAGGGTTCGAACAAGCGCGTCGCGCTGCTGATCTCGGTGCTGGCCCTGTTCCTCGCCTTCAGCGAGACGCTGGGCAAGGCCGCGCAGACGGATGCGCTCTCGGCCAACATCGAGGCCTCGAACCAGTGGGCCTACTTCCAGGCCCGTACCATCCGCTCGACCGTGCTGAAGACCGCCGACGAGGCGGTGGCGCTGCTGCCGCCGGGGCCGGGCCAGGAGGCGATCGCGGCCAAGCGCGCCGAGTGGGCGAAGACCATGGCCCGCTGGGAATCGGAGCCCTCCACCGGCGAGGGCCGCAAGGAGCTGACCGAGAAGGCGAAGGCCGCTCAGGCCAAGCGCGACCTCTCGCTGGAGCGCTACCACCATTACGAGCTGGCGTCCGCCGCCTTCCAGATCGGCATCGTGCTGGCGTCCGCCGAGGTCATCACCGGCATCGCCGCCCTGATGTTCGCGGGCGGCCTGCTCGGCATCGCGGGCGCCGTCATGCTCGGCTTCGGCTTCTTCGCGCCGCACGCCCTGCATCTGTTCCACTGAGACAAGCGTCGCCGTTTCCCGTGAAAACTCTTCGTTAACCCTGCGTCCCGGCCGGATCAGTTCAGGCGCAGGATCGTGGCGTTGAGGAGCGTCGCGAAGGAGACCCAGGCGGCATAGGGCGCCAGCAGCCAGGCCGCCGGGCGGTCGAAGGGGACGGCGAGGCGGATGGTCCAGAGCACCATCACCAGCAGCGCCGCGACGACGACGAGGGCGGCGCCGACGGCGTGGGCGGTGAAGAACACCGGCGTCCAGGCGGCGTTGAGGGCGAGCTGCGCGGCGAAGGCGGCGAGCGCCAGCCACCAGCCCCGCCGGGCCGAGCCCGTGGCGGGCCGCGCTCCGAGAAGCCGCCACAGCGAGACGGCGATCATCGCGTAAAGCACCGTCCAGGCGACGGGGAAGACCCAGTCGGGCGGGTTGAACCAGGGCTTGTTCAGGCTCGCGTACCAGGTCGGGATCTCGGGCCGGGTCGCCATCGAGCCGAGGAAGGACGTCGCCGCGACCGGCAGCACGGCGACGAGCAGGCGCGGCAGGGGGCGCAGGGCCGGCACCCGCGCGGGATCCGTCTGTGTCGCTTGCATGAGGGGATCCTTGCGAAGGGGCGGTCCGGCATGTCAGGCCGGGCCACCTGGAACGAGCGGGCGGCGAAGCCTCATGACACACCCCAACGCGCCGGAAACCGCCGAGGATGCGGCGAAGGACGCCGGGCGCACCGGATTCTCGCCCCGCAGCCTCGCCGCGCAGGCGATGGGCGGGGTCGACCCGGTGACGCGGGCGGTCGTGGCGCCGCTCCACGTCTCGACGACCTTCCTGCGCGATCCCGACAACGGCTACAGCTCGGGCTTCTCCTACGCCCGCCCCGACAACGCCACGGTGCGCGAGGCGGAGGCCGTCCTCGCCATGCTGGAGGGGGCGCAGGCCGGCGCCATGCTGTTCGGCTCCGGCATGGCGGCGGCGACCGCGATCTTTGGGGCGCTGGAGCCCGGCGATCACGTGGTCGCGCCCCGCGTCATGTACTGGGCGCTGCGGCGCTGGCTGCGGGAGGAGCTGCCGCGCCGATCGATCGGCGTCGACTTCGCCGATTCCACCGATCTCGAGGCCCTGACGGCGGCGATCCGCCCCGGCCGGACCCGCCTCGTCTGGATCGAGACGCCGGGCAACCCCCTCTGGACGGTGACGGACATCGCCGCCGCGGCCGAGGCCGCCCACGCGGCGGGGGCGGTGCTCGCCGTCGACTCGACCGCGGCGAGCCCGGTCCACACCCGGCCGCTGGCGCTCGGCGCCGACCTCGTGATGCACTCGGCCACCAAGATCCTGAACGGGCACTCGGACGTGGTGGCCGGCGTCGTCGCCGGCGCCCGCGACGACGCGCTCTGGCGGCGGATCGCGGCGATCCGGGCCGGGGGCGGGGCCATCCTCGGGCCGTTCGAGGCCTACCTGCTGATGCGCTCCCTGCGCACGCTCCACCTGCGGGCGGCGGCGCAATCGGCCGGCGCCCTGGCGCTCGCCGAGAGGCTCTCCGGGCACGGCCACGTCGCCGAGGTGCTCTATCCCGGCCTGCCCTCCCACCCCGGCCATGCGATCGCGAGGCGCCAGATGGAGGGCGGCTTCGGCGGCATGCTCTCGATCCGCGTGACGGGAGGCGAGGCCGGCGCCGTCGCCGCCGCCGCGCGGGTGCGACTGTGGAAGCGGGCGACCTCCCTCGGGGGCGTCGAGAGCCTCATCGAGCACCGGGCCTCGATCGAGGGCGAGGGCTCGCCCTGCCCGCCGGACCTGCTGCGGCTCTCGACCGGCATCGAGTCCGTGGATGACCTGTTCTCCGATCTCGACGCGGCGCTGCGGGGCGCGCATGGCTGACCACGCGCGAAAAATTCGCGGCCGGGCGTGCCCTCCCGCCGCGATCCGCGTTGTGCCGGTGAGATTTCGCCGGGCGGATGTCCCGGCCGCTCAGCACGGAGCCGGATCATGACGGGCACGCCACGCCTTCCCCTCGCCCTCGCTCTCGCCGGGCTCTGCCTCTCCGCCGCGACCGCGCGGGCGGACGGGCCGCCGAAGCTCGACATCGAGAAGACCTGCAAGAGCGCCACCGCCGCCAATCTCGGCGTCAGCGACCAGACGAGCCGCGATGGCTGCCTGCGCTCGGAGCGGGACGCCAGGGCCGAGGCGCAGCGGCGCTGGGGCGACTACACGGCGCCCGCCAAGGCGCAGTGCGCCAGGCAGTTCGAGGCCGGGGGCTACCCGTCCTACGTCGAGATGGTGACCTGCCTGGAGCTCGCCAGCGGCACCGTGCCGACCCAGCCCTCCGGCGCGGGCGCGACGGGGCCGGGCAGCCCGAAGGACGGGTCCAAGTCCACCGAGGGCACGCCGAGTGCGCTGACCAAGGAGCCGTCGCCGAACCAGCGCACCAACCCGATCGAGGTGCTCGACAAGAAGTAGGCGCGGTCCGCCTAGCCGGCGCGGGGCGCCGCGACCGGAGCCAGCCGCCCCTGGGCGAGCTCGGCGAGCTCGGGAGCCTGCGCGGTGTCGTCGGCGGTGAGGAACAGGCCGTGGGCGCGGGCCCGGCGGCCGAGATCGGCCCGGCTCGTGAGCACGCTCTGGGCCGGGCTCGTCAGCAGCGCGAAGGCCAGCGGCGCCATCCACAGGGCGAGCCAAGGATCGCCCGCGAAGACGAGGCCGACCGCCAGCACCGCGCCGACGATCAGCGCGTCGGCCTGGAGGCGGATCGCCTCCCGCCAGGGCACTTGGCGATCGTCGCGGACCTGCACGTCCCAGCGCACCACCCGGCCGAAGAAGGTCGAGATGACGGCGCCGGCCGTGAACAAGGTCATCACCGGCCAGAGAATCACCCAGACGAGCTGCTCCAGCGCCGCGCTCTTCAGGAGCGAGGCGGTCCCGCCGAAGGCCGCCCGCCGTTCCGGCGAGACAAGCACGTGCCCGAGGCTCAGGAGCTTCGGCAGGGCGAGCACCGCGACGGTGAGGGCGGCGAGCGCCAGGGCGGCCGGGCCGTGGCCGGTGAGCCCGTAGCCGAGGAGGCCGAGCTCGCCGGTCCGCGCCGCGAGCAGGGTGCCGGCGGCGAGGAAGGCGATCCAGGCCGGCAGCACGCAGTACGACAGGATGCCGACGAGGAGATGCCAGCGGCTGGCGGGCAGGAGCCCGGCCATCGGCAGCACCCTGAGGTGCTGGAGGTTGCCCTGGCACCAGCGGCGCTCGCGGCCCAGCAGGTCGACGAGGTTCGTCGGCATCTCCTCCCAGGTGCCGCCCATCTCTGGCAGCAGCCGCACCTCCCAGCCGGAGCGGCGCAGGAAGGCGCCCTCGACGATGTCGTGGCAGAGGATCTCGCCGCCGAGCGGGGCGCGCCCCGGCAGCACGGGAAGCTGCGCGTTCTGCGCGAAGGCATCGACCCGGATGATGGCGTTGTGGCCCCAGTAGGAGCCGTCCGGCCCCTGCCAGGTCTCCAGGCAGCGCAGCGCCAGCGGCGCGTAGAGGCGCACGGCGAACTGCTGGATGCGGGCGAACAGGGTGTCGCGGCCGGCGGCGTAGGAGACGGTCTGGATCAGCCCGACGCGGGGGCTCTCCTCCATCAGCCGCACGAGGCGGCGCATCGCGGCGCCGGTCATCAGGCTGTCGGCGTCGAGCACGATCATGAAGTCGTACTCGGCGCCGTAGGTGGCGCAGAACTCGGCGATGTTGCCGGCCTTACGGCCGGTGTTCTCCTGCCGGCGGCGGTAGCGGATGCGCGGGATGCCGGGGCCGGCGGTGCGCCGCCACGCCTCGAACCGGGCGAACTCGTGCTCCTCCACCGCGGCGATCGTGCCGTCGCGGGTGTCGGAGAGGACGAACAGGTCGATGTCGTCGCCGCGCCGGTCCTCGCGGGCCAGCGAGCGGGCCATGACGCGCAGCGCCGCGAACACCGCCACCGCGTCCTCGGCGTGGATCGCCACCACCGCCGCCGTGCGGCTGAGGCCCGAGGCGCGGGTCGGCACGCTCGAGGAGCGGCGCTCCAGCACCGAGAGGGCGCGGTCGCCGAGGAGCGTGGCGATCAGGCCGTAGACGTACTGCCAGGCGACGAAGGACTGCCAGGCCATCACCAGGCAGAACAGCGCCAGCACGCTGCCCGCGAGCCAGCCCCGCGGCGGTTCGTAGGCCGAGAAGGCCAGCGCCGCGATCAGCCCGCCCGTGGCGAGGGTCGGCACCGCGAGCGCCAGCCGCCGCCAGAGCAGGGCCCAGCGGCCGCCCCGCTGCCAGGCCTCGAGGCCGGAGGGACGAGTGGACGGCGCCTCGGCCGGGATCTCGAGAGCCGGCGCCTCGGGCAGGAGCGGGGAGCTGGACATGGAGCCTTGGGCCTCGGGGCGAACGCGGGACTTGAGGCGTCGGGGACGCGACATGGAAAGCGTCGGGGACGCGACTTGGAACCTGGAACCGGGACCGGTACGAACCGTGGGCGACAGGACCGACGCGGGCGGGGGAGACGAGCGGATGACGGGATCGACCGGGGACGGGACGTGTCGGGACGGCCGGAGCACGGCCGCCGCATCCACCCCCCTGAACTCCCACGGGCCGGTCCCGGAGACCGATCCTCCCTCGCGCCGCGCCGTTCTGCGGACGGCTCTCACCGCTGCGGCGGGGACGCTTCTGCCTAGCGCCATCGACCTGAATGCCGCCCGAACGATGGCCGCGGGCTCCGCCGAGGCGATCGCGGCCCGCGGCGAGGCCGGTCCGATGACCTTCGAGGCGCTGACCTCCCTGGCGGAAGGGCTCGGGGCCGCCCCCTACGCCCCGGCGCCGGACGACCTGCCCGCCGACCTCGCCCGCCTCGACTACGACGCCTACCGGATGATCCGCTTCCGCAAGGACGCGGCCCCGAAGCTCGGGCGGCATTACTCTGTGCAGCTCTTCCACCGGGGCTTCCTGCAGAGGAAGCGCGTCGACCTGTTCCTCCAGCCCCGCGACGGCGCCCCGCGCCGCCTCGGCTACGCCTCGGGGCAGTTCGATCTCGGCAAGCCGCTGGAGGGCAAGAGCTTTCCGCCGGAGCTCGGCTTCGCCGGCTTTCGCCTGCACTACGCCTTCGAGCGGGGGCGGCCGGATTTCCAGGAGGAGTTCTTGGTCTTCCTCGGCGCCTCCTACTTCCGCGTCCGCGGCCGCACGCAAGAGTACGGGCTGTCGGCCCGCGGCATCGCTGTCGGCACCGGCCTCCCGGCGCCGGAAGAATTTCCGGACTTCACCGCCCACTGGATCTGCGAGCCCGACGAGTCGGAGAAGAGCCTCACGATCCTCTCGCTCCTCGACGGGCCGAGCCTGTCGGGCGCCTACCGATTCGTGGTCGAGCCCGGCGACACCACCCGCATCACGGTCACGGCAGCGCTCTTTCCCCGCAAGCGCATCGAGCGCCTCGGCCTCGCGCCGCTCACGAGCATGTTCCAGTACGGCCAGAACGGGCCCGGCGTGCGCGGCGCGCAGCCCTTCGACGACTTCCGCCCCGAGGTCCACGATTCCGACGGCCTCGTCGTGGCGACGCCGGGAGAGCGCCTGTGGCGGCCCCTTGTGAACGAGCGCAAGGCCACGCAGGTCTCGAGCTTCTCCGCCGATCCGCTCACCGGCTTCGGCCTCCTGCAGCGCCAGCGCGACTTCATGGCCTATCTCGACGTGCAGGCCCGCCACGAGGCGCGGCCGGGGCTCTATGTCGAGC
The DNA here is from genome assembly GCF_022179345.1 of Methylobacterium jeotgali. Taxonomy (GTDB): domain Bacteria; phylum Pseudomonadota; class Alphaproteobacteria; order Rhizobiales; family Beijerinckiaceae; genus Methylobacterium; species Methylobacterium jeotgali. The sequence goes on along the minus strand of NZ_BPQR01000008.1, from coordinate 30,059 downwards.
CGGTGCCGGGTCGGGCCGGCAATGCCGGGTTCGGGCCGGGCGCCGTGCAGCTCCTGGAGATCCCGTCGCGGGAGGAGTGGGTCGACAACATCGTCGCCTCCTTCGTGCCCAAGGACGCGATCGAGCCGGGCCGGCGGCTGGCGCTCGACTACACGCTGACGACGGTCGGCGAGGAGCCGGCGCCGGGCCTCTCGGGCGAGCTCGCCCGCGTGGTCTCGGCCCGCTCAGGCTCCGCCGAGCGCCTGCGGCCCCTGCACCCGCCGCAGCCGAACCGGCGCTTCTACGCAATCGACTTCGCCGGCGCCCGCCTGCCGCGCAACGCCGACGCGGCGGTCACCGCAGTGGTCTCGGCGAGCACCGGGCAGATGGTCGAGCCCATCGTCGAGGTGGTGCCGCAGATCGGCGGCTGGCGGCTCTACGTGGAGTGGCGGCCGCCGAAGACCTTACCGCCGGGCGATGTGGTGCTGCGCGCCCATCTCGTCCTCGACCGCCGCCCCGTCAGCGAGACCTGGGACGCGGTGGCGGACTGACGCTCAGACCGGCGCGTCCCGCGCCAGGCGCTTGCGCAGGCGCGCGGCGCCGTGGGCCTCGGCGAGGCAGAGCCGGGCGGCGTGGATCGGGGCGTGCTCCCGCTCCCGGCGGACCTGCGCGATGGTATGCAGCGCCGCCGCGACGGAACTTTGGAGATGGCCCTCAGTGATGTGGGCGTCGGCTGTCGGCATGGCGTCTGCCTCGCGCGTGGGTTCCTGAACCCCGCGACGCTAGGGATCGGGCAAGGCCACGGTTGGGCCGGCCGGGGGCAGCACGGTGTCAGCTTGGCCGTGAAGGTCCGAGCCCGGTCACGACCACCGGCGGCGGGGCCACCCGCCCTTGGGCTGCCTTGCGCCGGCCGCGATGCGCTGCCACAGGGGCCGCCTCGAACGCCCTCGAAGGAGACGGGAATGGCGCAGGGACCCGTACGGAACGACGACCCCGCCTCCGGCGCGGCCACCGGTGCCGCGACCGCCAAGCCCGCCGGCTCCCGCCGAGGCCTGTTCCTGCCCTACATCCTGCTGGCCGCCCTCGCCCTGGTCTGGACGGTCGCCTGGTTCATGATCCGCGCCCGCGCCGAGCGGGAGATCGACGGCTGGCTCGCCGCGGAGGCGACGGCCGGACGGCAATGGACCTGCGCCGACCGCTCGCTCACCGGCTTCCCGTTCCGCCTGGAGCTGCGCTGCGCGAGCCTCGCCTTCGCCCGCTCGGACGGGCGCTTCAGCCTCGGGCCGGTGACGGCGCTGGTGCAGGTCTACGCCCCGCGCCACGCCATCTTCGAGATCGGCGGCCCCTTCAAGGTCCAACAGGGGGAGCTCACCGCCGACGCGACCTGGGACAAGCTCGAGGGCAGCTTCCACGGCGCCTCGGGCGGCTTCAGCCGCGTCTCTCTGGTCGCCGACAGGCCTCGCGGCAGCGTCACCGGCGCGGCGCCGGAGCCCGTCACCTTCTCCGTCCGCCATCTGGAGACCCACGCGAGGCCGACGCCCGGCCGCTTCGAGACGGACGGCGCCGTGGACGTGAACCTCTCGGCCAAGGAGGTCGCGCTGCCCCTGATCGACGCGCTCGCCGGGAGCGGCGCACCGGCCGATCTCGCTCTCGATGCCACGATCAACCGCGCGGCGAGCCTGCGCACCGGCCGCCTCGATCAGGAGCTGGAGCGCTGGCGTCAGGCCGGGGGCAGCCTCGACGTGGCGCTTCTCTCCGTCGTGAAGGGCGACAGCCGCCTCCAGGCCCGCGGCAGCCTCGGGCTCGACGAGGCCCACCGCCTGATGGGCAAGCTCGACCTGCGCACCGCCGGGCTCGAATCCCTGGTGACCCAGGTGGTCGGCCGGCAGCTCGGCGCCGACAAGGGCGCGCTCATCGGCGGCCTCGTCGGGAAGCTCCTGGGCAACAAGAGTTTCGGCGCGCCGGCGGAGGATGCCGCCCCGCAGGCGGGCGGCACGCCGCTGAAGGCGCTGCCGCCCCTCAAGTTCGCGGAAGGGCGCATGACGCTCGGCCCCTTCGTGGTGCCGAACGTGGCGCTGACGCCGCTCTACTGAGCGGCGCTCACGCCTCCCGCGTCTCGTCCTCGAACAGGCCGGTCGGCAGGCCGTCCAGGCTGGTCGCGTTCTTCTGCCGCCGGTAGGCGTCGAGCTCCGCGTCGGTCTTCGAGGCCGCCCAGTTGGCGAGCCCCGGCCGCGGACCGCGGAACTCGAAAAACGGCACCCCGTAGCCGCAGGAAGTCTGCACGAGATCGAAGTCGAGGCGCACGATCTGCCTCGCGCCGCGGGGCTCGACCCCGCCGAAGGCCTCCGCCAGCAGCGCCGCGTAGGCCGCGCCGCCCCGCACCAGCACCTGCCCCCGCCCGTAGAGCCGCAGGATCACCGGCGCCCCCTCGAAGGCGCAGACCATCAGGGTGAGGCGCCCGTCGGCCTTGAGATGCGCGGCGGTCTCGTTGCCGCTGCCCGTCAGGTCGAGATAGGCGACGGCGTTCGGCGAGAGGATGCGCAGCGCCTCCGTGCCTCGGGGCGACAGGTTCACGCGCGCACCCGGCGCGGCGGACGCCACGAAGAACACGTGCTGCCGCTCGATGATGCCGGTCAGGCGCGCGTCGAGCGCCGGGAACTGCTTGGCCATCCGATCCTCCGGACGAAGGCTTAAGCCTCCCGCCCGGTCCCGTCGAGGAACCGCGCGACGAGGAGCCGCCCGAGCCGCTCCGGCGGCTCCGGGGTCAGCACCGCGAGCTTGCCGGAGGCGGAAAGCGAGGCGAGCCCGTGCAGGCTCGCCCAGAGGGCGGCGACCGCCCGCTGGCGCTCCTCGGCATCCGGGATCAGGGGCCCGAGCGCCGCGTCGACGAGCCCCGTCGTCCCCGCGAGCGCCGCCTCGTACCAGTCGGGGAAGGCCGCGCCGGGCGGCAGGGCGTGCTCGGACACGAGCCCCCACAGGCGCGGCTCGCGGGCGACGAAGGCGAGATAGGCCTCGGCCATGGCGAGGGCCGCCTCGCGGGGGTCGCGATGCAAGGCGAGCGCCGCGGAGAGCGCGTCGTGCAGGCGCTCGAGGGTGCGGGCGTTGACCCGCAGCACCACCTGATCGAGATCGCCCACCGCGTGATAGATCGAGTTCGGCGCGTAGCCGATCGCCGCCGCGAGGCGCCGCATCCCCAGGCCCCGCAGGCCCTCGACGCGGGCGATCGCCTCCGCCGCCGCGACCACCCGTCCGACGAAGGCCTCCCGGTCCAGCTCGCCCCGCGGTCCGGCGCCGCGGCGCCGCGTGTCGGCCTTCGGCCTCGCCGCTCCCGTCATGCCGCGCCCTCCCCCGCTGAAACCCGGTGCGCGGCCGCACCCGGCGAACCCGCGGTTTTGCACGATGTGCAAGAGCGGTCTTGCGGGCGAGCACGATGGCCGTCAACTATTTGCACGACGTTCAAATCGCCGCGTGCCCTCGCGGGTCGCGATTTGACGCGCTTCCGAGCGGCGGGCAGTGATGCCCGCCAGACCGGACCGGGGCAGCCGGGGAGACGACGATGTTCCGATCATTGATGGGCGCGCGCCGCTTCGCGCCGCTGTTCTGGTGCCAGTTCTTCTCGGCCTTCAACGACAACTTCCTGAAGAACGCGCTCGCCTTCCTGATCCTCTACCGGGTCGCGACGGAGGGCGCTGCCGATCCCGGCGTCCTCGTGACGCTGGCGAGCGCCGTCTTCATCGGCCCGTTCTTCATCCTCTCCGGCCTCGGCGGAGAGCTCGCCGACCGCTACGACAAGGCGCTGATCGCGCGGCGCCTGAAGTTCGCGGAGATCTTCGCCGCCGGCATCGCCATGCTCGGCTTCGTGCTCCATTCCGTGCCGGTGCTGTTCGTGGCGCTCGGCCTCTTCGGGGTGATCGCGGCGCTGTTCGGCCCGATCAAGTACGGCATCCTGCCCGACCACCTGAAGCGGGAGGAGCTGCCCGCCGGCAACGCGCTGGTCGAGGGCGCGACCTTCCTCGCGATCCTGCTGGGCACCATCACCGCGGGCCTCGCCTCGGCGGCGGGGGGCACCGGGGGCGCCTTCGCGGCGCTGGTGATGGTCTTCGCGGTGCTCTGCTGGCTCTCCGCGCGGATGATCCCCCGCACCGGCGAGGGCGATCCGGGCCTCCGGGTCGACCCGAACGTCGCCCGCTCCACCGCCGCGCTGCTGCGCGACATCTGGGCGGACACGCGGCTGTGGCGCGGCTCGGTGATCGTGAGCTGGTTCTGGCTCGTCGGCGTCGTGGTGCTGTCGCTGCTGCCGGTGCTGGTGAAGAGCGCGCTCAACGGCACCGAGACCGTGGTGACGCTGCTGCTCGCGGTGTTCTCGGTCGGCATCGCGCTCGGCTCGGGGCTGGCCTCCTGGCTGTCGAGCGGACGCATCGTGCTGCTGCCGACCCCGGTCGGCGCGGTGCTGATGGGCCTGTTCGGCCTCGACCTCGCCCGCGTGGTCGCCGGCCTGCCGCCGGCCTCCGGCGAGGCCGTCGGCGCGATGGCCTTCATCGCGAGCGGCACGGGCCTGCACGTCGCCATCGACTTCCTCGGCCTCGCGGTGGCGGGCGGCCTCTACATCGTGCCTTCCTTCGCCGCCGTGCAGGCCTGGACGGACAAGGCCAAGCGCGCCCGGGTGATCGGCGCGGTCAACGTGCTCACCGCCGCCTTCATGGTCGCAGGCACGGTGAGCCTCGCCGTTCTCCAGGGCGCCGGCCTCTCGACGGCGGCGCTCATCGCCGGGATCTCGATCCTCAACCTGCTGGCGGCGGGCATCATCCTCGCCGTGCTGCCGACGAGCCCCTTCCGCGACTTCCTCTCGATCCTGTTCCGGGCCTTCTACCGCCTGGAGGTCCGGGGCATCGAGAACCTCGAGAAGGCCGGGCCGAACGCCATCGTGGCCTTGAACCACGTCTCCTTCCTCGACGCGCCGCTCGCCCTCTCGCTCCTGGAGCAGGAGCCGGTCTTCGCCATCGACCACACCATCGCCAAGGCCTGGTGGGTGAAGCCCTTCCTGAAGATCACCAAGGCGATGCCCCTCGATCCGACGCGGCCGCTCGCCACCCGCACCCTCATCAACGCCGTGAAGGCGGGCGAGACGCTCATCATCTTCCCCGAGGGGCGGCTCACCGTCACCGGCAGCCTCATGAAGGTCTATGACGGCGCCGGCCTCATCGCCGACAAGTCCGGCGCGCCGGTGGTGCCCGTGCGCATCGAGGGCCTGGAGCAGACCGCCTTCTCGCGTCTCTCCCGCCGGCAGGTCCGCCGCCGCTGGTGGCCGAAGGTGGTCGTGACGATCCTCGAGCCCGTCCGCCCCGAGGTCGACCCGGGCCTGAAGGGCAAGGCCCGCCGCCAGGCGGCGGGTGCGGCCCTCTACGGCATCATGTCGGACCTCGTGTTCCGCACCATGCCGATCGACCGGGGCGTGATGGACGCCCTGATCGAGGCGGGCGACCGCCACGGCTGGAGCCGCACGGCCGTGGAGGACCCGGTGACGGGTTCGCTGAGCTACTCCCGCCTCGTGACGGGCGCCACGGTGCTCGGGCGCAAGCTGATGCGCTTCGCCCCCGAGGGCCGCCCCGTCGGCGTGATGCTGCCGAACGCCAACGGCGCCGCCGCAACCTTCTTCGCGCTGGCCTCCGCGGGCCGCGTGCCGGCGATGATCAATTTCTCCGCCGGGCCCGCCAACATCCTCTCCGCCTGCAAGGCTGCAGAGGTGAGGACCGTGCTCACCTCCCGCGCCTTCATCGAGAAGGGGCGGCTCGGGTCCCTCATCGAGGCGATCGAGGGCGAGGTCGAGCTCGTCTACCTGGAGGACATTCGCGCCGAGATCACCCTCGCCGACAAGTTGCGCGGGCTCCTCGGCGCTCGCCGGCCCCTGGTGGAGCGCAAGGGCGACGACCCGGCCGCGATCCTGTTCACGTCGGGCTCGGAGGGCACGCCGAAGGGCGTGGTGCTGGCCAACCGCAACCTCCTCGCCAACGTCGCCCAGGCGGCCGCCCGCATCGATTTCGGGCGCACCGACAAGGTCTTCAACGCGCTGCCCGTGTTCCACGCCTTCGGGCTGACGGTCGGCCTCGTGCTGCCGCTGGTCTCCGGCGTGCCGGTCTACCTCTACCCCTCGCCGCTGCACTACCGGATCGTGCCGGAGCTGATCTACGGCTCGAACGCGACGATCCTGTTCGGCACCGACACCTTCCTCACCGGATACGCGCGGGCGGCGCATCCCTACGACCTGCGCTCGATCCGCTACGTGCTGGCCGGCGCCGAGGCGGTCAAGGAATCCACGCGCCGCGCCTTCTCGGAAAAATTCGGGCTGCGCATCTTGGAGGGCTACGGCGTCACCGAGTGCGGGCCGGTGGTCGCCCTCAACACGCCGATGTTCAACCGCTTCGGTACCGTCGGCCGGCTGATGCCGGGGCTGGAGCATCGCCTGGAGCCGGTCCCCGGCATCGAGGAGGGCGGGCGCCTCTCCGTGAAGGGCCCGAACGTCATGCTCGGGTATCTCCGCGCCGAGAAGCCCGGCGTGCTGGAGCCGCCGCCGGAGGGCTGGCACGACACCGGCGACATCGTCACCCTCGATCCCCTCGGCTTCGTGACGATCAAGGGCCGGGCCAAGCGCTTCGCCAAGGTCGCGGGCGAGATGGTCTCGCTCGCCGCGATCGAGGCGCTCGCCGCCGATCTCTGGCCCGACGCGCCGAGCGCCGCAGCGGCCGTGCCCGACCCCCGCAAGGGCGAGCGCCTGATCCTGTTCACGGAGAAGAAGGGCGCCACGCGGGCCGACTACCAGGGCTTCGCCCGCGGGCGCGGCGCCACCGAGATCGCCATCCCCGCCGAGGTCGTCGTCCTCGACAAGCTGCCGATGCTCGGCACCGGCAAGGTCGATCAGGTCTCCGTCAACAAGCTCGCCCGCGAGCGGGCCGAGGCCTCGGCCCCCGCCGCGGCCTGAAGATTGATATCCCCGTGCGTCGCCGCACGGGGATATTGCGGACATGCAGTATTCAAGGGCTCTCTGCGGCCGGCGACTCGCTCTTGCCGGCCGGACCATGGGGGTGGACCTTGAGACGATTGGCTCTTCTCTGCGCGGCGCTCTTCGCCGTGTCTCCCGCGCTCGCGCAGCAGCGGGCGCCCGCGAAACCCGCGCCGGCTCCGCCGCCGCTCAAGGCCGGCGCCATCCCGCCGGGCGACGCGCCGGGCGCCAGGGACGCGGCGGTGCTGCCCCGCTACGCCGACGGCATCCTGCTCGAGAGCAAGGCGGCGGCCTTCGACGAGATCGCGCTGCCGAACGCGGCCCTGGAGCGGCGCGGCGACAAGGTCGACGCCCACAACAACGACATCTACCTGCCGCCGGCGCCGCTCACGGTCGAGGGGCGGGTGACGCGCATGAGCTACCTGCTGCCGGAAGGGCGCTCGGCGCTCGAGGTGGTGCGCGGCTACCAGCAGGTCGTGAAGGAGGGAGGCGGCAGCGTCCTCTACGAGTGCAGCCGCGACGAGTGCGGCGGCTCGGCCGTGAACTCCGCCCGCTCCGGCGGTAGCAAGACCGGTCTCCTCCACATGCTCTACCCCTACGACATGGTCGCCGGGCCCTGGACCGAATGCGTCCTCCAGGAAGGCCGCTCGGGTCAGCGCTACACCCTGCTCGATCTCGGCAAGGGCGCCGGCAAGGCGGCGGTGCTGGTCTGGAACGTCGGCGACGTCAGCGCCGGCTCGAACTGTCACGCCTGGGTCGGCCGGCTCGTCGCCCTCGTCGTCACCGTGGAGATGGCGGTCCGCGAGCAGCGCATGGAGACGGTCAAGGCGGCGGCCGTGGCCCAAGGGCTCGACCGGGACGGCCGCGTCGCGCTCTACTCCATCCTGTTCGACACGGCCAAGGCCGAGATCAAGCCGGAGAGCCAGCCCCAGCTCACCGAGCTTGCCGGCTACCTGAAGGGCGCGCCGGGGGTGCGCGCCCTCATCGTCGGCCATACCGACAACCAGGGCGCGCTCGACTATAACATCGACCTCTCCCGCCGCCGGGCGGACGCGGTGGTGAAGGCGCTTGCCGCTCAAGGCGTTCAGGCCGGGCGCCTCGTGCCTCAGGGCGTCGGCATGGCCTCGCCGCTCGCCACCAACGAGACCGACGACGGACGGGCGAAGAACCGCCGGGTGGAACTCGTCAAGCAGTAGGCGAGGCTCGGCCCCGGTTCAGGCCGGGGCCCGCCCTGTCAATCCGTCCGGCAGGACGCCGGACGGGGACCTGATCCATCGCAGGAAGGTCCCGTAGGGGCGGCCGCAGGCCAGCATGATCGCCACGTGCGGTTCATCGGCGGTCTCTCAGCAACCCGGTCCCGGCCTCACCGTCCCGACCGTTCCCGCCGGTGAGACGGAAGGGCAACGGGTAGGGGTGAGAAGGGTTCGGGGACGGCCGGTCGGAAGACGCGGGCCTTGCCGGGAAACACGCGTCGCTCAGTACTCCCAGAAGAGGCGCTGCAGCTCGCGCGTGTCGCGTGTCTTCGTCAGGGCGACCGCGGTCAGGATCTTGGCCTTCTGCGGGTTGAGGTCGTGGGCGACCACCCAGTCGTAGGTGTCGTCGGGCTGCTCGGCGTTGCGCAGCACGATGCCGTCGCCGACGCGGGACGCGCGCACGATCAGCGTGCCCTTCGCGCGGATGTCCTTCAGGGTGTCGACGAGGTAGCCGGCGACCGAGCCGTTGCCGGTGCCCGCGTGCACGATCGCCCCGGCGCCGGCCTCGACCGCGGCCCGGTAGGCGCCGGGATACATGGTGCCGGAGCCGTAGACGATCGCCACCAGCGGCAGAGCGTCGATCGCCTCGATATCGAACTCCGAGGTGGTCCCGTGGCGCTTCACCGACGAGCGGAAGAAGTACGTCTTCCCCTCCACCACCATGCCGAGAGGGCCCCACTGGCTCGCGAAGGCGCTCGGCACGACGTTGACCCGCTTCGTCACGTCGCGGCCGGCGTGGATCTGGTCGTTCATCGTCACCAGCACGCCCTTGCCGGCGGCCTCCCGGCTCGCGGCGACGGTGACCGCGTCGAGGAGGTTCAGGGGGCCGTCCGCCGAGAGGGCGGTGGCGGGGCGCATGGAGCCGACCACCACGATCGGCTTGTCGCTGCGCACCGTGAGATCGAGGAAGAAGGCCGTCTCCTCCAGGGTGTCGGTGCCGTGGGTGACGACCACGCCGTCGACGTCGTCCCGCTTGAGCAGGACGGAGACGCGCTTGCCCAGCGTCACGAGGTCGGCGTCGGTGAGGCTCTCCGAGGCGATCTGGAAGACCTGCTCGCCGCGCACCTCGGCGACGTTGCCGAGGGCGGGCACGGCGGCGATGAGCTTGTCCACCGGCACCTTGGCGGCTTGGTAGGTGGCGCTGTTGGCCGCGTCCGCGCCCGCCCCGGCGATGGTGCCGCCGGTGGCCAGGATCACCACCCGCGGTTTGCGCTGCACCTGCGCCTCGACCGCTCCGGCCTCCGGCATCTCGCGGGCGAGGACCGGACTGCCGAAGACCGGGCCGCCGAGGGCGAGCATCGCGAGGATCGGGGCGAGGACGGCGCGTCGGACGCGGAGGAGTGCCTGCATCGGAGACCTTTCGGAGTCGGCGCGGCGGATCGTAGGCCACGCCGATCCGCAGGCAAGAACGGCGCCCGGCCGGGCGAAAGCGGGGGACGGCCAGCCTCAGCGCAGCGCCGCGATCGCCTCGGCCAGGGCGTCGACCTCCGCCTCGCCATGCGCGGCGGAGAAGGCGACCCGCAGGCGCGCCGTACCGGCGGGCACGGTCGGCGGCCGGATCGCCACGACGAGGAAGCCTCGCGCCTCGAGCGCGGCGGAGAGCGCCAGCGCGTCCTCCGCCGTGCCGACGAGGATCGGCACCACGGCGCTCTCCGCCTCCGGCAGTCCGAGCCGGGCGGTGAAGCGCTGGGCGAGCCGGAGCGGCCGGGCGGCGCGCTCGGGCTCGGCCTCCAGGATCGTCAGCGCTTCGAGGGCGGCGGCCGCCGAGGCCGGCGGCAGGCCGGTGGTGTAGACGAAGCTCCGTGCCCGGCTCGTCAGCAGGTCGATCACCGCCCGGCTGGCGCAGAGATAGCCGCCGTAGGAGCCGAGGCTCTTCGAGAGCGTGCCCATCTCCAGGGGCGCCCGCTCGCCGGGCTCGACGACGCCGAGGCCGTGGGCGTCGTCGACGAGGGTCCAGGCGTCGTAGCGCTCGGCGAGGGCCAGGATCTCGGGGACCGACCCGCGGTCGCCGTCCATGCTGAACACCCGCTCGGTGAGGATCATCGCCCGCTCGCGGCCCGTCCGGTTCTGCTCGAGGAGCGCCTCCAGGGCCGCGACGTCGTTGTGCGGGAAGCGCAGCACGGCCGCCGCCGACATCCGCGCCCCCGCCCAGAGGCAGGAATGGGCCAGCGCATCGACGAGCACGAGGTCGCGGGGCCCCACCAGCGCCGGGGTGATGCCGAGATTGGCGAGGTAGCCGCTGCCGAAGACGAGCGCCGCCTCCTTGCCCTTGTGCCGGGCGAGCCGCGCCTCCAGCGCCGGCAGCAGCGGGTGGTTGCCCGTCACGAGCCGCGAGCCGCCGGCCCCGGCCCCGTAGCGGGCGGCGGCCTCTCGAGCCGCCGCGACGACGCGGGGGTCGCGGGCGAGCCCGAGATAGTCGTTGCAGGAGAAGGAGACGAGGGCGCGTCCCTCGCGCTCCGCCTCGGCCCCCGGTCCCCGCACGGTGACGGCGAGCCGGCGGCGGAGCGCGGCGGCGTCGAGATCGGCGAGCTTGGCCTGCGCGAAACGTTCGAGGGAGGCGGACATCGGCCGTGTGAAGGCGGCGAGGCCGGGAAGAGTCAAGGTCTCTCCGGGCGGCTCTGGCCCCGGCGGCGGCGGCGAAATCGTCGTTCGCCCGCGGCGCGTCGCGCGGTAGAGGCAGGCCTCGGCACGGCTTGGAGCGGGGCGGGATCAGCGGGATGTCAGGCGTATCGGACGAGCCCGGCCGCAGATCGCCCTCGTTGCCATCCGGACGCGCCCGGCGATGGTGGCCGCGCATGCAGGTGCCCGCCACCTTCTTCGGCATGGTGCTCGGTCTCGGCGGCCTCGGCAACGGCTGGCGCACCGCCGCCCGGCTCGGGCTGGCGCCGGGCGTCGTCGGGGAAGCGCTCGCCCTCGCCAGCGTGCTCGTCTGGGCGGCCTGGCTCGGCTTCTACGCCCTGCGCTGGTTCCACGACCGCGACCGTGTGCTCGCGGAGGCCCGCGACCCGACCGGGGCCTTCTTCGCCTCCCTCGTCCCCACCGCCACGATGATCGCCGCCATCGCGCTGGCGCCCCACTGGCCCGCCCCGGCCTGGGCCATGGCGCTGGCGGGCCTCGCGGGGGGCACGCTGTTCGCCGCCTGGGGGATCGGCAGCCTCTGGATGGGCGGGCGCGCGCCCGAGGCGACGACGCCGATCCTCTACATGCCCACCGTCGGCGGGGGCTTCGTGGCGGCGATGACCTGCGCCGCCTTCGGCATGAAGGACCTGGGCCTGCTGTTCTTCGGAGCCGGCCTCCTGTCCTGGCTGACCATGGAATCGGTCGTCGTCCACCGCCTGATCCTGCGGACGCTCCCGGTGAGCCTGCGCGCCTCCCTCGGCCTGCATCTCGCGCCGCCCGCCGTGGCCTGCGTCGCCTATCTGGCCGTCACGGACGGGCCGCCGGACCGGCTCGCGCAGATCCTGTTCGGCTACGCGCTGCTCCACGCGCTGGTCACCCTGCGGATGGTGCCCTGGCTGCGCGAGCAGCCCTTCGCGCCGGGGGCCTGGGCCTACACCTTCGGCGTCTCGGCGCTGCCGCTGGCGGCCCTTCGCCTGACGGAGCGGGGGCTCGACGGGCCGAGCGCGGCGCTCGCGCTGCCGCTCTTCGCGGCGGCCAATCTCATCATCGGCTGGATCGCCCTCCGGACGCTCGCCCTTCTGGTCCGGGGCCGGCTCGTCTCCGGCTGACGCCGCAGGGACCCGGAGGCCGCGGCGGCGAACCGAAGGCGGATGGCGCGCGTTGCCCGCCGACCGCGCTCCGGGACCCGACGATGCCCCTTCGAACCCTCTCCGCCCTCGCCCTCGCCTCCCTGCCGCTCGTCGCGGCGGCGCCGGCCCTCGCGGGGCCCGCGCAATCCTATCAGTACGAGGAGCGGCAGATGCGCTCGGCCTGCCGGCCGCCGCTCAAGTTCGCGGCCGGCGCCTGCGTCCGCCGCTGCCCGCCGGGCTATCAGGACCAGGGACGCACCTGCCGCTTCCGCTCGATGCGCTGGTAGCGGGCGGTTTGACTCGAGGGCGCCCTGCGCCCATCCCGCCGGGATGACGCGCGCGTCCCATCATCTCTGGCGGCCCTACACCCAGATGAGGACCGCCGACCCGCCGCTGGAGGCGGTGCGGACCCACGGCTCGCGGATCGTCCTCGCCGACGGGCGCGAGCTGATCGACGGCATCGCCTCCTGGTGGACGGCGGTGCACGGCTACAACCATCCCCACATCGCGGAAGCCCTCTCGGGCCAGCTCGCAACGATGCCGCACGTGATGTTCGGCGGGCTCACCCACGCCCCGGCCGAGCGGCTGGCGGCGCGGCTGGCGGCGCTGCTGCCGGGCACGCTCGACCACGTGTTCTTCACGGATTCCGGCTCGGTCGCCGTCGAGGTCGCCCTCAAGATGGCGGTGCAGCTCTGGCTGAACCGGGGCGTTACGGGCCGCACGCGGGTGCTCGCCTTCCGTGGCGGCTACCACGGCGACACGATGGGCGCGATGTCGGCCTGCGACCCGGAGGAGGGCATGCACCGCCGCTTCGGCGCCTACCTGCCGGCCCAGGTCTTCTGCGACCTGCCACGCAGAGCCGCGGAGACCGACGCTCTCGACGCGACGCTGGCGCGCCACCGCGAGGAGCTCGCGGCGGTGATCGTCGAGCCCCTGGTGCAGGGGGCGGGCGGCATGCTCATGCACGAACCCGAGACGCTCGCCACCGTGGCGCGCCTCGCCCGGCGCCACGGGCTGCCGCTGATTCTGGACGAGATCTTCACCGGCTTCGGGCGTACCGGTACCCTGTTCGCCTGCGAGCAGGCGGGAATCGTGCCCGACATCCTCTGCCTGTCGAAGGCGCTCACCGGCGGCACCCTGGCGCTGGCGGCGACCGTCGCGAGCCGGGAGGTGTTCGAAGCCTTCCTCTCCGACGATCCCGCCGCGGCGCTGATGCATGGGCCGACCTTCATGGCGAACCCGCTCGCCTGCGCCGCAGCGAACGCCAGCCTCGACCTGTTCGAGACCGAGCCGAGGCTCGCGCAGGCCCGCGCCATCGAGGCCCGGCTGCGGGAGGGGCTCGCGTCCCTCGCCGGCCGGCCCGGCATCGCCGGAGTGCGCTGCCTCGGGGCCATCGGCGCGGTGGAGTTCGAGGCTCCGCCCGATCTCGCCGGGCTCAAGCGGCGGCTGGTGGAGCGGGGCGTCTGGGTGCGCCCCTTCGGCCGCATCCTCTACCTGACGCCGGCGCTGAGCGTCCCGGAGGCGGACCTCGCGCGGCTGATCGAGGAGACGGTCCGCGCCGCCGCCGAGGCGATGAACCGCGCCTGAACGCCGCCTGCAACCCGGGCTTGCTCTCGACGTTGGGCTCACGACAGCCACGCCGCCAGAGTCTGAGGGGACACAAGAACGTGACGCGCGAGCCGACGAGCCCCGACACCACGCCCGCTGCCGCCGACCTCACCGAGGGTCAGGCCAGCGAGATGGACCGCCCCGTCATCCTTCTCGTCGAGGACGAGGCCCTGACGATCATGGACCTCGGCGACGTTCTGGAGAACGGCGGCTACGAGACCGTGCAATGCGCCTCCGCCGAGCGGGCGCTGAGCATCCTGCAGACGCGGCCGGAGATCTGCGGCCTCGTCACCGACGTGGAACTCTCGGGCCGCGCCAACGGCTTCGAGCTCGCCAACTCCGTGGCGGAGGCCCGGCCCGAGCTGCCGATCCTGATCGTGTCCGGCCGGGCGGCGCCCGATCCGGAGCGGATGCCGCCGGGCGCCCGCTTCGTCTCCCGCCCCTGCTCCGGCGAGGACATCCTCGAGATCCTGCGGGAGCTGATGCGCCGCTGAGGCGCGGGCATTTTTGCCGGCTGTCATCGCCGCGTCACGCGAAGGCGGCACTGCCCTCGATCCGAGCCCGCCTCCCTACGGAGGCGGGTCTTCGGCGCTCCCCATCGCAAGGGTGCGGAACGCTTGGCAGGGATCGGCCAGGGAGTGCACCATGTCGTCCTCGCAGAACGAGCCGGCGCTGCTGTCGGCGGGTGACGAACGGGGCGGCGTGGTGAGCGGCGGACTTGGCGGCGACTCGCAGATCAAGCTCAAGCGGGGCCGCGACGGCGCGGGCATGAAGAGCAAGGCCAAGCGCCTGCGCCCGCCGGGCTCGAAGAGCGTCGGCTGGGCCCTGGTGCAGGCCGCCCGCCTCCATCGCGCCCGCATCGGCGACCGGCTCGGGGCGCTCGGCCTCTTCGCCGGCCAGGAGCAGGTGGTGCAGGCGCTGGCGGCCGCCGGCACCATGACCATGGGCGACCTCGCCGCGACCCTGCGGGTGCGCCCGCCCACCGCCTCGAAGACCATCACCCGCCTCTCGGCGCTCGGCATGGTCGAGCGCCACACCGAGGCCGGGGACGGGCGCCTCGTGCGAGTGCGCCTGACCGAGACGGGGCTCGCCAAGGCCGAGGCGATCGAGCGCATCTGGGACGACGTCGAGGCCGAGCTTCTCGAAGGCTTCGACAACCGCGAGCGGCGGCGCCTGCGCAAGCTGCTTCGCCGCTCGGCCGCCAACCTCGCCGAGGCTGCCGGCATCGAGGGCCACGAGCCCGAGCCCGATCTCGACGGGCGCGACGACGACGCCGACGACGCGCCGGCCCTGGAGCAGACGCTCTAGCCGGGGCCCGCAAGCGCGCGGCTGCTCGGGAGGCGGCCGGGGCCGGGCCCGGCCGCCCGGTTCGCTCAGCGGGCGTGCCGGTGATGGCGATGGTGCCGGCGGTGGTGGTAGCCGCGGCGCGAACGCAGGTCGGTGCGGTAGGCGCGCCGGCCGGGATCGATGCCCAGCGCCCCGTTGACGGTGCCGACGCCGGCACCGACGGCACCGCCGATGACGCCGCCGACCGGGCCGCCCACGCGGTCGCCCTCGGCCGCACCGCGGCGGGCGCCGCCCACGAGGCCCTGCGCGTCGGCGGGCACGGAGACGGTGAGCGCCGAGAGCGCGAGGCCCGCGGCGAGCAGGAACTTCTTCATGGCGGGAACTCCTGATTCTTGGTTGCGCGACCCTCCGTCGTCGTGCCGTCGCGTCGCCGGCGCAGGAACCGCAGGTCTCCAACGGCCGAGCTTGCGAAAGGTGGCGAGCCGGCTCGAAAAAACCTGTGAGTCCGTCGTCCTGGCCGGATGGAACCGCGGCTCAGGCGGCCGCGCGCGTCCGATCGGCCGGCCTGCGCACGGGGCGCCTCATTCCGTGACGTTGCCCGAGAGGACGTTGCCGGTGGCGTTGTCGCCGTTGTCGGCGCTGCTGCCGAAGGGATAGCCGGAATCCTCGGCGCAGTAGAGGCGCCAGCCCTCGCGCGAGCCGACCTTGATCGGGTCCGGCCGCCAGAAGCCGGTGTAGCGGAAGCGGTTGTCGGCGATGAGGTTGTCGGAGGGCGTCTGGTGGCGGATCGTGCCGCCCTCGCCGCAGTTCCGGTAGAGGTTGATGCCGCGCTCGCCCCTGAGCGCGAAGCGGTTGCCGACGATGCGGTTGCCGGCCGAGCCGTCGACGGCGACGACCTCGCGGGCGGTGTCGATGTCGAAGCTGTTGTCCTCGATGGTGTTTCGCGCGCTCTCGGCGTCGAGATAGACGGCGACCGAGCGGGAGGCGCCGGTGATCTGCGAGTGGCGCAGGCTCAAGGCCGTCACGCCGGGCGCCACGTAGAGCGGGATGCCGCCAAGCCCGGTCAGCGTCGAATCGAGGATCGTGATGCGCGTCGGCGCCGCCGCCTGCGCCCGCTCCGTGTGCCCGAGCGCCCGCGAGGAGGCGCGCAGCGCCGGCCCCTGCCCGTTGAGCCCCATGCCCCAGACCCGCATGTGGCCGAGGATGGTGCAGTGCTTGAGGCTGACGTCGGTCGGCCGCTCCCAGCGCACCGGCGCGTCCGGCCCGGCCTCCCGCCGCTTCGAGCGGATCTCGACCACGAACTCGCCGAAGGCCGGCAGCATGGTCGGGCGGCCGATGGTGGCGCCGTTGCAGTCGATCTCGACGCCGGAGCCGGCGTTGCCCTCGATGAGGAGCCGGCGCGTGACCTTGTCCTCGGGGGAGAGGCGCAGGCTGCAGGTCAGCGGGAAGGGCGCCTCGCCGGGCGTCGCCGGTGCCAGGATCGCGGCGCGGGTCGCCCCGTCGCAGGCCGGCGCCCGGGGAGCGGACTCGCTCGCGCGCGCCGCCGCCGGGCCCGAGAGCATCGCGGCGACCGCCGCCGCGAAGACCGTCCGTGTCCCCCTCAACCGCTGAGCTCCTCCGCCCCCGCGCCTTGTCTAGAATCGATTCAATACCGGGGCCAGATGGCGTCCCCGCCGTGCTGGCGCGGGCGGGGAGCGGCTGCTAGAAGCGCTCCCCATGAACGCGCCTTGCGGCCGCCACGGCCTCCGCCCCGCCCGAATTACCCGCCCGGCCTCCGCCTGAGAGCCGGCCTTGCGCGCGGGCTCCGCGGGGGCCGGGACGAGCGCTCCCCCGCCGCGCGGCGGTGAGGGCGCCCTCCACACGAGAGCCCGCCCCGGCGACCGCCGGAGAGACGAAGCGCGAACCCGCCCGAGACCATGAGCGACCAGACCCAGCCCGCCGCCCCTGCGCGCGACTACGCGCAGACCCTGTTCCTGCCCCGCACCGACTTTCCCATGCGCGCCGGTCTCCCGACCCGCGAGCCGCTGCTCCTGCAGCGCTGGGCGGAGATCGACCTCTACGGCCGCATCCGCGCCGCCGCGAAGGGCCGGCCCAAGTTCGTGCTCCACGACGGGCCGCCCTACGCCAACGGCAACATCCACATCGGCACGGCGCTGAACAAGATCCTCAAGGACGTGGTAGTGCGCTCGCAGGGCGCGCTCGGCCGCGACGCCAACTACGTGCCGGGCTGGGACTGCCACGGCCTGCCGATCGAGTGGAAGATCGAGGAGCAGTACCGCGCCAAGGGCCGCAGCAAGGACGCGGTGCCCGTCATCGAGTTCCGCGGCGAGTGCCGCGCCTTCGCGGCGCAGTGGCTCGACGTGCAGCGCGAGGAGTTCAAGCGCCTCGGCGTCACCGGCGACTGGGCCCACCCCTACGCGACCATGACCTTCCGGGCGGAAGCCGCCATCGCCCGCGAGTTGCTGAAGTTCGCGTCGAGCGGCCAGCTCTACCGCGGCTCGAAGCCGGTGATGTGGTCGGTCGTCGAGAAGACGGCGCTGGCGGAAGCCGAGGTCGAGTACGAGGAGCACGTCAGCGACACGGTGTTCGTGGCGTTCCCGATCCGGGCCGGCGCGCCTGCCGGCCTGGAAGGCGCGCGCGTCGTCATCTGGACGACGACGCCCTGGACGCTGCCCGGCAACCGGGCGGTGGCCTACTCGAAGCGGGTCGCCTATGGGCTCTACCGCGTCACCGCGGCGCCCGAGGACAACTGGGCCAAGACCGGCGACACCTATCTCCTCGCCGACGCGCTGGCGGCCGGCGTGTTCTCGGCGGCACGCGTCGAGGGCTACGAGCGCGTCGCCGACGTGGCTCCCGAGGCGCTCGCCGGCCTCACCCTCGCGCATCCGCTCGCGGATCTCGGCTACGGCTTCGACGTGCCGCTGCTCGACGGCGAGCACGTCACCGAGGAGGCCGGCACCGGCTTCGTGCACACGGCGCCGGGCCACGGCCGCGAGGATTTCGAGGTCTGGACGGGCAACGCCCGTGCCCTCCAGCTCCGGGGCATCGATACGGCGATCCCCTACACGGTCGACGCCGACGGTGCCCTGACGCGGGACGCGCCCGGTTTCACGGGAAAACTCGTCCTTAACCACAAGGGCGAGAAGGGCGACGCCAACAAGGCGGTCATCGCCGCCCTCACCGAGGCCGGGGCGCTCGTAGCCCGCGGCGTGCTGCGCCACCAGTACCCGCATTCCTGGCGCTCGAAGAAGCCGGTGATCTTCCGCAACACGCCGCAGTGGTTCATCGCCATGGACAGGCCGGTGGAGGGGCTCGGCAACGCCACGCTCCGCGAGGTCGCGCTGCGCTCCATCGAGGAGACGCGCTGGGTGCCGCCCCAGGGAAAGAACCGCATCACCGGCATGGTCTCGGGCCGGCCCGACTGGGTAGTCTCCCGCCAGCGCGCCTGGGGCGTGCCGATCACGGTCTTCGTGGAGCGCGAGACCGGCCAAGTGCTGCGCGACCCGAAGGTCGATGCCCGCATCGTCGCCGCCTTCGAGGCGGAGGGAGCGGATGCCTGGTTCACGGAGGCCGACGGCGCCCGCTTCCTCGCGCCCGACCACGACCCCGCCCGCTACGAGAAGGTGACCGACGTCCTCGACGTCTGGTTCGATTCCGGCTCCACCCACGCCTTCGTGCTGGACGACCCGGAAGCGTTCCCCGGCCTCTCCGGCGTGACGCGCCGGCGCGATGGCGGCGCGGACACGGTGATGTATCTCGAGGGCTCCGACCAGCACCGGGGCTGGTTCCAGTCCTCGCTGCTCGAATCCTCCGGCACCCGGGGCCGGGCCCCCTACGACATCGTGCTCACCCACGGCTTCGTCCTCGACCCCAAGGGGCTGAAGATGTCGAAGTCGCGGGGCAACGTCGTCGCGCCGCAGAGCGTCATCAAGGACGCGGGCGCCGACATCCTGCGCCTGTGGGTCGCCGCATCGGACTACACCGACGATCTGAGGATCGGGCCGGAGATCGTCAAAACCTTCGCGGAGACCTACCGGAAGCTGCGCAACTCGCTCCGCTGGATGCTCGGGTCCCTGGCCCACCGCGTCCAAGGGGATGACATCGAGTCCGAAAAAATGCCGGAGCTGGAGCGGCTGATCCTGCACCGGCTCGCCGAGCTCGACGGCGAGATCCGCGAGGCCTACGCGGGCTTCGACACCAAGCGGGTCGTGGCGCTCCTCAACGGCTTCATGACCGGCGATCTTTCGGCCTTCTACTTCGACGTGCGCAAGGACGCGCTCTACTGCGATCCGATCTCGTCGGTGACGCGCCGCGCCGCGCTCCAGGTCATCGACGAGACCTTCCGACGGGTCACGGTCTGGCTGGCGCCGGTGCTCGCCTTCACCGCCGAGGAGGCCTGGCTCGACCGTTACCCGTCCGAGCACGGCTCGGTGCATCTCCACACCCTGCCGGAGACGCCGGCCGCGTGGCGGGACGAGGCGCTCGCCGCCCGCTGGCAGAAGATCCGCCGGGTGCGCCGCGTCGTGACGGGTGCGCTCGAGATCGAGCGGGCGGCCAAGCGCATCGGCGCGAGCCTGGAGGCGGCGCCGGTCGTCCACGTCTCCGACCCGGAGCTGAGGGCCGCCCTCGACGGGATCGACCTCGCCGAGATCTGCATCACCTCCGACATCCGGGTGGAGGCGGGCGAGGGGCCGGCGGACGCCTTCCGCCTCGACGAGGTCAAGGGCGTCGCCGTGGTGCCGGTGCTCGCGGAAGGGCGCAAATGCGCCCGCTCCTGGCGGGTCTCGCCGGAGGTCGGGTCCGACCCCGACTACCCGGACGTGACGCCCCGCGACGCGCAGGCGCTGCGGGAGTGGGACGCGGCGCATCCTGAGCGGGGCGCGGTCCGAGCGTGACGGGTCCGGCGCGCCTCGGCCTCGCCGCGCTCGCGGCGACCTTCCTGATCGACCAGGGCTCGAAGCTCTGGCTCTACTTAGGCACCGACCTCGTGCTGAGCCAGCCCTGGCGGCTCGCCCCGTTCCTCGACTTCGTGGTCGTCTGGAACCGGGGCGTGTCCTACGGGCTGTTCCAGCAGGAGGGCGGCTTCGGCCGCTGGCTGCTGGTGGCGATCTCGATCGGGGCGGCGGCCGGGCTGATCTACTGGCTGATGCGCGCCACCGCGCCGCTGCTCGCGGTCTCCCTCGGGCTGATCGCCGGAGGGGCGCTCGGCAACGTCGTCGACCGCATCGCCTACGGGGCGGTGTTCGACTTCGTGCACCTGCATGCCGGCGCCTTCTCCTGGTACGTCTTCAACGTCGCCGACGCGGCGATCGTGGCCGGCGTCGTCGGGCTGATCCTCGACGCGCTGTGGCCGCGGGCGCGGACCGGAACCGAAGCGCCGCGGGCGTGATGTTTCGGCCACAGACGGCCTTTTCCACCGGGCTACGGCTGCCTATCCCGAATGCAACGCGGCCAAGGCGCCTTACGATCGCCCGAAACCGGGCTCAGGCCGGGCCCATCGGACGGGTCCGGCGCCAGAGCGGCCGGCGGACGCCTGAGGCGGCGTCCGGCATCCGGGCCGCAACACCGTCCAGTGGGGTCGCATGACCGGGCAAAGCCGCATCCTCGCCACCGCCGTCCTCGCCGGGGCCCTCCTCGGCACGGGGGCCGCGCAGGCCCAGCAGAAGGAGGGCGAGCTGATGCGCGACACCCTCAGCACGCTCGGCCTGATCGAGCGCGACCGCCCGGCCATCAACTACCGCGAGCGCGCGCCCCTGGTGATGCCGCCCAAGCTCGACGGCAAGGCCCTGCCGCCGCCCCGCTCCGCCAACGCCTCCCCCGAGTGGCCCCGCGAGCCCGAGATCGTCGCCCGCCAGAAGGCGGAGCAGGAGGCCCGCGTCCCCAAGGGCAACCAGCCCCAGGGCCGCTACAACGACAACAACGTCACGCTCAGCATCGACGAGATGCGCTCCGGCCGCCGCGAGGGCGCCAACCTCACCACCGAGGTCGAGCGCAAGCCCGGCGACAATCACCGCGACTCCTTCTGGGTGAACCCTCTGGAGCTGCTGAAGGGCGTCGGCGAGACCAAGACCGAGCCGGTGCTCGCCGAGCCTTCCCGCGAGATGCTCACCGAGCCGCCCACCGGCTACCGCAAGGCGCCGAAGCCCGTGGCCCGCAACACCAGCGACCCGATCAACAACCCGAGCCGCGAGCGCGACGAGGCCGATCCCGGCCGCTACATCCGCTCGCGCTGAGACGACGATCCCGCCGGCACCGGCCGGCATCCGGGCGACGCCGAGCCCGGAACTTGCCTGTCGCGATCGAGGCCGCGGGCCGTGCGTCTCGATCCGGACTGGCCATAACGGCGCCCCCGCCCCCGCGGCGGCGCGGAAGGACACAGGAATGCACCTCTTCAGGAAGGCCGAGCCCGCCCTGTTCCATGCCCATCCCGGTGCCGGGCGCGGCGACGCCGCCGCCTTCGGCCGCTCCGAGGCCGGCGGGCCCGAGGTCTCTGCCTTCACACTCGACAACGGCCTCGACGTGGTGGTGGTGCCGGACCTGCGCGCGCCCGTCGTCACCCACATGATCTGGTACCGCAACGGCTCTGCCGATGATCCGCTCGGCCAGTCGGGCATCGCGCATTTCCTCGAGCACCTGATGTTCAAGGGCACCGAGGCGCACCCGGTCGGCGAGTTCTCGAAGGCGGTCTCCGGTCTCGGCGGCCAGGAGAACGCCTTCACGAGCTACGATTACACCGCCTACTTCCAGCGGGTCGCCCGCGACCATCTCGGCACGATGATGGCGTTCGAGGCCGACCGCATGACCGGCCTCGTCCTCGACGACGCCGTGGTGGCGCCCGAGCGCGACGTGGTGCTGGAGGAGCGCCGGATGCGGGTCGAGACCGACCCCTCCGCGCAGCTCTCCGAGGCCATGGCCGCCTCGCTCTTCGTCCATCACCCCTACGGCATCCCGATCATCGGCTGGATGCACGAGATCGAGGGGCTGAACCGGGGCCACGCCCTCGACTACTACAAGCGCTTCTACACGCCCGAGAACGCGACCCTCGTCGTCGCCGGCGACGTGACGCCCGACGGCGTGCGGCGCCTGGCCGAAGAGACCTACGGCCGCGTCACGCCCCAGGGCGCCCGGCCGGTGCGGGTGCGCCCCCGCGAGCCCGATCCCCGGGCCATGCGCCGCGTCGCGGTGGCCGATCCGAAGGTCGAGCAGCCGACGCTCCAGCGCCTCTACCTGACGCCCTCCTGCATCACCGCCCGCGACGGCGGCTGCCACGCCCTCGAGGTGCTGGCGGAGCTGCTCGGCGGGGGCGCCACCTCCTACCTCTACCGCAAGCTGGTGCTGGAGCAGGGCATCGCCGTGAACGCGGGCGCCTGGTACATGGGCTCGGCGATCGACGATACCCGCTTCTCGGTCTACGCGGTGCCGGCCGAGGGCGTCTCCCTGGAGGCGCTGGAGGAGGCCCTCGACGCGGTGCTGCGCCGGGCCGCCGCCGAGGCGCTGGGCGCGGAGGCGATCGAGCGGGCCAAGACCCGGCTCGTGGCCGAGACCGTCTACGCCTCCGACAGCCAGACCTCGCTCGCCCGCATCTTCGGCTCGGCGCTCTCGATCGGCGAGAGCATCGAGGAGGTCCGCCGCTGGCCCTCCGACATCGAGGCCGTCACCCGCGAGCATCTCGCGGCGGCCGCCGAGCGCTACCTGACGCCGGCCCGCTCGGTGACCGGCTACCTCATCAAGTCGCGCGAGTCCGAGGGCACGGCCGCCGCCTGAGCGGCCCCCTCCCGCCGCCTCGCGCGCAACAGACACGGATCAGCATCATGGACCTCGCCGAGACCGCCACCCGCACCGAAGCCTCCCCCGCGCAGGCCCTGCCGGTCGCCGCCGCCGCTGGCATCGAGGCCTGGCACGTCGCCTCCCCGGTGGTGCCGATGGTGGCGCTGGCCTTCACCTTCGAGGGCGGCGCCGCCCAGGACCCGGAGGGCAAGGCCGGCTGCGCCCAGATGCTCGCCCGCCTCCTCGACGAGGGCGCCGGCGACCTCGATTCCGACGCCTTCCAGGAGCGGCTCGCGGCGCGCGCCATCGAGCTGTCCTTCCACGCCGGCCCCGACGCCGTCGGCGGCTCGCTCAAGACCCTCGTCAAGCACGCCGACGAGGCCGTCGAGCTGCTGGCGCTGGCGCTCGCCAAGCCCCGCTTCGACGCCTCCGCCATCGAGCGGGTGCGCGCCCAGGTGGTCGCGGGCCTGCGCTACCAGCAGAACGATCCCGGCGTGATGGCCTCGCGGCGCTTCTTCCGGGAGGCCTTCTCCGGCCACCCCTACGGCCGGCCCTCGTCCGGCACCGTCGAGAGCGTCTCGGCGATCACCCGCGACGATCTCGTGGCCATGCACGCCCGCATCGTCGGGCGCGGCGCGGTGAAGGTGGCCGCGGTCGGCGCCATCGAGGCCGAGGCGCTGGCCGCCGCCCTCGACCGCGCCTTCGGAGCGCTGCCCGAGGCCGGGACGCTGACGCCGGTGCCCCGCGTCGAGGTTGGCGCCATCGGCCGGCGGGAGGTCGTCGATCTCGACGTGCCGCAATCGGTGATCCGCTTCGGCATGGCTGGCATCCCCTGGCGGGACCCGGACTTTATCCCGGCCTACGTCCTCAACCACGTCCTCGGCGGCGGCTCCTTCACCTCGCGCCTGTTCCAGGAGGTGCGCGAGAAGCGCGGCCTCGCCTACTCGGTCGGCACCTCGCTTGTCAGCCACCGCTCGGCGGCGATGATCTGGGGCTACACGGCCACCAAGAACGAGCGCGTCGGCGAGGCCATGGCGGTGATCGCCGAGGAAGTGAACCGCCTCGTCGCCGACGGCCCCTCCGACGAGGAGCTCCAGAAGGCCAAGGACTACCTGACCGGCTCCTACGCGCTCGGCTTCGACACCTCGACCAAGATCGCCCACCAGCTCGTGCAGATCGCCTTCGAGGGGCTCGGCATGGACTACATCACCCGCCGCAACGCCATGGTGAGCGCGGTGACGCAGGCCGATATCCGGCGCGCCGCGGAGCGCACCCTGGGCGACGGGCGGATGCTCGCGGTCGCGGCCGGCCGTCCGACCGGCTTCTGAGGGCGGCATGGCGATCACCAGCCCGAGCGGCCTGCACCATCTCACCGCGGTGACGGCCCGGGCCGCCGAGAACGTGGCCTTCTACACGGGCACGCTGGGGCTGCGCCTCGTCAAGAAGACCGTCAACCAGGACGACGTCTCCGCCTACCACCTGTTCTACGCCGACGGGATCGCCTCGCCCGGCACCGACGTCACCTTCTTCGACTGGCGGGCGCCGCCGGAGCGCCGGGGTACCAACAGCATCGTGCGGACCAGCCTTCGCGTCGCGGGGGAGGGCACGCTCGACTGGTGGCGCGAGCGCCTCGCCTCGCTCGGTGTCGCGCACGCCGAGCCGGAGATGCGCGACGGCCGCCCGACCCTCGACTTCGAGGATGGCGAGGGCCAGCGCCTCAGCCTCGTGGACGATGGCGGCGCCGGCCCGGCCCATCCCTGGACGGGAAGCCCGGTGCCGGCCGAGCGCCAGATCCGCGGCCTCGGTCCCGTCCGCCTCGCCGTGGCCGAGCCCGAGCGCACGGCGGCCGTGCTCGTCGAGGTGCTCGGCATGGCGCCGGTCCGGCGCTTCGAGACCGAGGCCGGCCCGGTCGAGGTCTTTTCCATGGGCGAGGGCGGGGCGGGCGCCGAGCTTCAGCTTCTCGCCGACCGCTCGGCCCCCTCCCGGCAGGGGGCGGGCGCCGTCCATCACGTCGCCTTCTCCGTGCCGGACGCCGACTACGGAGCCTGGGCCGAGCGCCTGCGCGCCCTGCGGATGCCGTCGAGCGGCCCCATCGACCGCTTCTACTTCCGCAGCCTCTACTTCCGCGAGCCGAACGGCATCCTGTTCGAGATCGCCACCGAGGGGCCGGGCTTCACCGCCGACGAGCCCCTGGCGGAACTGGGCAACCGCCTCGCCCTGCCGCCCTTCCTGGAGCCGCGCCGGGCGGAGATCGAGGCGGGGCTGGCCCCCATCGCGATGGTGCGGCGCGAGAAGCATCCTTAGATCGAGAATACTTCCAGACTACGACCCATCACCGCGAAGCGAATCTGCCATGACGGGCCCGTGACTTGACGGGCCTGCCGCAGATGCGAGAAGACGCGGCGCGACTTGAGACCGGATTCGAGGATTCAGCCGTCGATGAGCAAGTTCAACGAGGAGCGTGTGGTCGCCGTCCACCACTGGACGGACACGCTGTTCTCCTTCCGCACGACGCGGGATCCCTCGTTCCGCTTCCGCAACGGCGAGTTCACCATGATCGGCCTCGAGGTCGAGGGGCGTCCGCTGCTGCGGGCCTACTCCGTGGTCTCGGCCAACTACGAGGAGGAGCTGGAGTTCTTCTCGATCAAGGTCCAGAACGGCCCGCTGACGAGCAAGCTCCAGCACCTCAAGGTCGGCGACCCGATCATCGTCGGCAAGAAGCCCACCGGCACGCTGGTACTCGACAACCTGCTGCCCGGCCGGCACCTCTACCTGCTCGGCACCGGCACCGGGCTCGCTCCCTTCCTGTCGATCATCAAGGATCCGGAGACCTACGACCGCTTCGAGAAGGTCGTGCTCGTCCACGGCTGCCGTCAGGTGCAGGAATTGGCCTACGGCGAGACCATCACCGAGACCCTGCCCAAGCACGAGCTCCTCGGCGAGATGATCTCGCAGCAGCTCGTCTACTACCCGACCGTGACCCGCGAGCCCTTCCGCAACCGCGGGCGGATCACCGACCTGATGACCTCGGGCAAGCTCTTCGAGGATATCGGCCTGCCGCCGATGTCGATCGAGGCCGACCGCTTCATGCTCTGCGGCTCGCCTGAGATGATCAAGGACACCCGTCAGCTCCTCACGGACGGCGGCTACGTCGAGGGCAACCACGGCGAGGCCGGCCACTACGTCATCGAGAAGGCCTTCGTCGAGAAGTAGGGCCAGGCGATGGGACTTGCCGTGCCCGGCCTGTTCGTCGCGGGTGCGGGCACCGAGATCGGCAAGACCTACGTCACCGCCGGCCTGGTCCGCGCTCTGCGGGCGAGGGAGCGCCTGGTGCGGCCGCTCAAGCCCGTGGCGAGCGGCGTGCCGCTCCTCTCCGATCCGGATTTCGCGCAGAGCGACACGTCCCGGCTGCTCGCCGCCGCCGGGACGCCCCTCACGCAAGAGAGCGTCGAGGCCTGCTCGCCCTGGCGCTTCCTCGCCCCCCTCGGCCCCGACCTCGCCGCGGCGCGCGAGGGCCGCAGCCTCGACCTCGCCGAGCTCGTCGGCTGGTGCCGCGACAAGCTCGAAGCCGCGCCGCCCGACTGCCATGTCCTCGTCGAGGGCGTCGGCGGCCTGATGAGCCCGCTGACGCGGGAAGCGACCGGCCTCGACTGGGCCGAGGCCCTCGGCCTGCCGATCCTCCTCGTCACCGGCACCTATCTCGGCGCCATCAGCCACGCGCTCACCGCTGCGGAGGTCTTGCGCCTGCGCGGCCTGCCGTTCGCCGCCATCGCGGTGAGCGAGAGCGAGGCGGCGCCGGTGCCGCCGGAGACCGTCGCCGAGGCGCTGGCGCGGAGGGTTGCCGCTCCCGTCGCGGTCGTTCGCCGGCAAGGGGAGTGCCCCGAAACGCTGCTGGCCGCCGCCTTCCCGAACACGTTCCCGTGAGACCGTGGCGGCGCCCGCCTTCGAGGGCGTCGCGGCGGGGAAGGGCGGCTTTCCCGACGCGTCGGCCCGCCTAGCTTTTCCCTGCCGGAGCGTTCGCGCCCCGCGCGGGGGAGCGCCATCGTGAGTCAGGCCGTAAACGTCGCGAGGGCGCCCGAAGCCGGGGCGGCGGACGCCGGGGGCACCGCGCACGGACCCATGGCCCTCAAGCCGGCGCTTCTCCTCGGGGCGCTCGGCGTCGTCTACGGCGACATCGGCACGAGCCCGCTCTACGCCTTCAAGGAGGCTGTGAAGGCGGCGAGCGGCGGGGCCGCCACCGCCGACCCCCTCGCCGTGACGGGCGCCGTCTCGCTGATCCTCTGGGCGCTGATCCTGATCGTCTCGCTCAAGTACGCGGTGCTGATCCTGCGGGCCGACAACCGCGGCGAGGGCGGCATCGTCGCGATGCTGGCGCTCCTCGGCGCCCGCCACGCGCGGCCGCGCAGCCCCCAGGCGCTGCTCCTCGTCGTCGGCCTCCTCGGCGCCGCGCTCCTCTACGGGGACGGCGCCATCACCCCGGCGATCTCGGTGCTCTCGGCCGTGGAGGGGCTGAAGGTCGACGCGCCCGCGCTTTCGCCCTTCGTGGTGCCGATCACCGTCGTCATCCTGATGGGCCTGTTCATGGTGCAGAGCCGGGGTGTGGCCTTCATCGGCCGCATCTTCGGCCCCGTGATGCTGCTGTGGTTCGGCGTGCTCGCCTTGCTCGGCATCGGCGGCATCCTTCACGAGCCGAAGATCCTCGCCGCCCTCAATCCCCTGCGGGCAGTGGATTTCCTGACCCATGCCGGCTGGCACGTCAGCTTCGCGATGCTGGGCGCCGCCTTCCTCGCTGTGACGGGCGGCGAGGCGATGTACGCCGATCTCGGCCATTTCGGCGCCCGCGCCATCCGCGTCGCCTGGTTCGCCCTGGTGCTGCCGGCCCTGGTGCTGAACTATTTCGGGCAGGGCGCGCTGCTGCTCGCCGAGCCCGACGCCATCGAGAACCCGTTCTACCGCCTCGCGCCGGACTGGGCGCACTACCCGTTGATCGGGCTCGCCACGCTCGCCACCGTCATCGCCTCGCAGGCGATCATCTCCGGCGTCTTCTCCCTGACGCAACAGGCGATCCAGCTCGGCTTCCTGCCGATCATGCGCATCGTGCAGACGGCGAGCGACCAGCGCGGGCAGATCTACGTGCCGGCGGTGAACTGGCTGCTCGCCGCGGCGACGCTCTCCGCCGTCCTGATCTTCGGCTCCTCGGACGCGCTGGCCGGCGCCTACGGCATCGCCGTGTCGCTCCTGATGGCGATCACCACTCTGCTCGCCGCGCTCATCGCCCGCAAATGGGGCTACGGGCTCGTGCCCGTGCTCCTCGTCAACGGCTTCTTCCTCGTCATCGACCTCGTCTTCCTGGCGGCCAACAGCGTGAAGCTCGTCGAGGGCGGCTGGTTTCCGCTGGTGCTCGCCGGGCTCGTCGCCACGATGATGCTGACCTGGCGCAAGGGCAACCTGCTCATCGAGGAGGCCCGGGTGGCCTTGCGCGAGCCGGAGGAGGCCTTCCTCGCCCGCCTCCATCGCGGCGACATCGTGCGCCTGCCCGGCGCCGGCGCCTTCCTCTCGGCGGCGACGCAGGGCATCCCGATCCACCTCTCGCGCTTCGTCGAGCGCAGCCACGCACTCTGCGAGCGGGTCCTGATCGTCACCGCCCTCTACGAGGAGACGCCGACGGTGCCGGTGGACAAGCGCGCCGAGGTCACGCGCATCGCCCCGGACTTCTACCGGGTGACCCTGCGCTACGGCTTCATGCAGGACGCCTCGATCCCCGAGGGTCTCTCCTGCGCCGTCGGCGCCGGGCTGCTGCCGGAGGCGTTCACGCGGGACCTCACCGTCTTCGTCGGCCACGAGACCGTGCTGCCGAAGGCCGACGGCCGCGGCATGTCGAGCTGGCGCGAGGGCCTCTTCGCCTTCATGCAGCGCAACGGCGAGCGCACCGGGGCCTTCTTCTGCGTGCCGACCCGGCAGGTGATCGAGGTCGGCACCGAGATCGAGATCTAGGGTTCGTCGGATCGCCGGTCCCGAAGGAGAAGCGGACTTCCCTTTCCCGGACAGGTTTCGGCACCTCTCCCGCTGCGGCGGATGAGCCGGCGCAGGAACGCCGGCGCTTCCATGCCGTTGGTCGACGCTTTCAGGACGGGAGTGGCGGCGATGGCCCCGCAGGTTGCGTGTCCGGTCGATGAATCCTCCGACGGCCTCGCCGTCGATCCCCGCGAGGCCGCAGCGGACGCGGGCCTGCGCTACGTGGACGACCGCATGCCCGGCCTCACCCGGCGCAAGAGCGGCACCGGCTTCCGCTACCTCGACGCCAAGGGCGCTCCGGTGCGCGACCGCGAGGTCCTAGCCCGCATCCGCTCGCTCGCCATCCCGCCGGCCTACACGGACGTGTGGATCTGCCCGCGCCGGAACGGCCACATCCAGGCGACGGGCCGGGACGCGCGGGGGCGCAAGCAGTACCGCTACCACCCGGATTTCCGCGAGGCACGGGACTCGGCGAAGTTCGGACACGTCATGGCCTTCGCCGAGGCGCTGCCCGGCATCCGCGCACGGGTCGACGCCGACATGGGCCGGCGCGGCCTGCCCCGGGAGAAGGTGCTCGCCACCGTCGTGCACCTTCTCGAGACGACCCTGATCCGCGTGGGCAACGACGACTACGCCCGTACCAACCGCAGCTACGGACTTACCACGCTGCGCGACCCGCACGTGACGGTCGAGGGTGCGCAGATGCGCTTCCGCTTCAAGGGCAAGAGCGGCAAGGAGTGGAACCTCTCGGTCAAGGACCGGCGGGTGGCGCGCATCGTCAAGGCCTGCCAGGACCTGCCGGGCCAGGAGCTGTTCCAGTACCTCGACGAGGAGGGGACGCGCCGCGACGTGACCTCGAGCGACGTCAACGCCTACCTGCGCGAGATCACCGGCAAGGACTTCACTGCCAAGGATTTCCGGACCTGGGCCGGCACGGTGCTTGCCGCCATGGCGCTGAAGGCCTTCGAGGCGTTCGACACCCAGACCGTCGCCAAGAAGAACGTCCGCGCGGCGATCGAGAGCGTCGCCTCGCGGCTCGGCAACACGCCGACCATCTGCCGCAAGTGCTACGTCCACCCGCAGGTGCTCGACCTGTACCTGAAGGGCGGCCTGATCCTCCAGGTGAAGGAGGCGGTGGAGACGGAGCTGCGCTCCGATCTCGGCACGCTGCGCCCGGAGGAGGCGGCGGTGCTGGCGCTGCTGCGCGAGCGCCTCGACGGGGCCGAGGCGACGAGCGACGAGACGGCGCCCCGCAAGGCCGCCCCGCGCCGGAAGACGGCCGGCAAGGCGAAGAAGGGCGGTCGAGGCACGAGCAAGGCCGCCCCGGCGCGCGGGATCGCGGCGGCGTCGCGTCGTCGGGACGCGGAGGCGGCGGCCGTCTGAGGGGCCGCCGCCGAGCGGGCG
>NZ_BPQR01000007.1 GCF_022179345.1 Methylobacterium jeotgali | reverse complement strand
CCCGCTACGGCACGCTCATCGCCTGGGCCAAGCAGCTCGGCCGGGACGACTGCGCCGGCGTGCTCCAGGAGAACCTCGACGAGGAGAAGGCCACCGACGCCAAGCTGACCCGCATCGCCGACAGCAAGATCAACCAGCGCGCCGCATGAGCGAACGGGCCCGGTAACGGTTCGGTAAACAAACGTCCTTAACCAATGCTTTCGGAACATTTCCTGAAGCGGCGGCCGAGGACGACGGACATGGCTGGGAATCGGGCGACGGACACGGGCAAGGACACCCTCGGCGACAGCCCGGAGGCCAAGCTGCGCGCGGCAGTGGAGGCCGGCAAGCCGGATGCCGGAAAACCCCATCGCATCCAGCTTCCCGCCCTGGCCCGGAGCCCGGCGGCCGGGCTCGACCGGCGCGCCTACGGGCTCGCCGGCTGCGCCCTCGCCCTCGGACTGATGCTCGGCGCGGGCACCGCCGCGGTCTCGCTGTCGCGGGGCGGGGATGGCCTCGCCGAGACCGCCTCGGCGCTCGAAGCGGGCCGGACCGAGTCGGCCCGCCTCAACGGCGAGGTCGAGCGCCTCGGCCGGACGCTCGCCGCCCTGCGCGAGACGACGGAGGCCGCCCGCGGCGACATCCGCACCCGCGAGACCACCCTGATCGAGCGCGTCGGCCGCCTGGAGCAGGCGCTGGCAAGCGGCATCGCCGCGCTCGGCGAGCATGTCGAGAAGACCGGCCGCGACCAGGGCGCCAGGATCGCCGCCCTGACCGCTCAGGTCGAGAAGCGTACGGCGATGGCGTCACCGACGCCCGCCGCCGCGCCGGCGTCGGTCGCGGTCAAGGAGACGCCGAAGGAGATCAAGGCGCCGGAGCCCGTCACGACGGGCGCGATCCCGGACACGAAAAAGGCGGCCGAGAAGCCGCCGGTGATCGAGAACTGGGCCCTGCGGGAGGTCTATGACGGCACCGCCGTCCTGGAGGACCGCCGGCGCCGTCTGTTCGAGGCGGTGCGCGGCGAGAATATTCCCGGCGTCGGCCGGGTCGAGTCGATCGAGAAGCAGGGGCGCGAGTGGGTCGTCGTCACCCGCGCCGGCGTCATCACGCCCCAGGCCTGGTAAGATCGGCCTGGTCGCGCTCAGATCGTCTCGTTGGGCGCCATCGCCAGGGCGTCGGGCCGCAGGGGAAAGCGCGACTCCAGGGACACGGGCTCGACGAGGGCCGGCGCTCGGGCGGCGCGGCGGCGTCCGATCACCTTTGCGCGGGCCTGTGCGGCGCGGGTCGGGTGCAGGATCGCGGCGAGAAGCGCGCTTCCCTCGAAGGAGCTGTCCAGGGTCTTGGCGTCGAAAACGGGCATGGCGGCCTCGCACCTGCGGTGGCGAGAGTGAAATCCCTGCCGGCCTGAGCGCGGCAGTACCGAATAACGGGGACGACCACGGTCAAGTTCCGTGAAGTCGTCGGCCGGTAACCGATAATTAATCTTCGCCCTTTCGGGGCCCGGCCGCGGTGTGCCGCCGCACCCGCCCCGTCGAGATCCTGCGACGACCGGCCTCGACCGCCTGAAGTCGCGCTCACCGCTCGAAGAGGGTGGCGGGCAGCCCCTTGAACGCCGTCTCGACGGCATAGACGTGCCCCGCCATCGGATCGAGCGTCGGGTCGCGGCCGCGCAGGCAGGTGGTGATGTAGAGGGTCGAGAGGTCCGGCCCGCCGAAGGCGCACTTCGTGACGAGCGCGGTCGGCACCGGCACGATCCGCTCGATCTCGCCCTCCGGCGTGAACCGGGTGATGCGCGAGCCCGCGTAGTGGCAGACCCAGAGATGCCCCTCGGCGTCGAGGGTCAGGCCGTCGGGCTTGCCCCATCCCTCCTCGAAGGCGACGAGCGGGCGCGGCTCCCCGACCCGCGACCCGTCGAGGTCGTGGACGCGGATCACGCCGTTGTAGGTGTCGATCGTGTAGACGCTCCGCCCGTCCGGCGCGACGATCGGCCCGTTCGTCACCGCGGCCTTGCCGCCGAAGCCTTCGAGGCTCTCGCCGTCCCAGCGGTAGTAGCTGCCCGTCGCCTCCTCCTCGGCATCGTCCATGCTGCCGAACCACAGAGCGCCGTCCGGGCCGACGCTCCCGCTGTTGAGGCGGTTGCCGGGCCGGTGCTCGTGCGGGTTGACGAGGGGGGTGCGGGCGCCGGTCGACAGGTCGAGGCGGGCAACGCCGGACTTGAAGCCCGCCACGACCACCTCCGGATCCGGCGTCAGCACCGCGAAGCTCAGCTTCTCGTCGAGGGCGAGGCGGCGGCTGCGCCCGGAGGCGGGATCGTGCCGCCACACCGCCGGGTCCTCGATATCGACCCAGAGCAGGCTGTCAGAGCGGGCGTCCCACAGGATCTCCTCGCCCAGGGTGCAGGCGCTGGCGACGGCGACGCGCGGCGTGTGCGGATGGACGAGGGTCATGGATTCTCCCGGTTGGCCTCTCGAATCCCAACGTCTCGGCCGCGCGGTTCGTCCCGTGCCTTGGGTCAGCGGGTGTCCTCGCGCAGGAGCTCGGTGTTGACGGCGAACGCCGCCATCGCGCCCTCGGCGGCGGCGACCACCGCGAACTGGACGCGCCTCGAGGCGTCGCCCGCGACGAAGAGGCCCGGCACCTCGGTGCGCTCGTAATCGCGGGTCGGGACGGTGCCGTTGTCGGCGATCGCGCAGCCGAGGCGCTCCATCAGCTCGGACGGGCGGCCGCCCTCCGGCATCAGGAAGACCGCGCGGCAGGGGCGCTTGCCGCCATCCGCGAAGCGCAGGCGCCGCGGGCCGCTCCGGTCACCCTCCAGGGCTGAGATCGGCGTCTCGACCACGCGGACGCCGTTGCGGGCGAGCCGCTCGCGGCTCTCCGCATCGAGGGGTGTCGGGCGCCCGTCCGTGCAGAGGGTGACGTCGCCGCTCCAGCCCGTCAGCTCCAGGGCGAAGCCGCGGGCGCGCTCGCCATGGGCGTAGGCGGCGATGGGCTGGTCGCGCAGCTCGTAGCCGTCGCAGTAGGGGCAGGAATGGACGCCGCGCCCCCAATGTTCGGCGAAGCCCGCGACCTCCGGCAGGTCCTGATGCAGACCGGTCGCGAGGATCAGGCGGCGCGCCCGCTCGCGGCGTCCATCCGCGCAGGTGATCTCGAAGCCCTCGTCCAGGCGACGGGCATCGACGACTTCCGCCTCGCGGCGCTCGACGGTCGGGTAGCGCTCGAGATCGGCCTCGGCGCGGGCGCGCAGCTCGAAGGGCGGCGTCCCGTCGCGGGTGAAGACGCCCCAGGTGAGGGACGTCGCCGCGTTCCTCGGCTCGCCCTTGTCGCAGAGCAGGACCGTGCGGCGGCAGCGGCCGAGGATCAGGGCGGCGTTGAGCCCTGCGGGTCCGCCGCCCACGATGATGACGTCACGCATGCCTCGACCCCGTGCCGGTGGCGGCACGGGGAGAACGCACGGAGGCGGGAAGGTTTCGCCCCGCTCAGGCGGCGGGCGCCTTCACCGGCACGCCCTTCTCGGCCAGGAACTGGTGCAGCTCCCCGGACTGGAACATCTCGCGGGCGATGTCGCAGCCGCCGACGAACTCGCCCTTCACGTAGATCTGCGGGATGGTCGGCCAGTTGGAATAGGCCTTGATGCCCTCGCGGATGCCCATGTCGTCGAGCACGTTCACGCCCTTGAACGGCACCTCGAGGTAGTTGAGGATCTGCACGACCTGGCCGGAGAAGCCGCACATGGGGAACTGCGGCGTGCCCTTCATGAACACGACGACGTCCTGCGACTTGATCTCGTTCTCGATGGCGGTGTTCACGTCGGTCATGATGGCGGTTCCTGTTGTCTGTTCCATCGGGAGCATCCCGACGCGGCTTGCATCAATCCTGCGGGACGCCCGTGGTCAGCGCAAGCGCGTGGAGCACGCCCCCCATCCGCCCCTGGAGCGCGCCGTAGACCATCTGGTGCTGGGCGACGCGGGTCTTGCCCTTGAAGGCCGAGGAGATGACCGTCGCAGCGTAGTGATCGCCGTCCCCGGCGAGGTCCTTGATCTCGATCGTCGCGTCGGGCAGCGCCTCGCGGATCATGGCCTCGATGTCGCGCGCGTCCATCGGCATCGGGTCGGGCTCCTCGAAACGTCTCGGGTCAGGCGGCGGCGGCCGGCTGGCTCGCCATGTAGGCCGGAAGCCAGCCCTCGTGGGCGGCCTTCAGTTCAGCGATGGATATGGTCTCGCCGCCCGGCAGCGTCAAACGGTCGGAGCCGGTGACGCCGACGCTCGCGGCCGGGATGCCCTGCGCGGCGGCGCTGTAGAGGATGTCGGCGGCGGCCTCCGGCTCCACGGCGAGCAGGTAGCGGGCCTGGTCCTCGCCGAACAGGAAGGCGTGGGGCGCGATGCCTTCCGGCGCCTCGGGGAGCGCCGCGCCGATGCCGCCGGCCATCGCCATCTCGGCGAGCGCTACGGCGAGGCCGCCATCGGAAAGGTCGTGGACGGTGTCGACGGTGCCCGACAGGATCAGCCCGCGCACGAAGTCGCCGTTGCGGCGCTCCTCGGCGAGGTCGACGGGCGGCGGCGCGCCCTCCTCGCGGCCCTCGATCACGGAGAGGTAGACCGACTGCCCGAGCCAGCCCTCGGCGTCGCCGACGAGGACCAGCACGTCGCCTTCGCGCTTCAGGCTGAGGCTGGCGAAGCGGGTGACGTCGTCCACGACGCCGACGCCGCCGATGGTCGGGGTCGGCAGGATGCCGACGCCGTTGGTCTCGTTGTAGAGGGAGACGTTGCCCGACACGACGGGGAAGTCGAGCGCCCGGCAGGCCTCGCCGATGCCCTGGAGGCAGCCGACGAGCTGGCCCATCACCTCGGGCTTCTCCGGGTTGCCGAAGTTGAGGTTGTCGGTGATCGCGAGGGGACGCCCGCCGACCGCGGTGATGTTGCGCCAGGCCTCGGCCACCGCCTGCCGGCCGCCCTCGACGGGGTCGGCCTCGCAGTAGCGCGGCGTCACGTCGGCGGTGAGCGCGAGGCCCTTCGGCCCCTCCTCGACCCGCACGATCGCGGCGTCGCCGCCGGGCTTCTGCACGGTGTTGCCGAGGATGAAGTGGTCGTACTGCTCGTAGACCCAGCGCTTCGAGCACAGTTCCGGCGAGCCGACGAGCTTGCGCAGCGCCTCGCTCAGGGAGGTCGGCGCCGGCACCTCTGCGGCGGCGAGCACGGGCAGGTGCGTGTTGGCGATATGCGGCCGATCGTAGAGGGGCGCCTCGTCGCCGAGTTCCTTGATCGGCAGGTCGGCGACGGTCTCGCCGTTGTGCTTGATCACGAAGCGCAGCGTATCGGTGGTGTGGCCGATCACCGCGAAATCGAGGCCCCACTTCACGAAGATGGCTTCCGCCTCGGCCTCCATGCCGGGCTTGAGCACCATGAGCATGCGCTCCTGGCTCTCGGAGAGCATCATCTCGTAGGGGGTCATGCCCTCCTCGCGGGCGGGCACCTTCTCGATATGCAGCTCGACGCCGAGGTCGCCCTTGGCGCCCATCTCGACGGCCGAGCAGGTCAGCCCCGCCGCGCCCATGTCCTGGATGGCGATGACGGCGCCGGACGCCATCAGCTCCAGGCAGGCCTCGAGCAGCAGCTTCTCCGCGAAGGGATCGCCGACCTGCACGGTCGGGCGCTTCGACTCCGAGGCCTCGTCGAACTCGGCGGACGCCATGGTGGCGCCGTGGATGCCGTCGCGGCCGGTCTTGGAGCCGAGATAGACGATCGGGTTCCCGACGCCGGTGGCCGCCGCGTAGAAGATCCCGTCCGTCCGCGCGAGGCCGACCGCCATGGCGTTGACGAGGATGTTGCCGTCGTAGCGCTTGTGGAAACCGACGAGGCCGCCGACCGTCGGCACGCCGAAGGAGTTGCCGTAGCCGCCGACGCCCGCCACGACGCCCGAGACGAGGTGCCGCGTGCGCGGATGGTCCGGCGAGCCGAAGCGGAGCGCGTTGAGCGCCGCGATCGGCCGGGCCCCCATCGTGAAGACATCGCGGAGAATGCCGCCGACGCCGGTCGCCGCGCCCTGGTAGGGCTCGATGAAGCTCGGGTGGTTGTGGCTCTCCATCTTGAAGACGCAGGCGTGCCCGTCGCCGATGTCGATGACGCCGGCGTTCTCGCCGGGCCCCTGGATCACCCACGGCGCCGAGGTCGGCAGGCCGCGCAGGTGCTTGCGGGACGACTTGTAGGAGCAGTGCTCGTTCCACATCGCCGAGACGATGCCGAGCTCGGTGAGCGTCGGATCGCGGCCGATGAGGATCCGGAAGCGCTCGAACTCGTCGGGCGTGAGGCCGTGCTGGCGCACGAGCTCGGGGGTCATCGGAACGTCGTTGCGGAACATCGCGGAGGACCCAGACGAAAGGCGGTCGCGTGCCGTGGCCAGGCACCCGATCGGGCGCTCCCGCCTGTGCCGGCTTCGGTTGCGCGCGGTCTATTCGGTGCGGCGCACGCTGGCAACAAAGGATGCAGGCCCTCCGGCGCGCGACGGGGCCTCAGACAACCTCTTCCGGCAGGGCGGGCGCATCGTCGTCCTCGGCGGCGCGGCGGACGAGGGCATGGACCGGCTCGGGTCCGGCGACGAGCGCAACATAGTCGAACGACGTCTCGGAGACGGCCGACATCAGCAGTTGAAAGTGGAGCTGGAAGAGATTGTAGCGCCGGGTGCGCAGGGCCTCCTTCGTCACGAGGTCGCGCACGTTCACCCGCAGCACCGCCGGGCGGGCCTCGGAGGGGGGGACCTGCGGCGGGCGTGGGAGGCCGCAGGCGGCGACCGGATTGCGCAGGTGGATCGACAGCCAGTCCCACTCGGCCCGGATGTCGAGCCAGCCGATCGCGCGGGCCTGCGCGAAGCGGCCGAGGGCCGCGCGGAACGCCTCCGCCCGCTCGTCGAGGCCGAGCCAGGGAATCACGCTGCCGATCGAGACGAAGGTGACGGGCGTGCCCCGCGTGCCGAAGCCGGGATCGGCAGCGAGCAGCCGGTCGAGCACCTCGATGCCGAGGAAGCTCGAGGAGGAGTGGCCGATCACCACGATCTCGTTCACCTGCCCCTCCGCCGCGCGGATGCGCTCCGCGAAGGCGGAGAGCCGCGGCGCCATGCCGGCCTCCGCGCCGCCCGCATGGGCGTGGGTGAAGGTGGTGTCGTCCACGAGATGCGGCACGTAGAGGGGCCGCCCGCGGGTCAGCTTCATCAGGCCGGCAAGGAGCGCGTAGGCGAGCGGCGGCGCGGCGAGGAAGCGCCAGGCGGTCTCGGCTGGGATCAGCGCCGCGAGGCCGAGGGCCGCGCCGAGGCTCGCGAGCACCAGCACGAGGTAGACCACGTGGACGCCGATGATGATGCGCGAGAACCGGCGCGCCTCGCGGCGGAAGCGCCCGACATAGCCGCTTCGCCACAGCCGCCACCAAAGCGCCGGCACGTCGAGGAGGCGCCGCCAGTTCGCCCTCGGGAAGCGGGCGCGGACGATGTCGTCCCAGCGCAGGAGCGCGTACCGGGTCTCCGCCGAGCCCGCGGGAGTCTCGCAGCGAACGTTCCAATCGAGGCTGAGCCCGTCCGCGGCGCGCAGGGGCTCGCCGACCGCGATCTCGAGGCCGCGGCGGCCGGCGGTGATGCGGGCCTCCCGCCTGAAGAGCCCCCAATAGGTCTCCGGCTCGCGCGGGTCGAAACCGGGCAGGTAGAAGACCTGCCGGCGGAAGGGGGCGCTCGAAGCGGGACTCTCGGAAATGGCGCGGCGGCTCCAGGGGGCGGACGATCGCAGACCCGGTGCCTATACGACGCGGCCCGCCCAACGCGAGTGCCGAACGGCCACGGACTCAATCGGACCCGTCCCGCCCCGGCCGTTCGGTGAGGCGGCCGAAGGCGGCGGCGAGCGCCGGGCGATCCGGCGCCGCGATGCCGAAGACGGTCTCGAGAGCGTCGAACAGCGCGGGCGCGTCCGGGAGGATGCGCTCCTCGCGCCGCCCGTCGACGTGCTGGAAGGCCAGCCGGTCGTTGAAGAGCAGGTGGCGCCCCTGCGGCGACAGGCGCGCCGCGACGATCGCATTGCGGAAGAACGAGGCCGGATGGGTCGCGACGTAGTGGTTGGCGACCTCGTGGTCGATCGCGACGTGCTCGAAGAGGTGGAATCGGTAGAGCGGCGTCCAGGCCCCGGCGATGCGCGCCTGAAGCACGAACTCCCGGGCCTCGTCGGGGCCGACCGCGTCGATCCGGCAGGGCTCGTGGGGCGTCGCCTG
Organism: Methylobacterium jeotgali; assembly: GCF_022179345.1. Classification (GTDB taxonomy): domain Bacteria; phylum Pseudomonadota; class Alphaproteobacteria; order Rhizobiales; family Beijerinckiaceae; genus Methylobacterium; species Methylobacterium jeotgali. The sequence goes on along the minus strand of NZ_BPQR01000007.1, from coordinate 53,753 downwards.
CTCCGGGCCGGGCACGAGGAGAAGCGGCCCGCTCGGCGTCTGCCCCCCGAAGCCGACATCGACCAGATGGCTCCGCCCTTCCGCCTCGACCCGCAGCAGCGCGTGGGTGCGCGGGGCCGTCACGCCTTCCGGCTGCCGGAGGAGGACGCGGGCGGCGAGCGAGCGCGCCTCGAAGCCGAGGGCGCGAAGGACGCGCTGGAGCAGCGGGTTGTGCTCGAAGCAGTAGCCCCCGCGGCGCGAGCGCACGAGCTTGGCCTCGACGGAGGCCGCATCGAGCTTCGGCGGCCGGCCGAGAAGCGGGTCGAGATTCTCGAAGGGGATCGCGAGCGTGTGCAGGCGGGCGAGGTCGCGCAGCACGGCGAGGGTCGGTTCGCGCGGACCCTCGTAGCCGATGCGGCGGAGATAGGCGTCGAGATCGACTCCGGGGGTCTCGTGCGTCTCGGCCATCGTGGTGCTTCCGCTCAGCCCGGGCCCACTCCGCCGCTTCTAGCGCCGTCCGCGAGGAATTCCGAGATCGCCCCGACGAAGCGCTCGCCATAGGCCTCGCGCTTGCGCTCGCCGACGCCGTGGACGGAGCGGAGCGCCCAGAGGTCGACGGGCTTCGACTTCGCCATCTCGATCAGGGTGCGGTCGGGGAAGACCATGAAGGCCGCAATGCCCTCCGTGCGGGCGATGGTGGCGCGCAGGCCACGCAGGTGCTGGAACAGCGCCTCGTCCGCCTCGCCGAGGTCGAGGTCGCCGCCCTCTCGGGCCGGCGGCCGGCGCTTGCCCCTCGGCTCGGCGGCCTTCGGTTCCGGGTCGGGGCGGAGCGCGATGGTCTCGCGGCCGAACAGGATCGCCTCGCCCTTCTCGGTCATGGCGAGGCCGCCATAGCCGTCGTCCTTCTCCGCGACGGCGCCCGCCGCGAAGAGCTGGCGCAGGATCGCCCGCCAGGCGGCGACGGGCTTGTCGGCGCCGACGCCGAAGGTCTTGAGCGCGGCGTGGCCGTTGCGGCGGATCGGCTCGCTCTCCTTGCCGTGGACCACGTCGCAGATGTAGGCGGCGCCGAACCGCTGGCCGGTGCGCACGATGGCCGAGAGCACCTTCTGGGCCGGCACGGTCCCGTCGATCAGCGAGACGCCGCTGCGGCAGAGGTCGCAGCGGCCGCAAGGCCCGCTCGTCTCGCCGAAATACGAGAGCAGCGACTGGCGCCGGCAGGCGGCCCCCTCGCAGAGGGCGATCATGGCTTCCAGCTTGCGCCGCTCGACACGGCGGCGCTCGTCGGGCACCTCCTTCTCGTCGATCTGGCGGCGCCGCAGCGCCATGTCGTCGAGGCCGTAGAGGGTCAGCGTGTCGGCGGGCAGACCGTCGCGGCCGGCGCGGCCGATCTCCTGGTAGTAGCCCTCGACGTTGGACGGCATGTCGGCGTGGCAGACGAAGCGCACGTCCGGCTTGTTGATGCCCATGCCGAAGGCGACGGTGGCGGTCATCACCACCCCGTCCTCCTGGAGGAAGGTATCCTGGTTGCGCATGCGCGTGCCCTGGTCGAGGCCGGCATGGTAGGGCAGCGCCCGGAAGCCGTCCTTCGACAGGCTCTCGGCGAGCTGCTCCGTGCGCTTGCGCGACGAGCAGTAGACGATGCCGCTCTCCGAGCGGCGGTGGCGCAGGAAGCGCTCGATCTGCCGGGTCGGGTTGTCCTTGGCGGCAAAGGTCAGGCCGATGTTCGGCCGGTCGAAGGAGTGAACGAAGGTCTCCGGCGGGCGCCCGGCCGGGAACAGACGCTCGGCGATCTCCGCGCGGGTGGCGGCGTCCGCCGTGGCGGTCAGCGCCAGCGTCTGGACCGAGCCCAGCGCCTCGCGGGCGCGGGCGATCTCCCGGTACTCGGGCCGGAAGTCGTGCCCCCATTGCGAGACGCAATGCGCCTCGTCGACGGCGAGCCGGCGCACGCCCGCGCCCCGGAGCGCGTCCATGCAGCCCTCCATGAGCAGGCGCTCGGGTGAGACGAACAGCAGCCGCAGGCTGCCGTCGCGGATCGCGCGCCAGGTCTCGCGGGCCTGCGCTTCGGCCACGCTGGAGTTGAGGGTCGCGGCGGGAATGCCGAAGCCGTGCATCTGCCCGACCTGATCGTGCATCAGCGCGATCAGCGGCGAGACCACCACCGTCAGCCCCGATTCCACGAGGGCCGGGAGCTGGTAGGTCATCGACTTGCCCGAGCCCGTGGGCATGACCGCGAACACGTCGGCGCCGCTCAGCACGGCGCCGATCACCTCGGACTGCCCGGGCCGGAAATCGTCGTAGCCGAAGGTCTTGCGCAGCGCGGCGCGGGCCTCGTCGAGGCGAGCTGTCATGATCGATCTTGGTTCGTGAGCGAGCCGCCGGACGAGGGCGGCGAGTGGCGTTGCAGGAGATGTGTGTAGACACTAGATTCGCTGCGTCTACACATGGCAGGCCGAGACATGCCCTTGAACATCCGCAACGAGGAGGTCAACCGCCTCGCCCAGAAACTGGCGAGCGAGGCGCGCGTGAGCAAGACCGAGGCGGTGCGCGTCGCCCTGGAGAACGAGCTGCAGCGTCGGAACGGTCGACCCTCGCTGATCGAGAGGCTGAAGCCGATTCAGGATGCCTTCGCCGCGCGGCCGGCGACGGGACTCAAGGCCGACAAGGCCTTCTTCGATGAGCTCAACGGCGAACCCTGATGTTCGTCGACGCATCGGCCATCGTCGCCATGATCGCCGGGGAGCCGGAAGCGGAGCATCTGGCGATCTCGTTGGAGGCCTCCGAACGGCGAACCACGTCCGCCATCGCCGTCCTCGAGACCGTCATGGCGATCCGGCGACTGAATGGCTGCTCCGTGTCGGAGGCCGAGGCGCTGGTGACGGGCTTCCTCTCCGAAGCGGACGTGACCGTCATCCCTGTCGGCGCGAGGGAGGGCAGGGCTGCCGTCGAAGCCTATGCCCGCTTCGGGAAAGGGCAGGGCCACCCGGCCAGGCTCAATCTCGCAGACTGCTTCGCCTACGCCTGCGCCCGCACGAACGACGTGCCGCTCCTCTTCGTCGGCAGCGACTTCTCCCAGACCGATATCCCGCCGGCCGCCTGAGCCTGCCTCAGACCACCCGCCCGTCGCAAATCCCCACCACGTCGGCCCGCCCCTCCAGCTCCGCGAACAGCGCCTCGTCGGCCCCGGTCATCCAGACCTGACCGGCGAGCACCTCCAGGGCCTCGAACAGGCCGCCCCGGCGGCGGGGATCGAGATGGGCGGCGACCTCGTCGAGGAGGATGATCGGGGCGAGCCCGCTCATTGCCCGCACCAGCCTTGCGTGGGCCAGGACCAAGCCGACGAGGAGCGCCTTCTGCTCGCCGGTGGAGGCGGTGGCGGCGGGCACGTCCTTGGGGCCGTGGCGGACGACGAGGTCCGTGGTCTGGGGGCCGATCAGGCTGCGGCCGGCGGCGCGGTCGCGGTGGCGGCCCTGGCGAAGCGCCACGCGGAAGCGGTCCTCCGCCTCGATCGCCGGCCAGACGGCGACGAGATCGTCGAGATCGCCTTCGAGGCGCACGCCGGCCCAGGGGAAGGGCGCCGAATCGTCCCGCGTCTGCGCGATCAGCCGATCGAGGCGCTCCACGGTCTCCCGGCGGGCGAGCGCCACGGCGACGCCGAGCTCGGCGACCTCCCGCTCGACCGCGTCGAGCCAGCGCTCATCCGCGGCGCGGTCCTCCAGCAGGCGGTTGCGCGAGCGCAGCGCCCGCTCCATCGCCGAGACCCGCTGCCCGTGCGAGGCGTCGACGGCGAGCACCAGCCGGTCGAGGAAGCGGCGCCGGTCGCCCGCCGGCCCCCGGAACAGGGCGTCGAGATCGGGAGTCAGCCAGACGACGCGCAGGTGCTCGGCGAAGGCGACGGGGGAGGGGGCCGGCGCCCCGTCGACGCGGCAGAGCCGGGAGACGCGCCCGTCATGCCCCGGCGGCTCGCAGCCGGTGCCGAGGCGGTGGCCGTCCGCCGCCCCGTCGAGGGTGAGCGACACCGCGAAGCCGCCCGGCCCCTGGCCGCGGGCCATGCCGGAGAACTCGGCCCGGCGCAGGCCGCGGCCGGGGGTGAACAGCGAGATCGCCTCGAGGATGTTGGTCTTGCCGGCGCCGTTCTCGCCGACGAGGGCCACGACCTTGGACCCGACCGCGAGGTCGAGCTCCGCGTAGTTGCGGAAATCACGGGCGATCAGGCGCGCGACGCGCCGCTCCGCTGCTGCCTCGTCCATCGACCGGCCGGCGCCCGCCCGGCCGTCAGACCCGCATCGGCATCAGCACGTAGAGGGCGGAGGCGCCCTCCCGGTCCTGGATCAGGGTCGGGGAGCCGGGGTCGGCGAGCTTGAACAGGGCGGTGTCGCCCTCGAGCTGCGCGGTGATGTCGAGGAGGTAGCGGGCGTTGAAGCCGATATCGAGGCCGGCGGCCTCGTAGTCGGCATCGAGCTCCTCCGTGGCGCTGCCCGAGTCCGGGTTGTTCACCGAGAGGGCGATGCGGCCCTCCTGGAGCGACAGCTTCACCGCCCGGCCCCGCTCGGAGGAGATGGTGGAGACCCGGTCGACCGCCTTGGCGAAGGCGTCGCGCTCCACCGTCAAGCGCTTGTCGTTGCCGCTCGGGATCACCCGCTGGTAGTCGGGGAAGGTGCCGTCGATGAGCTTCGAGATCAGGGTCACGCCGCCCTCGAAGCGCAGGCGGACCTTGGTCGGGGACAGTTCCAGGCTGACGCTCTCGCCGCCGTCGTCCACGAGCTTCTGGATCTCGGCGACGGCCTTTCGCGGCACGATGATGCCGGGCATGCCCTCGGCGCCCTGCGGCGCGTCCATCTCGACGCGGGCGAGGCGGTGGCCGTCGGTGGCGACCGCCCGCAGGCGCAACGCGCCCTCGACCTCGATCGTGTGCAGGAAGATGCCGTTGAGGTAGTAGCGCGTCTCCTCCGTGGAGATCGCGAACTGCGTCTTCTCGATGAGCCGCTTCAGCTCGGCGGCCGGCAGGGAGAAGCCGTGGCCCATCTCGCCGGTGGCCAGATCCGGGAACTCGTCCTGGGGCAGGGCGCCGAGCTGGAAGCGCGAGCGGCCGGAGCGGATCGTCATCTGGCCGCCGTCGCCGGCGGTCTCCAGCGAGACCTGCGCGCCCTCGGGGAGCTTGCGCACGATGTCGTGGAGGATGTGGGCGGGCACGGTGGTGGCGCCGGCATCCGTCACGTCGGCGGGCACCGATTCCGTCACCTCGATGTCGAGGTCGGTGGCGCGCAGCTCCAGCCCCGTCCCGCCGGCGCGCAGGAGCACGTTGGAGAGGATCGGGATCGTGTTGCGGCGCTCGACGACGCGGTGCACGTGGCCGAGCGACCGAAGAAGGGCCGCGCGCTCGACGGTGACTCTCATCGGACCTGACTCTGGTTTGGGAGAGAGCATGCCGCCGCCATCTGCCTGAAACGCCGGCGGCACGCTCCGTATTCTCGTTTCCACACGATGTTTCCGGAGAACCGGCTTCCGCTTCTCCGCATCGTGCTCCGGATGCACCACCATCGGCGGCGCGATGCCGGCCGTCGAGCTTGGCGAAGGGCGCCCGCGAAGGCAAGGCCGGCGAATCGCCGCCGCCGCCCGCGGGATTAAACAGCCGGGGAAGACCCGGCTTTTCCGCGCCCCGGCACCGCGATCCCTTCACACGTCCGCGTCGAAGCGAATCGGGCTCAATCCTGGAGCATGCGCTTGAGGAGCTCGACCTCGTCGCCGAGCACCGCGTCCTCGCCGATCTGCTTCTCGATCTTGCGCACGGCGTGGAGCACCGTGGTGTGGTCGCGCCCGCCGAAGCGGCGGCCGATCTCGGGCAGGGAGCGCAGCGTCAGCACCTTCGAGAGATACATCGCGATCTGCCGGGGCTTCACGACGGCGGCCGTGCGGCGCTCGGAGAGGATGTCGGAGCGCGAGACATTGTAGCGGCTGGCGACGAGCTTCTGGATGTCCTCGATCTTGATGCGCTTGGGCTCGCGGTTCTTCACGAGGTCGCGGATCGCGGTCTCGGCCGTCTCCATCGTCACCGGGCTGCCGGTGAGGGTGGCGTGCGCCAGGAGCCGGTTCACGGCCCCTTCGAGATCGCGGCCATTCGCCGTGATCGCCTTGGCGACGTAGGCGGCGACCTGCGGCGAGACCTCGAAGTTCGGGTGCGCGGCCTGCACGGCGGCGAGCCGGGCGGAGAGGATCGAGGCGCGCAGCTGCTCGTCGAGGCCGCCGATCTCGACCACGAGGCCGCCGGCCAGCCGCGAGCGCACCCGCTCCTCGAGGGCGTCGAGCTCGGTCGGGGGCCGGTCGGAGGCGACGACGACCTGGCGGCCGGCATCGACCAGCGCGTTGATGGTGTGGCCGAACTCGGCCTGGATCGACTTGCCCTGGATGAACTGCACGTCGTCGAGGACGAGCAGGTCGATCGCCCGCAGGCGCTCCTTGAAGGCCAGCGCGTTCTGCGTCTTCAGGGCGTTGACGAAGCCGTACATGAAGCGGTCGGCGGTGAGGTAGATCACCCGGCGCCCCGCCTCGCGGGCGGCGTGGCCGATGGCGTGGAGCAGATGCGTCTTGCCGAGGCCGACGCCGGCATGGACGTAGAGCGGGTTGTAGAGGGGCGCCTCGCCGTCGTGGCGGGAGACCCGCTCGGCCGCCGCGTGGGCGAGCGCGTTCGAGCGGGCGACGACGAAGTTGACGAAGCTCAGCCGCACGTCGAGGGGCGCGCCGGAGAGGTCGCCGCCTGCCTCGCCGCGGGGGGCGTCCGTCTCCGTGGCGCTCGGAGAGGCCGGAGCGGTCAGCGGGGCCGGCGCGGCGGGGGCCCGCACGGCGGCCGTCGCGGCGGAGAGGGGCTTCGGCGCTGCGGGGCGGGCAGGCGCGCCGGTGCCGCGCACCCCGACCTCGATGCGGGCGACCTGCTCCAGCTCGCTGCGGAAGGTGTTGAGCACCCGGTCGAGATAGTGGGATTCGATCCAGCTCTTGAGGAAGCGCGTCGGCACTGAGAGGCGCGCGGTGCCGGCGTTGACCTCCTCCAGCTCCAGCCGGGCGAACCAGCTCGCGAAGATGTCCTCGCCGAGCTCCGCCCGCAGGCGGCGCTTCACCCGCGTCCAGGCCTGCGCGTTCTCGGCAGCGGCATCGTCCCCGCGGCCCGATCCGCCGGACCCGCCACCCGTCAGGTTGCCCTCGACCTGCATTCTTATTCTCCCCGCACCGCGCGCAGAGGACTGCGCGGCGATGCGTACGCACGCTTCACACACGGCACCGCAGCCTGGACGGCGCGGCACCCCAAAGTCGGCAGAGTCAAGCCCCGACCACGAGCCGAAGGCCGACTTGAGGAGGCTATCAACAATTCGCTACGGTTCTCCTAACAGTGGGAATTGCGTGGGTATCGCCGGAAGACATCGGGCCGGCGGGGCCACGCGCACCGGAGTCGAGACGGCAGCCTCATCTTCGGCTCGACTCCGGCGAGGCCGAGCTAGACTCGCGGCAGGGCGGGCCTGCGTAGGATTTTGTTAAGCTACACTCGGGCTGTGGACAGCGCAACGGATCAAGACTCCGTCAAGCATACGGAGAGGCAAAGATTCCTGTCCCGCACCTCGCAGGGGCCGGCGGAGCGTCCGCGAGGTCCCGAAACGCGAGAAGCCCGGCACGAGGCCGGGCTTCTCAAGCCGTCCAGAGAAGGAGCGTGGGGATCAGGCGGCGGCGGGCGCCGCGAGAGCCTTCACCCGGGCCGAGAGGCGCGAGACCTTCCGGGAGGCGTTGTTCTTATGAACGATGCCGTGCTGGGCGGCGCGCATGATCTCCGGCTGCGCAGCGCGGAGCGCCTCGCGGGCGGTCTCGGCGTTGCCGGAGGCGATCGCCTCCTCGACCTTGCGGAGGAAGGTACGCATCCGCGAGCGGCGCGAGCGGTTGATCGCCGTGCGCTTGGCGATCTTGCGGGTCATTTTCTTGGCCGACGGGGTGTTGGCCATGTCCTATCCTCGTCTCGTCCGGCGGTCGGGCGTTCGAGCCCGAGAGCGGGCGGCGGCCGACGCATGTTGTGAAAAAGCGAAGCAGGCGGCCCGCGCGTTGCCGGCCGCCCTGCGAAGCGCGCTCTATAGACACGGCATGCCGGATCGTCAACGCGCAAGGCCGGCGGCGCCGCGTTCAGTCGCCGCCTCCGCCGCCGCAGCCTCCACAGCCGCCACCGCCGCCCGATCCGGAGCCGCAGCCCGATCCGCCGGTGCCGCAACCGGACCCGGAGTCGCGAAGCGGCGCCTTCAGGTAGGCGAACAGCTCCGGATAGGCCGAGGCCGAGAGGATGCCGATCCCGCCGATGGCGAAGGCGAGGGGCAATTCGGACGGCATCGGCGCCCGCAGCGCGCGGGCCTGGTTGCGCGACAGGGCGTCGAGGGCCTGCGCGCCGGCCCGCGTCGGGCGCGAGAGCCACCACCACAGGAGCCCGGCCGAGGCCGCGAGGCCGAGAAGCGTGACGAGCAGGAACCCGACCGGGCGGTGCCGCTCGATGCCGACGACGAGCTTGGCGATCCCGAACAGAGCCACCGCCGCGATCGGCGCGAGGGCGACCCAGCGCGCCCCGCGGGTCTCCTCCGGATCGAGCAGCAGACCCCGTGCGTGCAGGCGCCGCCGGAGCGGCCCGAGCGCCTCGCCCACCGCGCCCATGAGGTCGCGGCGGCGCGTCGGCCCGGTCACGGAGCCGAGGAAGGGCCGGAGCCGCGCGGCCTCGCCCTGCAGGCCCTCGACCACGAGGCGCCCGCGAAATCGCTCGACCGAGGCCGAGCCCGAGGTGACGAGAATGAGGGCGACGAGATCGGCGACCCGCCCCGGACCGCCCGCCAGCAGCGCCGCCTCCAACGGATCGAGCGTCGGCGCCCCCGCCAGGGCGGCACGCCCTGGCGCGAAGCGCAGCCGCACGGCGAGCGCGAAGGACGCGGCGACGGCGAGCAGCGCCAGCGGCAGGTAGAGGCCGAGAAACTCCGGCCCGCGCCAGTCGAGGGGGGTGGAGGGCAGGGCGAGCGCGCCGGTCGGCAGGCAGAGCAGGAGGCAGGCCGCCGGCGCCACCCGCCGGAGCGCCGACGGGCGCGGCAGCAGCCAGACCCGGTGCGTGTCGACCATGCGGTAGCGGGGTCGGGGCCCGAATCGCGCCGCCGTACCGGGCCAGAACGCCGGATCCGGCGGCCCGAACGCGGTCTCGTAGCGGGCGAGCGTCCGCGCGTACTGCCCATGGTAGCGGGCATCCTCCGCCGGACCGCCGCCGGTCGGGTCGTGGTGCAGGGGCCGTTCCAGCACCTGCGGGCACCAGACGCTCCAGTAGTCGCGGGAATAGGTGAGGTGGAGGTGCCAGACGGCGTCGACCTCCTCGCTCGGCGTCGCGGGCTCTGTTCCGGTGACGGCGAGGAAGCAGAAGCGGCGATACTCCTCGACGGCGCCCTTCGCCTGCGCCCGGCTCCAGCCCATGTCGGCGGCGAGCCGCCCGGTGAAGTCGAGGGCGCGCGCGTCCTCGAACGGGTGGGCGGCGATGCGCGCCCAGAGCGCCTCCTCCGGCGCCCGCTCCGATTCGGCCGATGCCGTTCCGATCTCCCGCATCGTCGCCCCTCCCGACGCGCGTCCGCATCCCGCGATTCTCCACTAGCACGATGCACCGCCACCGGCCGCGCTTGATTCCCTCCCGGGCGGGCGGGACAATTCCCGCGCCGAGCGAGAGGAGGGACCGTGCCGCACGAGGTCGACGAGGCGGATGCCGCGCGCATCGCCCGCTTCCGGCCGGCCTCCGGCATGGAGACGCCGCGCTTCTCGGGGATCCCGAGCTTCATGCGCCTGCCGGTCCGCGACCCCGCCGCGGCAGAGGGCGTGGAGATCGGCCTTGTCGGCATCCCCTTCGACGGGGCGACCACGAACCGGCCCGGCGCCTGCCTCGGCCCCCGCGCCGTGCGCGAGGCCTCGACCCATACCCGCGCGGTCAACCATTCCACGGGCGTCGCGCCCTACGCGCTCGCCGCCTGCGCCGATCTCGGCGACGTGCCGGTCAACCCGATCGACGCCGCCGAGACCTGCCGGCGGATCGAGGCGTTCCACGCCGCGCTGCGGAGCCAGGGGATCGTGCCGCTCTCCGTCGGCGGCGACCATCTCGTCAGCTATCCCGTGCTCAGGGCGCTCGGGGCGGGGAGGCCACTGGGCCTCGTGCATATCGACGCGCACAGCGACACCGACGATTCGCAGTACGGCGGCACGCGGCTCACCCACGGCACGCCCTTCCGGCGGGCAGTGGAGGACGGGGTGCTCGACCCGAGGCGCATGGTGCAGATCGGCATCCGCGGCAGCCTCGATTCGGCCGACGAACGCGACTGGGCGCTGGCTCAGGGCATCCGCATCGTCACCCTGGAGGAGGCGGTCGGCCGGGGGCTGCCGGAGACCGTCGCCGAGGCCCGAGCGGTGGTCGGCGAGGGCCCCGCCTATCTCAGCTTCGACATCGACGCCCTCGACCCGGCCTACGCGCCGGGCACCGGGACCCCTGAGCCTGGCGGCTTCACGACGCGGGAGGCCCTCTACCTCGTGCGGTCGCTGCGCGGCCTCGACCTCGTCGGCGCCGACCTCGTGGAGGTCTCGCCGCCGCTCGACGCCGCCGGCATCACGGCGCTCGCCGGCGGGACGCTGCTCTTCGAGATTCTCTGTCTTCTGGCCGAGGCGGTGGCGGCGCGGCGGGGGGCCGACCGCTCGTCCGCCGATTGAGCGTCTGACGCGCGGCAGCGAGCCCGAACGGTCGTGCCAGGCGCTACAGCACGATCATCCCCGCGAAGCGCTCGACCAGACGGCGGGCGACCTCGTCCTTGTCGAGGGTCGGCCAAGTCTCGATGGCGCCGTCGCGGCCGACGAGGTGGACGGTGTTCCGCGTGCCACCCATGACGCCGCCCTCCGCCGAGACGTCGTTGGCGACGATGAGGTCGCAGCCCTTGCGGGCGAGCTTTTGCTGCGCGTGGGCGATCACGTCGTTGGTCTCGGCGGCGAAGCCCACGACGAGGCCGGGGCGGCCCTGGGCCATCCCCGAGACCGTGGCGAGGATGTCCGGATTCTCGGCCAGCGTGAGGGGGGGCGGCGCCGCGCCGTCCTTCTTGATCTTCGCGCCCTTCGCCTCCGCCGGGCGCCAGTCGGCGACCGCGGCGGCGAAGACCGCGAGCACGGCCGGCAGCGCCGCCTCGACGGCGGCGAGCATCTCGCGGGCGGTCTCGACGCGCACCACCGTGACGCCGGGCGGGTTGGGGATCGCGACCGGCCCGCTCACCAGGGTGACGAGGGCGCCGGCTTCCGCCGCGGCCTGGGCGATGGCGTGGCCCTGGCGGCCGGAGGAGCGGTTGGCGAGGTAGCGCACCGGGTCGATCGGCTCGTGCGTCGGCCCCGAGGTGACGAGGACGCGCCGGCCGGCGAGCGGCCGAGGAAACGCGTCGCGCCCGGAGAGGAAGCCGATGCCGGGGGAGGGCGCGGCGCCGGCGAGCATCGCGACGAGCGCGTCGACGATCTCGACCGGCTCGGCCATGCGGCCCGGCCCGGTCTCGGCCTCCGCCATCGGCCCGTCGTTCGGGCCAACCACGGCGACGCCGTCGGCCTTCAGCGTCGCGAGGTTCCGCTGCGTCGCGGGATGCGCCCACATGCGCACGTTCATGGCCGGGGCGATCAGGATCGGCAGGGTCGTGGCGAGCAGCACCGTCGAGGCGAGGTCCGGCGTCAGCCCCGCCGCCATCCGGGCCATGATGTTGGCGGTCGCCGGCGCCACCACCACCGCGTCGGCTTCCCGCGCCAGCCGGATATGGCCGATCTCGGCCTCGTCGGCCCTGTCGAACAGGTCGGTATGGGCCCGCTCCCCCGCCAGCGCGGCGGCGGCCAGCGGCGTCACGAACTCCTGTGCCCCCTGCGTCAGGATCGGCCGCACCCGCGCCCCGCGCTCCCGCAGGCGGCGGATCAGGTCGAGCGCCTTGTAGGCCGCGATGCCCCCGCCGATGACGAGGAGGATGCGGCGGCCATCGAGATCGCGGGTCATCGGAACGCCATCACCAGTGCCCCCACCGCGATAGCCCAGAGCGCCAACGTGGACCAGACCGCCCGGCGCTTCTCCATCCGGGCGAGGTTGCGGATCTGGACGGCCTCGTGGGAGCCCTCCTCGTCGAAGCGCACCAGGATGCGCCGCAGGCGCTGGGCGATGTCGGGGATGTCGGCGACGACGTCGGCGAGCGTCAGGGCGGCGCGGCCCGCCCCCTCGACCCGGCCCACGGGGCCGAGGTTGCGGGCGATCCAGGCGCGGACCACGGGCTCGGCGGTGGTCCACATGTCGAGGCGCGGGTCGAGGCTGCGGGCGACGCCTTCGACCACGACCATGGTCTTCTGGAGCATCACCAGCTCGGTGCGGGTGCTCATGTCGAACAGCGCCGTTACGTCGAAGAGCAGGGTCAGCACCTTGGCCATCGAGATCTCGTCGGCCCGACGCTGGTGGATCGGCTCGCCGATGGCGCGGATCGCCTGGGCGAAGTCGTCCACCGAGTGGTGGCGGGGCACGTAGCCGGCCTCGAAATGCACCTGCGCGACGCGCCGGTAGTCCCGCAGGATGAAGCCGAGCAGGATCTCGGCGAGGAAGCGGCGCTCGGCCATGCCGAGGCGGCCCATGATGCCGAAATCGACGGCGACGAGTCGCCCTTGCGCGTCCACGAACAGGTTTCCCTGGTGCATGTCGGCGTGGAAGAAGCCGTCGCGGATCGCCTGGCGCAGGAAGCTCTGGATCACCGTGCGCCCGAGCGCCTGCGGGTCGTGGCCCGCCGCCACGATGTCGGCGCGGGCGTGGAGGCGTGTGCCGTCGATCCACTCGCTGGAGAGCACGTCGCGGGCGGTCAGCTCCCACTCGGGGCGCGGCACGCGGAAATCCTCGTCGTCCTTGGTGTTCTGCGCGAGCTCGGACATGGCCGCCGCCTCCAGGCGGAAGTCCATCTCCATCGTCACGGAGCGGGCGAGGATCTCGACCACCTCCCGCGGGCGCAGCCGTTCGGCCTGGGGCGAGAGCGCGTTCACGACGCGGGCCATGAAGCGCATGACCTGGAGGTCGCGCTGGAAGCGCTCGCGCACGCCCGGCCGCATGATCTTCACGGCGAGCATGCGCTGCGTACCGTCGGGGTCGAGGACCGTCGCCTTGTGGACCTGGGCGATGGAGGCCGCCGCCACCGGCTCGCTGAAGCTCGCGAAGAGGTCCCGCAGCGGCTTGCCGAAGGCGGTCTCGACCACGCGGATCGCCTGCCCCTGCGGAAAGGCCGGCACCCGGTCCTGAAGCTTCTCGAGATCGAGGGCGGCGGCCATGCCGACGATGTCGGGGCGGGTGGCCAGGAACTGACCGAACTTGACGTAGCTCGGCCCGAGCCGGGTCAGCGCCTTGGAGAGCCGGGCGGCGCCGTCGCCGAGGCCCGGCCGCTCCAGCATCCGCCCGATCCTGAGCGCGAGCCGCAGGTGCGGCGGCAACTCAGCGGCGTCCACGAAGGCGAGCCCGCCCTCGCGGGCGAGCACGAAGCCGACATGGGCGCCCCGCAGGAGGTGGAGGAGCGAGCCGATCATGCGCGGGCGCCCGGATGCAGGATCACGAGACCTTCCAGCCGGAATGGATCGCGACGATGCCCCCCGACAGCGGCCGGTGCGTGACGTGGCGCAGACCCGCCGCCTCGATCATGCCGGCGAAGACGCCGGGCGTCGGGAACTGGCGGATCGACTCGACGAGGTAGCGGTAGGAGTCCGCGTCGCCCGCCACCCGCGCGCCGATGCGCGGGATCACGTGGAAGGAGTAGGCGTCGTAGATGCGGTCGAGCACCGGCAGGTCGACCTTCGAGAACTCGAGGCAGAGGAAGCGACCGCCCGGACGCAGCACGCGGCGGGCCTCGGCCAGCGCCGCGTCGATGCGCGGCACGTTCCTTATGCCGAAGGCGATGGTGTAGGCGTCGACGCTCGAATCCGGCAGGGGCAGGGTCTCGGCGTTTCCGGTCACGAATTCCGCCCGCGCGCCGTAGGACGCACCGCGCTCGGCGCCGACGCGGAGCATGTCCTCGTTGATATCGAGCACCGTGACGCGGGTCTGCGGGCCGCCGGCATCGAGGATGCGGAAGGCGACGTCCCCGGTGCCGCCGGCAACGTCGAGATGGTGGAAAGGGCGGTTGCCCGGCGGCCGCAGCATCGAGACGAGCCGGTCCTTCCAGAGCCGGTGGAGGCCCGCCGACATCAGGTCGTTCATGACGTCGTAGCGGCGGGCGACCGAGCGGAACACCGCGTCGACGCGGCCCTGCTTCTCGCCGAGCGCCACCCGCTCGAAGCCGAAATCGGCGGTCTCGTCGTCCCGGCCCGCAGCCATGCTCGTGCTCTCCTTGGCCCGGCCTCCATAGCGAAGGCCGCCGCAATCCGCCATCGGTGGGACGGCCCCGCGACGCGGGCGCCGATTGCGCGGCCGGCCGCCGGCGCCGATATACGCACCATGCCCGAGCTTCCCGAGGTCGAGACCGTGCGCCGGGGCCTCGCGCCGGCCATGGTCGGCGCGCGCGTCAGTCGCGTCACCCTGCGCCGCGCAGACCTGCGCTTCCCCTTCCCGGATCGCTTCGCCGCGCGGCTGGAGGGCCGGACGGTCACGGACCTCGCCCGCCGGGCAAAGTATCTCGTCGCCGGCCTCGATTCCGGCGAGAGCCTGATCATGCATCTCGGCATGAGCGGGCGCTTCGACGTGACTCTGCCGGACGGCTCGAACCTGTCGCCGGGCGACTTCTACCTCGAAGGGGCGCTGGGCAACGCGAAGCACGACCACGTCGTCTTCGCCATGGGGAGCGGGGCCACCGTCACCTACAACGACGTGCGCCGCTTCGGCTTCATGGATCTCGTGGCGACGGAGGGGCTCGCCACCTGCCGCCACTTCGCGTCCATGGGCATCGAGCCCCTGGACGAAGGGCTCGACGGCGACGCCATCGCCCGGCTGTTCCGGCACCGGATCGCGCCGCTGAAGGCCGCGCTCCTCGACCAGAGGCTGATCGCGGGGCTCGGCAACATCTACGTCTGCGAGGCGCTCCACCGGGCGCGCCTCCATCCGGAGACGCCGGCCGGCGCGCTCGCCGCAGCGGACGGGCGGGGCACGCCCCAGGCCCATCGCCTCGCGCAGGAGATCCGCTCCGTGCTTGCGGAGGCCGTCGAGGCCGGCGGCTCGACGCTGCGCGACTACGCCCACACGGACGGCGGCAGCGGCAGGTTCCAGCACGCCTTCCGGGTCTACGACCGCACCGGCGAGCCCTGCCGCGCGCCGGGCTGCGGGGGGAGCGTCGCACGGATGGTGCAGGCGGGCCGCTCGACCTTCTACTGCGCCGTCTGCCAGCCCCCGGCGAAGGCTCCCGGCGCGAAGGCGGCGGGCGCAGCGGGACGGCATTTTCGCCACAAAGCGGGCTAGTGCTGCCGGGCTCGCGCCGCAGCCCCTTTCGAGGGGCACGGCGCCGCTCGCCCCGAACGAGCCCGAGCAGGATCGCGATGTTCTTCCGCCGCCGCCAGACGCCCGAGCCGACGCCGACCGCCTCCGACGAGCCGGCCCTGCCGAACCGCCTCTCGCCCCGCTCGCCGGGCGAGGCGATCAAGCCCACCGCCGCGCCGCCGCCGCCGGACGAGCCGGAGCGCCGCCGGGGCGGCCTGCTCGCCACGGTCTCGGGCCTTCTGACCTTCGCCGTGGTGCTGGCGCTCGGCGCGATGATCGGGCTGACGATCTTCCACCGGCAGGTCCGCGAGCCGGGGCCCCTCCAGGCGGACAAGGTGGTGGTGATCCCCTCGCGCAGCGGCACCGCCGAGATCGCCGAGATCCTCCAGCGCGAGGGCGTCATCGCCCATACCGGCCTGTTCGAGCTCGCCGCCCGCTTCGGCGGCAAGGCGCCGCTGAAGGCCGGCGAGTACAACTTCAAGGCCCATGCCAGCATCAACGACGCCATCGACACGGTGACGACCGGCCGGCAGGTGCAGCATGCAGTCACCTTCCCCGAGGGCCTGACCAGCGAGCAGATCGTCGGCCGGCTCAACGAGAACGACATCCTCACCGGCGAGATCGGCGAGATCCCTCCCGAGGGCTCGCTCCTGCCCGACACCTACAAGTTCGAGCGCGGCGCCACCCGCCAGATGATCGTCAACCTCATGCGCGCCAAGCAGCGGGAGGTCCTCAACCAGATCTGGCTGCGGCGCAGCCCCGAGATCCCGGTGAAGACGCCCGCCGAGATGGTGACGCTCGCCTCCATCGTGGAGAAGGAGACGGGGCGCGCCGACGAGCGTCCGCGGGTGGCCGGCGTCTTCGTCAACCGCCTCAACAAGCGCATGAAGCTCCAGTCCGACCCGACCATCGTCTACGGGCTCGTCGGCGGGCGCGGCACGCTCGGCCGGGGCATCCTGCGCTCGGAGATCGAGCGGGCGACGCCCTACAACACCTACGTCATCGAGGGCCTTCCGCCGGGGCCGATCGCCAATCCGGGGCGCGCCGCGCTCGAGGCCGTCGCCAATCCGTCGCGGACCAAGGACCTGTTCTTCGTCGCCGACGGCACCGGCGGCCACGCCTTCGCCGACAGCCTGGAAGGCCACCAGCGCAACGTCGCCCGCTGGCGGCAGGTCGAGCGCGCCCGGCAGGCGCCGGCGCCGACGGATGCGGCGAGCCCCACCGACAAGGCCGAGCCCGATCCGTCGGTGCCGGGCAGCGCCACGGCCTACGCCCCCGACGCCGGCACCGGCACCCCGGCGGCCGCCCCCACGCCCGCCGCCGCGCGGCCCCGCGCCTTCGACGCCTCCGAGGGCACGCGGCTCGACCCGCTCAAGAACAAGACCTACGATCTCGGCTCGCCCAAGACCGTGCCGGTGCTCAAGCAGCCCTGAGCCGAAAGGGCAAGCGGGCGGGCTTGGGAAAGACGCGGGCATGATCGCGAGCATGACGGGCTTCGCCCGCGCGGCGGGCACCACGGGGCCGGTGCAGTGGGCTTGGGAGGTGCGCAGCGTCAACGGGCGGGGCCTCGAGGTGCGCCTGCGGGTGCCGCCGGGCTTCGAGGCGGCCGGCGAGGTCGCCCGCACCGCCCTCCAGAAGACCCTGAACCGGGGCCAGTGCCAGCTCTCCCTCACCCTGACCCGCCCGGAGCGGGAGGTGCGGGTCAGGGTCAACGAGGCGCTGCTCGCCTCGCTGGCCCAGGCCGTCGCCCGCGTGCCGGTTCCGGAAGGCATCGCGCCCGCGACCATGGACGGGCTGCTCTCCATCCGCGGCGTCATCGAGAGCGACGAGGAGCCCGCCGCGGAGGTCGAGACGCTGGCCCGCGACCTCGCGGAAGGGGTGGTGCGGCTCGTTGCCGACCTCGTCGAGAGCCGCCGCGCCGAGGGGCGCCATCTCCACGAGGTCGTGGCCTCGCAGCTGCGCACCATCGCCGAGCTGACGGCGGCCGCCGAGGACAGCCCCGCCCGCCGGCCGGAGGCCGTGCGCGAGCGCCTTCAGGCGAGCATCGCGGGCCTCGCCGAAGCCGGCGCCCTCGATCCGGCCCGCCTCCATCAGGAGGCGATGCTGCTCGCGGGCAAGGCCGATGTGCGCGAGGAGCTCGACCGCCTGCGCGCCCATCTCGCCGCGGCCACCGGCCTGATCGAGGCGGGGGGCGCCATCGGCCGGCGGCTCGACTTCCTCGCCCAGGAGTTCGGCCGGGAGGCCAACACGCTCTGCGCCAAGGCCGGCGACGTCACGCTCTCGCGGATCGGACTCGACTTGAAGGCCGTGGTGGAGCAGTTCCGCGAGCAGGTCCAGAACGTCGAGTAGGGCAAGCGACGGCATGAGCGGCTACGAGCGCGATCCCGGCGGCGGCAGCATCGCCCGGCGCGGGATGATCCTGATCCTGTCCTCGCCCTCCGGCGCAGGCAAGACGACGCTGACGCGCCAGATCGCCCAGGACGGCGGCTGGGGCATGGAGCTGTCGATCTCCATGACGACGCGGGCGCGCCGGCCCTCCGAGATCCACGGGCGGCACTACAACTTCGTCGACCGGGAGACCTTCGAGGACCTGAAGCGGCACGACGACCTTCTCGAGTGGGCCGAGGTCCACGGCAACTTCTACGGCACCCCGCGCCGCCCCGTGGAGAGGGCGCTCGCCGAGGGCCGGGACATGATCTTCGACATCGACTACCAGGGCACGCGGCAGGTGCGCTCGCGCCTGCCCGACGACGTGGTCAGCGTCTTCATCCTGCCCCCCAGCATGGCGGAGCTGCGCCACCGCCTGGAGCGGCGCGCCGAGGACGATCCGGCGACCATCGAGAAGCGGCTCGCCAACGCCCGCGTCGAGATCGCCCGCTGGGGCGAGTACGACTACGTGCTCGTCAACGACGACCTGCAGAACGCCTTCGAGACCCTGAAGGGCATCCTCGTCGCCGAGCGCACCAAGCGCACGCGCCGCTCGGGCATGGCAGCCTTCGTCGACGGGCTGCTGGCCGAGACCGCTTGACCCTGCTCAGGCGGCGGGCGGCAGCCCCGCCGCCGCGACGTCGGCGCAGAGCCAGTCGCGCATCGCCCGGAAGGTCCGCGCGGCGCCCGCCGACACGGCCTCGGCGGCGCCGGGCGTCTCGCCCACCGCATCGAGGCGCTCGCAGAAGCTCCGCCACATCGGCCCGGCGCGCTCGCCCCGGCCGGCGTAGTAGGCGCAGCCTTCCTCCGGCGAGAGCCCGTGGAGGGCCCGCACGTGCCGGCCGATCAGGATGCCGCCGAGCGTCGAGCCCTCGAAGACGTAGAGCGCCCCGAGCGCCTCGTCCGGCCCGGCGAGGCCGAGCGACTGCGGCCGGGGCAGCGCCTCGACGGCGGCCGGCGTCAGGCCGAGGCAGGCGAGATCGGCGTCGAGCGCTTCGATCCGCCGGCGGGGATCGAGGAAGGCGTCGTCGCCGAGCGCCCCGGCGATCTCGGGCTCCAGCGTGGCGTGGAAGCCCCGCAGGCGTGCGAGCAGGTCGCGGTAGCCGTCGAGGCTCGCGACGCGGGCCTGCCAGTCGAGGTCGCGCTCCAGGGCCTCGTGGGGCGCGGCGGTCTCTTCGCGCAGACGGTGGCGCAGGCTCAAGCGGCGGCCCTCAGGCGGTGATGGTGAAGCAGGCGCCGGGAGCGTTGGCGACCTCGAGCTTGGCGTCGATCTGGTCGAGCATGCCGCGGATCAGCTTCATGCCGAGGCCCGAGCCCCTCGGCCGCGCCTGCGCCCAGTCCGGCGGCAGGCCCTCGCCGTCGTCGCAGACCCGCAGCCGGACGGAGCCCGCCGTGATCCCGGAGACGTGGACGGCGACGCGGCTGCCGCCCACGGGCTTCGCCCCGTACTTGAAGGCGTTGGTCACGAGTTCCGTCGCGATCAGCGACAGCGCCACCGCCTTGCGGTAGGGCACCATCAGGCCGGGCTCGGCGTTGAGATCGACCACGTGGCTGCCGCCGGCCATGCCGACGAGGTCGTTGCACAGGCTCTCGATGGTCTGGCCGAGGTCGACGTCGTTGATGGTCTCAGCCTGGTAGAGGCTGTCATGGACCCGCGCGACGCTCATCACCCGCGCCGAGGTCTCGGCGAAGGCCTGCTGCGCCTCCGGGTCCTTCACCTGACGGCGCTGCATGTGCAGGAAGGCGGAGACGATCTGGAGGGAGTTCTTCACCCGGTGGTCGATCTCGCGGGTGAGGAGGTCCTTCTGGTCGAGGAGGCGCTGCTTCTCCGCGAGAAGGCCGGTCAGCTCGTTGATCTTGCGGCGCTGGCGCAGCACCACGCCCTCGACCGCCTCGGCGATGGAGCCGGCGAGCGAGACCTGCCAGGGCGCGAAGGGCGCCGCCCTGCCGCGGCGCTCCTCGACCCAGCGCTCGAAGGAGCGCCGGGGCAGCACCGCGACGCTGCCGCTGCCGCCGAGCACGGGCTTCCTCGGATCGCCGCTCCAGGTGACCGTGCTGACCGTCTCCGGCCGGAACCAGAGCAGCACGTTGCGCCGCCCGGAATCGACGAAGGCGGCGAGCAGGCCGCTCATGATCTCGTGATGGGGCTCGGCGGCCGGGCAGAGGGTGGCGAAGATGTCGCTGGCGAAGGTCGTCTGATCGGGGGGCAGCATGTCCCGCAGCCACTGCGTCGCCGCCCGCACGGTCGCCTCGTCCGGCGCCCGGCCGATCGTGGTGACCCCCTCCGCCGACACCACCGCCGCGCCCGTCGCCCCGAACAGGTCGAGGAGCGTCACCGACCCCGCGGTGAGGGTCCCGACGAAATCGTCCGCGCTCGTGAGGCCGCGCGTCAGGCGTCCGGCGATGTCGAGATGCACCTGCCGCTCCGCCCAGAGGCGCTGCCCCTCGATCTCCTGCACCCGCATGGCGAAGGCATCGGTGATGAGGGTGGCGGCCGCCCGCGTCTCCGGCGCGACGTAGTGCGGCTGGCGGTGGTGCCCGATCATCAGGCCCCAGAGCCGCCCCTCGACGAGGATCGAGATCGACATCGAGCCGTTCACGCCGAGGTTGCGCTGGTACTCGAGATGGATCGGCGACAGGGTGCGGTGCTGGGCGAAGCTGAGATCGATCGAGCTGTTGCCGGCCTCGGGCAGCGCGACGAGCGGCACCGGCACGCTGTCGCGGTCGATCACGAAGCGGCTCTTGGCCTTGGTGTAGAGGGCGCGGGCCTGGGCCGGGATGTCGGAGGCCGGGAAGCGCAGCCCGAACAGCACCCGCGACCAGTCGGCGACCTTCTCCTCGGCGATGGCCTCGCCGTTCCAGTCCTCGTCGAAGCGGTAGACGAGGACGCACTCGTAGCCGGTCAGGAGTCTGATCTCGAGGGCGGCGATCGCGGCCGCCTCCTCGAGCGTCGCGGCGCCGCGCAGGCGCGAGACCGCGCCCTCCGTATCGATCTGGCTGGCGGAGCCGAAATCCTCGGGCCGCTCGGGGGCCCGCTCCAGCTCGACGATGAGGCGCCCGTCATGGCTGTGGGCGACGGCGTAGTGGCGGTCGTCGAGATTCCGCAGCGCGATGGTCCGCCGCAGGGAGCGGCCGTCCGCCAGGGTGCCCTCGGCGAGCCGGGCGCGGATCTCCGCCAGGAAGCCCGCGGGCAGAACGTCCACGAGGGAACGGCCCGCGACCGTCTCCGCATCGTCGGCCAGGATCTCGCCGATGTTGGTGCTGTGCGCCTGGATCGCCAGCGTCTCGGGATCGGCCGCGAGCATCACCGCGTTGGGCTGGATCGAGCCGGGGATGTGGATCGGCTCGCGCTCGCAGAGCGCCGGATCCACGAAGCCGGCCCCGGCCCGCTGCGCCACCGCCTCGATCACCGCGTCGCGGGAGAGGCCGAGCCCGAGGGTCTCGGCGGCCTGCAGAACCAGCCAACACAGGTCTCGCCCGAGCCGGAGCCGGACCTTTGCCCGCAGCGGCTGCGGCAGCCGGCCGAACACGAACTCGAAGCGCTCGTCGAGGACGCCCCGGCGAAGGCCGGAGATGAAGCGGCCGTAGAAGGCCGGCACATAGGCGCCCGGCGCCACGGCGTGGAAGAAGTCGCGGCCGAGGATGGCCGCGGGCGCGATGCCGAACAGGGCGCTGGCGGCCTCGTTGCACTCGCGCACGATGCCGCTCGCGTCGAGCCCGATCACGCCCAGGTCGAGGCCTTCGCGCTCCCCAGGAGAGAGCGCGTCGAGTTCGAGAGCGATGTCGAGGACGGCGCCGGAAGCGACGCTCGAGCTCATCGGGGAAGAGCCTCGGTCATGCGTGTTTCGATATGCAGGCTCGGCCGGGCGAGCGCAATGCTCCGCCCTTATCAACCTTACGAACGCGCATCCGGCTGTTATGGTTCAGCTTATACTGCTGCCGATCTGCCTCAGCGCGTCGGAAAGACCTTCCTCTAATGTCGGATGGTAGACAGGCCGATCAAGAAGATCCTGCACCGTGCGGCCGTCCCACACGGCCTGGGCGAGACCCTGGACGAGATGCTCGGCGCCCGGCCCGAGCATCTCACCGCCGAGGAGCCGCCCGCTCCGGTCCGCGAAGATCACGGCGCCGCCGGCATTGGTCCCGGCGATGCGCGCGCGGCCCTGATCTGCGAAGCTGGCGCGGCCCGTGAGGCGGCCGTCGCCCGCCTCGGGATCGTAGGCGGCGCCGAAGCGCCCGGCCTGCGGATGCGTGAAGACAAGGGCGAGAGGCGGCCAGCGCCGCGGCGCCTCGGAGCCGCCATGCCCCGCGAGCGCGGCGGCGTTGACCCCGACGATGCCGCCCTGGCGGGAGGCCTCGTGCAGGACCGGCCGGTCGGCGTTGGCGTCTCCGGCGACGAACACGGGCGCGTCACCGCAGCGCAGGGTGCCGGGATCGAAGCGTGGCACGCCGGATCCGTCGAGGTCGAGCCCCGCCGCTTCGAGGCCGAGACCCGTCACGTTCGGCGGCCGGCCCGCCGCGGCGAGGACGCGCTCGAAGCGGGCCTCGCGGGGCTCCCCCCTGGGCGCACACCAGCGCAGGCGCAGTCCGTCGCAGTCCGCCTCCGCCGCCTCCACCTCCGTCTCCAGATGCAGGGTCAGCTCCCGGCCGAAGATTTCCGCGGCTTCCGCGACGAGACCGGGCTCGCTCAGGCCCGCGAGGCTTCTGCCGCCCTCGATCAAGGTCGTCTCGATCCCGAGCCGCGCCATGGCCTGGGCCAGCTCGATGCCGACCGGCCCGCCGCCGATCACCGCCAGCGTGCGGGGAAGGTCGGGAAGCTCGAAGACCGTGTCGGTGGTGAGCACGCGGGCGCCGAGGCCGGCGAGCGGCTTCGGCACGGCCGGGCTCGATCCCGTCGCGATCACCGCGGCGCGGAAGCGCACCCTGAGGTCCTCGCCGACGGCGAGCCGGTCCCGGTCGAGGAAGCGGGCGCGGCCGGCGATCCGCTCGCCGTCGGGAAAGGTCTCGAGGTCCTCGAAGACGAGGCGCACGAAGCGGTCCCGCTCCCGGCGCACCCGCTCCAGCACCGCGCGGCCGTCGATGCCCACCTCCGGCACGTGCAGCCCGAAGAGCCCGGCGTCGCGGGCCGCCTGCGCGGCGGAGGCCGCCTCGATCAGGAGCTTCGAGGGCATGCAGCCGACCCGCGCGCAGGTGGTGCCGCCGGGTCCGGCCTCGATCAGAAGGGTGCGGGCACCCGCCTTCCGGGCGGCACGGTAGGCGGCGATGCCGGCGGTGCCGGCCCCGATCACCGCCACGTCGCAGGCAATCTCGCGCATCGCGGCGGCCGGCTCAGCTCGCCATGGTGAGGACGGCGCCGCCGTCGACGCGCAGGTTCTCGCCGGTCACGAAGCTCGCCTGCTCCGAGCAGAGGAAGGCGACGGCGGCCGCGACCTCCTCCGGTCTGCCGCGGCGCTTGCGCACCATGCCGGGGCGCTTCTCGTCGAGGAAGCTCTCGATCGCCTCCTCGAAGGAGACGCCGAGCTCACCCGCACGCTTCTCCATCATCGCGTCGGTCATCGGGGTGGCGATGAAGGCGGGGGCCACCGCGTTCACCATGACGCCGTCGGCGCCGTAGGCCTTCGAGAGTCCCTTGGTCAGGTTGAGGAGACCGGCCTTGGCGGCGCAGTAGGGCAGTTCCTCGACATAGGGCTGCACCGCGTCCTCGGAAGTGAAGAACACGATCCGCCCCCACTTCGCCTCGCGCATGCCGGGGATGAAGGCGCGCGCCGTGCGCACGGCGACCATGAGGTCGGACTGGATGGTGTGGAGCCAGGCCGCGTCGTCGATCTCGAGGAAGTCGCCGGTGGCGCCGGTGATGCCGGCGGCGGCCACGAGAATGGTCGGCTTCTCCCCGTAGGCGGCATCCGCGAAGGCCTTGAGCCGGTCGGCGCCGGCCTGATCGCCGAGATCGGCGGCGATCGAGCGGACCTCGCCGAGGCTTGCCAGCTCGGCCTCGGCCTTCCTCAGCCCCTCCTCCTTCAGATCGGTGAGGACGATCCGGGCGCCCTCGCGCAGGAGGTAGCGCGCGCTCTCGAGGCCCATGCCGGAGTCGCCGCCCGTGACGACCGCCACCCGTCCGCCGATGCCGAGATCCATGACGCCCCTCCCGATCCGGCGGGTCGGGACGATCCGCGAAAGCGGGGTCCGGCGCGCCGCGGTGCCAACCCGACCCTGCCGGGTTCGTTCCCGGCGCCGGGTGCGACACGATCGAGGGTCACGGCTACTCCGCAGCCATGGTCTCCGGCGGTTCGTCGGCCACCGGCGTGCCCGGCACGAAGGCGTCGAAGGCGGCCCAGAAATCCTCGCGGATGCTGTCGCGCTCGGAGAGGATCTCGTGGCGGGCGTCGGGCAGCACGATCACCCGGCCGGAGCGCAGGCGCGAGGCGAAGCGCTCGGTCTGGCGGGTGCCACAGACGGGGTCCTCGCCCGCGGCGACGATCAGCACCGGCAGGTCGATGCGGGGCGGCACGCGGGGGTCGCGCAGGCGCGCCATGGCGCGGAAGGCCTCGGCGAGCCAGGCGAGGGTCGGATCGCCCACCGCGCCCGCGCCGACGACGCGCCCGGCCTCGGCGTTGCGGGCGTAGCGCTGCGGATCCCGGCAGAGGCGGTTGCCGGCATAGGGCTTGGTGGCGATGGAGACCGGGCTTCCGAACGGAACGTAGGCGCGCCCGAACCCGAGCCGGTGCAGGACCCGCGCCAGACCGGACACGACGGACGGCCAGCGCACCATCCTGATCGAGAGCATCGGCGCCAGCGTCACGATGCGCTCGAAGGGCTGCCAGCCCTCGAGCGCGCCGGTCAGCACCACGCAGCCGCCCATGGAATGGGCGAGGCAGACATGGGGGCGCGGCAGCCGCGGGCGGATCACCTGCTCCGTCACCGCCTCCAGGTCGAGGCGGTAGTGGCCGAAGCGGCCGACATGGCCCTTGTGCGGGTCGGCGACGTCGCGGGCGGATTCGCCCTGGCCCCGCCAGTCGAAGGCGACGACGGCGAAGCCCCGCCGCCGCAGGTCCCCGATCGTCTCGTAGTACTTCTCGATGAACTCGGCGCGGCCCTGGAGCAGGCACACCGTGCCCTTCGCGCCGACGCGCCCGGTCGGCCACCAGTAGGCCGCCCTGAGCTCGCGCCCGTCCGCCGTCCTCACGGCGACGAGAGTGCCCTCGGGCGGCACCGGATTGCCGGGGGTGGAGCGCAGGGTCAGCATGGGGCGAGGGGTCCGCGTGCGCTCTCGAAATTGGCCGGTCGATGCCGGGCCGGCGCGGTCTTGCACGCCCGCCGGGGCATTCCAATATCCTCTCCGTGCCGGCCATTCGGCGGCACGAGACCGGTCCGGCCCTCGGGCGGACCGTCGTTCCACAGCATGTTGCTCATTGCAGAGGATATGTCATGCGTCAGTTCGATCTTGCTCCCCTCTACCGCTCCACGGTCGGCTTCGACCGCCTGTTCTCGGCCCTCGACCAGTATGTCAGCGCCGATCAGGCCACGACCTATCCGCCCTACAACATCGAGCGCACCGGCGAGAACGCCTACCGGATCACGGTCGCGGTCGCCGGCTTCACCGAGGCCGATCTCTCGATCGAGGTCAAGGAGAACGCCCTGACCCTGAAGGGCGAGCGCAAGCCCGACCCGGAGCGGCGCACCGAGGTTCTGCACCAGGGTATCGCCGCCCGCAGCTTCGAGCGCCGTTTCCAGCTCGCCGACTACGTCCAGGTGACGGGCGCGAGCCTGGAGAACGGCCTCCTCCACGTGGAGCTCGTGCGCGAGATCCCGGAGGCGAAGAAGCCTCGCACGATCCAGATCGCCACCGGCCGCGGCGCGGTCACTCCGGTGATCGAGGGCAACGTCCAGGCGGCCGCCTAAACCGCGTCCGATCCCTGTCGCGTCTCAAGGGAGCGCCCCGGCCGGCCGGCCGGGGCGTTTTCGATTCAGCGGTCGGCCAGCCAGTCCGTCGCGCCGGGCTCGTAGCAGGTATAGCCGATGAAGCAGCGCGGATCGGTCCGCGTCGGCGCGTAGGCGGCCTTGGCGTATTCCGTCGCCTCGCAGAAGCTGCGGTTGGCTACGAAGCGGTCGTAGGTCGGCCCGCCTGTGCCGAGTACGATGCCGCCGGCCCGCGTCACGACGCTGCGCGCCTCGGGGCAGCTCAGGGCCGTGGTCGAGACCCGCTGCGCCTGCGCCGGCCACGCCGAGAGCCCGAGCAGGGCCACTAGAACGATCCGTCTCATCGAAGCCCTCCGTCGCCATGCAGGGCAACGCGGGAGATGCGGGGACCTTTCCCGAGCCGGATCGCCGCGCCCCTTGGCTACAGGTCGCCGAAGGAGAGCTGTCCGCCCGAGGAGGGCCGCTTGCCGGCCGGCGGCTTGACGTCTTGGGCAGGCAACGTCGCCGTTGGCTTGGCGGCGCGCGGCCGCGGCGCGGCGGGCCGGGAGCGGGGCTTCGAATCGCCCTGCATCCGGGCCATGGCGCGGTCGCGGTCCTGCGCCTCCGGGGCGTTCGGGTCGCCGTCGAGCCACTTGCCGCGCTTGATCACCTCGTTCACCCGGCCCTGGTTGACGCCGACCTTGAAGGCGATCTCCTGCTGGGTCATGCCCGTCGTGGCATGGAGGTCGAGGATCGCGCGGGCGAGCTCCGGCGTCATCTTGCGGCCGGTGACGCGCCGTGCCGGACGCGTCGTGCGGGTCGCCCGGTCGCGGGCCCGGAGCTGCTCGAGGAGCGTCAGCGCCATCTGCATGCCGTGGGCGCGCAGGGCCTCCTCGAATTCCTTCAGCGTCGCCATGGCTCTGTCCTCGCCGGCGGGGAGGGCCCCTGAAGCGCAACCGTGAGCGCGGCCGCGGGGTTTCGCGGGTCCGGACCGAAGGTCTGCCTTCCACCGCCCGGATTCAAGCGCCCAGCGCCCGCCATCCACCTGAAAAAGCATGCCCCGTCAGGGCGATGGCGGCGCCGGACGAGACCGCGCCGCCCCTTGGCAGGGCGGGACGCCCCCGCTAAACCCGCTCCGCCCCGGCAGATGCCTTCCGCCGCGTGGCCGGAGGCGCCTCCATGATCAGCCCGATCGTCACCGTCTTCGCCGACGCGCATCCCAGCGACGGCTCGCTGGTCGAGGCGCTGGAGGGCGGCGCGGTCCTCGTGTTCCCCGACCTCGACTTCCCGTTCTCGGATTTCGAGACGCGCTTCGTCGAGCGCCCCTTCGCCGACGGCAAGGCCAAGAACGTCAACATCCGCGGCGAGGCCGCGGAGCTGCGCGGGGCCGCCGGCACCGAGGAGGAGAAGGAGGCCCTGCGCCAGCTTCTCATCCGCTACCGGCGCTTCTCGGGCGAGCTCGTGGAACGCTACCTGCCGGCCTATGCCGGCAAGCTCAGCCTCGCGGGCACCTCCTACCGCCCCTTCGAGGTCGACCAGCGCAAGCTGAGCTGGCGGCGCGACGACACGCGGCTGCACGTCGACGCCTTCCCCTCGAACCCGATCGGCGAGAAGCGCATCCTGCGCATCTTCCGCAACATCAACCCGAGCGGCCAGCCGCGCCTGTGGCGGGTCGGCGAGGATTTTGGCTCGATGGCGGAGAAGTTCCTGCCGAAGCTGCCGGGCTACTCGCCGCTCTCGGCGCGGCTTCTCGCCGGCCTGCGCATCACCAAGAGCCGGCGCTCGGAGTACGACCACCTCATGCTCCACCTGCACGACGCGCTGAAGCAGGACCTGGACTACCAGGCGAGCGCGCCGCAGGCCGACGTGCGCTTCGAGCCGGGCCAGACCTGGGTGACCTTCTCCGACCTCGTCATGCACGGGGCCATGGGCGGCCGCTACATGCTGGAGCAGACCGCCTACCTCCCCGTCGCCGCCCAGGCGCGGCCGGAGACGAGCCCGCAGCGCATCCTCGCGCAGAAGCTCGGACGCCCGCTCCGCTGACCCTCCAGACACGCCAGGGACACCGACGATGATCCTCGAGATCGCGCAGATCGACGTGAAGGAAGGCCGGGAGGCCGACTTCGAGGCAGGTATCGCCAAGGCTGCCGAGATCTTCCGGGCCGCCGCGGGCTGCCGAAGCTTCGAGGTTCGCCGCTCCGTGGAGAAGCCGCAGCGCTACCGCCTGCTGATCGAGTGGGAGACGCTGGAGGCCCACACCAAGGACTTCACCGGCTCGCAGCCCTGGAAGGACTACCGGGCGCTGGTCTCCGACACCTTCGAGGGGCCGCCCCAGGTCGAGCACACCACGCAGGCGCTCAAGGCGTTCTGAGCCTCCGAACGGTCCCCATGCCCGACGCCTCCCGCAGTTGACGACCGCCGGGGCGGGCCGCGATGACTGGCGGTGTCCGCGCCGCCAGGGGCCGCGGCGGGAGAGAAGCACCGCATGAGCCAGCGCCCCTTCGACCGCGTTCTGCGCATCGGCACCCGCGGCAGCCCGATGGCGCTGGCGCAGACCGGCATGGTCCGCGACCGCATCGTCGCCGCCCATCCGGGGCTCGAGACCGAGATCGTCGTCGTCACCACCGTGGCCGACCGGGTGCTCGACCGGCCCCTCTCCGAGATCGGCGGCAAGGGCCTGTTCACCAAGGAACTGGAGCAGGCGCTCTTCGCCGACGAGATCGACGTCGCCGTCCATTCCATGAAGGACGTGGAGACCTGGTTGCCCGACGGCCTCGTCATCGCCTCCATCCTGGAGCGCGACGATCCCCGCGACGCCTTCCTCGCCCGCGATGCCGACGGCTTCGACGACCTGCCGGAGGGGGCGCGGGTCGGGACCTCGTCCCTGCGGCGGGGCGCGCAGGTGCTGATGCGCCGGCCGGACCTGCGCATCGTGCCGCTTCGCGGCAACGCCAACACCCGGATGCGCAAGCTTGAGGCCGGCGAGTGCGACGCGACGCTGCTGGCGCTCGCCGGCCTCCAGCGCCTCGGCATGGAGGACGTCGCCCGCTCGGTGCTCTCCGTCGACGAGATGCTGCCGGCGGTGGCGCAGGGCGCGCTCGGCATCGAGTGCCGGGAGGACGACGAGGCGATCCGCGATCTGCTCGCCGCCGTCGCCTGCGCGACGACCACGATCGCGGTCGGCGCCGAGCGGGCGCTTCTCGCCGAGCTCGACGGCTCCTGCCGCACGCCGATCGCCGCGCTCGCCCGCATCGAGGGCGACCGGCTCAGCCTCGACGGGCTGCTGTTCCTGCCCGACGGCAGCCGCCACTGGGCGGCCTCGCGCTCCGGCCCGGTGGCGGATGCCGAGCGGATCGGCCGGGAGGCCGGGGCGGAGCTGAAGGCCGCCGCCGGCGACACCTACCGCGACAGGCTCCAGTAGGTCTTAGGCGCGGTAGCGCGCGGCGAGTAGCGCGTGGACCAGCCGCGCGGTCTGGACCTCGCCGCCCTCCGGCCGGCCGGGCTTGGTCGACGGGTTCCATCCGTAGAGATCGAAATGGACATGCGCCTTCGCGGCCGGGGCGAAGCGGCGCAGGAACAGCGCGGCGGTGATCGCCCCCGCGAAGGGTCCGCCCGAGACGTTGTTGATGTCGGCGACCTTCGAATCGAGCAGCCCCGCGTAGGGCGCGTGCAGCGGCATCCGCCAGACCGGATCGCGCACCTGGTCGCCGGCCGCGGCGATCTCGGCGGCGAGCCCGTCGTCCTCGGTGAAGAAGGCCGGCAGGTCGGGGCCGAGCGCCACGCGGGCGGCCCCGGTGAGCGTCGCGAAGTCGATCAGTAGGTCCGGCGCCTCGGCGTCGGCCAGGGCGAGGGCGTCGGCGAGGATCAGGCGTCCCTCGGCGTCGGTGTTGCCGATCTCGACGCTGAGGCCCGCCCGGCTGCGCAGCACGTCGCCGGGGCGGAAGGCGTTGCCGGAGACCGCGTTCTCCACCGCCGGCACGATCAGCCGCAGGCACACGGGAAGGTTCGAGCCCATCACCATGTCGGCGGCGGCGAGCGCGGCAGCGGCCCCGCCCATGTCCTTCTTCATCAGGAGCATGCCCGCCGAGGGCTTGATGTCGAGGCCGCCGGTGTCGAAGGCGACGCCCTTGCCGACGAGCGTGACGCGGGGCGCGCCCGAAGGCCCCCAACGCAGGTCGACGAGGCGCGGCGCGCGGGTCGAGGCGGCGCCGACCGCCTGCACAAGGGGGAAGTCGCGGGCGAGCACTTCCCCCTCGATCAGGGTGAACGCCGCGCCGTGCCGCGCGGCGAGGTCGCGGGCGGCCTGCGCGATCTCGGCCGGCCCGAGGTCGTTCGCCGGCGTGTTCACGAGGTCGCGCCCGAGCGCCACGGCGCGGGCGATCCGCGACAGCGCCTCCACATCCACGCCGTCCGGGACCGCGAGACGGGCGCGCTTCTGAGGCGCCGTCCGGTAGCGATCGAAGCGGTAGCTGCCGAGCAGCCAGGCAAGGGCGGCCTCGGCGGCGTCGATCCCCTCGGGCTCCAGGGCGTAGTCGCCCGCCGGCAGCAGGCCCGGCAGCTTGCCGGTCAGGAAGCGGTCGTAGCCCCGCGCGTCCGTGTCGCCGAGGCCGAACAGCACCCGCGCGAGACCACCCTCTGCGTCCGGCAGCAGGGCGAGGCGGCCGGCCTTCGGCGCGAAACCGCTCGCCGCCGCGAAGGCCCGCTGGCTCGCCGGCAGCGATGCCTCGACCGAGGGCCAGTCCCCCGTCGAGACGCAGCGGACGGGAACGGCCGGCGAGCCGGCGGGCAGGAGGTCGGGGATGCTGTCGCTCATGCGGGCGGTGCGGCTCGAAAGGGAGGTCTTAACGGTAGGTTAGGGTTAACGGTCTATCACC
Source organism: Methylobacterium jeotgali (assembly GCF_022179345.1). Taxonomy (GTDB): domain Bacteria; phylum Pseudomonadota; class Alphaproteobacteria; order Rhizobiales; family Beijerinckiaceae; genus Methylobacterium; species Methylobacterium jeotgali. The sequence continues at coordinate 23,108 of NZ_BPQR01000007.1, read as the reverse complement.
CGAGGGTCGGGAGCGGGAGGCCGCGCCGGCATGGGATGACGGAGCGGTGACGATGCGCGCGGCGGGTTCGAGCGTCCTCGGCAGGGTCGGGCGGCAGGGCTTGCGTTCCGCGACGCGCCTCGCGGCCGCCGCCCTCGTGGCCGCCGGTGCCGCCGCCTGCCAGTCCCGCTCGCCGGAGACCACGGGCTCCATCGCGACGACCTTCACATCGCTGGGCCTCGGCCGCAGCAGCGGCGGCAGCGAGGCGCGCACGGTGACGCGCCGGGACGTCGAGGCGATGGCCGCCAAGTACAACGAGGACCCGAACGATCTCGGCCTCGCCATGCGCTACGCCCAGGCGCTGCGCGCCACGGACCAGCGCCCCCAGGCGGTGGCGGTGCTCCAGCAGGCAGCCCTGCGCAGCCCCAAGGACAAGGCCGTGCTCGCCGCCTACGGCAAGTCGCTGGCGGAGGCCGGCCGCTTCCAGGAGGCGGCCGACGTGCTCCAGAACGCCCACACCCCCGCCCAGCCCGACTGGCGGGTGCTCTCGGCCCAGGGCGCCGTGGCCGACCAGACCGGCGATCACACCCGCGCCCAGGGGTTCTACGAGGCCGCGCTGCGGATCAACCCGGACGAGCCGACCATCCTGTCGAACCTCGGCCTGTCCTACGCGCTGAGCCGCCAGCTCGACCGCGCCGAGGAGGTGCTGCGCCGGGCCGCCGCGCAGCCCAACGCCGACGGGCGCGTCCGCCAGAACCTCGCCCTGGTGCTCGGCCTGAAGGGCCGGGTACCCGAGGCGGAGGTCGCGCTCCAGCGGGACCTCTCGCCCGAGGACGCCGCCGCCAACGGCGCCGCCCTGCGCCGGCTCCAGGCCCAGCCCGGCCGCAAGGCGACCGACCGGGGCTCGCCCGCCTCGCGCGGCTGATCCGGCCTCCGAAAGCGACGGCGGCCGATTACGAGCGCGGCGCCGCACGAGAGACCGGCGCGAGGCGCGGCCTGCGTGGGTGGACTCGCATCGTGCGCTCGCGGGCGCCCGGCTCGCATGGCCGGTGCCGTCGCCGCCCGCGACCGCAGCCGACGCGCCGTGCACGCCACGCCCCTCGGCAGGGTCGTTCCGATCGATGCGGAGAACTGAACCGCCGCATCGCCGCTGCGGTTGTTCGCCGCGGCTCCCGCAGGTAAGGCGGCGGCCGAGAGGAAAGTGCCGTTCGTGTCGGGTCGTGCTGTGAAATCCCTTTCCCGCGAGGCGCTTGAGGCCGAGGTCGCACGGCTGCGCGTGAGCGAGGGGCGCTTCCGGACGATCCTGGAGACGGTCGATGCGGCCTTCGCCATCGTCCAGGTCAAGTTCGACGCCGACGATCGGCCGGTGGATTACCGCTTCCTGGAGGCCAACCCCGCCTTCGAGCGGGAGGCGGGCGTCAACCTGCGCGGCAAGTGGGTCACCGAGTTCGCGCCCGACCTCGAGCGATTCTGGTTCGAGACCTACGGGCGGGTCGCCAAGACCCGGGAGCCGACGACCTTCGAGAGCTACGCCAAGGCGTTCGCGCGCTGGTTCGACGTGCGGGCGGTCCCCGTCGGCGACCCCGCCGACCGGCAGATCGCCATCATCTTCAACGACGTGACCGCGCGCCGCGAGGCGGAGGACCGCCTGCGCGCCAGCGAGGCGCTCGCCCGCGCCAACATCGAGCGCGTGCAGCTGGCGCTCGCCGCCGGGGCGATCATCGGCACGTGGCACTGGGACCTGCCCACGGACCGGTTCACGGTCGACGAGGGCTTCGCCCGCAGCTTCGGGCTCGATCCGGCCCTCGGCCGCGAAGGCATCCCGCTCGCGCAGATCGTCGCCACCGTTCACCCGGACGACCGAGAGGGGCTCGCCGCGGCCATCGCGGAGGTCATCGCCCGAGGGGGCGCCTACGCCCACCAGTACCGGGTGCGCCGGGCGGATGGACGCTACTACTGGATCGAGGCCAACGGGCGCGTCGATCACGGGCCGGACGGGACGCCCCTGAGCTTTCCCGGCGTCGTCCTCGACGTCGAGGAGCGGCGCGCCGTCGAGCAGGAGCGCGATCGGGCCAACGCCCAGCTACGCGCGCTGACCGACACCCTGGAGCAGCGGGTCGGCGAACGCACGGCGGAGCTGATGAACGCCGAGGAGCAGCTCCGCCAGTCGCAGAAGATGGAGGCGGTCGGTCAGCTCACCGGCGGCCTGGCCCACGACTTCAACAACCTGCTCGCGGGCATCTCCGGCAGCCTGGAGCTGATCCAGACCCGCCTGAGCCAGGGCCGGATCAACGACATCGAGCGCTACATGACGGCCGCGCAGGGCGCCGCGCGCCGGGCGGCGGCGCTGACCCACCGCCTGCTGGCCTTCTCCCGCCGGCAGACGCTGGCCCCGAAGCCGACCAACGTGAACGCCCTCGTCGAGGGCATGCTGGACCTGATCCAGCGCACCGTCGGCCCGAGCGTGCAGGTGCAGACAGTGGGTCTCGCCGGCCTGTGGCCCGCGCTGGTCGATCCCTCGCAGCTCGAGAACGCACTGCTCAACCTCTGCATCAACGCCCGCGACGCCATGCCGGAAGGCGGCCGCATCGTCATCGAGACCTCCAACCGCTGGATCGACGCGCAGGTGGCCCGGCGTCAGGACATGCCGGAGGGCGAGTACCTGTCGCTCAGCGTGTCGGACACCGGCACCGGCATGCCGCCGGAGGTGATCGCCAAGGCCTTCGACCCGTTCTTCACCACGAAGCCCCTCGGCCAGGGCACCGGGCTCGGCCTCTCGATGATCTACGGCTTCGCCAAGCAGTCGGGCGGGCAGGTGCGCATCCACTCCACGGTGGGCGAGGGCACGACGGTCAGCGTCTACCTGCCGCGCCACCAGGGCGAGGCGGCGCGGGACGAGGCGCTCCCGCGGGGCGGCCTGCTGCCGGTCGCCGGGGCCGGCGAGACGGTGCTGGTCGTGGACGACGAGCCCAGCGTGCGCATGCTGGTGACGGACGTGCTGGGCGAGCTCGGCTACACCGCCGTGGAGGCGGCCGACGCGGCCGGCGGGCTCAGGGTCCTCCAGTCCGGCGCGCGCATCGACCTCCTCGTCACCGACGTCGGGCTGCCGGGCGGCCTGAACGGCCGCCAGATGGCGGACGCGGCGCGGGCGACGCGGCCCGACCTCAAGGTGCTGTTCATCACCGGCTACGCCGAGAACGCCCTGCTCACCAACGGCCAGCTCGAACCGGGCATGGCCGTCCTGACGAAGCCCTTCGCCGTCGACGCCCTGGCCACACGGATCCGCGAGATGATCGCGCGGTGATCCGGGGCGGCGTCCTCACATGCTGCGCATGACCTGGATGATGGCGGGCGTCAGGATGACGACGAACAGCACCGGCAGGAAGAACAGGATCATGGGCACGGTGAGCTTCGGCGGCAGCGCCGCGGCCTTCTTCTCGGCCTCGGTCATGCGATGGTCGCGGCTCTCCTGCGCGAGGACGCGGAGCGCCGCGCCGATCGGGGTGCCGTAGCGCTCGGCCTGGATCAGCGCCGTCGAGCAGGCCTTCACCGGCTCGATGCCGATGCGGTTCGAGAGGTTTTCGTAGGCGAGCCGGCGGTCGGGCAGGAAGGAGAGCTCGGCGGTCATCAGGGCGAGCTCCTCGGCGAGCACGATGGACTGCATCGTGATCTCGAGGCTGACGCGCTTGAAGGCCCCCTCCACGGACATGCCCGACTCGACGCAGATCAGGCTGAGATCGAGGGCGTCGGGCCAGGCGCGGCGGACCTCCGCCTGGCGCTTCTTGGCCTTGTTCATGAGGAACAGCTCGGGCGCCTTGATGCCGAGGAAGGCGGCGAGGATGCACAGCCCCGCGCGCACCTCGGTCGGCTGGTCGAGCACCTCGAGCACGAACAGGTAGACCACGGCGCCGAGAAACGCGGCGATGGGCGTCACCATGCGGAAGAACAGGAACGCGGTCTCGGCGCCGGCCCCGCGGTAGCCGGCCATCAGGAGCTTGCGCTTGGCGGTATCGGTGCCGAGCCAGCGGTTGAGGTCGAACTGCTCCACGACCCGGCGCATGTAGGCCTTCGGCTCGGTGCGCAGCGTGACCTTGGTGGCGAGCCGCTCGCGCTCGCGGCGGCGGATCGCCTCGCGCTCGTCGCTCACCAGCTTCATGCGCTTGGCGAGCCGGTCCGGCTCGAGGAGCGGCTGGACCAGGGCGAAGACCGTCGCCGCCGCCGCCACGCCGGCGAGGATCGTGGCGACGAAGCGCGGGTCGAGCAGCTTCTGGGAGATGTCTTGGATCATGGCAGGGAGCGCCCGAGTCCGGTCGTCAGAAGTCGAAGGCGATCATCTTCTTCATCGTGAACACGCCGACGCTCATCCAGACCGCGCAGCCGAGAAGCGCGAGCTTGCCGCCGTCGGTCGTCCAGAGGAGCGAGATGTAGTCCGGGCTCGTCAGGTAGGTGATGCCGGCCACGAAGAAGGGCAGGCAGGCGATGATGGCACCCGAGGCCTTGGCCTCCATGCTCATCGCCTGGATCTTGCCGGCCATCTTCTTCCGCTCGCGCAGGATGCGCGACAGGTTCGAGAGCGCCTCGGAGAGGTTGCCGCCGGACTGCTGCTGGATGTTGATGACGATGGCGAAGAAGTTCACCTCCGGCACCGGCACGCGCTCGGCCATGCGTTTCACGCAGTCGCTCAGGGACAGACCCATGGCCTGGGTCTCCATCATCACCTTGAACTCGCCCCGTACCGGCTCCTCGGCCTCGCGGGAGACGATGCGGAAGCAGTCGGCGAGCGGGATGCCCGTGCGGATGCCGCGCACCACCACGTCCACGGCGTTCGGAAGCTCCCGGGTGAAGCGCTCGATCCGGCGCAGGCGCAGATAGCGCAGCATCCACATCGGCAGCCCGAGCGCGCCCGCGAACAGCGCCGCCAGCGCCGCCACGGGATTGCCCGTCAGAAGCAGGCAGAAGAGACCGAGCCCGAGGCCGAGACCGGCCGAGACGAGATAGTAGGTCTTCGTGCTCCAGCTCAGGCCGGCGCGGGCGATCTTGAGGTCGAGGGTAACCTTGCTGCTCTTCGCCTTAGCGTCGATCTCGCTCAGGGTCTTGGCGACCTGGTCGCGGCGGTTCGTGGCGCTGACCCGGCCGGCCGCGGCGCTCGCCGTGCCGCCGACCGCCTTGAGCCGCTGGGCGGCGCGGCGCTCGCCGCTGAGGAGCGGCACCAGGACCACGTAGCCGACGGCTCCGGCGGCGACCGCGATCAGGCCGGCGGCGAGCGGAAGGTTGAGAGAGGCGCTCATCCGGCCCTCACTCGACCCCGGGAACGGCGGCCGCGTCGAGGGCGGCGGCGAGCGCCCGCTCCTCGTTGTAGTAGCGGGCGCGCTCCCAGAACTTCGGGCGGCCGATCCCGGTCGAGCGGTGGCGGCCGATCAGCTTGCCCGAGGCGTCCTCGCCGAGGATGTCGTAGACGAACAGGTCCTGCGTGGTGACGACGTCGCCCTCCATGCCCACCACCTCGGTGATGTGGGTGATGCGCCGCGAGCCGTCGCGCAGGCGGCTCGCCTGGACGATGATGTCGATCGAGCCGCAGATCATCTCGCGGAGCGTCTTCGCCGGCAGCGAGAAGCCGCCCATCGTGATCATCGACTCGATGCGCGACAGGCACTCGCGGGGCGAGTTGGCGTGCAGCGTGCCCATGGAGCCGTCGTGGCCGGTGTTCATCGCCTGGAGGAGATCGAACGCCTCCGGGCCGCGGACCTCGCCGACGATGATCCGCTCGGGGCGCATGCGCAGGCAGTTCTTGACGAGGTCGCGCATGGTGACCTGGCCCTGGCCCTCCATGTTGGGGGGCCGCGTCTCCAGACGCACGACGTGGGGCTGCTGGAGCTGGAGCTCGGCGGCGTCCTCGCAGGTGATGATGCGCTCGTCCTGCTCGATATAGGCGGTGAGGCAGTTCAGCAGCGTCGTCTTGCCGGAGCCCGTGCCGCCCGAGATGACGACGTTGCAGCGCACCTTGCCGATGATCTGCAGCACCTTGGCGCCCTCGGGCGAGATCGCCCCGAAGCGCACGAGCTGGTCGAGGGTGAGCTTGTCCTTCTTGAACTTTCGGATCGTCAGGGCCGGCCCGTCGATGGCGAGCGGGGGCGCGATGACGTTGACGCGGGACCCGTCCGGCAGGCGCGCGTCGCAGATCGGCGAGGCCTCGTCGACGCGGCGGCCGACCTGGCTCACGATCCGCTGGCAGATGTTCATCAGCTGCTGGTTGTCGCGGAAGCGCACGTTGGTGAGCTGGATCTTGCCCGCGACCTCGATGAAGGCCCGGCTTGCGCCGTTGACCATGATGTCGGCGATGTCGTCCCGGGCGAGCAGCGGCTCCAACGGCCCGTAGCCGAGCACGTCGTTGCAGATGTCGTCGAGCAGCTCCTCCTGCTCGGCGATCGACAGGACGATGTTCTTGAGGCCGATGATCTCCGAGACGATGTCGCGGATCTCCTCGCGGGCGGCCTCGCCCTCCAGGCGGGCGAGCTGCGAGAGGTCGATCGCCTCGATCAGCGCGCCGAAGATCATGCTCTTCGTGCGGTAGTAGTCCTCCGAGCGGGCCGTCTCGACGGCGATCGGGGCCGGGGCGGACGGCCGGACGGGCGCCGAGTCCTGCTGAAGGACCGGTGCGGGGCCGTTCTGCGTCGCCGCGGGCGCCGGCGCGGACGCCGCGGCGCCCGACCTCCTACCGAACATGGGACTGGCTCCCCTGGCGTGCGGGCCGGCTCACGGGCGCCTCACGAGGCCTTGCGCCGGGCGAAGCGCGCGAGCAGCGGCTCGAGGAGGTTGGCCTTGCTCCGGCGCGTCTCGGGGCGCCCGAGGATGGCGGCGGCGAGGTCGGCGAACTGCTCGGCGGGCTTCGAGCCGGCCTGGACCTCGGCGATCATCTGGCCGTTGTTGGCGGCGGTGCCGAACAGGGCCGGATCGAAGGGGATCGCGGCGTCCAGCGGCACCTCGAGTGCCTTGGCGAACTCGGCCGGCGCGATCTCCGGGCGCTTGGGCAAGCCGACGCCGTTGAGCACCACCCGCGGGCGGCTGTCGTTCGGGCGGCCCTGGCGCAGGGCGGCGATGAGGTTCTTGGCGTTGCGCAGGGAGGCGAGATCGGGGGTCGCCACGATCACCACCTCGTCCGCGCCGACGAGGAGGCGCTTCGACCAGGCGTTCCAGCCGTGGGGCACGTCGAGGACGATGCAGGGCACGGAGGCCCTCAGATGGTCCACGAGCCCGTCGAAGGCGGTCTCGGTGAGGTCGATGGAGCGGTCGAGGCTCGCGGGCGCCGAGAGCAGGGCGAGGTTGTCGCTGCACTTCGAGAGCAGGCGCTCGACGAGCGCCGCGTCGAGGCGCTCGGGAGCGAACACCGCCTCGGCCACGCCCTGGGGCGGGTCCTGGTTGAAGTTCAGGCTCGCGGTGCCCCAGGCGATGTCGAGATCGGCGATGACCGTCTGCATGCCCTGGCCGCGAGCGACCGACCAGGCGAGGTTGTGGGCGATCGTCGAGGCGCCGACGCCGCCCCGCGCGCCGAACACCGCCACGGTGCGCCCGACCGGCTTGACGCCCGGCGCCGTGAACAGGTCCGAGACCGCCGCGATCAGGGTGAGGGGCGCCACGGGCGCCATCAGGTAGTCGCTGACGCCCCGCTGGATGAACTGGCGGTACAGCGCGACGTCGTTGACGTGGCCGACGACGAGCACCTTGGTGCCGGGGTCGCAGACCTCCGCCAGCGCGTCGAGGCATTCGAGAGGGCGCGACTTGGCGCCCTGGGCTTCGATGACGATGACGTTCGGGGTCGGGGCGTTGCGGTAGGCTTCCACCGCCGCCGCGCCGCCGCCCATCTGGACCTTGACGTGCGCCTTGTGCATGCGCCGGTCGCGGCCCGACTCCTCGATCATCGCGGCGGTCTCGGCCGTCTCGCAGAAGGCCTGCACCGTGATGCGGGGGACGGGCGCGATGATCCGCTCGGGCGTGTGGGCGGTGTCCGTCATGGCGGGCTTTCCGGTCCCCGTGTCGGGCGGGAGAGGGCGTCAGTTCGCAACCTGGCTCTTCAGGCTGGTCTGCCCATCCTGCCGCCATGTGGTTGACGGATCCTTGCCTTCGCGGAGCTTCTGGATGCCATCGGAGCGCCGGATCGTGTCGATGCGGCCTTCCTGGCGGCCGCGCACGAGGTCGACGGGGTCGGCGGCCTGCGCGGCGACGTTCGACTGCAGGGCGCAGCCGAGGTTCCAGGACGGCTTGTTGCTGAGGCTGTAGGCCGCGTCGGAGACGCCGAGGTCCTGGGGCCAGAGCCCGCAGGCGTCGGCGACCCGCGCGCTCATGCGCTGGAAGCCGAGGCGCACCGGCGCGGCGAGGCCGGGGGCGGCGACCTCGTAGGAGGAGAGCACCACGGCGCCGGCCGGCACGCCGGCCTCGGCCGCCATGCGGCGCAGGACGGCGGCGGTGCGTCCGGCGGCGGCGATCTGCGCGGTCGGCGGCCCGCGGGGCACGTCAACCACGAGGGTGCCGCGCCCGTAGCGGCGGAACTCGAGCAGGAAGGCGTCGACGTCGGCCGCCTGGCGGGGATCGAGATGACCGGTGCCGGTCACGAACACGTCGAGGCTGCGGGGGGCATCGGCGAGCACGATCGGGTGCCGGGCGCGGTAGTCGCTCGGCTGGATCGCGTTCGTCGTCACCGGTCCGCGCGACTGGCAGGCCCCGAGCAGGCCGGCGAGGGCGGAGGCCGTGGCGAGCGCCGCGAGCGGCCGGCGCCGGGGGTGGGGGTTCGTCATCGGAGAATGTCCTGGCAGCCGGAAGGCGTGACGGTCGGGAGGCGGGATCAGTCGGTGATGAAGCCGACCCGGCCCCGGTAGCTCGAGCCCAGCGGCGAGGCGCCGGCGCTGCCGTAGAGGCGGTTGAGCTGGCCGAGCAGCACGCCGCGCCCGTCCTGGGCGTCGACGAAGCCGTCGTCGGGACGGGTGACCTGACGGGCCTCCAGCGGCTTGGCGATGATCGGCGTGACCATGATCATCAGTTCCGTCTCCTGGCGCTGGTAGTCGCGGGAGCGGAACAGGGCGCCGAGGATCGGGAGGTTGATGAGGCCCGGCAGGCCCGAGATCGCGGACTTGCTGCGCTGCTGGATCAGGCCCGCCGTCATCATGGTGCCGCCCGAGGGCAGCTCCACGGTCGTCTCCGAGCGGCGCACGGTGAGCGCGGGGACGGCCACGGTGATGTCGCCGTTGACGAAGTTGAAGGCGTTCTGCGGATCGAGCTCGGCGACCTCGGTGCCGACGCGCACCGAGATCCGGTTCTCGGCGAGGACGATCGGCGTGAAGTTCAGGCTGACGCCGTAGGGCTTGTAGGTGATCGTCGGGTTGCACTGGATCTGGCCCGACGAGGTGTTGCAGCTCTGCGTGGTCGGGACCGGGATCTCGCCGCCGGCCATGAACTTCGCGCCCTCGCCGGAGATCGCCGAGAGGGTCGGCTCGGCGAGCACGCGGGAGACGCCCGCCTGCTCGAAGGCGCGCAGCGTCGCCGTCAGGCTGGCGCCGCCGGTGCCGGTGACGGTCGCGGCGACGGCGTTGCCCGAGGGGAACGAGCCGCCGCTCAGCGTGAAGGGCGCGGTGTTGACGAGGTTCAGCCCCGACCAGGACCCGTTCACGTTGATGCCGAACTGCTTGAGCACCGTGCGGGCCACCTCGACCACGGTGACGCGCAGCATCACCTGATCCTTGCCGCGCACCGTCAGGTTGTTGATGACCGCGCCGCGGCTGGTGCCGCCCGTGGCACCGGCGCCGCCGCCGCCGCTCAGGCCGACGAAGGCGTTGGCGATGTCGACCGCCTGGGTCGCCTCCGAGGCCGAGTTCACGGCGCCGGACAGGAGCACCGACTCGCCGGCCGCGCGGACCTCGAAGCGGCCGCCGGGGATGCTCTGGTTGAGGGTCTGTCGCAGGACGTTGAGGTCGCGGGCCACCGTGACGTCGAGGGCGGTGATCTGCCGGCCCTCGCCGTCCATGATGAAGATCGAGGTCGCCCCGTTCTCCATGCCGATCACGAACACCTTGCGGGTCGAGCGGACCACGGCGTTGGCGATCTTCGGGTTGGCGACGAACACCTCCTTGGCGTCCCGCGGCAGGTCGACGATCACCGAGCGGCCGAGCGTCAGGTCGATCTTGCGGGAGGTGGCCGACTCCATCGGGCTCACCTCGACGACGGGTGCCGGCGCCAGCGCCGGACGCCCCTGCGCGGCGGCCTCCCCAGCGGGGCCGAGCAGCATCTGGCCAAGCGCCAGGACGAGGGGCGCCGTCGCGAGACGCGCCCGGCGGGGGGAGGGCGGGCGGGGAGCCATGGCGGAAACCTCGGCGGGGATCGCGGCGGCCGGCGCGCGCTGGGAAACGGGGGCGGGCATCAGCGGGACTGCTGCCGGGAGACGCCGAAGCGCACGACGTTGAGGGCCGCCTCGGAGCGGGGCGCCTCCTCGGGCTCGGCGGCGCGGCCGGCATCGGCGAGGCTGCGCAGCGAGAGCGACAGGGTGCCGACCTTCTGGGCGAGGGTGACGACCTCGGCCTGGGACGGGGACAGCGCCAGGGTCGCGGTCTCGCCGGTCACCACGTTGGTGCCGTTCTTCTCCTGGATGAGCTGGCCCACGGCGAGCACCCGCACGTCCTGGAGGACGGTCTGCGAGCGCTGCACGTCGGCGCCCGCCGTCCGGGAGGCGTCCTCGTCGCGGTAGGTGCGGATCACGTCGACCCGGTCGTTGGGCAGGATGAAGCCGCCGGCCGAGTTGGTGCCGCGGGAATCGGTGACGATGGCCACCGCCCGCTGACCCGGCTGGAGGATCGCGGCCATCAGGCCGCCCTCGGGACGCACCAGCCGCTGCGAGCGGATCGGCTCGCCGGGCAGGAATCCGGCGCGCACCGTCGCGCCCACGGCCTCCTCGAGGGCCTTCGGATTGTCCTTGCGCACGAGGTAGCCGGCGGAGACGGCGTCATCCGGCCACTTCTGCCAGCGCAGGTCGGCGGCCTGGAGCTTCTGCCCCGTGGGCAGCTCGGCGGCGGCCACGAGGACCTCGGTCGCCTGCACCACGGGGGCGGGCGCCGCCGCGACGGGAGCCGGCGGCGGCGGCGGGTCGCCGCTCATCAGGAACACCGCGCCGGTGCCCGCTGCGAGCGCGATGGCGAGGACGGCGAGGCGGGCAGGTTTCATCGTCGGGCCGGGATGGACGACGGCGGAGGCGCCGTCACTCGACCGGACGATGGGCGGAAATCGTCAAATTATGGTTAAGCAACCGTGACCGGCCGGGGCCGGCCCCTGTCCCTCACGCGCCGAGCGCCCGCGCCCAGATCAGGGTCTCGGGCAGCACGAGGAGGGCGGCCGCGCAGAGCGCGATGCCGTAGGGCACGCCGGTGCGGGTGTCGTGGAGATGCAGCGCGAAGGGCAGGCCGACGAGCGGCCTCGGCAGCGGGTGCGACCGGGCGGCGAGGAGCGCCAGCGTCAGGGCCCCGCCGGCGACGGCCGCGATCAGCAGGTAGTCCATCAGATGGTCGAGGCCGAGCCAGAGGGCGGTCGCGGCGGCGAGCTTGGCGTCGCCTCCACCGATGACGCCGAGGGCGAAGAGCGCGAAGGTCGCCACGAGCACGATGGCGCCGGCCGCGACATGGGTGCCGATCTCCGGCAGCGTCAGGATGCCGCTGGCGGCGACGGCGGCGAAGCCCGCGATGAGCAGCAGCGAGACCCGGTTGGGGATCAGCATCGTCAGGAGATCGTTCGCCGCGGCGTAGGCCACGAGGAACGGGAAGACGACGAGGAGGCCGACGGATGCCATGGGCGGGACCGGCTCGCGCAGGAGAGGGTTCGAATCGGATCGCACGGGGCCAAGCTCCCGCATGGCGGAAGACAGGGTTCCCCGTGCGTTCAAGCCGCCTCTGCGGCGGCTGAGACTCCGGTGCCGGACCGTGGGCCGGAGATGTCGTCCATCTCCGGCGAACGGGTCCGGCCGCCGATGCCCGCAGTTACTTGGAGGCGTTGTTGAGCTCGGTGGTGACCTTGGTGAAGGTCGTGTTCAGCGAGCCGCCGAGGAGCTTCAGCACCGAGATGATGCCGACGGCGATGAGGGCGGCGATGAGGCCGTACTCGATGGCGGTGGCGCCCGACTCGTCGGAGGCGAAGCGCTTGAAGACGTTCTTCATGATGATGTCCCCTGATCTAACGACTTTATTTTACCGTCGAAGATCTTTCGGTCTCGATCGGCGGCGAAATGGAGATTGATCGATCCGCGTTGCGATTGCGTTAAATGCGCCTTCGAAACAGGTCCGCCGCGAAAAGCCCGCGATCATCCTGAACAAACGGTTGCTCGGATTCGAACAAAGGTGGCGGCGTTCCGGGCGGACGGGGAGCGTGGAGAGCGGGCGTGGTCGGGCGCGGCTCGGTCGGAGGAGCCCGCCGCGCTCCCGCGGAATCGGTTATCCTTAGCGCTTCCTTCACCACTGCGCGGTGTACTGGCGGCGTGAGCGGGCTCGGCCGAGGCCGTCCCGTCGAGCCTTCCGAAGGTCCGCCATGCGCGCCGTTCCGTCCGTGCCCCTCGTCCGCCTCGCGCTCGCCCTGGCGCTGGGCGTCGCAGCACCGCTCGTCTGCCGCGCCGAGACCCGCGAGGCGACCGTGGTGACGGTGTTCGTGGACAACGCCAAGATCGTCCGCCTGCCGGAGCGCACGCAGACGGTCGTCGTCGGCAACCCGATCATCGCCGACGTGACGCTCCAGAAGAACGGCGTGCTCGTGCTCACCGGCAAGAGCTTCGGGACCACGAACCTCATCGCCCTCGACGGCACCGGCACGATGCTCGCCGAGTCGACCATCCGGGTCGAGGCCCCGCAGGCCTCCGTCATCACCGTGCAGCGGGGTCTGGAGCGGGAATCCTATTCCTGCACGCCGAACTGCCAGCCCTCGATGCAGCTCGGCGACTCGACGAAGTACTTCGGCGAGGTCAGCGCGCAGGCCGACAACCGCCGCCGCCTCGCGACGGGCGACAGCGGCGGTGGTAGCGGCGCCCCCACTGCGCGCTGAGGGCGGGGCGCCCGCTCAGATCGTCTGGTTGTAGGCGCCGACCTCGGGGTTCTCGCGCAGCACCCCGTCCACGGCCTTGAACATCGCCCGCAGCCGCTCCTCGGAGACGGGGCTCTCGATCACCACCACCAGCTCCGGCTTGTTGGAGGAGGCGCGCACCAGCCCCCAGGTGCCGTCCTCGGTGGCGACCCGCACGCCGTTGACGGTGACGAGATCGGTGATCTTCGCCCCCGCGACCGGCTCGCCGGCCTCCTTCATGGCCCGAAAGCGCGCGGTGACCTTCTCGACGACGCCGTACTTCGCCTCGTCGTCGCAATGGGGCGACATGGTCGGCGAGCCCCAGGTCTTCGGCAGGGCCCGGTAGAGGTCGGCCATGGACTTGTCCGGGTTGCGGTCGAGCATCTCGATCACCGCGATGGCAGTGAGAAGACCGTCGTCGTAGCCGCGTCCGATCGGCTCGTTGAAGAAGAAGTGCCCGGACTTCTCGAAGCCGGCCAGCGCCCCGAGCTCGTTGACGCGGCGCTTGATGTAGCTGTGCCCGGTCTTCCAGTAATCGGCCTTGACGGCGACCGCCTGAAGCTCGGGATCGGTATTGTAGAGGCCGGTCGACTTGACGTCGACGACGAAGGTCGCGCCGGGGTGGAGCTTGCCGAGATCGCGGGCGAGCATGACGCCGATCTTGTCGGCGAAGATCTCCTCGCCCTCGTTGTCGACCACGCCGCAGCGGTCGCCGTCGCCGTCGAAGCCGAGGCCGACATCGGCGCCCGTCTCCTTCACCTTGGCGGCGATGGCGTGGAGCATCTCCAGGTCTTCGGGGTTCGGGTTGTAGCGGGGGAAGGTGTAGTCGGGGGTGACGTCGAGCGGCACGACCTCGACGCCGAGCGACTCGAGGAGCTTCGGCGCGAAGGCGCCCGCGGTGCCGTTGCCGCAGGCGGCCACGACCTTGAGCTTGCGCGAGATCGGCTTGGCCCGGCTCTTCAGGTCCTTCAGGTAGGTCTCGGAGAAACCCTCCACGAACTCGTAGGCGCCGCCGTCCCGGTACTGGAAGGTGCCGCCGAGCACGATCTCCTTCAGGCGCCCCATCTCGTCGGGACCGAAGGTCATCGGCCGGTTGGCGCCCATCTTCACGCCGGTCCAGCCGTTGTCGTTGTGGGAGGCGGTGACCATCGCCACGCAGGGGCAGTCGAGGGCGAACTGGCCGAAATAGGCCATCGGCGAGAGCGCCAGCCCGACATCCTTCACCCGCAGGCCCGCCGCCTGCATGCCGGCGATCAGCGCGAGCTTGATCGAGGAGGAGTAGGCGCGGAAGTCGTGGCCCGTCACGATGTCGGGGCGCACGCCCATCTCGTGGACGAGCGTGCCGATGCCGAGGCCGAGCGCCTGCACCCCCATCAGGTTGATCTCCTTCGGGAAGAGCCAGCGGGCGTCGTACTCCCGGAAGCCCGTGGGCTTCACCAGGGGGAGTTCCTCGAACGCGAAGGTGTTGGGCGTGAGCGCGGCGACGGGCTTCGGAAACATCCAGGGACCCTTCGGGATCGAGCGGTGGCAGTCGCCCGGACTTAAAGGAACGGCTGCCGCAGGGGAAGGCGGAGCCCTTGTGCGGGCCGGGAGAGTGGTCCAGGTCCTGCTCGGGACAGCCGGTCGGCGGGCGTCGCCGGGAAGGGATGGCACAGGCATGGCCTTCGGTCACACGCGGCTGCGCGGCCCTGGGTGGCACTGCCGCCTCCCGGTTCGGCTGGCCGTGGCCGCGTCCCTCCTCATGCCGACCGCCGGGCGCGCCGTGACTCCGATGTCGCCTCATCTGGATCGGGCGAGCCTGATCTCGCTGTCGGATGCCCTCTCGGCTGCCGGCATCTCCGACGTCGAGGGCTCGGCGGTACAGGTCGCATTGCTGGCCGTGCTCGGCTCCGCGCCGGCCGAACGGCGCTACCGGTATCGGGAGCCCTATCCTCAACTCCCCGACGTCGATGCCGCGGCCGCCGCGAGCGGGAACGGATGTGCCGAGGTGACGCTCCATATCCGGCCCAAGGGAGCCGCACGCCGGCCGGCCGCGATCCTCGGCGTCTATTGCCTCCTCGATCCGGTGCGCCTCACCTGGGGCGAGCGATCGCTCCGGCTCGCGCCGCGATAGGTGGAGGGGCCGCTCCGGATTGCCTTCCATCCCCATCCCGTGTATGGCCCGGCCCGCGCCCCCGAGACACCCTTGGAGGCAGGGGCGCACGGGGACCGGTAGCCGTGGGCCGTCCGTTTCGGGCGGCCTTTGTCGTTCCCCGGCCATCCATCACGAGAAGGATCACGCCATGAGCGCCGTTAAGCCGCTTGAGGCCGTGGCACGCGACCGGGTCGGCAAGGGGGCCGCCCGGGCCGTTCGTCGCCAGGGCCAGGTTCCCGCCGTCGTCTACGGAGGCGGGCAGGACCCGCAGGCCATCGCCGTCGACCTCATCCGCATCCGCACCCTCATCTACGCCGGCGGCTTCAAGACCACGGTGTTCGAGGTGGATGCCGGCGGCAGGAAGACCCGCGTCATCCCCCGCGACTTCCAGCTCGATCCGGTGAGCGGCGTGCCGCTGCACGTCGACTTCCTGCGCGTCGTCGCCGGCCAGTCGGTCGCCGTCGAGGTGCCGGTGCACTTCGTCAACGACGAGGCGGCGCCCGGCATCAAGAAGAAGGGCGGCACCCTCAACATCGTCGCCCACACGCTCGCGATCGAGGTCGCTCCCGACCAGATCCCCGACGCGATCGAGGTCGACCTCAGCGGCCGCGACATCGGCGACGTGATCCACGTCTCCGACATCAAGATCCCGGCGGGCAGCTACACCGGCGAGGCCACGGACGTGATCGCCAACATCGTGCCGCCGACGGTGCTCGGCGCCGAGGTCGAGGCCGAGGAGGCCGCGATCGCCGAGGCGCAGTCCGCCGAGGCCGCCGACGAGAAGGCCGCCGAGGAGCGCGAGACCGCCGAGGGCGAGGCCGAGTCGGACAACAAGGAGGGCTGAGCCCTTCGGCGCCGCCCCGCCTGCCGGGGCAGCCCCGCACGGATGCCCCGGCCATCGGCCGGGGCGTTCGCGTTTTCAGGGACCCGCGAGCGGGAGACACCGGACATGCGCCTCCTCGTCGGCCTCGGGAATCCGGGCGCGTCCTACGCCCGCAACCGGCACAACATCGGCTTCCTGGCGATCGACGAGATCGCCCGCCGCCACCGGGCGGCGCCCTTCCGCCGGCGCTTCCAGGGCGAGGCGTCGGAGGCGGTGCTCGGCTCCGAGCGGGTGATCCTCCTGAAGCCCCAGACCTTCATGAACGAGTCCGGCCGCGCGGTCGGCGAGGCGCAGCGCTTCTACAAGATCGCGCTCTCCGACGTGATCGTCTTCCACGACGAGCTCGACCTTGCGCCAGCGAAGATGCGGGTGAAGCTCGGGGGCGGCAACGCCGGCCATAACGGCCTGCGCTCGATCACGGCGCTCTGCGGCAACGACTACCGCCGGGTCCGCCTCGGCATCGGTCATCCCGGCGACAAGGCCCTCGTCCACGGCTACGTGCTGAACGACTTCGGCAAGTCGGAGACCCCCTGGGTCGAGGACCTCTGCGCCGCGCTCGCCGACCATGCCGCGCTGCTGGCGGCGGGCGAGGACGCCAGCTTCCAGAACAAGGTCCACCTCGCCATGGAGGGCCGCGGCTGGGGTGAGGTGAAGACCCTCGGCCAGCGGAATTGACACGAAAACACAGGGACACGATATCCGCAGTCGGAGGCGTCCGATGAAGAACGTGACCGTGACGATGGACGAAGCGCTGCTCAAGCGGGCGCGGATCGCCGCCGCACGTGATGGCAAGAGCCTGTCGCGCTTCGTGGCCGAGGCGGTCGAGCAGCGTGTCGGCCGGCCCCTGTCGCAGCGCGAGGCGTTGGAGCGCTTTCTGGCCGGCCCGCCGCTGCACGTTCTGGACGAGAATGGAAAGGCGCCGACGCACGACCAGATGTACGCCGATGACTGATCGTGTCTTCGTCGACACGAACGTGTTCCTCTACGCGCGCGACGACCGCTTCCCGGACAAGCGGGTCACGGCCCTGCGTTGGCTGGAAACGCTCGCCGACCGCGAGGCGGTGGTCGTGAGCCCGCAGGTGCTCGGAGAGATCCACAACGTCGTCCTCCGGGGTCGTCTGCCGATCGCTCCCGAGGAGGCGCGTCGGACGACGCTCGCCCTGGAGGCGTGGTCGCGCGGCGCCACCGACCTGGAGCTCATCGCGCAAGCGTGGACGCTCCGCACGGAGACCGGCTTTCAGTGGTGGGACTGCGTCGTCCTCGCCGCCGCGATCCGAGCAGGCTGCCGCTATCTCCTGTCCGAAGACTATCAGCATGGCCGCACGGTTCGCGGCACGACTATCCTCAACCCTTTCACGGTCGGCCCCGAGGCGATCGCGACCGAGCATTAGGAAACGATCATGGGCTTCAAATGCGGCATCGTCGGCCTGCCGAACGTCGGCAAGTCGACCCTGTTCAACGCGCTCACGCAGACCGCGGCGGCGCAGGCCGCGAACTATCCGTTCTGCACCATCGAGCCGAATGTCGGCGAGGTGGCGGTGCCGGACCCGCGCCTCGACGCGCTGGCAGGCATCGCCGGCTCCAAGGAGATCATCCCGACGCGGCTGACCTTCGTCGACATCGCCGGCCTCGTGCGGGGGGCCTCGAAGGGGGAGGGGCTCGGCAACCAGTTCCTCGCCAACATCCGCGAGGTCGACGCCATCGCCCACGTGGTGCGCTGCTTCGAGGACGGGGACGTGACCCATGTCGAGGGCAAGGTCGACCCGGCCGCCGACATCGACACCATCGAGACCGAGCTGATGCTCGCCGACCTCGACAGCCTGGAGCGCCGGGCCGTCGCCCTCGAGAAGAAGGCCAAGGGCGCCGACAAGGAGGCCAAGGAGACGCTCGACCTCGTCACCCGGGCGCTGCCCCTCCTGCGCGACGGCCGCCCCGCCCGCCTCGTGGAGCGCAAGCCCGAGGAGGAGCGCCTGTTCCAGAGCCTCGGCCTGATGACGGCCAAGCCCGTGCTCTACGTCTGCAACGTCGACGAGGGCGACGCCGACAAGGGCAACGCCCATTCCGACGCGGTGCTCGCCCGCGCCAAGCAGGAAGGGGCCGTGGCGGTCGTGGTCTCGGCCAAGATCGAGAGCGAGATCGCGGTGATGCCGGTCGCCGACCAGGGCGAGTTCCTCGAGGCGGTGGGGCTCACCGAGCCCGGCCTCAACCGGGTGATCCGGGCGGGCTACGACCTTCTCGGCCTCATCACCTACTTCACCGTCGGGCCGAAGGAGGCCCGGGCCTGGACCATCACCAAGGGCACGCGGGCACCCGCCGCCGCCGGCGTCATCCACACGGATTTCGAGAAGGGCTTCATCCGGGCCGAGACCATCGCCTACGCCGACTACACGGCCCTCAAGGGGGAGGGCGGCGCGCGCGACGCCGGCAAGCTGCGGCTGGAGGGCAAGGAGTACCTCGTGCAGGACGGCGACGTGCTCCACTTCCGCTTCGCCAACTGAGCCGCGTCCCCGGCGGATGCGGATCGAGCGGCGCCACGCCTGGGACCTGACCCCGACCGAGGCGGTCGCCCTGCAGCGGCGCCTGCGCGAGGAGGTCGTCGCCGACCGGCCGATCGACCTCGGCTCCGTGCGGCTCGTCGCCGGCGTCGATGTCAGCGTGAAAAGCGAGCGCTCGCGGGCGGCCGTCGTCGTCGCGACCTTCCCCGGCTTCGAGGTGGTCGAGACGGTGACGGCGCTCGCGCCGACGCCCTTCCCCTACGTGCCCGGCCTCCTCAGCTTCCGCGAGGGTCCGGTGCTGGAGGAGGCGTTCGGGAAGCTCCAGGCCGAGCCCGACGTGTTCCTGTTCGACGGCATGGGCACGGCGCATCCCCGCCGCATCGGCATCGCCAGCCACATGGGGCTCTGGCTTCAGCGCCCGACCATCGGCTGCGGCAAGACGCGGCTGTGCGGCCGCAACGGCCCGCTCTCCGAGGAGAAGGGCGCCCACGTTCCGCTCGTGGATCGCGGCGAGACCATCGGCGCCGTCGTGCGCACGCGGACGGGCAAGCACCCGATGTTCATCTCGCCGGGGCATCTCGCCGACATCCCGACCTCGGTGGCCCTGGTGCTCGCCTGCGCGCCGAAGTACCGCCTGCCGGAGCCGATCCGCCTCGCTCACCGGGCGGCCGGCGATTTCTGAGATCGAAGGCTTGCGACGCACGATGACGGCACCCTGCTTCGAGGATTTCGCGCCGGGCCAGGTTTTCGGGAGCGATCCGCTCGCGGTGACGGAGGAGGTGATCGTCGGTTTCGCGCGGGTCTACGACGCGCAGCCCTTCCACCTCGACGCGAAGGCGGCAGAAGGGACCTTCGCGGGCCGGCTGATCGCTTCGGGCTGGCACACGGCCTCCCTCGGGATGCGCCTGCTCCAGGGCTCCGTGTTCCGGGGCGGCTCCTCGATGGGCTCGCCGGGGATCACCGAGCTGCGCTGGCTGAAGCCCGTCCTGCCCGGCGACGCCCTGCACCTCGCGGTGCGCGTCGAGGATTGCCGCCGCTCCGGCTCGCGGCCGGACCGGGGCTTCGTGCGCTTCGCGATGAGCGTGCTGAACCAGCGCGGCGAGACCGCGATGACCCAGGCCTTCACGGTCATCTTCCCCCGGCGCGGCGCCGAGCCCCTGCCGCCGCGCCCGGTGGCGCCCGCGGGGGAGGCGGCCGGACCGGTCGAGGAGGACGTGCCGCCGCAGGTCCTGGCGCCCCTCGGCGCGATCCCGGTGGGCTTCCGGCGCGAGCTCGGCAGCTACCGCTTCACGGCGCCCGATATCGTCGGCTTCGCGAGCGCCTTCGACCCGCAGGTCTTCCACCTCGACGCCGAGGCGGCCCGGCTGACCCATTTCGGCGGCCTCTGCGCCTCGGGCTGGCAGACGGTCTCGGTCTGGATGCGCCGCCACCTCGCCACCCATGCTCGCGACGCCGCGCTGACGCGGGCACAGGGTTTGCCGGTTCCCGAGATCGGCCCCTCGCCGGGCTTCAAGGACCTGCGCTGGCTCGCTCCGGTCTACGCGGGCGACACGATCCGCTTCGCCACGGAGCTGACGGACAAGCGCGAGAGCGCCTCACGCCCCGGCTGGGGCCTCGCCTTCAGCCGCAACACCGGCGTGAACCAGCACGGGGCGACCGTGCTCGCCTTCCAGGGCAGCGTGTTCTGCGCGTGGGCGTGAGCGCTCAGGCCGCCGCGCGCCGCTCCGGGTAGAGGGCGAGCAGCCCCTCGGCGCTCGCCTCGGCGACGCCGCGCTCGGTGATGAGGCCGGTGACGAGGCGGGCCGGCGTCACGTCGAAGGCGGGGTTGGCCACGGGGCTTCCCGGCGAGACCACCTGTACGGTGGCGAAGCCGCCATCGTCGAGGCGGCCAGTCATGTGCGTGACCTCCCGCCCGTCCCGCTCCTCGATCGGGATCTCGGCGACCCCGTCCCTCAGGCTCCAGTCGATCGTCGAGAACGGCAGCGCCGCGTAGAAGGGCACGCCGGTGTCGCGGGCGGCGAGCGCCTTCAGGTAGGTGCCGATCTTGTTGCAGACGTCGCCGGTCGCGGTCGTCCGGTCCGAGCCGACGATGCAGATGTCGACCTCGCCATGCTGCATCAGGTGGCCGCCGGCATTGTCGGCGACGACGGTGTGTGGCACCCCGTGCCCGTTGAGCTCGAAGGCGGTGAGCGCCGCGCCCTGGCTGCGGGGCCGGGTCTCGTCCACCCAGACGTGAAGGTCGATGCCGTCCTCGTACGCGGCGTAGACCGGCGCCAGCGCGGTGCCCCAGTCGACGGCGGCGAGCCAGCCGGCGTTGCAATGGGTGAGCACGTTGATGCGCCGGCCGCGCTCGCGCGCGAGATCGGCGATCAGCCGGCCGCCGTGGCTGCCGATGGCGTGGCAGCTCGCCACGTCCTCCTCGGCGATGCGGCCGGCCTCGGCGAAGGCCCGCTCGAAGCGCTCGCGGCTCGCGGTCTGGCGCAGGTTGCCCGCCACCCGGTCCAGCGCCCAGCGCAGGTTGACCGCGGTGGGGCGCGCGGCGGCCAGCGTCGCCACCGCCCGGTCGAGCCCGTCGTTCGAGGCGTCCTCGCGCATGGCGAAGGCGAGTCCGTAGGCGGCGGTGACGCCGATCAGCGGCGCCCCGCGCACGATCATGATCCGGATGGCCTCCGCAGCCTCGGCCAGCGTCGAGAGCCGGCGCTCCTCCAGGGCGAAGGGCAGGCGGGTCTGGTCGATGACGCGTACGCTGATGCCGTCGGCGTCGGGGACGATGGTACGGGTGGGACGGCCGTCGATCTTCATGCGGCCGAGCATGCCACAGGGGCCCGCTCATTGCACCTGCGCGAGAGGTGACCGAGGGCCGCGCGGCGGCCCGAGGCTCCTGTGGACGGCGCCCGCGGCCGAACTCAGGATTCCTCAACCTTAAACGGCCGTTAACGGGTCGGCCCTAGCCTCAAGGCTGCACGAGTCCCCCTGACGCGTCCCTTTGGCGCGTCCCATCGCAGCCGGTCCCGCATGCGCTCGCTTCGCCGCTCCGCATCGCCCTACGACACCGTCGTCGACACGCTGCGTCCGTTCCTGGCGCGGCGGCTGACGGAGCTCGGCGGGCTCGTCCTCTTCGCCGGCGCCGTGGCGCTGACGGTGGCGCTCGCCACCTGGTCGATCGAGGACCCGAGCCTCAACCACGCCACCGACCACGCCGCCCACAACGTGCTCGGGCTTCCCGGCGCGGTCGTCTCCGATCTCGCCATGCAGATGCTCGGGCTCGGCGCGCTCGCCTTCGCCCTGCCGCCAGCGCTCTGGGGCCTGCGCCTGATGCGCGAGCGTGACCTGCCGAACGGCGGCCTGCGCATCGCGCTCTGGGTCATCGGCTTCTGCGCGGCGAGCGCCGTGGCGAGTGCCCTGCCGCCGACCGCCCGCTGGCCGCTGCCCACCGGCCTCGGAGGCGTGGCCGGCGATGCGCTGATGTCGGCCGCCCGCACCATCGTCGGGGCGATCTCGGGGCCCGCGGCGGCGCTGGTCGGCTTCGTCTATGCCGGCATCGCGGTGCTCAGCCTCACCGGCGCCTGCCGCGTCGGCGCGCGCCTCGACGACGAGGAGGACGAGCTCGACCTCGCCCCGCGCCATGCCGCGCACCCGTCCTCCCGCCGCCCGGCGCGGGACGAGCGCGAGGACGAGCCCGGCCTCGGCATCGTCTCGCTCGGCGCCCTGGCGCAGCTCGCGATGCGCGGCCGCGACGCGCTCGCCGACCGGATGGATGCCTGGCGCGCCCGGCGCGGCGGCGAGGACGGCCTGTCCTATGCCGGCGCCTCGCCGGCCCTCGCCGCCCGCCGCGCCTTCGAGTCCGAGGGGCTGGACGCCCGCGACGTCCCCTGGGCGGACCATATCCCGGCGGGCCGGCGCGAGCCCTCCTTCGACGAGCCCCGGCCGGCCCAGCGGCCGGCGCCGCAACAGGCGCAGCGGACGGTCGATCCGGTCCTCCACGACGAGGACGACGAGGCGGACGAGCCGCCCTTCGCCCCCGCTCCGGCGGTGCGGCCTCGGGTCTCGGCGCCCCCGGCGGCGCTGACCCCGGCGCGGCGGACCGAGTCCCGCGCGCCGCAGGCCGACACCTACGAAATCCCGTCCCTGAACCTGCTCGCCGAGCCGCGGGGGCCGTCGCAGGCGAACCTCGTCTCAGCGGAGGCGCTGGAGCAGAACGCCACCATGCTGGAGGCGACGCTCGGCGATTTCGGCGTGCGCGGCGACATCCTCGCGGTGCGTCCGGGCCCGGTGGTGACGCTCTACGAGCTGGAGCCGGCGCCCGGCACCAAGTCGAGCCGCGTCATCGCGCTCGCCGACGACATCGCCCGCTCCATGTCCGCCGTCTCCGCCCGCGTCGCCGTCGTGCCCGGCCGCAACGCCATCGGCATCGAGCTGCCGAACGCCCGCCGGGAGACCGTGCTGCTGCGCGAGCTCCTCGCCTCCACGGATTTCGGGGAGACGACCCACAAGCTGGCCCTCTGTCTTGGCAAGAACATTGGGGGTGAGCCGATCATCG
>NZ_BPQR01000006.1 GCF_022179345.1 Methylobacterium jeotgali | reverse complement strand
CGTCGTAGCGGACCCTGCCCTCCTCCGCTTGGCCGTCCAGAAGCGCGCGCCAGAAGCCTTCGGCGTCAGCGTTCATGCGTTCGGCAATGCGACGGGCCCGGATGCCGCGAGGATCGTCCGCGATCCTGATCTTGGTCGAGCCGCGAACGAATGTGCGCGTGTCGAGATGCCGAACGCTTTGAGGCACGCGGCGCAGGAAGTACCAGAACCCTTCGCGCTTCAGCAGGAAGTCGCTCGACATCGGCCCTCTGTAACCCGAACTGTCTCCCAATCTGTTACCCGATCCTAGACGGATCGCACAAGACGTGTTAGCGTTTCGTTGTCATTACAGGAGCTTAGGCCATGGTTAGTGGCGGAAGGGGTGGGATTCGAACCCACGGTGGAGTTGCCCCCACGGCGGTTTTCAAGACCGCTGCCTTAAACCACTCGGCCACCCTTCCCAGGCCACGCCGCTGCGGCGGGCGCCAGATTTCCGCAGTGCGCGGGCGTCCTGTCTAGGGGCCGGCGCGCGTCAGCGTCAACCGCGGCGCCGGCAGGGCCTCGGCTCCTCACAGGCCAGTCTTGCGGCCGACCCAGCGCAGGAGCGCGGTCGAGCGCCAGGACAGAGAGCGGCGCATGCGCTCGCGGGAGTCCTGGGCGAGCCTCAGCGCCGTCCGGAGGTCCCGCTCGGTGCCCTCCGCCGCCGCCCGCGAGGCCGCCTGCGCGGCCGCCGCCTCCCGAAGATCCGCCTCGAGCGCGGCGATCCGTCCGGCGCGCGCCCTGCCCTCGGCTTCCGCAGCGGCGCGCCCGGACCGCGCGTCCTCGAGCGTCGCCCACGTCCCGGCGAGGTCCGCCTCCCGCGCGGTCAGCATGCCTTCGAGGGCGGCGATCGCCGCGTCCCGCCGGCCGAGCTCGGCGCGCAGGCCGTCGCGGGCCCAGATCACCTCCTGGCCCAGCGCGTCGACGCTGCCGGAGACCGCCCGGAGCCGGTCGTAGCCGTCCGCATCAGTCGCCGTGCGGTAGGCGTGCTCGACGGCGGCGAACCGGTACTCCGTGCGCGGGTCGCGGGCGCAGAGCCGGGCGAGGCGGTCGGGCACCGGCGCATCCGGCCCTGCCCCTGCCTCGCCGTCCAGGGCGTCGCCGAAGGCCTCCTCGAAAGCCTCCGGGTCGAGGGCGGCGAAGCGCTCCAGGATCTTGGTGGTCTCGAAGGCGCTGCGCATGAAGGTGTCCCGGCGCGGCGCGCTCATGTTGGCGTTGCCGGCGCGGATGCGGAAGGCGGTGAGCTCCTCGGGCAGGACGTGGATGGTGCGGCCCGCCACCAGCATCCGCACCCACATGTCGAGGTCCTGGAGGTTGGTGAGGCGCGGGTCGTAGGCGCCGACTTGGCCGTAGGCGTCCCGGCGGATCATCGCGGTCGGCGCGCACAGGCAGTTGCCGCGAAAGAAGAACTCGCGGAGCCAGGAGCGGCAGGAGAAGTCGGGAAAGTCGAGGGGGCGCAGGAAATCGTTGAAGGGCGCGGCCGCCGCGCCGTTCTCGTCGACGATCCGGGGCAGGCCGAACAGCAGCGAGACGCTCGCGTTCGCCTCCAGATACGCGACCTGCCGTTCGAGCCGGCCCGGCAGGGCGAAGTCGTCGGAGTTGAGGATCGCGAGGTAGCGTCCGCGCGCCCGACCGACCGTCGCGTTCATGGTCGCGGAGATGCCGAGGTTGCGCGCCTGCGCCTCGACCCGGATGCGCGGGTCCTCGAATCCCTGGACGATCTCGAGGGTGCCATCGCCGGAGGCGTCGTCGGTGACGACGATCTCGAAGTCCTGGAAGGACTGCGCGAGCACGCTCTCGACGCTCTGGCGCACGTAAGGGGCGTGGTCGTGCGCCTTGATCAGCACCGAGACCATCGGCTCGGCGAGCACCCGCGCGGGGACGGAGGGGGCGGGGCGCGCCTCGCCGACCCGGATCATGCTTGGCCGTCCCTCCCACCAGAGCGGGCGGACGGCTTCCGCCGCGGGGTCGAAGCCGGGGGCGGCGAGGTCGCGGGATGTGGCCTCCATCTCGTCCCAGAAGGCGCGCAGGCGCTCGCGGCCCCAGAGGTAGTGCTGGCCGAACCCCTTCTCGACGTCGGTCGCCCCGAGGCGGCGGGCCTGCTCGGCCTCGCGGGCGGCGTTCCGCTCGAAGCCGAGATGCTTGTAGTGCCAGAGCATCACCTCGTCGCGGGCGGGCAGGCGCAGGTCGCCGACGGGCTCCGCTGCGTGTCGGCCCGGCCCGAAGCCGGTCTCCCGCAGGGCGCGGGGCCGGAACAGGCTGAGCTTGTTGAAGGCGATGCGCGGGCGCCCCCGCGTCACCCGCTCGACGAGGACGCCGGAATCGTCGGGCCTCTCCGGGGCGTTCATGTCGAAGCCCAGCGCCGGCACCAGGGTGACGCCGGCCTCTGCCTGCGCGGCGAGGTAGTCCTCCATCGGGCGCCCTCCCCCGAGATGAAGGTGTTCGTCGATCGCGGTCACGACGATCCAGTCGGCGCTGTCGCGGCTCTCCTTCCAGGCCTCGTCCTGCATCGCCTTGTGGGAGAGCACGAAGGAGGCCGCCTCGACCCGCTCGAAGCGGCGTAGCTCCACTCGCGGATGCGCGGCGAGGATGTCGAGGGAGCCGTCCGTCGAGCCGTCGTCGTAGACGACGTAGCGCTCGACGAAAGGGTCGTAGTGGCGGAAGAAGAAGCCGAGCATGTCGGCCTCGTCCCAGCACACCGTGTAGAGGTGGACGCGCGGCGTCATGCGTGCGGCGTCATGGAACGGGCAGCCCCTTGTAGCCGCCGATGCCCTCCCGCACGATCCGAGCGGGATTGCCGAGGACGAGGCAGCCGGCCGGCACGTCCCGCGTCACCACGGAGCCCGCGCCGACGACGGCGTTGGCGCCGATCGTGATCTCCGGCAGGACGATCGCGCCCGTCGCCACCACGCAGCCCCGGCCGAGGGTGACGTGCCCAGCGAGCACCACGCCGGGCCCGAGGGAGCAGAAGGCGTCGAGCCGAGCGTGGTGGCCGATGCTGGCGCCCCGGTTGACGAAGACGAAGGCCCCGAGCCGGGCGCCGCCGCCGAGGGTGCAGCCGGCGTTGACGTAGGCGCCCTCCCCGGTCTCCAGGCTGCGCGGCGCCGGCACGCTCGGATCGATCAGGGTGAAGGGCCGGGTGAAGCCCGCCGCCGCGGCTTCCGTCGCCGCCGCGTGGCGTTGGGCGGGGGTGAACAGCGGCACTAGGAAGGGCAGCGCCCGCAAGCCCGGCCCTGCGGCGTCCGGCGCGAGGCCGCGGGCGGGTTCGGAGAGATGGCACGCGCCCGGCCGGTTGCGGATGCCCGCCGCGAGGGTCAGCCCCGCCCGGTGCAGGCTCTCCTCCACGTCGACGATGACCGGCGAGCCGGTGCCGTAGAGGACGATCCCGCTCACGACGCGAACCCGGCAAGCGCCCGCGCCACGGCTTCGGGGGCGCCGGCCGCCACCTCCGGCTGGATCGGCAGGCTGAGAAGGCTCGCCGAGAGCGCCTCGGTGACGGGGAGCGGCCCGGCGGCGGCCTCCAGGAAGGCCGGGTGCCGGTGGAGGCCCGGCGCGTAATGCACCGCCGTACCGATGCCGGCGGCCGCGAGATGCGCGGCGAGCGCATCCCGGCGCGGATGGGTCACGGCGAACTGGTGGTAGACGCTCCCCTCGCCCTCCGGCGGCAGGCCGAGCCCATCGAGGTCGAGGCGCGCCCGGTAGTCGGCGGCGATGGCCCGGCGCTCGGCGTTGCCGTCGGCGAGATGGGGCAGGAGGGCCCCGAGGATCGCCGCCTGGAGGGCGTCGAGGCGGGAATTGAAGCCGATCCCGAGGCTGAGGCGCTCGGGCCCCGCGAAGCCGTAATAGCGCAGCGCCCGCAGGCGCGCGGCCAGCGCCGGATCGTCCGTCGTCACGGCGCCGCCGTCGCCGACCCCGCCGAGGTTCTTCGTCGGGTAGAACGAGGTCGCAGCCGCGTTCCCGAAGCTCCCGAGCGGGCGCCCGCCGAGGCTCGCCCCATGCGACTGCGCGCAATCCTCGACGACGGCGAGGCCGTGGCGCCCGGCGAGCGCGGTGAGCGCCGGCATGTCCGCCGGGTGGCCGAACAGGTGGACGGGCACGATCGCGGCGGTGCGGGGCGTGATCGCGGCCTCGGCCGCCGCCGGATCGATGCAGCGGCTCCGCGGATCGACGTCGACGAGCCGGGGCTGCGCGCCGCAATGCAGAACCGCCTGTGCGGTGCCGGCGAAGGTCAGCGCCGGGACGATCACCTCGTCGCCCGGCCCGATCCCGAGGGCGCGCAGCGCCAGCGCGATGGCGTCCGTGCCCGAGGCGACGCCGACGCAATGGCCGGCGCCGCAGAACCGCGCGAAGGCGGCCTCGAAGCCCTCGACCGGCGCGCCGAGCACATACGCCTCGCCGCCGAGCACGGCGGCGACCGCCTCGTCCACCTGCCTCCGGAAGCGGGCGATGCGCCGGGCGGGCGCCGCCTGCGGGATCATGCCGGGCAGGCCAGGGCCGCCGGATGGAGCTGCGGGAGGGTCGGCGACAGGGACGCCGCGGCGGGCGCGGGACCGGCGAGACGGGGCTGCGCCGCCTCGTAGTGGCGGGTGTCCTCGTAGCGGGCCGAGGCGCAGACGAGGAGCGTCGTGCCCCGCTCGAAGGCGCGCAGGTGGATGAGGATGCCGGGCTGCACCCAGAGGCCCCGGTCGTGCTCGGAAAGGAGCACGCTCGCCCGCTCGACGCCGTTGTCGACCTCGACGGTGACGGAGCCCGCGAGCGGCAGGATGAACTCGTCGCAGGAGTTGGCGTGGCCGCCGCGCTCGATGCCCGCCCGGTCGACCTTCATGAAGAAGACCCGCTCCAGGGGGAAGGGAAGGCTCGCCTCCTCCTCGAGGGAGACCAGGAGACCGCGCCGGTCCGAATGGACCTGCTGCCGCAGCAGCATCACTCCCTCGATCACGCGCATGGTGTCCCCGAGACGTTCTTGTTGATTTATTAAGACACGGTACCTCGCTCAACGTGATCAGACAAGTTCTCAAGTAACGCACTTGAGAGGAAATTTAGGAATTACTTATTACCTAATCGTCCCGATCCATGTCAGGACTGAGTTCCAATCCCCCGCTGGTCGAGACGCGAAGACGCGGGCCGCGCGACGCTCGCACGGCCTGGCCTCATCCGGACAGGGTCCCGTGTGTCCGCGCGCCTATCCGAAGGCGCTGATGCCGCCATGGGCCGCCGACCACTCCGCCGGCGCGTTGAGGAAGCGCTCGACCTCGTCGAGGACCTTCGGCTCGAAATGGCCGCTCTGCTTGGCCACCGCGAGCACGTCCCACCAGGTGGTGAGGGCGTGAAGCGTCAGGCCGAGCTCCTTCATCACGTCCCGGCTGCCCGGGAAGATGTCGTAGTAGAACAGCACGAAGCAGTGCTCGACCTCGACGCCGGCCTCCCGCAGGGCGTTGGTGAAGGTGACCTTGCTGCGCCCGTCCGTGGCGAGATCCTCGACGAGGAGGGTGCGGGCGCCCTCGACCACCCGTCCCTCGATCTGGGCGTTGCGGCCGAAGCCCTTGGGCTTCTTGCGGATGTACTGCATGGGCAGCATCAGACGGTCGGCGAGCCAGGCGGCGAAGGGGATGCCCGCGGTCTCGCCGCCGGCCACCACGTCGATGCGCTCGTAGCCGATGTCGCGCACGACGGTCGCGGCGGCGAAGTCCATCAGCGCGGAGCGCAGGCGCGGGAAGGAGATGATCCGGCGGCAGTCGGTGTAGACCGGGCTCGCCCAGCCGGAGGTGAAGGTGAAGGGCTTGTCCTGGTAGAAATGCACCGCGCCGATCTCGAGGAGCATCTTGGCGGCCTCGCGCGCGACCGCCTCCCGGTCGATGGGCAGGAACGTCGTGGACATGAAGGGCGCTCTCTCGCGTTGACCCGGCCCCGCGCCCGCGCGCCTCTCGCGCGAGGGGCGGCCGGGGACCGCTCCGGGGTCTCTCCATCCCGCCATGCGGCGGCAGCGTCAACCCGGAGACGACAGGAGCCCCCACGGGATGCCGACGACGCCGGACGGGCGCTACATCGTGGTGCGGGGCCGCCTGTGGCGGGCGGCGCGGCCGGACCTGCCCGAGGCCGAGCGCGCGCGGCTGGTGCACGCGCTGATGCAGGCGCGCCGGGCCGTGCGCGACGCCGGCCGCGCCGGTGACGGAGAGGCCCTCGCCACCGCCCGCCGGGCGGTCGATGCCGCCAAGCGCGGGCTCGGGGAGCGCGGACCGGTCTGGTGGCGCGACGCAGCCCCGGACCTCAACCGGCACATGGCGCGCAACACGCCCTACGCCGGCTGGTACGCGGGCCTGCCCGAGGCCGAGCGGGAGCCGTGACCGGCGCGGCATGACGGGGCCCGCGGCAGATTGGACCGGCGCGGAACCGGGCCCGGCGCCCGAAGGCTGTTCCGGCACGGAGGGCGATCCCATTGCCCGCAAGAGAGAGACACCCATGAGCCTGACGCGCCTGCCCATCCTCCTGCCCGCCCTCGCCCTGGCGCTCGCGGCGGGGCCTGCCCTCGCCTCCTCCTGCGCGGAGGAGATCGCGACCCTCGAGAAGCGCCTCGACAGCGCGGGCGCGGCGCAGGTGACGGGCAAGGCGCCTCCCGGCGGCGCCCCGGCGGCCCATTCGGACAAGGCCCTGGCGCAGGCGCCGGGCACCAAGCCGAGCGACCCCGCGACGAAGCCCTCCGCCGGCGGCGTCACCGAGGCCCGCACCCTGCTGGCCAAGGCGAAGGACGAGGAGAAGGCCGGCAAGGCCGAGGCCTGCCGCGACACCGTCCTGAAGGCGAAGGAGAAGGCCGGCGCCCTGCCGTAGCCGCCGGCGGCCGAGGCGGAGAGTGCCCCCGGTGGGAGGTCTGACGCGGCGCGAGGATCGTCCTCGGGCGAGTCCGTCTCGCGGTCTCGGGAAACTAATTGCTATCGGCTCCAGGGGGTCTCGGCTTCAATCGCTCCGTTCCCAGGCCGCCGGCCCGGGATGGAGATCCCAGATGCGCCCCATGGCGGAACCGCCGTTCGATCCCGACGCCGTCCCGGCCGAGGCGGTCCTGTCCCGTGGCGGATCGGGGCTGCGCCTCGCCTGGCCGGATGGCGAGACCGGCGCGCTGAGCGCCGAGGCGCTGCGCCTGGCCTGCCGCTGCGCCTGGTGCACCCGCGACCGGATCGAAGGGCTCTTTCCCGCGCGCTTCGAGGCCGTCTGCGTCACCCGCCTCGACCCGATGGGCGGCTACGCCGTCAATCTCGGCTTCTCGGACGGGCATGCCCGCGGGATCTTCCCGTGGTCCTACCTGCGCGATCTCGTTCGCCAGGATGCGGGCGAGGACGCCGCCCGGCCCGCGCGGGCGGCCTGAGCCCCCCGCGCGCCCTCCCCGCCGAAGCCCCACCGGACGAGCCCGAGCATGAGCGCCATTCTCTCGAAGACCGAGATCGTCGAGGCCGACATCCTGGTGATCGGCGGCGGCACCGGCGGCCCGATGGCCGCGATCAAGGCCAAGGAGGCCGACCCGAGCCTCAAGGTCGTCCTGATGGAGAAGGCCAACGTCAAGCGCTCGGGCGCGATCAGCATGGGCATGGACGGGCTCAACAACGCCGTCGTGCCGGGCTACGCGACGCCCGAGCAGTACGTGAAGGAGATCACGGTCGCCAACGACGGCATCGTGAACCAGGCCGCCGTGATGGCCTACGCGCAGGGCTCCTTCCCGATGATCCAGTACCTCGACCGGCTGGGCGTCAAGTTCGAGAAGGACGGCTCCGGCGAGTACAACATGCGCAAGGTCCACCACATGGGGACCTACGTGCTGCCGATGCCGGAGGGGCACAACGTCAAGAAGGTGCTCTACCGGCAGCTGCGCCGCCTCCAGGTCGGCGTGACGAACCGCTACATGGCGACCCGGCTTCTGAAGGGCCCGGACGGGCGCATCGCCGGCGCGGTCGGGGTCAACACCCGCACCTCGGAGTTCCTGGTGGTGAAGGCCAAGGCCGTGATCCTCGCCTGCGGCGCGGCCGGGCGCCTCGGGCTTCCCGCCTCCGGCTACCTGTTCGGCACCTACGAGAACGCCGCCAACTGCGGCGACGGCTACGCCATGGCCTACCACGCCGGGGCGCAGCTCGCGAACCTCGAGTGCTACCAGATCAACCCGCTGATCAAGGACTACAACGGCCCCTCCTGCGCCTACGTCACCGGGCCTTTCGGCGGCTACACGGCCAACAACAAGGGCCAGCGCTTCATCGAGTGCGACTATTGGTCGGGCCAGATGATGCTTGAGTTCTGGCGGGAGCTCCAGGGCGGCAACGGACCGGTCTTCCTCAAGATGGACCACCTGCGCGAGGAGACGATCTCGGAGATCGAGACCATCCTGCACTCGAACGAGCGTCCCTCCCGCGGGCGCTTCCACGAGCGGCGCGGCACCAACTACCGCAGGCGCCCCGTCGAGATGCACATCTCGGAGATCGGCTTCTGCTCCGGCCACTCGGCCTCGGGGGTCTTCGTCGACGAGCACGCCCGCACCACGGTGCCCGGCCTCTACGCGGTCGGCGACATGGCGAGCGTGCCCCACAACTACATGCTCGGCGCCTTCGTGAACGGCGGCATCGCCGGCGCGGACGCCGCCGCCTACTGCACGGCCAACAGCCTCGCCGATTACGACGCGGGCGATCTCGCCGCCGAGCAGGAGCGGGTGCTGGCGCCCACTCGCCGCGCGGACGGGCTCACCCCCCACGAGATGGAGTTCAAGACGCGGCGCCTCGTCAACGACTACCTGGAGCCGCCGAAGGTCACGGCGAAGATGGAGCTCGGCCAGCGCCGCTTCGCGGAGGTGCGCGAGGACCTCGACCTTCTCTGCGCCCGCGACCCGCACGAGCTGCTGCGCGCCCTGGAGATGCAGACGATCCTCGACTGCGCCGACATGGCGGCGGCCGCCTCCCTCTACCGGACCGAGAGCCGCTGGGGCTTCTACCACCTGCGCACCGACCATCCCGAGACCGACGACGCGAACTGGAACTGCCACACCGTCCTCTACAAGGACGACGAGGGCCGCATGGCCCACGCCAAGCGCGCCGTCGACCCGTTCATCGTCCCCGTCGCCGCGGAGGAGATGAACGCCTACCACCAGCTCCGCATCCGGACGCCCGCCGCCGCGGAGTAGTTTTTCCCCCGCGCGGACGGTCCTGGCGGACTCTCCGTGCCCGCCGTGTCGGCTGCGTTGCGCGCTCACCCGGCGGTATCGGGCCCGAAGGAGATCACCCATGCCGATCATCACCCAGGCGAAGAGCGCCGCCGTCGTCATCGACGACGACAAATGCATCGCCGAGAAGGGCTGCCGCGTCTGCGTCGACGTCTGCCCTCTCGACATCCTCGCGATCGATGAGACGAAGCAGAAGGCCTACATGAAGTACGACGAGTGCTGGTACTGCATGCCCTGCGAGGTCGACTGTCCGACGAACGCCGTCAAGGTCAACATCCCCTACCTGCTGCGGTGAGCCCGATGCCGGTCTTCGACACCTTCGACGACGATCTCGACGATCTGGCCGAGCGCTGCGCCGATCCCGATCCGGGCGTGCGCCGCGTCGCGATGATGGAGCTCGCCGAGGCCGTCGGGCCCGAGGCCAAGGTGCTGCTGCTCAAGGGGCTCGGCGACGACGAGGCGAGCGTGCGCGCCGCCGCCGCAAAGGCGCTCGACGAGCATGACGGCCCGGAGGTCGTGGAAGGCCTCGTGCGCTCCCTGGAAGATGCCGACGCCGAGGTGCGCAGGACCGCCGCCGAGACGCTCTCCGAGAAGAAGGAGCCCGCCTGCGGCCCGCTCCTCATCGAGCGGGCGGACCATGCCGACCCCTTCGTGCAGGCGGCGGCGCTCAGGGCGCTGCGGGAGCTGGTGCTCCCCGACGCGCTCGCCGCGGCGCTGAAAGCCCTGCGCAGCCCGGTCCCGGAGGTCCGCCGCGAGGGGCTCGGCGTCATCGGCTACCTCAAGGCCGAGGCGGCGCTGCCGGCCCTCATCGCCACCGCCTCGGACGCGGACCCCGGCGTGCGCCGCGCCACCATGGCGGCCCTCGTCTTCCTGCGCCCCGGCGGCCCCGGCGTGCCGACCCTCGTCGCCGGCCTGACGGACGAGAACTGGCAGGTGCGCGAGGAGGCGGCGGTCTCGGCCGCCAAGATCCGCCTGCCCGAGGCGGTCGAGCCCCTGATCGCCCGCATGGACGATCCCGTCTGGCAGGTCCGCACCAAGGCCGCCAACGCGCTCGGCCGCATCCGCGCCGCGGCCGCCGTGCCGGTGCTGGGCCAGGCCCTCGCCTCCGGGGTGAGCAACCTTCGCAAGGAGGCCGCCGCGGCGCTCGGCGAGATCGCCGACCCGAGGGCGCTGGCCGCGCTCGAATCGGCCTACGACGACCACGACCCGGACGTGCGCAAGCTCGTCCGCTGGGCGATCGGCCGCTGCCGGGAGGCGTGAGCGGCGGGAGACGCGGGCGCCGGGCGACATCGCGCCCCGGCGGCGCCTGCGTTACGGGAAGGTCGGCAGCGGCGATGCGGCTGCCCGTCGCCGGGAGGATCAGGCAGCTCCGCGCGTCTGACCTATTTCCTGGATGAGGATGTCGAGCGAGCGGCGCACGATCTCCAGCGGATCGACACCCTTCTCGCGGGCCTCGTCCTCGACATTCGCCCGATCCGCTGCAGACAAGCTATCGGGTCGATCGTGACACCCGTCCGGCTGTCACGGCTGGAAGGCCTACAAAGCCCCCCCTCGATCTAGCTGAAGTCGTTGATTTAAGAGATTTTAGATGGCGGTGGCTGGGGGACCTGGATTCGAACCAGGACTAGAGGAGTCAGAGTCCACCGTTCTACCGTTAAACTATCCCCCATCGCTCCCGTCCCGGCCGGCGCGGCGGCCGTGCGCCGCGCGGCACACGAGGTGCCCCGGCGCTCGGGAGCGCACGAGATAGGCTGAATGATCCTGGGGGTCAACCGCCGAGCGAGGGCCGGCGACGGGACCGCCACGTGAGGCTGCGCACCGACGTGGGGGCCGGGCGACGCCGAGCCTGGGCTCGCGGATCGGCGCGGTCCCCGGCATGCTGGGCACCCGCGATCCGACCGCGGCAGCGATCACCGGCAGGCCATGCTCGATTCCGACACCACGCTCCTGATCATGATCGCCGGTGCCGTGGCGCTGGCGGTGCTCTGCGCGCCTGTGGCCCTCGTTTTGATCGTCGCTCAGCGGGGACGCATCGGAAGCCTGGAGGCGCGGCTCGCGCGCCTCGAGGGCCGCGCCCCCGCCACGGTCCCGGTCCCGCCGGCCCCGGCGCCCGTCCCGGCGGCCCCTCCGCCGGCCGCCCCGGCACCGCAGCGACCGCCCGAGCCCGCGCGGACGCCCTCCCCCGTCCCCGCTGTGGCGCCCGCGGCCGCGAGGCCCGTCCGGCCCTCCGTCGAGGAGCGCTTCGGGACGCGCTGGACGGTCTGGGCCGGCGGCCTCGCCCTGGCGCTGGGGGCGGCGCTGCTGGTGCGCTACTCCGTCGAGCAGGGCCTGTTCGGGCCGGGCGCGCGCATCGCCCTGGGCCTCGTCCTCGCCGCGGCCCTCGTCGCCGGGGGCGAGGCCCTGCGGCGGCGCCTGCGGGGCGCGGGCGAGCCGCCCCGCCTCTGGCCGGACATCCCCGCGACCGTCACCGCCGCGGGCACGGTGGCCGCCTTCGGCACGGTCTACGCGGCCTACGCGCTTTACGGCTTCCTCGGCCCGGCGCCGGCGCTGGTGCTCCTCGGCGCGGTCGGGTTCGCGGCGATGTTCGCCGCCCTGCTGCACGGGCAGGCGCTCGCCGGGCTCGGCCTCCTCGGGGCGATGGGCGCGCCGCTCCTCGTCGGCGGCAACGGCGGCGGCATCTGGCCGCTCGCCCTCTACCTGCCGGTGGTCGCGGGCTTCGCCTACGCCTTCGCCTGGACCCGCGGCTGGCGGCGGCTCGCCGACATGGCCGGGATCGGCGCCGCCGGCTGGAGCCTCCTCCTCGGCCTCGCCGCGGCCAAGGGCGAGGTGGCCGCCGCGCTCCTGCACGTCGTCCTCCAGGCGGGGCTCGCTGCCCTGCCCCACGCCGTCCTGCCGGGCCGGAGGCTTCCCGACGAGGCCTCGACGCCGCGCCTGCGCCCGGCCCTGGCCCTCGCCCTCGCGGCGGGGACCGGCGGGCTGGTGCTCGCCATGCTCGTGCGGGACGGGGCGGACGCGGCCTGGATCATGGCGGCGCTCGCCCTCGTCGCGATCCCCGCGGCCGCCGCCTTCCGCACGCCCGTGGCGGCGCTCGGCCTGCCGGTGGCGGTCGCGGCGATCGCCGGCATCCTGGCGATCTGGCCCCAGCCCCGGATCGGCCTCGGCGACCCCGCCGACCTGATGCGCGAGGCCGACGGCCCCGTCGCGCTCGCCGGCTTCGCGCTGGCCGCGAGCCTCGGGATCGCCGCCGCCGGAGCCCTGCGCCTCCTCGGCGGAAGCCGGCTGCCGACGCCCGCCGCCCTGGCCTACGCCGTGGGCGCGGCGCTGGGTCCCCTCGCGGCGCTGGCGCTCGTCTACCTGCGCCTCGCCCATGGCGAGGTCGCGCCAGGCTTCGCCGCCGCGGCCGGCGCGCTCGCCGCCGCCATGACCGGGCTCGCCGCCCTGTTCCGGCGCCAGTCCGACGACACCCCCTCCCCGGCCCTGACGCTGGGTCTCGGCGCCTTCGCCTCGGCGGCGGTGGCGGCCCTGGCGCTCGGCCTCGTCTTCGGATTGGCGGGTGGCTCGCTGACCCTGTCGATGGCGCTCGCCGCGCTCGGCACCGCGGCCATCGCCCGGCGCCTCGACATCCCGGCGCTGCGCTGGTGCGTGGCCGGGCTCGGCATCGTCGTCGCCGCCCGCCTCGCCTGGGACCCGAGCG
Source organism: Methylobacterium jeotgali (assembly GCF_022179345.1). Classification (GTDB taxonomy): domain Bacteria; phylum Pseudomonadota; class Alphaproteobacteria; order Rhizobiales; family Beijerinckiaceae; genus Methylobacterium; species Methylobacterium jeotgali. The sequence goes on along the minus strand of NZ_BPQR01000006.1, from coordinate 11,449 downwards.
TCGTCGGGGCCGACCTCTCGCGCACCCCGATCCTCAACGGGCTCCTCCTCGGCTACGGGGTGCCGGCGCTGGCCTTCGGCCTCGCGGCGCGGCTGATCCGCCTGCCCGGACGCGCTCCGGACGCGCCGCTCCTCGTGGCACAGGCGCTCTCCGTGGCGCTCGCCTTCCTGCTCGTGTTCTTCGAGATCCGCCACGCCCTCCACGGCGGCGACATTCTGGCGCCGACGACGGGCACCCTGGAGCAGGGCCTCGTGACGCTCTCGAGCCTCGGCTTCGCCCTGGTCCTCGTGCGCCTCGACGGCAGCCACGGCTCCGTGGTGCTGCGGATCGCCTCGCTGCTCTTCGGGGCGCTGGCGATGCTCCAGGGCCTCCTCGGCCTCGGGCTCTTCGAGAACCCGCTCCTCACCGACGCGCCGATCGCCGGGGGCGTCCTGGTCAACGACCTGCTGCCGGCCTACGGGCTGCCGGCGCTCGCCGCGCTCTGGCTGGCGGCCACGGCGCGGGCGACGCGGCCGGCCTGGTACGTGCGCGCGGCGACCGCGCTCGGCGGCGTCCTCGGGCTGCTCTTCGTCTCGCTCGGCGTGCGCCACGCCTTCCAAGGGGAGCGGATCGGCCTCGACCGGGCGACCGGCGATCTCGAATGGTTCGCCCACTCCGCCGCCTGGCTGGGGCTCGGCCTCGCGCTCCTCGCCTACGGCGTCCTGCGGGGATCGCGCACGGCGCGCATCGCCTCGGCGGGGCTCGTCGGGCTCGCGACCCTCAAGGTCTTCCTGTTCGACCTCGCCGGCCTCGAAGGCCCCTTGCGGGCGCTCTCCTTCCTCGGCCTCGGGGCGGCGCTGATCGGCATCGGGCTCGTCTACCAGCGCCTCGTCTTCGCGCCGGGCCGGCCCGCCGGCGTCTCGTGACTCCGTGACCGCCCCGTGAAACGGATCGGCCCCGCGGGGGCTTGACCCCGCAGGGTCGGGCGCGGACACGGGGGCCGGTCGCGGTGCGGAACGGAGCGGGCGTGGGTCAGGACACACAGGACGGCGGCGTCCGCCCCTCGCGGCGCCACGCCGATCTCGGGCCGGACTTCTACGACGTCGTCGCCCCGGCCCGCTTCCCGAAGACCGTGCTGCGCTACCGCAACCGGGCCTGGGCGGAACGGGTCGGCCTCGGGTCCTTGAGCGAGGCGGAGTGGATCGCCCATTTCGGGCGCTTCGAGCCGCTGCCCGGCAGCTTCCCCGAGCCGCTGGCGCTCCGCTACCACGGCCACCAGTTCCGCTCCTACAACCCGGACCTCGGCGACGGGCGCGGCTTCCTCTTCGCGCAAGCCTACGACCTGCGCGACGGGCGCCTCCTCGACTTCGGCACCAAGGGCTCGGGCACCACGCCCTGGTCGCGGATGGGCGACGGGCGCCTCACCCTGAAAGGCGGCGTGCGCGAGGTGCTGGCCACGGCGATGCTGGAGGCGCTCGGCGTCGACACCTCGAAGACCTTCAGCCTGATCGAGACCGGCGAGGCCCTGGAGCGGGGCGACGAGCCCTCCCCGACCCGCTCCTCGGTGCTGGTGCGGCTCAGCCACGGCCATATCCGCATCGGCAGCTTCCAGCGCTGCCTCGCACTCAATCGTCCGGACCTGACGCAGCGCCTCCTCGACCACACCATCGACACGCACATGCCGGCGCTGGCCGCCGAGAGGGTCGAGGCGCGGGCGGAGGGCTTCCTCGCCGAGGTCGTGCGCCGCGTCGCGCGCACCGGCGCGCAGATCATGGCCGCGGGCTTCGTCCACGGGGTGCTCAACTCCGACAACATCAACGTCACCGGCGAGAGCTTCGACTACGGCCCCTGGCGCTTCCTGCCCCGCTTCGATCCGGGCTTCACGGCGGCCTATTTCGACACGGGCGGGCTCTACAGCTTCGCCCGCCAGCCGGAGGCGCTGTTCTGGAACCTCGCCCGGCTCGCCGACTGCCTCGTGCCGCTGTGCCCGCAGGAGCGCCTCGGTGCGGCGCTCGAAGGCTACGGCCCCGCCCTCCAGGACGGGTTCGCGCAGGCGCTGTTCCGGCGCCTCGGGCTCGCCCCAGCCCCGCAGGAGGCGACGGACCGGCTGGTCGCCGCGTTCTGGCGCTTCCACACCGAGGCCCGGCCGCCCTTCGAGCGGGTGTTCTTCGACTGGTACGGTGGGCGCGCGAGCGAGGCCCGCGCCGCGAGAAGTCCCCTCGCCGAGGCCTACGCCTCGGAGGCCTTCGCGCCCGTGCGGGCGGGTTTCGCGGAGGTCGAGGCGGCGGACGCGGGGCGCCTCGCGCATCCCTACTTCGCGGGCGAGGCGCCCTGCACCATGCTCATCGACGAGGTCGAGGCGATCTGGGCGCCCATTGCCGACTGCGACGACTGGAGCCTGTTCGAGGGGAAGCTCGCGGCGATCGCGCGGATGGCCGAGGCCTTCGGCACGACGCCCGAAGGGTTGGAGATCGCCGCATGATCCGGCGCGAGACCTTCCATATCGAGATCCTCGGGCCCGAGGAGGCCGAGGTGCTGAGCCGGGTCTCGGTGCGGGTCGAGGACCTCGCGGGCGCCCGAGAGCGGGCGCTGCGCCTGTTCGAGCGGGCGCGGGTGCCGCAGCGGGTCGGACCGGAGGCGGAGGCCGTGCGCATTGTCGACGGTGCCGGCCGCGAGGCCTTTCGGCGCAGCCGGTTCGACGCGGCCGATTGAAGCTTAGCCGGCGCGGCGGGCGCGAAGCCGCGCCACGCCCTCGCGGGCCCGTTCCAGGGCGGCGGCGAGAGGAAACAGCCGGTCGCCCCCGTCGGCCTCGATCAGGCGGTGCGCGATGGCCCGGCGGCCCGTCCAGAACATCTCGCCGAGGCGGTACTCCGCCGCCGCGCAGGAATCGACGCGGTTCGTCGCCCCGTCCGCGAGGATGTCCTGCGTCAGGCGGTGAACGAGCTGCACCCCCGGCGAGTGCCGGGCCTCGTCCTCGTCATGGGCGATCTTCAGGCACCAGGCGGTGTCGCCGCGGGTCAGGAGCACGCTGGCGGCGAGCATCGCCTCGGCGCCCTCCTCCACGCGCAGCAGGCGGTCGATGCGCAGGCCCTCAGGGCCGCGCAGGCGCACCATCTCGCGCATGAAGGCGATCTCGCGGGGGCGGCCGGCGATGGCGGTGCCGGCCCGGCCCTTCCAGCCCGCCGCCTCCAGCGCGATGTAGGATTCGATGCCGGCGGCGAGCCCGGCGGGCTCGCGCAGGGTCTCGAAGCGCAGGGCGCCGCCCGCCTCGAGCCGGGCGAGCCCCTGGCGGAGCTTTTTCCGCCGGCTGCCGGGCATGTGGGCGAGGTAGTCCCGCCGGGCCCGCGCATCGAGGCCGGCGAGGTCGAGGAGCGCGCGGGCATGCGGCCAGTAGGCCGCCCCGCGGGTGCCGGCTCCGGCCTGGTGGGCGGCGAGCAACTCGGCGAAGGGCCCCGCCTGCGGCAGGTTCGGCATCAGCAGGCGCGGGGGAAGGCCGAGGGCGCGGGGCGCGGCAAGCAGTCCCGCCAGCGCGCGGGCCGGATCGCGACGGTCGAGGAGGGGCACGCCATAGGCGCAGAACCCGTGCGTCCAGCCCATCGCCACCGGCAGCGGCAGGCCCCAGCGGAAGCCGACGCGGCGGAAGGGCCAGGCGGCGAAAAGCCGTCCGCCCGCCTCCGGCGCCTCCTCGCCGACGAGGAGCAGGCCGACGCCGGCTCCGAAGGCGCGGGCCGCCGGCCGCGCGTACTCGGCCTCGTAGAAGGGGTTCTCGACGAAGGCCTCCCGGCCGAGCCGGCTCCATTCCCCGTGCCACGGACTCTCGCCCGAAGGGCTCTCGGGATCGAGCGGGCACAGGGCGGCGGCGAGGCCGCCGGGAAGGTCCGCCCGCCGCGCCGCGACCGGGGCCCCCGCCTCCGCGCCCCCGCCGGGCCCGGTCACGCCGGTCTCCGGATGCCGCGGATCGCGGCGGGAATGCCGGCGAGGTCGAGCCGCCAGACCGCGGCGAGGAAGCCCGCCACCAGAACCAGGAACTGGACGCCGCGCGCCAGGGGCGAATGCCCGTCGGGCAGGTGCCCGATCGCCGCCACGACCCCGGCGCAGAGGAGCGTCCAGGCGACGATGGCCGCGATGTCGGCGGCGGGGAAGGGCATCGGCCCGCGGCTGCCGCCGGGCCCGAAGCGGCTGCCGAGCACGAAGGTGAGGCAGCCCGCCAACTGCCCCACCGCGAAGGCGAGCGCCGCGCCGTACACGCCCGAGCGCGGGATCAGCACCAGGGAGAGGCCGCCGACGGTGACGAGCATCACCAGCGAGGCGATCGCGTCGAGGTGGCTGGTGCGGGTGAAGTAGATGACCTGCCCGAAATAGTAGGCCCGGAACATCATCGTCACCGAGGCCGCGATCAGCACGGGGGCGAGCACCAGCGCCTGGGCCCGGTAGTCCGGCCCCAGCAGGATCGCGACGACCACGTCGTCGAAGCTGAGGAAGAAGGCGGTGCCGAAGGCGGCGATCAGCGTCAGGGTGCGGGCGGCCTCCTCCAGCACCCCGGCGGAGGCGGCCGCGTCGCCGGCGCGGGCGTCGCGCTTGGCGATCGAGATCATCGACAGGGCGATGCTCTCGCCAAACACGAGGAAGCTCTGCTTCAGGAAGTCGGCGATGGCCCCGTAGGCCCCAAGCTCGCCCGGGCCGAGGCTCTTGCCCACCACGAGCCGGTCGAGCACCTGGGCGAGCGCCGCGATGCCGAAGGAGAACACCAGCGGCCAGCCATAGGCGAGGAGACGCCGCGCCTCGGCGAGGCTGGCGTGCCCGTCGAGCATCGGCCAGACCACGCGGGCAGGGGGCAGCGAGGCGATGACATTGGCCGAGGCCACCGCCAGTGCCAGCCAGACGGGATCGCGGGTCAGCCACAGGCTGAGGCTGCCGAGCGTCAGCACCAGCACCGCCCGCACCAGCACCGCGATGCCGACGGGCAGGGCGGCGAGCCGCGTCCGGGCGATCTCCGTGGCGCCCTCGAAGAGGGTCATGCCGGTCGTCGCGGCGACCACCGCCAGCGCCATGCGGCCCTCCACCAGCCCCGCCGCGACGGCGAGTCCCGCGAGGAGCGCGGTGGCCAGCAGCGCCAGGCCGAGCATCCGCACCACGGTGTCGACCTGTCCGGGCCCGCGCTTCTCGTCGTAGAGGGCGAAGAACGCGAACTTGGGCCACTGGCAGGTGGCCCCGTAGAGCACCAGCCCCCAGGAGAAGATGTAGAGGTAGGTGCCGTAGCTCTCGACCGGCGCCAGCCGCGTGAAGGCCGCGACCGAGACGAGGTTGAGGAGCGCCGCCACGCCCCGCGAGCCGACATAGGTGATGGTGTGGCGCGTGAGCATCCTCGGTCCCGGCACGGCCCGCCCGTCCGGGGCGGCGGCCTCCCCGGCAGGGACGCGGCGCGTCGGCGGGCCTTGTAGCACGGCCGGACCGCGATGCGGCACCGATTGGACCGGACCGGGGCGCGGCTGTGCCGAAGCGGGAAACTGGGCAACGCAGGCTTGCATCTCGGCCCTGTCACCGCAGGCCCCGTGCCAGCGGTTGCAGACAACCACCTCGTTGACTTCGCACCTGCGAGAGCGCATATCGGCCGGGCAGCGTCAGCGGCCCCGTGCGAGCGGCCGCGTGAGGGAGCTGCGTGACGGATCATCGCGAGCCGCCGGCCTTCAGGGCCCGCGGGCCGGGCCGGTCCGGCCTCCCTCTTCGAACGTGATGCGACCGGGCCACCCCTTCACGCGGGCGGCCTCCTGACCGACGGACCCGACCCTTCACTCAACGCGCCGATATCGGGCGCAGGTCGGGGTCCCGCTGCCATCCGAGACACCCTTTGACCCAGTTCACCGATTTCGGCCTCGCCCAGCCCGTGCTGCGGGCCCTCGACGAGGCCGGCTACGTCAGGCCGACGCCGATCCAGGCGCAGGCCATCCCGCCGGCTATGGCCGGCCGCGACCTCTGCGGCATCGCCCAGACCGGCACCGGCAAGACCGCGGCCTTCGCCCTGCCGATCCTCCACCGCCTCAGCCTCGAGAACCGCCGGCCCCCGCGCCGGGGCTGCCGGGTGCTGGTGCTCTCGCCGACCCGCGAGCTCGCCAACCAGATCGCGGAGAGCTTCTCCGACTACGGCCGCCACCTGCCCTACACCAACACCGTGGTGTTCGGCGGCGTTACCATCGGGCGCCAGGAGCGGGCGCTGGCGCCGGGCGTCGACATCCTCGTCGCCACCCCGGGCCGGCTCATCGACCTCGTCGACCGCCGCTCCCTGACGCTCGAGGGCGTCGAGATCCTCGTCCTCGACGAGGCCGACCAGATGCTCGACCTCGGCTTCATCCATGCGCTCAAGCGCATCGTGAAGATGCTGCCCCAGCGCCGCCAGAGCCTGTTCTTCTCCGCGACCATGCCGAAGAACATCGCCGGGCTCGCCGAGCAGTACCTCTCCGACCCCGTCCAGGTCGCGGTGACGCCGGTGGCCACCACCGCCGAGCGCGTCGACCAGAGCGTGATCTTCGTGCCGACCGGCGCCAAGCAGGCGCTGCTCGGCCACATCCTGCGCGATGCCGCGATCGACCGGGCGCTCGTCTTCACCCGCACCAAGCACGGCGCCGACCGGGTGGTGCGCGGCCTCGACAAGGCCGGCATCGCGGCCGCTGCGATCCACGGCAACAAGAGCCAGCCGCAGCGCGAGCGGGCGCTCGCCGCCTTCCGCGACGGCTCCTGCCGGGTGCTGGTGGCCACCGACATCGCGGCCCGCGGCATCGACGTCGAGGGCGTCAGCCACGTCGTCAACTTCGACCTGCCGAACGTCCCTGAGAGCTACGTCCACCGCATCGGCCGCACGGCGCGCGCCGGGGCGGCGGGCCTCGCCGTCTCGTTCTGCAACGGCGAGGAGCGGGCCTACTTGCGCGACATCGAGCGCCTGACCCGCCAGCCGGTGCCGGTCTCCGGCTACCCGGCCGGCTTCGTCCCGCCCTCGGGCGCCGAGGCCGAGCCCGAGGAGGAGCGCCGCCCCGGACCGCGCGGCCGCGCCCCCGGCCGCGCGCCGGGCGGGCGTCCCCAGCAGGGCCGCGGCCCCGGCCGGCCGGACCAGGGCCGTCCCGGCCAGGGTCGCCGTCCGGACCAGCGGGGCGGGCGCGGCGACGGGCGTCGCGCGGAGGAGACGCGCGGCGAGGCGCCCCGCGGCGACCAGCGCTCCGGCCAGCCCCGCCCCGAGCGGCGCGGCGGCGGCCGCAACGAGGCTCCGTCCCGCGGCAATGGCGGGCGCGGCGAGGGCAGCGGGCGCGGCATCGCCTGGCTCGACCGCGGCCCGCGCTCCTGAGCGCAAGACGCATCCCGAGGGGCCGGATGTCCCTCGGAAACACCCATCGCATCGCCGCTCCGGGCTCTCGCCCGGGGCGGCTTTTTCGTGTGCGCGGCGAGCGGTTGCCGGCGGCGCGGCGCGCGCCATCTATCGGGCCCGCGAGACCGCGCGAGGGCCTTGAGAGCATGCGCTTCGAACTCTACCGGGACGCCTCCGGCCACTGGCGCTGGCGCCTCAGGGTACAGAACGGCAACGTCGTTGCCGATTCCGCCGAGGGCTACGCGAACCGCGCGGATTGCGAGCACGGCATCGCCCTGGTCAAACGGAGCGCGGATGCGCCCGTCGTCGACATGACCGCCCAGATCGCCTGAGGGCATCGACCCCGAGCGCGTTCCCGTTCTCCCGCGTGAGGCGTTTCCCACGGCTCGCGCGTTCCAGGCGGCCGGGCACCCGCCCTGCGCCTTCCACGACCGACGGGAGCACGCCGCCCCCGCCGCCAACCCCGAGGAGTTGCGACCGTGCTGAGAAAACTCGTCCTGGCCGCCCTGCTGGTCCTGGGCTTCGCCGCGGCGGCGCCCCAGGGCGCCCAGGCCGCCCCCATGGGCCCCGCGATGGCCCTGCCCGCCCAGGCCGCCCCCGGCGCGGTCGAGCAGGCGCAGTACTACTATCGCCGCCGCTACTGGCGCCCGCGGCCGTACTACCGGCCCTACTACCGCCGCCCGTACTATGTCCGTCCGCGGCCCTTCTATCGCCCGTACTACCGGCCCTACCGCCGGTTCTACTACTGAGGCGACGGGCTTCCCGAACCTTCGGCGAGGGCGGCCTGCCGCCCTCGCCCCGTCGATTGTCCGTCGCACAGGATCTGCTAACCTTCCCCCCTCGGGCAGGCGCGCTCCAGACGCCCCGTCCGGGAGGACGACGATGCACGACGCCGCCACCCGCGCGACCGCAGGCCCGCGCCGGTCCGCATCCCTGCCGGGACGCGACCTCTGGCGTTCGGTGCCGCTCGAATGCTTCGTCTGCGCCGCGGCGATCCTGCTCGCCGCCGGGCTCAAGCTCACGGGCCTGATGCCGTGAGTGACGCGCCGGCCCTCGAATCCCCCGCTCCCGAGACGGAGCTGCCGCGCGGCGACCTGACCGTGCGCACCATCGCCATGCCCGCCGACACCAACGCCAACGGCGACATCTTCGGGGGCTGGGTGCTCTCGCAGATGGACCAGGCGGGCGGCATCGCCGGCGTCGACCGGGCGAAGGGCCGGGTCGTCACCGTGGCCCTCGACGCCATGACCTTCATTCGCCCGGTCAAGGTCGGGGACGTGCTCTGCGTCTACACCCGGGTCGGGGCGGTGGGCCGCACCTCTATGAAGATCGAGGTCGAGGCCTGGGCGCGCCGCTTCTGCACGCAGGTCCGCGAGAAGGTCACCGAGGCGACCTTCACCTTCGTCGCCATCGACGACGACGGCCGGCCCCGCCCGATCCCCCCGCAGGCCTGACGGCGGCGCGCGGGAAGGAACGCTCCGCTCCGACGACCCTACGGCGAATGATCGCCTTCGAAACAACCGGAAACTGAACGGTTCTTTCGGCCGGACGCGAACTCTGCCTAGAATGGCTCTCGCCTACGGGCAGCGGGAGAGACGAGGATGGCGGAAGCCGCGGCGTGTCGAAGCGGCCGGACGGTGGTGGCCCTGCGGGGCGACCTCCCGGCCGAGCGCAACCTGACCTGGCAGCAGCTCCAGCCCCGCGAGGCGCGCTGGGCGAGTCTCGGCCAGCGCCCCGCCATCGTCTGGTTCACGGGCCTGTCGGGGGCCGGCAAGTCGAGCATCGCCAACGCCCTGGACCGAGCGCTGACCGCGCAGGGCCGCCACGCCATGGTCCTCGACGGCGACAACCTGCGCCACGGCCTCAACAGCGACCTCGGCTTCGGCTCGGCCGACCGGGCCGAGAACATCCGCCGGGCGGCGGAATCCGCCCGCCTCATGGCCGAGGCGGGCCTCGTGGCCATCGTCTCGCTGATCTCGCCGATGCGGGCCGAGCGGGCCGCGGCCCGGCGCATCGCCGGCGACATCCCCTTCCTCGAGGTCTATGTCGACACGCCGCTCGCCCTCTGCGAGGCGCGCGACCCCAAGGGCCTCTACGGCCGGGCGCGGGCGGGGATCATCCCGAACTTCACCGGGGTCTCGGCCCCCTACGAGCCGCCGCTCGGCCCCGATCTCGCCCTGCCGACGGACGGGCGCACGGTCGAGGATTCGGCCGCGCCCGTCGTCGCCGCCCTGATGCGGCTCACCGCCCTCGCCTGACCGGCTCGCGCGGCGCGCGGCGGCGCGCGATCATCGCGCCATGACGCTCGATCGAATCACCGACATCCCCGGCATCCGCGTCGGCCACGCGCAGGACCTCCGGCTCGCCAGCGGGACGACGGCGGTGCTGTTCGACCGGCCGGTCGCGGCCGCCGTCGACGTGCGCGGCGGCGGGCCCGGCACCCGCGAGACCGACCTCCTCGATCCCGAGCGGACCGTCGAGGGCATCGATGCGCTGACGCTGTCTGGCGGCTCGGCCTTCGGGCTCGACGCCGCCGCCGGCGTCGCGGCCTGGCTCGCCGGGCACGGGCGCGGCTTCGCGGTGGGGCCGGTCCGCGTCCCGATCGTGCCCGGCGCGGTGCTGTTCGATCTCCTCAACGGCGGCGACAAGGACTGGGGCCGCTTCCCGCCCTATCGCGACCTCGGCTACGCGGCGGCCGAGGCGGCGGGCCTCGACTTCGCCCTCGGCTCGGTCGGGGCGGGGACGGGCGCGCGCACCGCCAACCTCAAGGGCGGCCTCGGCACCGCCGCCGCGCGCGTGCCCGGAACGCCCTTCCGGGTCGGCGCGCTGGTCGCCGTCAACGCCTTCGGCCGGGTGACGGTGGGCGCAGGTCCCCATTTCTGGGCGGCCCCCTTCGAGCGGGGGGCGGAGTTCGGCGGCCTGGGGCTGCCGGAGCGGATCCCGGAGGAGGCGCTCGCCTTCCCCGAGCGGGTCCTGCCCGGCGCCAGCACGACGCTCGCCCTCGTCGCGACCGACGCGATCCTCACCAAGGCCCAGTGCAGGCGCCTCGCGGTAGCGGGGCAGGATGGCTTGGCGCGGGCGATCCTGCCCGTCCACACGCCGCTCGACGGGGATGCGGTCTTCGCCGCCGCTATCGGCGCGGTGCCGCTCGCCGATCCGGTCGGGGACCTCGCCCGGCTCGGGCACGCCGCCTCGCTCGTTCTCGCCCGCGCCGTCGCGGTCGGCGTCCACGCGGCCCGCAGCCTGCCCGGTGCGCCCGCCGGGCTGCCGCCGGCGTGGGCGGACCTGTTCGGCGGGGGTTAGGCGCCCTCGCGGGCGTCCTCGCCGAGCTGGACGAGGCCGGCATCGACCTCCGCGGCGAGCAGCGCGCGCTCGGCCTCGCTGAGATCGCTCGCCCAGCCGCCGGCGCCGAAGCCCTCCGCGCAGCGCTCGCGCTCGGAGGCGAGGTAGGCCACGGTCTCCGAGGGCTTGGTGCGCATGGCGTGGACGAGCCCGAACCAGGCGGCGCGCTCCACGACGGCGAGGCGGGCGCGCAGGCGGATCATCACCGCCCGCTCGGGCGAGACCTCGGATTCGGGTTCGGCGCTCATCGGCGGGGCTCGCAGCGGGTCTTCACGTAGGTGCCGGGCTCGTTGCCGTGGCCCGCGTTGGCGGCGAGCACCGGCCCCTGCATCAGGCATTCCTGAAGGGTATGGGCGGGGCCGACCACGACGTCGAGGGCCGTGTCGCGGCTGCAGTCGGGCGCCTGCACGCTGGAGGCGCAGACGAGGGCGACGACGAGGATGCCGTTCATGGATCGGCCTTTCCGCGAGACACGAAGCGCCGGGCCGATAAGGCACCGAAGCCGTGCCGGTAGGCAAGGCCGAAGACGCCGCCGAGGTTCCGCAGCCGCGGCCCCCGCCGGCCTCAGCGGCGGCCGGGCAGGATCGGGTCGCCGCGCATCAGGGCGTGCAGGCGCTCGGTGTCGAAGCCGTTGGGGATCGCAGGCTTGGCCGCGACGGGCTTCGCGGGGGCGGCCTTCGGCGGCAGCGGGATCGAGCCCGTGGCGGAGGGCTCCGCGGGCACGGGCCGCACGGGGGCCGCGGCCTGGGCGGGGGCGCGGCCCCCGTGCGGCCC
>NZ_BPQR01000005.1 GCF_022179345.1 Methylobacterium jeotgali | reverse complement strand
TGAAGGCGAGCTGGATCGCCGCCCGGCCCCAGTGGAACTTGGCGTCGATCGGGTCGACGAAGAGCGTCCAGCCGTACTGGAGGTTCGCGATCATCGCCATGCAGACGATGCCGAACCCGAGCTGCCACCACCGCGCCGAGGGCGCATCCTCCCCGGCCGCGACCGGCGTGTCCTGGCGTTCCATCCCGTCACCTTTTTTCGCGCGATCTCTGCGATCGACGGGATTATTCTGCCGGATTCAAACGTGGCATTCAATATGCCACCGTGACAACCGCACCGCGATGCCACTCTTCGCATCTGCGAGATGAATGCTTCGGCTGGACTGCCGGCCGGGCCGGCGAAGTCTGAAAGGTCAGTCGTCTGCGCCAGGGCCAAGCGCTTGGCCATGCACAAGGTCTCTTGGCAGCGAACAGTCGGCGGTCCAATGTCTTGGAAACAACCCTGACCCGCCGCAAACGACCGGGAGGAAACCCATGCAGACCAGCAACCAGCTCATCAAATCTTCGTGGATCGCCGCCGAGGTGACCCGCGACCGGGCCGAGCGCGTGCTCGTGGTCGAGACCTACATCGCGGTCAGCCCCCTCGAAGCGAACTATGATGCTGGCAAGTATGAGCGGGTCGTGGCCTGCGTCCGCCGCGTCCTGTCCGAGAACCCCGACATCGACCGCGCCTCGATCCTCTCCATGCATCGCGGCGCCGGCTGCACCGCCCTCTTCCGCAAGGACCCGGCGCCCGCAGCCGCCTGATGGACGCGATCCCCGAGGGGCAGGCTGCCGCGGACCGTTCGCGAACACCCGGCGAGACTGGTTTCGGCCCCTGGAATCCGGGGCTCGAATCGACGCTGCCGCGGGACTTCCTGCCGCTCGCGAGCCTCTACCGGCCCGAGAACGTCTCGACGCCCTTCGCGGAGGCACAGGAGCTGAGCAGCGTCTCCGGTCTGCCGCTCCAGGAGGTCGTGGCCTTCCGGCCCGAGCGGCTCACCGTCCACGCGGTGCTGATTCGCGTCATGGCCGATCTCTCCGTGCCGGTGGGGGAGACCTACGGCGACCTCGGCGTGAACTTCCGAGCCATCGCCTCGCGAATCATCGGCGGCTACCTTCAGCCCCATGCCGAGGCGATCACGGCCCGCTACGAGGCGCTGCGCGCCGAGGCCGAGGCGCTTCTGACCCGCGAGATCGACGCCCTGTTCGCGCCGGAGCCAGAGGCGGAGCGCGCGCGCGGCGGTCTGCTCTCCTGGCTCGGCCTCGCGCCCTCGGAACCCAGGCCCGCGATCCGAAGGAGCCTGGAGGACCGCGCGGCGGCCTCCCTCGGCGCCTGGGACCGGCGGGCCCAGGCCTCGGACAGCGACCTCGAACGCGCGGCTTGCGCCGCCCTCACCCGCGTCGTCAACGCCGTGATCCGCCATCGCGGTCGGCTGGTGGCCGACAAGGCGCTGCTGGCCCGCCTCGCCGGGACGCTCGCCGTCAACTACCAGGGCAGCAAGGCGATCGGCCGGCTGATCGAGCCCTGGTTCGAGGAGGCGGTGGTCGCGGAGGGCTACCACCGGCTGCGCGCCCAGGCGCGGCCCATCGTCATGAACGTCAAGGGCTCCTCCGCCTCCGGCAAGAGCACCATGCGTCCCCTCCAGCGGGCCCTGGCCGAGCGCCTCGGCGTCACATGGTCGGACTTCGCGGTGATCACGCCGGACATCTGGCGCAAGTACCTGCTCGACTACGGGGCGCTCGGCCCCGCCACCCGCTACGCCGGCACGCTCACCGGCCACGAGGTCGAGATCGTCGACCGCAAGCTCGACAGCTACATGGCGCGCAAGGCGCAGGAGGGGCGGATGTCGCATCTCCTGATCGACCGCTTCCGCTTCGACAGCTTCGCCGCGGACTCGACCCGGCAGGACGGCAGCCAGCTCCTCACCCGCTTCGGCCACATCGTCTACATGCTGTTCATGATCACGCCCCCCGACGCCACGGTGGAGCGGGCCTGGGCGCGCGGGGAGATGTTCGGCCGCTACAAGGCCGTCGACGATCTCCTCGCCCACAACGTCGAGGCCTATACGGGCATGCCGGGCCTTTTCTTCACCTGGGCCCTCCAGGCGGACAAGCGCGTCCACTACGAGTTCCTCGACAACAGCGTCGCGCTGGGCGAGCGCCCGCGCACGGTGGCCTTCGGCTCGGACGGGGTGCTGACGATCCTCGACCTCGCCCGAATCCTCGACATCGACCGCTTCCGCCGCATCAACATCGAGGCCGCCTCGCCGGGCGAGGTCTATCCCGGCCCCGAGGCCATGGCGCCGGAGCGCAACACCGAGTTCCTGCGCCAGTGCGCGCGAAGGCTGAAGGGCCTGCGCTTCGCCGACCCCGAGACCGGCCGCATCTATGCCCGTCTCGACGGACGGCGCCTCGTCTGCCTCGACCGGGCGCTCTACGAACGGACCGTCGCCGACCCGGACGCCGCCGCCGCGCTCGCCGCGCTGGGCTCCGACCCGCCGGATGCGGACCCCGAGGGCGACCTCTCGCCGGACGGGACCCACACGCTGGGCGCGTGGGGCGCCGCCTGCCGCGAAGCGGTCAGCGCCATCTGAGCCGCTCCCAGCTCCGCTCGATTCGGCGGGCGCAACGCTCCAGGGGCACCTTCATGCCGGGCACGTCCTGCGCCAGCAGCGCGAGGCCGAGCGGCAGCATCCACAGGCCGAACACCGGCAGAACCGCGAGGAAGCCGCCGAGGATGAAGAACACGGCCGCGAGCACGCGCACCGGCGTCCGCGAGGGCTCCCGCAGCCAGTCGACGGCCCGGCGCAGCCAGTCGGGCAGCAGTTGCGTCAGGCGGTCGATCCGCGCGTCCCAGTCCGCGGGGGTGGGGGGCCGCTCCGAAGCGGGGGCGGCGGGCTCGGCTGTCTCGGGCATCATCGGCGGAGAACGTCCGGAGAGGCCGTTTCGCTCCCGGCTGGCATCGGACCGCGCATCGCCCTAAGACCCCTTCCCGAGAGGCGGGCGCCGGACAGCGGTCTCCGCCCCATCACGGAGGAGCCATGTTCCGCCCGCTGACGACCCTCGCGGCCTTCGCCGCCCCCCTTGCTGGAGCCCTGCTGATCGCCATGACCGCTTCCGCCGACGCCGAGAGCACCACCACCCTCCCCTCGGGCCTGAAGTATAAGGACGAGGTCGTCGGCACCGGCCCGGAGGCGAAGTCCGGCCAGTCCGTCAGCGTGCACTACACCGGCTGGCTCGACGCGAACGGCGCCAAGGGCAAGAAGTTCGACTCCTCCCGCGACCGCGGCCAGCCCTTCAGCTTCAACCTCGGCGGCGGCCAGGTCATCCAGGGCTGGGACCTCGGCGTCGCCGGCATGAAGACCGGCGGCAAGCGCACCCTGCTGATCCCGCCGGAGCTCGGCTACGGCGCCCGCGGCGCCGGCGGCGTCATCCCGCCGAACGCGGCGCTGATCTTCGACGTCGAGCTTCTCGGCACGAAGTGACCTGAGCGGGGCGCGGCCGGAAAGGTGGTCGGGATGCTGTTCACGCACCTCTCGGACGACCTGTTCCGGCCGCTCGCCTCGCCGAGCCGCGCCTTCAACGCGGCCCTTCTCCTCCACCTGCACCGGCGGGTGATGGGGGCCTCCGTCGAGCCGATCCGCAAGGGCGAGCTCCTCTCCGCCATCGGCGACTTCGCCGCCGATTGGACGCAGGCCGAGATCGCCGACGACGAGACCACGCCGAGCGAGCCCGTCGAGCGCCGCTCCGCCATCTATCGCCGACTGCTGGACGCCGGCTGGCTCGCGGAGCGCCGCGAGCGCTACGTGCCCGTGGTCGATTTCGACCCCGAGGCGCGGCTTCTCCTGGAAGAGCTGTCCCGGCTGGAGCGGGGCGAGACCCGCTCCTACGGGGGCGCCGTCCTCGACGTGCTCGGAAGCCTCGAGAGCGCGCTCGCCAACCCCGCCGACCGCTCCGAGGCGCTCGCCAACGCGGCGCGCGCCGCCCGCACCTTCCTCGGCCACGTGCGCGGGCTCGCCGGCTCCATGCGCAAGATCGAGGAGCGCATCCTGCGCGAGCCCGATCAGCACGCCGCCTTCCGCCTCTACTTCGAGGAGTTCGTGGAGCGGCATCTGATCAGCGACTACCGGACGCTCCACACCCGCTTCAACCCGTTCCGCTTCCGCTCGGCGATCGTGCGGGAGGCGGGCCGGGCGCTGCGCGACGACCTTCTGATCCGCTCGCTCGCCGAGAGCCTGGTGCGGGAGGGCCGCAGCCCCGCCACCGGTCCGGCCGAGCGCAGCGTCCGGGCCGACCTCGCCGAGATCCTCGCCGTGTTCGAGGGGCTCGACCGGCATCTCGAAGCCGTCGACGACGTGGTGGCGCGGCTGGAGCGCCGCATCGCCGCGAGCCTGCGCTACCTCGACCGGCCGGATTCCCTCGGAATCGAGCGGGCCGCCGCGGCGCTGCGGGCGGTCGCCGCGGCCGACGATCCGCCGGACCTCGCCCCGGAGGTCTCGCTCCTGCGGCCGCCGCTGGGCGAGGCCCATCTCTACGCGCCCCGCAGCCGCCGGGCGCCGATCGACAACGAGCCGCTCCCCGAGATCTTCCTCGATCCGGCGATCGAGGCCTTCGTGCAGGCCAAGGCGGATTTCCGCCGCCGCACCACCGTGACCCGCGAGGCGATGACCGCCTTCCTCGACGCGCGTCTGAAGCGCGGCGGCCGGCTTCGCGGCTCGGAGATCGCGGTGGAGGACGTCGACGCCTTCGTGATCTTCCAGCGCCTGCGCGAGGTCGACGTGCTCTTCGACGGGGCGCTCGCGGCCCGCTACGTCCTCACGGGCACGGAGGGCCGCGTCGCCAACGGCTGGCTCGACTGCCCGGACTTCACCATCGAGCGCCGCTCCCGTGCTTGAGCCCTTCCGCGCCATCGTCGACGGCGACGAGCCGCCCCCGCCCGGCAGCCGCGCGCCGGACGAGGCGGAGCTGACCCGCGCCCTCCAGGTGCTGCTTAAGACGCAGGTGATCTACTCGGCGACGCCCGGCGTCGGGCGGTCCTACGAGCTCGCCCGGCACTACGCGCCCTTCTTCCAGAGCTACTTCGCCTGCCTCGGCTACGCCTTCGAGGTCTCGCACCGGGACCAGATGGTGTTCCTGCGCCTGCCGCCGGACGGGGTGCGCCACGACATGGTCTCCGAGCGCCTGCGCAAGGACGAGACCTTGGTGCTGCT
The DNA here is from genome assembly GCF_022179345.1 of Methylobacterium jeotgali. Taxonomy (GTDB): domain Bacteria; phylum Pseudomonadota; class Alphaproteobacteria; order Rhizobiales; family Beijerinckiaceae; genus Methylobacterium; species Methylobacterium jeotgali. The sequence goes on along the minus strand of NZ_BPQR01000005.1, from coordinate 30,017 downwards.
GGCGCTGCGGCTCGCCTACGAAGAGGGCCTGCGCGACCACCGCGTCACCACCGACGGCGTCGTGGAGTGCACCACCGACGACATCGCCGATTCGCTGCGCAGCGCCGCCCGCAGCGAGCCCCCGGCCGAGGACCGCCTCATCGAGATCCTGCGCCTGTTCTCCCGGCGCGGCGCCGTGCGGCTCGGCGAGCGCGACCGCACCGAGCGGATCACCCCGCTCGCCGTGCTGCCCGGCATCGCGGTGATCGCCCCCGATACCTGGCTCGACCGCATCCGCGCCTGGGGCGACGCGGGACGGGAGGAATGATCCCGGTCTCCGGTTGATGGGCTCGATACCAGCTCCCGGGATGCCGCGGGAGCCGCGGGTTTCCTCCCCCTCCGTAGGGGAGGGAGGCGCGGGAGGCTACCGCTCCTCGCGGACCCGGTCCTCGCGCATCACGTAGGTGTGGAAGCCGATGCGCCCGTCCGGCGCCACCTGCCGGTAGACGCCCTGGATCTCCGCCTCGAAGCCGGGGAACAGGTTGGCGGAAGCTTCGAACATCTTGAAGTAGTCGAGCATGGGCTTCGCCCGCGCGTCGAGTCGCTCGCCCGGCAGCACCGTACCGATACCCGGCGGGTAGACAAGGAGCAGCGTCGTGGCGACGCGCCCCTCGGCCTGGGCGATCGGCACGAAGTCCACATCGTTGCGGGTGAGCGCCTGAGCCGCCTGCTTCGGCGGCAGCACCATCTCCGGCAGATGGCCGGGCTCGAACTGCTTGCGCTGGAGGGCGCTGGTGCCGGCCTCCCGGTGGAAGGCGTGGAAATCCGCGCAGAGGTCGCGCAGGCGCACGCCCGCGTAGCGCTGCGGCCGGCGCCGGACGAACTCCGGCATCGCCTCCTCCAGGAAGACGTTGTCGTCGTGCAGCCGCTTGAAGGCGACGAGGCCCGAGATCAGCGTGCCGGCCTTCGAGGATTCGACGCCCGGCGTCAGCAGGAAGAGCAGCGAGTTGAGGTCGTTCTTCTCCGGCACGATACGGTTCTCGCGCAGGTACTGCGCGACGATCGGCGCCGGCACGCCGTGCTCGGCGTACTCCCCGGTCTCCCGGTCGAAGCCGGGCGTGAGGACGGTGAGCTTGTTCGGGTCCGTCATCGCGAAGCCCGGCGCGGTGTGGGTGAAGCCGTGCCAGGACGCGCCCGGCGTCAGCTCCCAGTAGCGGGCCTCGCTCGCCAGGAGGTCCGTCGAGACGCTCTCCCACGGCACCTGTCCGCCCTCGGGGCCGGGTACGAAGTCCGGCACGAACGGGTCGAAGAACCAGCGCCGCACGGGATCGGTCTCCCGCTCCTCGAACTCCCGGCGGATGGCGCGCACCTTTTTGCGCCACTCGATCCCGAGGCGGATCGTGTCGTCCCAGAGGATCATGCCGGAGCGGCCCTTCATCATCTGGGCGCCGACGTCGAGGGAGGCGAAGAGCGGGTAGAAGGGCGAGGTCGAGGCGTGGACGAGGAAGCTCTCGTTGAGGCGCCGGTGCTCCACCCGCCGGCGCTGGCCGCGGATATGCCCGTCGCGGGTATGGATCTGCGAGGCCTGGCTGAAGCTCGCGAGCTGCTTATGGGTCGACTGCGTGGCGATGATGCCCGGCGAGCTCTCGTCCAGCCCCTGCAGCCCCATGGCGAAGCGCCCGGCGAAGAGCGGGTGGAACTTCATGAAGCCGGCCCAGGCCTCGTCGAACAGGATGTAGTCGCACAGGTGCCCGATGCGCTCGACGATGCCCTGCGCGTCGTAGATCGTGCCGTCGTAGGTGCACTGCTCGATGACCGCGACGCGGAATGGCCGCTCCTTGCGCCACGCCTCCGGGTCCGTCACCAGCGGGTTGGCGCGGATCTTCTCGCGGATCCGCGTCTCGTCGAGGGCCTCGTGGTAGATCGGCCCGATCAGCCCGTAGGCGTTGCGGTCGGTCTCCAGGAAGATCGGGATGCCGCCGCCGAGGAAGAGCGCGCCGTGATGGGCCGCCTTGTGGTTGTTGCGGTCGAACAGCACGAGGTCGCCCTCGGCGACGAGGGCCGAGAGCACGATCTTGTTCGAGGCCGAGGTACCGTTGAGGACGAAGTAGGTCTTCTCCGCCCCGAAGATCTTGGCGGCCTCCTTCTGCGCCTTCAGCGCCGGCCCCTCGTGCGTGAGGAGGTCGCCGAGATCGAGGACGGAGTTGTCGAGGTCGTCGCGGAAGATCGCCTCGCCGAGATGCTCCACGAAGATGCGCCCGATCGGCGAGCGGTTATAGAAGATGCCGCCGTTGTGGCCCGGACAGGTCCAGAGCTGGTTGCCCTCCTCGGCGTAGTCGACGAGCGCCCCGAAGAAGGGGGTCTTCAACGTCTCGGCGTACTGCGTGACGCGGGAGACGAGGTTGCGGGCGATGAACTCCGGCGTCTCCTCGGCGAGGAAGATGTAGCCGTCGATGAAGTCGAGCAGCTCGACGGGGATGTCCTCCAGGCGCTTGCGGCGGACCATGATGACGATCGGCATCTCGAGGCCGCGCTTGCGCATCATGTCGATGAGGGCAGCGGCCTTGCCGTCGAGCCCGCGCTTGCCCCAGTCCACCACCATGCAGCCGATCGCGGCGTCGGTCTGGACGGCGATCGAGGCGTCCTCGACGCGCCGCGCCCGGACCACCTCGAAGCCCCGTCCCTCGACCGCCGCCACGATCTGCTGAACGCGCGCGCCCTCGAGATCGTCCGCGTCGAAGTTCGGCGCGCACATCAGGACGGTGAAGCGGCGGTGGAAATCCATCTCGCGAAAGGCTCCGGATCGAGAAACGGCGCACCCTTGTGCGCGAGCGTGACGCTTGGATGACGGTGGCGCGCTTGCCAAGCGCGACGAGGACGCGGCGCCCGATCGCGGGGATCGTCCGGGCAGCCCGGTATACCGTCCCGCCGCATACGAAAAGGCCGTCGCGCTGCCGCGACGGCCCGTCCCATGGAAGCGATCGTGCCCGGCGGCCCTCAGGCCGCCGGTCCGGGGCTCAGCCGGCGTAGACGCTTGCCGCGGAGTTGGGGAACTTCTCCGCGAGCGCCCGGCGCAGCTTCTCCAGCGCCCGGTTCTCGATCTGGCGCACGCGCTCCTTCGAGATGCCGAGGCGGTGACCGAGCGCCTCCAGGGTCGCCTGGTCCTCGCCGAGGCGGCGCTCCTGGAGGATGCGCAGCTCGCGCTCGGAGAGCACGGTCAGGGCCTGCTTGAGCCAGACGAGCCGGCGCTCGCCGTCGACATGCGCGGAGACGGCCTCGTCGGGAAGGATCGCGCCGTCCACGAGGAAGTCCATGCGCTCGGAGGAGGCTTCGCTCTCCTCGCCCACGGGAGCGTTGAGCGACATGTCCGGTCCCGACAGGCGGGCATCCATCAGGGCGACATCCTCGCGGGAGACGCCGATGGCCGTGGCGATGCGGCGGTGGATCTCGTCGCCGACCCGCTCCTCCGTCGACTGCATCAGCCGGGCACGCAGGCGGCGCAGGTTGAAGAACAGGGCCTTCTGCGCGGAGCTGGTTCCGCCGCGCACGATCGACCAGTTCCGCAGGATGTAGTCCTGGATGGAGGCCCGGATCCACCACGTCGCGTAGGTGGAGAAGCGGACCTCTCGCTCGGGCTCGAAGCGGGCGGCGGCCTCCATCAGGCCGACATGCCCTTCCTGCACGAGATCGGCCATCGGCAGCCCGTAGTGCCGGAAGCGGCCGGCGAGCGCGATGACGAGGCGCATGTGGGCCGAGATGAGACGGTGGAGAGCGCGCTCGTCGCGGTTCTCCTTCCAGCGGACGGCGAGCCCCCGCTCCTCGTCGCGCGCGAGGAATGGCGCCTCCATCGCGGTTCGAATGAACTGGCGCCGAATTCCCGCGATCTCAGCCATCCCGCCTCCGCCTCTTTCGATAGAGCGCTGTATACGGCGGGGACGTCGCGGCGCCTGCGGCACCCACGAACAGACCTTCGCCAGGCGACCGACAACGGTGCCACGGCCCGAAGGTTCCCGCGAAAAGCGGATCGGGGGTCGAAGAAATCTCGCGCTGGGACAGGGAAATGTGCGGCCGCGCTCGCCCGGCAAGGGCGGGCCGCATCGAAATCGAAGGCCGCAAAGAAAAAGCCCGGCGCTCTCGCGCCGGGCCCGTTCCGTTCACGAAGAGACCGGCCCTCAGGCCGCCTCCTCCTGGAGGTCGTCGCCCTCCGCGTCGCCCTCGGCCTCCGCCTCGGCCTTGGCGCGGCGGGGCGACTTGGCGAGGCTCTGCTCGATGAGCTTGAGGGCCTCGGTCTCGGTGATCTTGTTCACGGAGGAGATCTCGCGGACCACCCGGTCGAGGGCGGCCTCGTAGAGCTGGCGCTCGCTGTAGGACTGCTCGGGCTGGGCCTCCGACCGGTAGAGGTCGCGCACGACCTCGGTCACGGAGATGAGGTCACCGGAGTTGATCTTGGCCTCGTACTCCTGGGCGCGGCGCGACCACATGGTGCGCTTGACGCGGGCGCGGCCGGTCAGCACGTCGAGGGCCTTCTTGACGAGGTCCGGCTCGGCGAGCTTGCGCATGCCGACGCTGTTGGCCTTCGCGGTGGGCACGCGCAGGACCATCTTGTCCTTCTCGAACGAGACGACGAACAGCTCGAGCTTGTAGCCGGCGATCTCCTGCTCCTCGATGGCGACGATGCGCCCGACGCCGTGGGCGGGATAGACGACCGCTTCCCCGGTCTTGAAGCCTTGGCGGCCTGCCGTCGTCTTCTTGGCTGTCGTCATGCGAGAAGCGCCTCCGAACGTGCCGCGGCGATGCCGCGTCAGGATCTCTCAGGCCGGGTCGGGACCCCCGGCCTCACACCGTCGCCGTTCGGGGCGCCACGAGGCGGCCGGACGGCTCCCACGCCTGCCGCACACAGACCGAGACGAGCCATCCACGGGAGGAGACCTCCAGCGGATGCACGATGCGACCCCGTTTCCATGAAAGCCTGGACCCGCACGGCGGCGGACGGAGAGGGCACGTCTCGGCACGAGCGACGGCAGGCGGATTGTGTATCACAATCCGGCCGCCAGATCAAAGGATTGGATGCGCATCCCCATCCCTCGCGCGAAGCAGGACGGGACCTGTGCACGGTCGCGCGAGCGGGCCTTCGACCGGGCTCCGCCGGTCAATCAGTCGCCGGTGCCGGGGTTCGGCGAGAAGTGGGCCTCGAGCTTGCCGGCCACACCGTCCCAGGTCTTAGCGTCGGCGGGCGCGTCCTTCTTCTGGGTGATGTTGGGCCAGCTGCGGGCGTACTCGGAGTTCAGCTTCAGCCAGCTCTCGAGCGCCGGCTCGGTATCGGGCTTGATCGCCTCGGCGGGGCATTCCGGCTCGCAGACGCCGCAGTCGATGCACTCGTCCGGGTTGATGACGAGCATGTTCTCGCCCTCGTAGAAGCAGTCCACCGGACACACCTCGACGCAGTCCATGTACTTGCACTTGATGCAGTTGTCGGTGACGACGTAGGTCATGGCCGGTCTTCGTCCTCGATCCGCGCCGGGGCTCGGCGACCGGCGAGGCGGACCGAGGCGATCAGGCGGCGCGGCACTCAACGGGTGCGCCTGCGGGCCGTCCCAGACCCGCGAGACGAGGGCTCTAGCCGCAGACTCGGAGGCTGACAAGCATCTCGGGCGGAGCTTGCGCCGAACGCGGGGCAGGTGTCGCCCTGACGCCGCGCCGGCAGGGTCCCACCGGCCTCAAGCTTTCTCGACGGGCTCGTAGAGGCGCTGCGCCTCGGGCGCGCCGCCGCGCCGCTCACTGACCGCGAGCACCCGCGCCACGACCGTGCCGTGAGCGGCCGCGATGGTCAGGACGTCGCCGGGGCCGACTGCCTTGGCAGCGTTCTCGACCCGCAGCCCGTTCAGGCGGATGCGGCCCTCCGCCACCATCCGCGCGCAGAGGGTGCGGGTGCGCGCGAAACGGGCGTGCCAGAGCCACTTGTCGAGGCGCTGGCGCGCCGGGGCGGCCTCGGGCGGCGCCGGGCTCAGCGCTTGCCGTTCCCGCCCTCGAGCTGCGCCTTCAGGGCGGCCAGCTTGGCGAAGGGCGAATCCGGGTCGGGCGCGCGCTCGCGGCGGGGCGGACGCTGGTCCTCGCGATGGGCCGGGCGGCCCTCGTCACGGCGGTCCGGCCGGTTGTTGCGTGGCCCCTCGAAGCGCTCGCGGCGAGGGCCCGCCCCGCGGCCGGCGGCCTCGCCGTCCCGACGCTCGCCCTGGAAGCGCTCGCCTTGAGGCCGCTCGCCCTGGCCTCGGTCCCCTGGAGCGCGGTCTCCTCGCGGACGCCCGTCGCCGCGGGGACGGCCGCCGTCCCCGCGTCCTCCCTCCTGGCCGGGCGCTCCGTCGCGGCGGCGGCCCTGCTGGGCGCGGCCGGGCCGGGGACCGGACTGGCGCTGGTGCCGCTGGAGATGCCAGACTTCGACGGTCGCGACCTCGGCGGGCGTCTCCTCCGAGACGGCCTCGCCGTCGGCAGGAGCCGGAGACTCGGCGGCGTCCGGCGACGCGGGCTCATCGGAAGCGGTGTCGAGCGCTGCGGGCGCCTCCTCGGCGGCAGACGCTTCGGCAAGGCTCGGCTCGCCGGCCGCAGCCTCGGGCTCCGCGGCCGGCGCCTCACCCGCGATGTCGCTTCCGGCATCGACCGGATCGGCGGCTGTCGCCTCGACGGCCTCCCGGGCCGTGTCGGATGCGTCCGGCGCCGCGACGGAAGCGGCCTCTGCCGCGTCGGCGGCCGGCGCGTCCTCGCCCTGAGCCGCCTCGGCCTCCGGCGTCTCGACGGATGCGGACACGGGCGCCTCGGGGGGCGTCGCCCGCGCGGCGGGCTCGGTGGAGGCGGCAGGAACGAGCGGCACGGTGATGGCCGGGCCCGGACGGGTCTCGCTGACATAGCCCAGCGAGCGCAGGATCGAGGCGAAGTCCTCGCCCGAGCAGCCGACGAGGGAGGTCATGCCCACCGTGCCGACGAAGCCCTCGCCGTCGGCGGCGCCAAGGGGCGGCTCGCCGGCCGTGGTGCCGGGGCGGTAGGCGATGGCCGGGCGGATGAGGTCGGCGAGACGCTCGAGGATGTCGACGCGCACCGCCCGCTCGCCGCAGACGCGGAAGCCCGCGGCCCGGTAGAGGCCCTTGGCGATCTCGGGATCGACCTTGATCGAGGTGCGGCCGGAGCCGGCCAGATGCGCGATCTCATCGAGGCCGCGCTGGTCGAGGCCGCCGTTGCGCAGCGCCCAGAGCTGGGCGGCGAGGGTCCGCGGGGCCGGCTTGAGGAGCGCGGGCAGGAAGATGTGATAGGCGCCGAAGCGCACGCCGTGGCGGCGCAGGGCCCCGCGCCCCTCCTGGTCGAGGCTGCGCATCTCGTGCGCCACCTTCGCCCGCTCCAGGACACCCAGCGCCTCGACGACCTGATAGCCGACGCCCTTGGCGAGGCCGGTGAGGTCGGCGGCCTTCTCGATCTCCATGAGCGGCCCGAGGAGCCGCACCACGTAGGCCTTCAGCCAGGCGTCGAGCCGGGCCTCGACCCGCTCGCGGGCCGCCCCCGAAAGCTGCTCGTCGGCGATGACCCGCAGGCGCGGCTCGAAGAGCTTGTCGCCGGGGGTGAGCTTGGCGACCGGGTCACCGGTCCAGCGCACGATGCCGTCGTGGGAGAGGACGAGGGAGGCGTCGGCGGCGCTCGCGAAGCGCTCCGCCCGCGACTCGATCTCCCCGCCGAGCGCCTTCTCCGCGGCGCTGCGCAGGGTCTTGGCCTCGTGGCCCTCCGCACCGGCGTCGGGGACGAACTGGAACCCGTGGAGATGGCCGACATGCTGGCCCTCCACGGTGACGTCACCGGCGGCGGTGATCTCGGCTTCGAGCATCGTGTTCTCTCTCAGGCGCCGCATCAGGACGCTGGTGCGCCGATCGACGAAGCGGCTCGCGAGGCGTTCATGCAGGGCGTCGGACAGCCTGTCCTCTACCCGACGCGTCTCGCCCTGCCAATGCAGGGGATCGACCAGCCAATCGGGCCGGTTGGCGACGAAGGTCCAGGTGCGTCCGTGGGCGATGCGCTGGGAGAGCGCGTCGATGTCGCCGTCGGTGCGGTCGATCATGGCGACGTGCTGGGCGAACCAGTCGTTGGGGATGCGCCCCGCCATGCCCTTGGTGAGGAAACGGAACAGCTCCGCCACGAGGTCGGCATGGGTCTGCGGGTGGACCTTGCGGTAGTCCGGCACGCCGCAGACCTCCCAGAGGCGCTGCACCATCGCCGGGCTCTTCGCCAGCGCGCGGATGTCGTCCTCGCGCATCAGGATCTCCAGCGCCTGCTGGTCCTCGCCCATGGGCGCGCGGGTCAGCCCCGCCTCGCGAGGGTGCTCGTCGAGGCTCTGCTGGAGGGCTTCGAGCGAGGCGAAGGACAGGTCCGGGTTGCGCCATTGCAGGATACGCAGGGGGTCGAAGCTATGGCTCTCGAGCGCCTCGACCATCTCCGCCTCGAAGGGCGGGCAGCGCCCCGTGGAGCCGAAGGTGCCGTCCGAGGTATGGCGCCCGGCGCGGCCCGCGATCTGCGCCATCTCAGGCGGCGTCAGCTTGCGGAAGCGGGTGCCGTCGTACTTCCAGTTCGCGGCGAAGGCGACGTGGTCGACGTCGAGGTTCAGCCCCATGCCGACGGCGTCGGTGGCGACGAGGTAGTCGACGTCGCCGGACTGGTAGAGCTCGACCTGGGCGTTGCGGGTGCGTGGCGAGAGCGCGCCGAGCACCACCGCCGCCCCACCCCGCTGGCGGCGGATCAGCTCGGCGAGGGCGTAGACCTCCTCCGCCGAGAAGGCGACGATGGCCGTGCGCCGGGGCAGGCGCGAGAGCTTCTTCTCACCGGCGAAGGTGAGCTTCGAGAGGCGCGGCCGGGTGGTCGTGCTCACGCCCGGAATCAACGACTGCACCAGCGGCAGCATGGTCGAGGAGCCGATGAGCAGCGTCTCCTCGCGGCCCCGCTGGTAGAGCAGCCGGTCGGTGAAGACGTGGCCCCGGTCCATGTCGGCGGCGAGCTGGATCTCGTCGATGGCCACGAACGCCACGTCGAGGTCCCGGGGCATCGCCTCGATGGTGGCGATCCAGTAGCGGGGCCGGTCCGGCTTGATCTTCTCCTCGCCGGTCACGAGCGCCACCTGGTCGGCGCCGACCCGCGCGACGACCCGCAGGTAGACCTCGCGGGCCAGCAGCCGCAGGGGCAGCCCGATCATGCCGGTCGGGTGGGCGAGCATTCGCTCGATGGCGAGATGCGTCTTGCCGGTGTTGGTCGGTCCCAGCACCGCCGTGACGCCGCGCGCGCGGGCCTGCGCTGGGAGGGAGCGGCGGGTCATGGGCTCGGGAAGGTCCCTTCCGGCCTCGCGGCCGGCGATGCGCCGTTCGACACGGCGCGAGGGGTCGGGGAGACGCGGGAGCCCGGAAGCGGCGCTCAGCGGTCGAGCGGCCGCCCCATGCCGCGCCGGGGCGAGCCCTCATATGGGGCTTGCCCGTCCCCGCTTCCAACGCCCGGAATCCCGTAGATCTGGATGTCGACGTTCGGCCGCGGCCCGTCGACATCGGCGCAGAGCGTCTGCGGCATCGCCGTGAGCGGGCCCTTGCGGGGCGGCCGCCCCTCCGTGACCGTCGCGGAGGAATAGGCGCCGCCCCCGCAGCCGCCGGCCGTCAGGGGCTCGGCCCGGGCGGGGCCGGCGAGCGCCGCCGTCAGCAATGCGGCAAGGAGGCGCGGGCTCACGGCTCGCCGAGGCTCGCGACGGTGCCCGGGGCCGCGGCGGAGGCCGTGCCGGTGCGGGTCCAGCGGGTCGCCTCGATGATGTTGGTGCCGAGCGTGGTGCGCACCGAGATCCGCATCGGCACCAGCAGGCGCGTGCCCTCGACGGGCGCGAGCCACACCGACATGTCGCGGTTCTCCTCCATGAACTTCACCCCCGGCCGGTCGGGACGGTGTCCGGCGATGGCTTGGTAGCGGGCGTTGCAGACGAGGACCGGCCCGGAATAGCCCGGCTTCTCGACGGCGCGGGTCTCCCCGTAGCTCAGCACCACGTTGAAGCGGGTGGCCCCGTCGAAGACAGGCAGGGTGCGGTTGCAGTTCTCGGGATCGGTGAGATCGCCGCGGGCGGCGGCCGGCATCAGCAGGGCGCTCGCCGGGTCCATGACGCCGCGCTTCTCGGCGGCGGTCACAGGCACCCGGTCGCCGGTGTCGAGGAGCGGCGGCGTCACCTCGGACTGCACGACGTTGCCCCGCGCCAGCGCCATGCGCACGGCGATGCCGGAATTGGCGGTGCGGGTGGCGATCGAGAAGGCGTTCGGCTGCGGCGCCGCGGCGAGCGTGCCCGAGGCCCGGGCCGAGCCCTGCCCGCCAGTGATCGCGCCGACGAGGCCGGTCAGCGTCGCCGAGACGTCCATGCGGTAGCGGGCGCCCTCGAAGGCGCCGTCGAGACGGGCGGTGCCGATGCTCATGCCGGCGAGCGCGATACCGTAGTCGACGGCCACGCCCGCGGGCGCCGTCCCCTTGCGGCCCTTGGGTCCAGCCTCGGCGGCACCCGCCGCCACGACGGCCCCGGCGAGGACCGCGACCTGCGCGAGGCGGGCGACCGCGGGTTGGCGGAGGGCGCGGAGATCACTCGTGGCGCGCATGCGAAGTCCGATCCTCGACGCATCGCGGGCGCCTTGCGGCGGCCCGCCCAATCGACGCCAGCATAGGGCCCGCTATGGTTAACAGACCGTTGGAGGGCGACGAGGACCGGACGGCCACACCCGCCGGGGAGACGCGCTTCCATCTTGACGGATCGGGCGCCCCTCGCCTATAGGCTCGCCCCTCTTTCAGGACTCTGCCGGACCTGGATCACGCTCGGGCGCCATGCGTCGCCCCGCAGCGCCTTGTCGCTCAAGCGACGGTCGGCGGATGGATACGGGATCAGTGTTATGTCGCGCCGCTGCGAGCTGACGGGCAAGGGCGTTCAGGTCGGCCACCTCGTGAGCCACTCGAACCGCAAGACCAAGTGCCGGTTCCTGCCCAACCTCTGCAACGTGACCCTGCAGTCCGACGCGCTCAACAAGCGCGTGCGCCTGCGCGTCACCGCCCACGCCCTGCGTTCCGTGGAGCACCGCGGCGGCCTCGACGCCTTCCTCGTGAAGGCCCGCGAGATCGAGCTGTCCCAGACGGCCAAGCTCCTCAAGCGCGAGATCGAGAAGAAGCTCGCCGAGACGGCGCCCGCCGCCGCGTGAGCCCGGCGCGGCCTCTCCGGGCCGCACCCCGCCTTCCCTGCTCGGCCATCGAGCCGCCCGCGGTCCCCGCGCGGCGGCTCTTGCCGTTCGGTGCGCCCGCGCATGACCGCGCCGGAAGAGGATCATGACCGCGCTCGGCATCATCCTGCCCGTCTTCGGGCTGATCCTGATCGGCTGGGTCGCCTCGGTCTCCGGCCTGATCTCGGACAAGGTCAGCGACGGGCTCTCCGAGTACGTGTTCTCGATCGCCGTGCCGGCGCTGATCGTCGGCACGCTCAGCCGGCCGGGCCTCACGGGCGAGATCGCTTGGTCCTACTGGTTCAGCTACTTCGGCGGTGCGGCGCTCGCCTGGGCCATCGGCTCGCTGATCGGCATCCGGCGCGAGGGCGTCGGCAAGCGCGGAGCGATCCTGCACGGCTTCGCGGCGAGCCAGTCGAACACGATCTTCGTCGGCGTCCCCACGATCCTGCACGCCTACGGCGAGGAGGGCGCGTTCCCGCTCTTCATGCTGCTCGCCGTGCACCTGCCGTTGATGATGGGGGCTGCGACCTTCCTGATCGAGGCGGACGGCGAGCGCTCGCTCCTGCAACGGATCGGGGGCCTCGGCGTGGTGCTCGCCCGCAACCCGATCTTCGTGGCGCTCGCCATCGGGCTCGCGATGCGCGGCTTCGGCCTGTCCTTGTCCGGCATCCCGAAGAACCTCGTCGAGATGATCTCGGCCTCGGCCTCGACCTGCGCGCTGATCGCGCTCGGCGCGGGCTTGAAGCGCTACCGGGTGCTGCACGACCTGCCCGGCGCCGGCGTGGTGGCCGGGCTGAAGCTCGTCCTGCACCCGCTCGCCGTCTGGGTGCTGGCCTTCCACGTCTTCACGATGCCGGCCGCCTATGCCGGCGTCGCGGTGCTGTTCGCGGCGATGCCGGTGGGCGTCAACGCCTACCTGCTGGCCAACCGCTACAAGTCGGAGACCGGCCTCGTCTCGGCCGCGGTGCTGATCTCGACGCTCTTCGCCGCGCTGACGACGACCGCGTGGCTCTTCGTGCTCGGGCGGGCCTAGCGCGTCACGGCCAAGCGCACGGGCCGCCGCGGCTCGTATGACGGGCCCGGTGCCGGGCGTCCCGAGCCGCTGCGGGAGGGCGCGCGGACCTTCTCGTCGAACAATTCGGCGAGCTTCTCGGTCATGGCGCCGCCGAGCTCCTCCGCATCGATGATGGTCACGGCGCGGCGGTAGTAGCGGGTCACGTCGTGGCCGATGCCGATGGCGAGGAGCTCGACGGGCGAGCGGGTCTCGATCTCCTCGATCATCCAGCGCAGATGCCGCTCCAGGTAGTTGCCGGCGTTCACCGAAAGCGTCGAATCGTCGACCGGCGCGCCGTCGGAGATCACCATCAGGATCTTGCGCTGCTCCGGCCGGCCGAGCAGCCGCTTGTGAGCCCAGTCGAGTGCCTCGCCGTCGATATTCTCCTTCAGCAGGCCCTCGCGCATCATCAGCCCGAGGTTCTTGCGCGCGCGCCGCCAAGGCGCGTCGGCGCTCTTGTAGATGATGTGGCGCAGGTCGTTGAGGCGGCCCGGATTCGCGGGCTTTCCAGCGGCGAGCCAGGCCTCGCGCGATTGGCCACCCTTCCAGGCGCGGGTCGTGAAGCCGAGGATCTCGACCTTGACTCCGCAGCGCTCGAGCGTGCGCGCCAGGATGTCGGCGCAGGTCGCCGCCACCGTGATCGGGCGCCCGCGCATCGAGCCCGAGTTGTCGATGAGCAGCGTGACCACGGTGTCGCGGAAGTCGGTGTCCTTCTCCTGCTTGAAGGAGAGAGGCTGGAACGGGTCCATGACCACGCGCACGAGCCGGGCCGGGTCGAGCTGGCCCTCCTCGAGGTCGAACTCCCAGGCGCGGCTCTGCTGGGCCAGCAGCCGGCGCTGGAGGCGGTTGGCGAGCCGCCCGACGACGCCCTGGAGATGGGCGAGCTGCTTGTCGAGGTAGCTGCGCAGGCGCGCCAGCTCCTCCGCGTCGCACAGCTCCTCGGCCTCGATGGTCTCGTCGTTGCGCTCGCTGAACACCTTGTAAGGCGGTCCGCGCATCTCGATCGGGCGCTGCGGCGGTGGCTTGGAAGATTCGGAGGCCTCCTCGGCCTCGCCCTCGTCGGCCTCGTCGGGCATCTCGCCGGAGGGCGCGTCGGACTCGTCGAGCCGGCCCTCGTCCACGTCGTCGGCGGCCTCGTCGGTCGACTGGATGTCGGCGCGGTCGCCCTGCGACTGCTCCTCGGCCTCGCCCTCGTTGGCCTGCTGGTCGTCCTGGTCGGCGTCGTTCTCGTCCTCGTTGTCGTCGTCCTCCCGGTCGAAGGGCGTCTCGTCGGCCATGTCGAGGGAGGTGAGGAGGTCGCGGACAGAGCGGGCGAAGGCGCGCTGGTCCTCGATCGAGCCGAGGAGCCCGTCGAGGTTGGCCCCTGCCTTCTCCTCGACGTGATCCCGCCAGAGGGCGACGACCTTCTCGGCCGCCGCCGGCGGCTTCTCGCCGGTCAGCCGCTCGCGGACCATCAGCGCGACGGCGTCCTCCAGCGGCGCGTCGGCCCGGTCGGTGATCGACTCGTACTTGCCGCCCCGGTGGTAGCGCTCCTCCAGCATCGCGGAGATGTTGCTCGCCACGCCCGGCATCCGCCGGGAGCCGATCGACTCGACGCGGGCCTGCTCGACGGCGTCGAACACGGCGCGCGCCGCCGCGCTCTCCGGGGCGAGGCGGCGGTGGACGGCGTTGTCGTGGCAGCCGAGGCGCAGCGCCATCGAATCGGCGTTCCCGCGCAGCACCGCGACGTCGGCGGCCGACATCCGGCGCGGCGGCTCGGGCAGCCGCGCCTTGTCGCCGGTCAGCGCCGGACGGTCCGTGGCGTAGGTGATCTCGATCTCCGAGCGCCGGGCGATGGCGCGCAGGCACCCGGCAACGGAGCGCTTCAGCGGTTCGGCGCCCGGATCGGAGCGCGTCGGCCCCTTGGTGCGGTTCGAGATGGCCATGGAGGTCCGGACGTTCGGGTCTAGCTCAGGGCGACGTTGACGGCGCTCTCCGGCAGGTCCTTGCCGAAGGCGCGCTGGTAGAACTCGGCGACCAGCGGCCGCTCCAGCTCGTCGCACTTGTTGAGGAACGTGACGCGGAAGGAGAAGCCCACGTCCTGGAAGATGTCGGCGTTCTCCGCCCAGGTGATGACTGTGCGCGGGCTCATCACCGTCGAGAGGTCGCCGTTCATGAAGGCGTTGCGGGTGAGGTCGGCGACGCGGACCATGCGGTTGACGATGTCGCGCCCGCCCTCGCTGCGGTAGTGGGTCGCCTTCGAGAGAACGATGTCGACCTCGCGGTCGTGGGGCAGGTAGTTCAGGGTGGTCACGATCGACCAGCGGTCCATCTGGCCCTGATTGATCTGCTGGGTGCCGTGGTAGAGGCCGGAGGTGTCGCCGAGGCCCACCGTGTTGGCGGTGGCGAACAGCCGGAAGGCCGGGTGGGGGCGGATGACCCGCTTCTGGTCGAGCAGCGTCAGCTTGCCGGAGAGCTCCAGCACGCGCTGGATCACGAACATCACGTCCGGCCGGCCGGCATCGTACTCGTCGAAGACCAGCGCGACGTTGTTCTGCAGCGCCCAGGGCAGGATGCCATCCTGGAACGCGGTGATCTGCTTGCCCTCGCTCAGGACGATGGCGTCCTTGCCCACGAGGTCGATGCGCGAGACGTGGCTGTCGAGGTTGACGCGCACGCAGGGCCAGTTCAGCCGCGCGGCCACCTGCTCGACATGGGTCGACTTGCCGGTGCCGTGGTAGCCCGTGATCATCACCCGGCGGTTGCGGGCGAAGCCCGCGAGGATGGCGAGCGTCGTCTCCCGGTCGAAGATGTAGTCCGCGTCGATCTCCGGCACGTGCTCCTCGCGCTCGGAGAAGGCGGGCACCTTGAGGTCGATGTCGATGCCGAAGACCTCGCGCACCGAGATCGTGCGGTCGGGCAGCGAGGCGGGCGTGTCGTCAGAAAGCATACGTGACCTCGTTGGGCGCGGGCCCCGCCAAGCGTGCGGACCCCGCTCGTGTCGGGCCGGATGACCGGCGCGGCGGCGGATGCCGCTCTCTTAATCTCTGGCGCGCGGGCGCGCCACCGAAGAGCGGAACGCCTGATATAGGCGCCTTGCGCCCTTTTGCCCCTCGGCACACGGACGCGGGGCGCATGCGGGGCGTGCATCCTTCGTGCCGGAGCGGCGCAGCGCCCTCACTGGCATCGAGATCGAAGCATGCCGCCTAGCAGAGGCCGGCGGCGCGCAGCACGTCGTGGGCGCGGATGATGTCGCGCAGGCGTTCCTCGAAGCCGCGGTCGCCGCCGTTGGCGTCCGGGTGGAAGCGCTTCACCAGGGTCTTGTACTGCGCCTTGATCGCGGCGCTGTCGGCGGTGTCGTCGAGGCCCATCACGTCCAGCGCCTTGCGGATCTGGGCCGAGTAGCGCGGGCGGCGGGGCTCTGCGGCCCGGCCGGGCTCGGCCGCGCCGACTCCCTCGGCGCGCAGGATGCCCAGCGGGTCGACATAGGCCCAGTCCCGCTGCGGCTTCGCCTTGGCCTCGCCCGCGCGGCCGGGGGCGTCGGCGTTCATGCCCATGGCCCAGGTCGGGCGGTGCCCGATCAGCGCGTCCTTCTGGTAGGCCTGCACGGCGGCGTCGTTCATGCCGTCGAAGTAGTTGTAGGTCGCGTTGTAGGCGCGCACGTGGTCCATGCAGAAGCGCCAGTACTGCCCCTCGGCCTTGCGTCCCTTCGGCGCGCGGTAGAGGCCGGGGTTCGTGCAGCCCGGCGTCTCGCACACGCCCTCCTTCGCGGCCGCCTTCGGCTCGTCGCAGGTCCGCTTGATCCGTATCTTGTCGAAGAGGGGCGAGTTGAGATCCATGACAGGCCGATTATGAGGGGGCGGAACCGGGACACAAGGGCACCGGGCCCAGTGACGCATGCGAAGATCGGGGCTTGACGGCCTCCTCCGGTGCGAGCCCCCCGAGGAGAGCATCGGACCATGACGCAGAACGCCGCCGCGGACGGAAGGATGCCCCCGAAGGAGCCCCTGCGCGACTGGATCGCCCGCACCCTCGAAGCCGCCCTCGCGCCCACCCGCCTCGAGGTCGTGGACGAATCCCACCTGCATGCCGGCCACGCCGGATCGCGGGAGGGCGGTGAGACGCATTACCGGGTCGACGTCGTCTCCGAGGCCTTCGCCGGCAAGAGCCGGGTGGAGCGCCACCGCCTCGTCAACGGCCTGCTGGAGGAGGCCTTCCGGCGCGGGCTCCACGCGCTCGCCGTCCGGGCGAAGGCGCCAGGCGAGGCTTGAGCGGCCTTCCGCCATGGCGCTCGTCTGCACGCCGCACATCTCTCTGGAGGAGGACGAGCTGGACGAGAGCTTCGTGCGCGCGGGCGGCCCCGGCGGCCAGAACGTCAACAAGCTCTCGACGGCCGTGCAGCTGCGCTTCGACGCCCGCCGCTCCCGGAGCCTGCCGGACGCCGTCGCCGTGCGGCTGATGCGGATCGCGGGCAAGCGCCTGACGACCGAGGGCGTCATCGTCATCTCCGCGCAGCGCTTCCGCACGCAGGAGCGCAACCGGGCGGACGCCCGCGAGCGCCTCGCCGCGATGATCGCCGAGGCTGAGGTGCCGCCGGTGCGCCGCGTCGCCACCCGCCCGACGCTCGCCTCGAAGAAGCGCCGCCTCGAGGACAAGAGCCGGCGCGGCGCGATCAAGCGCGGGCGCGCCGGAGCCGACGGGGATTGAGCGGCTCCGTCTACGGCGTCCCCGCCCCGGGCGCGTCCGAGCCGGCATAGGCGTTCAAGATCGCGGCGAGCAGGCCTGGAAAGCGCGCCTCCACCTCGGCGCAGCGCGAGTGGTTCCGCATCTCGACGCCGTTGCGCTCGCAACGGATCAGCCCGGCCTCGCGCAACACCTTGATGTGGCTGGAGAGCGAGGATTTCGGAATCACCCGATCGCCCAGCGCCGAGACCGCCGAGCAGGCGTTCACGCAACCGGCCTGCGTGATCCGCGCGAAGATCGCCGCGCGAGCCGGGTCCGACAGGGCGTGCAGGATCGCCTGCGGGGCGACGTCCTCGATCGCGGGGTGGAAGAGCGGCCTCATGATTTGTCCATATGGGGTCTTGAACGTCGCTCCGTAAGTTCCGAGATCCCGAACTATGGGACCAAGGCGACCATCCCGGCGCCGCCCTGATCGGAGATAGCACGGATGTCGAAGCTCGAAGGCAAGGTCGCCGTGGTGACCGGGGCATCGAAGGGGATCGGCGCGGCCATCGCCAAGGCGCTCGCGAGGGACGGCGCGGCGGTCGTGGTCAACTACGCGTCGAGCAAGGCCGGCGCGGATGCCGTGGTCGAAGCCATCACCGCGGCCGGCGGCAAGGCGGTCGCCGTCCAGGGGGACGTGTCCAAGGCAGCGCAAGCGCGGGGGCTGATCGAAGCGGCCGTCGAGCAGTTCGGCCGGCTCGACGTGCTGGTCAACAACTCCGGCGTCTACGACTTCGCGGCGATCGAGGAGGTCACCGAGGAGCACTACCGGCGCATCTTCGACATCAACGTGCTCGGCGTGCTGCTCGCGACCCAGGCGGCGGCCAGGCACCTCGGGGACGGCGGCAGCATCATCAACATCTCGTCGGCGGTGACCCACGTCCATACGCCGACCTCGGTGGTCTACACCGGGACGAAGGGCGCCCTGAACGCGATCACGGGCGTGCTCGCCAACGAGCTGGCACCGCGCAAGATCAGGGTCAACGCGGTCAGCCCGGGCTTCGTGGAGACCGAGGGCACCCATACCGCCGGCGTCGTCGGCTCGGAGATGGCGACCGGCATCATCGCGCAGACGCCGCTCGGCCGGGCCGGCCAGCCGGACGACATCGCCGGGGTGGTAGCGTTCCTCGCCTCCGACGACGCCCGCTGGCTGACCGGCGAGAACATCACCGCCAGCGGCGGCATCCGCTGATCCGCGACGGCGTCTGCGCGATCAAGGCGTGCAGGCGCCGTCCGGTGCGGCGAGCACCGCGATCCGGCCCGGAACGCCTTCCCCCCGCTCCCGCCGGATCGCGGCGGGGGCGAGGAGCCGAACGGCGAGCCCGGCGGCCTCGGCGCTCGCCGCGAGATGCGCATCGGAATGCGCGTAGCGCGCGTCGGCGCCGAGACGCACCGGCTCAGCGCCCGCGTGCGACTGAATCGTGAAGGCGGTGAGCCCCCCCGGCGCCAGCACCCGCGCGACCCCGGCGAGGACCGGCACGAGGTCGGGAAGGTAGATGAACACGTCCGCCGCCAGGACGAGATCGGCGGAGGCCGGCGGCTCGCCGTTCAGGAAATCGAGGAGGTCGCCGGCAACGAGGCGCGCGTAGAGGCCCTTCGCCCGTGCCTTGGCGAGCATCGCCGGCGAAAGGTCGACCCCGGCGATCCGCTCGGCCCGGTCCCGGATCGCGACGCCCATCAGGCCGGTACCGCATCCGAGATCGAGGACCGACGCGAACCGGACCGGCGCCTCGGGCAGCCCGTCGAGCGCCGCGCGCAGCATCTCCGGCCCGCGATAGCCCAGCGCACCGACGAGATGTGCCTCGAAGCGATCGCTGTAGCCGTCGAACAGGGTCCGCACGTAGGCGGAGGAGAGCGCGGCCCCCTCGCCGGCTGCGCCGAGGCGGGCGAGGGCCACGCCGATGCCGAGCCGGTCCTCGGGATCGTTCGCGAGCGCCGAGGCGTAGGCGTTAAGAGCCGCCTCGGGAGTGGAGAGAGCCTCCCGCGCCCGGCCGAGCAGCGCCCAGGCCGGAGCGTAGGCGGGGGCGCGCTCCAGGGCCTGCTCGGCCATCTCGGCTGCGGCCGCCGGGTCGCCCTCGGCGAGGCAGGCCTCGGCGTAGGCATAGCGGCGGTCGGCGATGAGGTCGCCGGAGGAGTGCTGGCGCGACATGGGGAACGATGGGAGAGAGCCTGCGCTCCCCTATATCCTCGCCGATGCCGCTCCGCGCCAGCGATCTCCTCACCCTGACCCGCGAGGGGCTCTACTGCCCTCTCGGGCGATTCTACATCGACCCGACCTGGCCGGTGGAGCGCGCGCTCATCACCCACGGCCACGCCGACCACGCAAGGCGGGGCCACGGCAGCGTGCTGGCGACGCCCGAGACGCTGCGCATCATGGCGACCCGCTACGGCGAGGACTTTTGCACGACGCGCCAGGAGGCGCGGCTCGGCGAGACGATCCGCATCGGCGAGGTGAGCGTCCGCTACGCGCCGGCCGGCCACGTCCTCGGCTCGGCCCAGATCGCGGTGGAGGCCGGAGGCGTGCGGGTCGTCGTCTCCGGCGACTACAAGCGCGCGCCGGACCCGACCTGCCTGCCCTTCGAGGTGGTGCCCTGCGACGTGTTCATCACCGAGGCGACCTTCGGGCTGCCCGTGTTCCGGATGCCGCCGACCGAGGAGGAGGTGCAGAAGCTCCTCGACTCCCTCGCCCTGTTCCCGGAGCGCGCCCACATCGTCGGCGCCTACGCGCTCGGCAAGGCGCAGCGGGTGATGGCGCTCCTCCGCAAGGCCGGCTACGACCGGCCGATCTACCTGCACGGGGCGATGGAGAAGCTCACCGAGCTTTATAAGCGCGAGGGCATCGCCCTCGGCGAGACGCCGAAAGTGGTCGCCACCGAGCGGGGGAGCCTGAAGGGCGCCGTCGTGCTCTGCCCGCCCTCCTCGATCCAGGACCTGTGGTCGCGCAAGTTCCCCGACCCCGTGACCTCCTTCGCCTCGGGCTGGATGCGGGTGCGAGCCCGCGCCCGACAGAAGGGCGTGGAGCTGCCCCTCGTCATCTCCGACCACTCCGACTGGCCCGACCTCTGCCGGACCATCCGCGAGACCGGCGCCGGCGAGGTCTGGGTGACGCACGGCCAGGAGGACGCCCTCGTCCACTGGTGCGGGACGCAAGGCATCAAGGCGAAGCCGCTGCACATGCTCGGCTACGGGGACGACGGCGAGGCGGAGCCGGCCGAGGCGCCGGAGACCGCCGAGCCCGCACCCGGCGAGGCGGCATGAACGACTTCGCCCATCTCCTCGACCGCCTCGCCTACGAGCCCCGCCGCAACGCCAAGCTGAGGCTGCTGGGCGACTACTTCGCGCGCACGCCCGACCCGGAGCGGGGCTACGCGCTCGCTGCGATGACGGGCGCGCTCAGCTTCAGCGAGGCGAAGCCCGCCCTGATCCGCGGCCTCGTGGAGGAGCGCGTCGACCCGGAGCTGTTCCGCCTCTCGCACAACTACGTCGGCGACCTCGCCGAGACGGCCGCCCTGATCTGGCCGGCGCCATCCCCTCCTCCCTCTGCGGGAGAGGGGCAGCGCGACGGCTCAGAAGGTGGTGATGGGCGCGCGCTTTCCGGAAACGGCGCTCCCCTCTCCCGACCCCTGCTGACGCAGGGGCTGCCCTCTCCCGCAGAAGGGAGAGGGAACGGTGCCGGCATCGGCCACAACAACCCGCCCCCCGAGGTGCCGACGCTGGCCGCCGTCGTGGAAACCCTGGCGACGATCCCGAAGCGGGAGCTCCCCGGCCACCTCGCCGGCTGGCTCGACGCGCTCGACGAGACCGGCCGCTGGGCGCTGCTGAAGCTCGTCACCGGGAACCTCCGGGTCGGCGTCTCGGCCCGCCTCGCCAAGACGGCGGTCGGCGCGCTCGGCGAGCACCCGGCGGACGCGATCGAGCAGGTCTGGCACGGGCTGGAGCCACCCTACGAGAGCCTGTTCGCCTGGGTCGAGGGCCGGGGCGAGCGCCCGGAGACACTGAACCCGGCCCCGTTCCGCCCGCCGATGCTCTCGCACCCGATCGAGGAGGAGGCGGACCTCGAGAAGCTCGAGCCGGAGGCCTTCTCCGCCGAGTGGAAATGGGACGGCATCCGCGTGCAGCTTGCCGGCGGGCGCGACCGGGCGGGCCGGCAGGTGGCGCGGGTCTACTCCCGCACCGGCGAGGACATCACGGGCGCCTTCCCCGATCTCGCCGAGGCGATCACCTTCGAGGGGGCGCTGGACGGCGAGCTCCTGATCCTGCGCGAGGGCCGCGTGCAGAGCTTCAACGTGCTCCAGCAGCGGCTGAACCGGAAGGCGGTGACGGGCAAGCTCCTCGACGAGTTCCCCGCGCATGTGCGCGCCTACGACCTCCTCGCCGCGGACGGGGAGGACCTGCGGGAGAAGCCGTTCGCGGAGCGGCGCGCGGCGCTGGACGCCTTCGTGGCGGGGCTCGACCACGCACGCATCGACCTCTCGCCGGTCGTGCCCTTCGCGGACTGGGCGGCGCTCGCCGCCGCCCGCGCCGACCCGGCCTCGGCGGGCGCAGGCGCCGATGCCGACGCCATCGAGGGCGTGATGCTCAAGCGCCTCAACTCACCCTACCTCCCCGGCCGGCCGAAGGGGCCGTGGTGGAAGTGGAAGCGCGAGCCCTA
The DNA here is from genome assembly GCF_022179345.1 of Methylobacterium jeotgali. Taxonomy (GTDB): domain Bacteria; phylum Pseudomonadota; class Alphaproteobacteria; order Rhizobiales; family Beijerinckiaceae; genus Methylobacterium; species Methylobacterium jeotgali. The sequence goes on along the minus strand of NZ_BPQR01000005.1, from coordinate 8,380 downwards.
CCGGGTCGATGCGGTGATGATGTACGCCCAGCGCGGCCACGGGAAGCGCTCGTCCTACTACTCGGACTACACGTTCGGGGTCTGGCGGGAGGCGCCGGAGGGCGGCGAGGAGCTGGTGCCGGTGGGCAAGGCCTATCACGGCTTCACCGACGCGGAGCTGATCAAGCTCGACCGCTACGTCCGCAACCATACCGTCAAGCGTTTCGGCCCCGTGCGCGAGGTCGCCTACGGGCGGGAGGCCGGCCTCGTCCTGGAGATCGCCTTCGAGGGGGTCCAGCGCTCGACGCGGCACAAGTCGGGCGTGGCGATGCGCTTCCCGCGGGTCGGGCGCATCCGCTGGGACAAGCCGCCGGCCGAGGCCGACCATATCGACGTGCTGGAGCGGGTGCTCGCCCGCGGCGAGCGGGAGGTGGCGCCCGGCGGCGGCCCCGCCCCCGAGGAGGAGACGGCATGAGAGGCGCCCGTATCGGCCCCGTCGAGACGCTGGCGCGCGGCGAGGTCCGGCGCTTCGCCACCGGCCGCTTCGAGGTCGCCACGATGGGGCGCGGCTTTACCGACATCACCCGCCCGGTTGTGGATTTCTTGAGCGAGAGCGGCTTGCGCGACGGGCTCGTGACGGTGTTTTGCCAGCACACCTCGGCCTCGCTGACCATCCAGGAGAATGCCGACCCGGACGTGCAGACGGATCTGATGACCGCGCTCGACGGCCTCGCGCCGCGCCATGCGGCGTACGTCCACGGGGCGGAAGGACCGGACGACATGCCCGCCCATATCCGCACGATGCTCACCGACGCGAGCCTCGCGGTGCCGCTCGTCGGCGGCCGCCTGGCTCTCGGGACGTGGCAGGGGATCTACCTCATCGAGCACCGCGACCGCCCGCACCGGCGGGAGATCGTGGTCTCGGTGCTCGGCGCCTGAGGCGTCAGCGGGCGTTCGCCACCATGCCGTAGCCGGTGAGCATGCAGCGGCGCTGGTGGTCGTTGAGGCTGGTCCAGGCCTGGTTGCCGGCCTGGATGTGGCCGATGCCGACGGTGCCGGAGGGCGGGGTCTCCCCGCGGGCCTGATAGTGGCCGGCGAACTTGGTGCGGTAGTTCAGGGTCGCGAGGCCGGTGTTCGAGGAAGGGTAGCGGCGCGCCTTGATCGCCGCCCAGACGATCTGGTCGCCGATCGAGCCGACGTTGCGCGGCATCATCGCCCAGAGGCTGATGATGTCGATGATGCTCTTGTGGAACAGGATCGTGCCGGTGTCGGCGAAGCGCTCGCCGTCGCTCTCGGGATCGTTGGCGTCGAGGACGCTGCCGTCGAGGCGGCGCAGGGTCCGCCGGCAGGTGGTGACGGCGGTGCCGTTGGCGAGCGCCGTCTCGACGAGGCTGGAGACGTGGTTCGGCGCCAGCCAGTTGTCCGCGTCGAGGAAGGCGACGAACTCGGCGCCGTCGTTGAGCGCATGGAGCGCTCCCATGCCGCGGGCGAAGTCGCCGGCGTCGTGGTGGGCTGTGGGGAGCGTGATGTGTTCGCAGTCCCAGCCGTCGATCTCGGCTTTCGGGAAGCCGTCCGCGACGAGGACGTGCCGGCAGGGCAGATCCTGCGCGAGCACGCTCTCGTGGGCCTGGCGGATGTCGCCGATGTCTTCCTTGTAGTAGGGCGTGACGACGGCGATCTGCATCGGTTGGACCTTCCCTCGCGGAGGCGCGAAGGGGGCGGCCGACGCCGCCCCCGAGTTCGTCGTGTTCGAGCCGTTCCCGGGCCTCAGCGCAGGAGCTGGAGGATGCTCTGCTGGGCGGTGTTGGCGAGCGACAGGGCCGAGATGCCGAGGCTCTGGCGGGTCGACAGCGCCTGGGAGTTGGCCGCCTCCTCGTTGAGGTCGGCGTTCGTCAGGTTCGCCGCGCCCGTGTCGAGGATGTTGGCGAGCTGCTTCGAGAAATCCTGGCGGTTCTGCACCACCGAGAGGTTCGAGCCCAGCGTCGTCGAGTCCGCCTTGAGCTGGTCGGAGGCCGCGCTCAGGGTCTTCACCGTGGCGGTGATGTCGGCGTTGAGCAGGAAGAATCCGCGGCCCAGCGTGGAGGCGCTGCCGCCCTTGTTCGTGACCGCGTTGAGGCCGAGGCCGGCGGCGGTCTCGTCCGAGGACGCGACGGTGAGGTTGGAGTTGCCCTTGGGGTTGAAGTTGATCGTCAGGTCGTTGTTCTTGCCCGCGATCAGGTTCACGCCGTTAAAGCTCGCGTCGTTGGCGAGCTGGGTGATCTGGGTCAGGAGGTTGTTGTACTGGGCCGCGAGCGAGGCGCGCTGGTTGACGCCGGAGACGGTGATCTCGCTCGAGGTGCCGGCGGCGGAGGCCGTGCCGTAGGTCGGGCCGGTGCCGGTGCCGGCCGAGAAGCCGAGCAGAACCTGGCTCGCCGTGTCGGCGAACTCGATGTCGGCCGAGGCCGCGATGACCACCTTCTTGCCGCTCGAGTCGATGGTGAAGGCATTGCCGACGCCCTGGGCGTTCGAGGCGGAGTTCAGGGCGTTGACGAGGTCGGTGACGGTCGAGGCCGAGGTGAAGCCCGAGGCCGAGACGGCGGTGCCGTTGACGTAGAAGTTGACGACCGAGGTCGAGGTCAGGGCCGAGGCCGAGCTCGTCGCCGTGCCGTTGGTGGTGATCTGCGTCGCGAGCGCCTGGCTGGTGAGCGACTTCGCCTGATCGACCAGCTTCTGGATCGAGGTGATGCCCTGGTTGGCGGCCTGGATCGTCTGGATGCCGTTCGAGATGCCGTCGAGCAGCGTGCTGATGTCCTTCGAGCGGCCGGTGAGCGACTGCGAGGTGAAGAAGTTCAGCGGGTTGTCGAGGGCCGAGTTGACCTTCTTGCCCGTGGCGAGGCGGTTCTGGGTGGTGGCCGTGAGGCCCGCGGTGTCCTGCAGCGAGAGCAGGTTCTGGCGGGTCGCGGCGGAGAGCGTGACCTCGGACGACATGAGTGCGGCTCCTCAACGGTCCCGATGCGCGGGAACAGAGTACGTTGAGGATCAGGGTTAACGTGACTTGGTTGAGAATTCGTTACGCTAGCAGGGCGCTAACCACGTCGTTCTGAGCGTGGCGGCCCGCACGAACGAGAACGGCCGGACTTTCGTCCGGCCGCTCCTTTCGATGATAGTTGAGAGCGCTCAGCGCAGGAGCTGAAGGATGCTCTGCTGAGCCTGGTTGGCGAGCGACAGGGCCGAGATGCCGAGGCTCTGGCGGGTCGACAGCGCCTGGGAGTTGGCCGCCTCCTCGTTGAGGTCGGCGTTCGTCAGGTTCGCCGCGCCCGTGTCGAGGATGTTGGCGAGCTGCTTCGAGAAGTCCTGGCGGTTCTGCACCACCGAGAGGTTCGAGCCCAGCGTCGTCGAGTCCGCCTTGAGCTTGTCGGAGGCGGCGTTGAGGGTCTTCATCGTGGTGTTGATGTCGCCATTGAGCAGGAAGTTGCCCTTGCCGATGGTCGAGCTGGCGCCGTCCTTGTTCGTGACCGCGTTGAGGCCGAGGCCGGCGGCGGTCTCGTCCGAGGACGCGACGGTGAGGTTGGAGTTGCCCTTGGGGTTGAAGTTGATCGTCAGGTCGTTGTTCTTGCCCGCGATCAGGTTCACGCCGTTGAAGCTCGCATCACCCGCGAGCTGGGTGATCTGGGTGAGCAGGTTGTTGTACTGCTGAGCCAGCGAAGCGCGCTGCGTCACGCCCGAGACGGTGATCTCGCTCGAGGTGCCGGCGGCGGAGGCCGTGCCGTAGGTCGGGCCGGTGCCGGTGCCGGCCGAGAAGCCGAGCAGAACCTGGCTCGCCGTGTCGGCGAACTCGATGTCGGCCGAGGCCGCGATGACCACCTTCTTGCCCGTCGAATCGAGGGTGAAGGCATTGCCGACGCCCTGGGCGTTCGAGGCGGAGTTCAGGGCGTTGACGAGGTCGGTGACGGTCGAGGCCGAGGTGAAGCCCGAGGCCGAGACAGCGGCGCCGTTGACAAAGAAGTTGACGACCGAGGTCGAGGTCAGGGCCGAGGCCGAGCTCGTCGCCGTGCCGTTCGTCGTCACCTGGGTCGCGAGAGCCTGGCTCGCCAGGGACTTCGCCTGATCGACGACCTTCTGGATCGAGGTGATGCCCTGGTTGGCGGCCTGGATCGCCTGGACGCCGTTGGAGATGCCGTCGAGCAGGCTCGAGATGTCCTTCGAGCGGCTGTTCAGCGACTGCGAGGTGAAGAAGTTCAGCGGGCTGTCGAGGGCCGAGTTGACCTTCTTGCCCGTGGCGAGGCGGTTCTGGGTGGTCGAGGTCAGGCCCGCGGTATCCTGCAGCGAGAGCAGGTTCTGGCGGGTCGCGGCGGAAAGGGTAACTCCGGAAGACATGACGAAGATCCTATTGATCGGGTGAACCGCCGTTTTTGGCGATGTCCGACGCTAGGTTCCGCCGTCTTACCGAGGTTTTAAATCGATCCTCCAATCACCCGGTCATCGTCGGGTTTGGGCGATCACCCCGAGAATCCGGCGCGTATGCTTAAGAGCCCGTTAACTCCTGCCGGCGCACATCTGTGCCGGGATGGAGCCCGAGGGCCGATGCCGCTCAAGATCACCCTGAAGCCCTTCGAGCGCCTGATCATCAACGGCGCCGCCATCCGCAACGGCGAGCGCAGCGCGAGCTTCCTCGTCGAGACGCAGTGCAAGTTCCTGCGCGAGAGCGAGATCATCACCGAGGCCGAGGCGGACACCGCCTGCAAGCGGCTCTGCGTGACGCTGCAGCTCATCTACCTCGCCGACAACCCGATCGAGGCCGAGGACCTCTTCGTCCGCCAAGCCACGGAGCTCATGCGGGCCGTGCCGAGCACCGGGCCCCGCATCGCCGCGATCCAGGACGAGCTTGCGGCCGGCAACTACCACCGCGCCATCAAGCGCGGGCGCGAGCTCGTGGCCTACGAGCGCTCCCTGCAAGAGCGCCTGCTGCAAGATCACCCGCAAGCTCCTCTCGCCACCGCAACCGCCTGAGACACCCCATGCTCTCCGATCCGAACCTCCACGCGGCCTCCGCTCTCGCGACGCCGCTGCACGTGCCCTCCGCGATGCCGGCCAAGCTGCCGAGCGTGGCGATCGCGGTCCCCTCCGGCTCCCAGGTCCACGCGGACTTCTGCATGTCGCTGGCGACGATGTGCTACAACCTCAACGAGCTGCCGCTCATCATCATCACCTGCCGGTCCTCGATCGTCGCCGAGGCGCGCAACAACGGCATCAAGATGGCCCAGGAGGCCGGCGCCGACTACGTGTTCTTCGTCGACAGCGACATGACCTTCCCGCCCGACACGCTGCTGCGGCTCCTGGTGCGCGAGCAGGACGTGATCGGCGCCACCTACTCGCGGCGCACGCCCCCCCTGACCTTCCTCGGCGACTTCATGCCCGAGCAGCCCGCTGACGCGCCGCCCGGCCTTGTGGAGATGGCGCGCATCCCCACCGGCTGCCTCCTGATCCGCATGAGCGTCTTCCAGAAGCTGAAGGCCCCCTATTTCCGCTTCCGCACCTGCGAGGAGTCCGGCCAGATCGTCGGCGAGGATTACGACTTCTCCGACCGCGTGCGCGCCCTCGGCTACCGGATCTGGTGCGACCCGATCCTGAGCAAGAAGCTCGGCCATCTCGGCCAGCAGACCTTCACCCTCTGACGGCGTCTCCCCAGGAGAACGCGGCGCGGGACGGACCCATGCTCAAGATCTCGATCATCATCGCGACCTACCGGCGCGCGGCCCAGCTCACCGAGACGCTCCGGCGCTTCCCCATCGAGCCGATGCGGCGGTTCGGGGCGGAACTGGTGCTCGTCGGGTCGGCGCCCGACGACGAGACGGCGGCGGTGATCGAGGCCTACGCGGCGCGCAGCCCCTTCCCCGTCAAGACGGCGATGGCCGAGGCGCCGGGCTTCGCCCACGCCCAGAACGTCGGCCTCTCGATGAGCGAGGGCGAGCTGATCGTCTTCACCGACGACGACTGCTACGTCGCCGAAGACTATCTGGAGGCCCTGCTTCACCGCTTCGACCCGCGCCTCTTCCAGTACGGCATGGGCGAGGTCGGCCTCGTCAATCACGACGACGACCCGAGGATCGCCAACACCGCCTGGTGGCCCTTCCCCGACAAGGTCATCATTCCGCCCCGCAGCCTCGTCGCACCCGGTACCATTCAAGGTGCGAACATGTTCTTCCTTCGTGAGGTCCTCGAGGCGACCGGCGGCATCCGCCACGTCGGCGTCCACGAGAGCAATGACATCATGACGGCCTACCTCGCCTCTCGGGCGGGCTACACGGGCGCCCTCATCCGGGGACCGAAGGTTCTCCACGATCACGGACGCAAGCGCGGCTCCGCGGAAGCACAGCGCGTGGTCGATATCTACGCCACCATCGCCGGCGCCTATTTCGCGCAGCTCGCCGCGATCGGCACCCCCGGCGTCTTCGACCTCTGGAAGACGAGCGTGCGGGAGGGCGGCCCCGTCGACCTGCGCAAGCTCGAGATCGAGTTCAGGGCGGCGGCCGACGAGATCGCCTGGCTGCGCGAGTCCCAGGAGGCGGCCGCGCAGGCCCGCCTCGCCGCCGCCTGAGCCGGCAAACCCATTCACGCATCCGGGACCGTCGGACCATGGAATATCAGGGCATCGTCTCGATCGAGGTTCCGGAGACGCCGCATCTCGGCGGCAATGCGGACCACGGCGACCCCTACTCCTTCGCGCCCACCGTGGTGCGCCATCTCGTCGAGCGCTTCGCCCTGCGCTCGATGCTCGATCTCGGCTCGGGCCAGGGGCACACGGCGGCGCTGTTCCACCGGCACGGCGTCGCGGCCATCGCTTGCGACGGCCTGACCCGCAACATCCACGACAACGTCTTCCCCACCGTGCAGGTCGACTTCACCAGGGCGCCGGTGGTGAGCGCCGTCGACCTCGTCTGGTGCCAGGAGGTCGCCGAGCATGTCGAGGAGCGCTACCTCGACAACTTCGTGCGCTCGCTCGCCTGCGGCAAGGTCATCCTGATGACCCACGCCCTGCCGGGCCAGCACGGCTACCACCACGTCAACTGCAAGGACGCCGGCTACTGGATCGAGGTGATCTCGCGGGCCGGCTACAACTGCGCGGTGGCGGACACCAACCGCGTCCGGGCGCTGGCGCAGGAGGACGGCGCGGCCTACCTCGCCCGCACCGGCCTGCTCTTCACCCGCGCTCGATAGACATCCGATCACAGGAGGGCGGGCCATGGCCGACTGGGCGCGCATCGTCATGAACCAGCGGACGGACCACGTGATCCGTCAGCTCGACCACGGCAGCCTCGACGCGCTGGAGCTGTCGGGCAACCACTGGTCGCGCTTTCCCTGGCGCACCTTCCGCGAGCTGCACTACCCGCAGTTCGACATCTGCCGGGAGATCGACCACGACCGGCTCTACGACGTGATCTTCGCCGAGCAGGTGTTCGAGCACCTGACCTACCCCTACCGGGCGGCGCGCAACGTCTGGCGGATGCTCAAGCCCGGCGGCTACTTCGTGATCACGACGCCGTTCCTGCTCAAGATCCACAACCACCCGGTCGACTGCTCGCGCTGGACGCCGGTCGGGATGCTGTACTTCCTCGAGGAAGCCGGCTTCGACCGGGACGCCACCTACGTCGACAGCTGGGGCAACCGCGCCTGCATCAACGCCAACTACGAGCGCTGGGCCGACTACGTCGAGGGCCTGCACAGCCTCGAGAACGAGCCGGACTTCCCGATCGTCGTCTGGGCGATCTCGCAGAAGCCGAAGGTCTGAGCGGCCGGGAAGCCCTCAGGCCTCCAGGCCCCCCGCGGCCAGGAACTTCTCCAGCCAGTGGATGTCGTAGAGACCGTTCTGGACGTCGGCGTTGCGCACGAGTGTCCGGAACAACGGCAGGGTGGTGTCGACGCCGTCGACCACGAACTCGTCGAGCGCCCGGCGCAGGCGCATCAGGCACTCGTTGCGGGTGCGGCCGTGGACGATGAGCTTGCCGATCAGCGAATCGTAGTTCGGTGGAATACGGTAGCCCTGGAAGGCCGCCGAATCGACCCGCACCCCCAGTCCGCCCGGCGGATGCCAGTAGGTGATCTGCCCCGGCGACGGCCGGAAGGTCGCCGGATGCTCGGCGTTGATGCGGCACTCGATGGCGTGACCCTCGACGCGGATGTCCTCCTGGCGGACCGAGAGCGAGCCGCCGGCCGCGACCCGGATCTGCTCGTTCACGAGGTCGATGCCGGTGATCATCTCGGTGACGGGGTGCTCCACCTGGATCCGAGTGTTCATCTCGATGAAGTAGAAGCGCCCGTCCTCGTAGAGGAACTCGATGGTGCCGGCGCCGAGATAGCCGAGCTCCTGCATCGCACGCGCGCAGATGCCGCCGATCTCGGCGCGCATCTGCGCGCGTGCGAT
>NZ_BPQR01000004.1 GCF_022179345.1 Methylobacterium jeotgali | reverse complement strand
TCGAGCACGTCCTCGGTCTCGGGCGCGATGTCGGTCTGAGAGCCCGTCTTCGGCACCGACGAGTCGCCGACCTCGACCTTCTCGACGGTCGCGTTCGTGTCGGCGTCGGGCATGTCGCTACCCTGCTTGTGTTCGGTCACTGCATCCTCCGGGTATTGGTTTGGAGACCATCCAACCGTCCGCGCAGCCGATCGCTCCCCGTGGGCAGCTGAGACGAAAAGGCCCGCCGCGGCGAACCGGGCGGGCCGAGTCGATTGGAAGGATCCCTTGGGAGGGAGGCCGACTATCAGACGGGATGGCGGTCCTGCCAAGCCCTGGCATACCAGCCTATCAAGATGCCGATAGCCGCACTGAGGCAGGTGGCGACGAGCGGGTCCATCAATCCGACGCCCGCTCGACCGTGAACGGGATGATCGTCTCATTCCGCATGAGCGGCCACAGGTACTGGTGGACCACGTTGCACAAGTGATCCGCCCCCACGGGAGTGGTCCGCCCTTTAGTATGGCTTTCGAGCTCGGAGGACTGATCGATGTCGAGGAAGCGGCCCAAGCCCTGAGGAGATCGTCGCCAAGCTGCGACAAGCGGACGTGCTGATCGGCCAAGGTATGAGCGTGGCGGAGGTAGGCACGAAGACGGCCTACATTGCACCCGGGTCGCCGTGGGAGAACGGCTTCGTCGAGAGCTTTACCGCACGGCGACGCGACGAGCTGCTGGACGGGGAAATCTTCTACAGTTTGCGGGAGGCGCAGATTCTGATCGAGAGCTGGCGGCGGCACTACAACACTGTCCGTCCGCACGGCGCAGACCGCTGGCGCCAGAGGTCTTCCTGCCCGCCTTACCGCTTGGCCAGCTGCCCTCATCCCACCGGCTCCGCCGGCCAAGCGACCCGTGGAGCAAAGGCCAACCGTGCACTAACTCTACGCTTGGATCACCCCATGGGGGCAGATCAGACGGAAGAACCGGATCATCCGGCGGCGTTATGACGGGCATGGGCAGCGAGTCTGAAGGCTGAGGGCGGATGCCGCGCTACTTCTTCCACACGCATATCGGCGACGACGTGGTGGTCGACCCCGACGGCCGGGAGTTGGAGAGCCCGGATGCCGCCTGGGAGGCCGCCCGGGTGCTGGCGGTGCAGCTGCTCCAGGGCGCCGACAGCGATCCCGACCTGCTCAAGGCCGTGCTCTTCGTCGAGAACGAGGAGCAGGAGGTGGTACTGGAGTTCGCCCTGACCGAGGCGCTGATCGCCGAGCCGGTGCCCGACCCCGAGGGCGGCACCCTCCACTGACTGTATCGTTGTCCCGCGATAGAGCACGCAGGCGGACCATGCCGGCAGGAGCAGTCGGCTGGCGCAGGCTCGCTTGGCCGGTATCGTGACGGGATGCATCGTCCGACGCGGCAAGCCGGGCCGGAAAAGCGGTTGCCTTTCTCTGCATCCACACATACTTTGCAATACAAAGTTTGGAGGCAAGGGATGCGCGACCTCGACAGGGCGCTGGCCGACATCGGAGCGATCCGCCAGCAGCTCGCCGCCGGCACGGCGTTTCAGGGCTACGGCCCCACGGCGATCGCGCTGACGGGCGGCCTCGCCCTGGCCACAGCCGCCGCGCAAAAAATCTGGCTGGGCGAGGCGCCCGATCCGCTCGCCTTCTTCGCCGGCTGGATCGGCACCGCCTGCGTCGCGGTGCTCGCGGTCGGGAGCGAGATGCTGTGGCGCTCGCGCCGGCACCATTCCGGGCTGGCGGACGAGCTTCTCTACGGCGCCGTCGAGCGCTTCCTGCCGGCGGGCGTCGCCGGGGCGCTTCTCGGCGTCGTGCTGCTGCGCTTCGCGCCGGACCTGCTCTGGACGCTGCCGGGCCTCTGGCAGCTCCTCGTCAGCCTCGGCCTCTTCGCCTCCCTCAACACGCTGCCCGCCACGGTCCGATGGGCGGCAGCCTGGTACTTCGTGGCCGGCCTCGTCACGCTCGCCCTGGCGGCCGAGACGCGCGCGCTCTCCCCCTGGCTGATGGGGCTGCCTTTCGCCGGGGGCCAGCTTCTGCTCGCCGCCCTCCTCTACCGGGCCGAGCGCGGGGAGGCCGACCATGCCTGAGGCGCCGTTCTCCTACGAGGGACTCGACCGGGTCATGCACGAGCGGGCGCGGCTGAGCCTGCTCACCTCGCTCGCCGCGCACCGCAAGCCGCTGGCCTTCTCCGACCTGAAGCAGCTCTGCGGCCTGACCGACGGCAATCTCAGCCGGCACCTCCAAGTGCTGGAGGAGGCCGGGCTCGTCCGGATCGGCAAGGGCTACGAGGGCAAGCGCCCGCTGACCACCTGCGCGCTGACACCCGCCGGCCGCCAGCGCTTCGTCGCCTATCTCGCGGTGCTGGAGCAGGTGGTCCGCGACGCCGCCGAAGCGGCCCGCGGCGACGACCTCACCGAGAGCGGCGCGCCCGCATCCCTGAGACCCGCCTGATCGCGTCCGGTACGCCGGAGTTCGATCTCGCTCGCCTGGAGACTTTGCAATGCAAAGAATAATCGATGACGGAGCGCATGTCGGCATCATCATGGACGGGAACGGGCGCTGGGCCACGGCCCGCGGCCGGCCGCGTCTCGCCGGGCACGAGGCCGGGATCGAGGCGCTCCGGCGCGTCGCCGAGGCCGCGCCCGGACAGGGGATCGGCACACTCACGCTCTACGCCTTCTCCAGCGACAACTGGCGCCGGCCCGAGGCGGAGGTGGCGGGGCTGATGGCGCTGATGCGCCTCTACCTGCGCCGGGAGGCGAGGCGGCTGGCCGAAAGCGGGACGCGGCTCAGCGTGATCGGCCGGCGGGACCGCCTGCCGGAGGGCCTTGCCCGGGCGATCGGCCGGGCGGAGGCGGCGACGCGGATGGGCACGCGCCTGCACCTGCGGATCGCCATCGACTATTCCGGCCGGGACGCGATCCTCGCCGCCGCGCTCTCGGCCGCGTGCGACGGGCCGCTCACCCGCGAGGGCCTGTCGCGCCGCCTCGCCGACGGGGCTCCGGCACCGGACGTGGACCTCCTGATCCGCACGAGCGGCGAGCAGCGGCTCTCCGACTTCCTGCTCTGGGAGAGCGCCTACGCGGAGCTGCATTTCACGCCCCGGCTCTGGCCCGATTTCGGCGCCGACGACCTCGCCGAGGCCATGGCCGCGTTCCGCGCAAGGCAGCGCCGCTTCGGCGGCCTCCCGGCGGCCGCGTGAGGGGCGCGGCCATGCGCATCCTCCTCGTCAACGTACCGCATCCGGCGATCGGCAGCCGCATCCCGGACGACCACCTCCCGCCGTTGGGGCTGCTCGCGGTCGGCGGGCCGCTGATCGACGACGGCCACGAGGTCCGCCTCATCGACGGGGAGTTCGGGCCGATGTCCACCCTCGCGATCGTCCGCGAGGCGGTGGCGTGGCGGCCGCAGGCCGTGCTCTTCGGGCATTCCGGCTCGACCTCGGGGCATCCGGTGATCGCCGAGGTCGCCGCGGCGTTCGCGGCCGGGATGCCGGGGGTGCCCATCGTCTATGGCGGCGTCCACCCGACCTACCACTGGCGCGAGATCCTGGCCGCGGAACCGCACGTCACGGCGATCGTGCGCGGCGAGGGCGAGGAGACGGCCCGCCGCCTGATGGCCGCGCTCGCTACCGGCGCCGACATCGGAGCCATCCCCGGCATCGCCCATCGCCGGGACGGCCTGCCCCGGGCGACCGCAGCGGCCCCGGTGATCCGCGACCTCGACGCCTACCGGGTCGGCTGGGAACTCATCGATCACGCTCGCTACAGCTACTGGGGCGGCCTTCGCGCGGTGGTGGTGCAGTTCTCGCGGGGCTGCCCGCACCTCTGCAACTACTGCGGCCAGCGCGGCTTCTGGACCCGCTGGCGCCACCGGGACCCCGTGCTGTTCGCCCGCGAGCTCGCGCGGTTGCACCGGGAGCACGGCGTCCGGGTCGTGAACTTCGCCGACGAGAACCCAACCGTCTCGAAGCGGGCCTGGCGCACCTTCCTCGACGCGCTCATCGCCGAGCGGGTCGACCTGATCCTCGTCGGCTCGACGCGGGCCGACGATATCGTGCGTGATGCCGATATCCTGCACCTCTACAAGCAGGCCGGCTGGCAGCGCTTTCTCCTCGGGATGGAGAACACCGACGAGGCGACGCTGCAGCTCATCCGCAAGGGCGGCGCCACCCGCACCGACCGCGAGGCGATCCGCCTGCTGCGCGCCCACGGCATCCTGTCGATGGCGACCTGGGTCGTCGGGTTCGAGGAGGAGACCGACGCCGACCACTGGCGCGGCCTGCGCCAGCTCCTCTCCTACGACCCCGACCAGATCCAGATGCTCTACGTGACGCCCCATCGCTGGACGCCCTATTTCCGCCTCGCCGCCGGCCGCCGGGTGATCCAAGCCGACCGTCGGCGCTGGGACTACAAGCATCAGGTCCTCGCCACCCGGCACATGCCGGCCTGGCGGGTGCTGCTCTGGTTCAAGCTTACCGAGTTCGTCGTCCAGTCGCGCCCCAGGGCGCTCTTCCGCGTGCTGTTCCACCCAGACCGGGGCCTGCGGCACGCCATGCGCTGGTACACCGCCATGGGACGGCGGGTCTGGCCTCACGAGATCTGGACCTTCCTCTTCCGCGACCGGCGCCTGTCCGAGGGCCCGACCGTCGCGGAGTTCTGGGGCGCCCCGCAGGACGGCGAGGAGGAGGCGATGTCCGCGCACCCCGCGCGGCGGGACGACGCCGCGGCGGCGTAGGCTCGGCCCTGCCGCCATTGAAATCGGCGCCCCCCCGGAGCATATCGGCCCGCGATTCAGGACAACCCGGAGACGACGGCGTGAGCGAGACGGTGGAGCGGCACGAGTTCGGCGCCGAGGTCGGGCGCCTCCTCGACCTCGTGGTGCACGCGCTCTACTCGGACCGCGAGATCTTCCTGCGCGAACTCGTGGCCAACGCCGCCGACGCCATGGACCGGCGCCGCTTCGAGGCCCTGCGCGGCGGCGCGCCGGCCCTGCCCCCGGATGCCAAGGTGCGCCTCGTGCCCGAGAAGGAGGCGCGCACCCTCACGGTCTCCGATTCCGGTATCGGCATGTCGAAGGAGGAGCTCGGCCAGAACCTCGGCACCATCGCCCGCTCCGGCACCCGCGCCTTCTCGCAGACGCTGGCCACGGAGAAGCCCGCGGAGGGCGCCGAGGATACGCGCCCCAGCCTGATCGGCCAATTCGGCGTCGGCTTCTACGCGGCCTTCATGGTCGCCGACCGGGTCCGCGTGACCTCCCGCAAGGCAGGCGCCGAGGAGGCCTTCGCCTGGGAGTCCGACGGGCGCGGCGGCTACACCCTGGAGCCGGCCGAGCGGTCCGAACCCGGCACCGACATCGTGCTCCACCTGAAGGAGGATGCGGGCGAGTATCTCGAGAGCTACCGGCTCGAGCATCTCGTGCGCAAATGGGCCGACTTCATCACCGTGCCCGTCGCCATCGTGGCAGAGGGCAAGGAGGAGGCGGCCAACCAGGGCACCGCCCTGTGGCGCAAGCCGAAATCCGAGATCACCCCCGAGCGCTACACCGAGTTCTACCGCCAGACCGGCATGAACTTCGACGAGCCCTGGGCGACCCTGCACTGGCGGGCCGAGGGCGCGCTGGAGTTCACCGCGCTCCTGTTCATCCCCGGTGCCAAGCCCTTCCAGGCGATCGAGGGCGAGCGCGAGAGCCGGGTGCGGCTGCACGTGCGGCGCATGTTCATCACCGACGAGGCCGGGCTTCTGCCCTCCTGGCTGCGCTTCGTGCAGGGCGTCGTCGACACCGAGGACCTGCCGCTGAACGTCTCCCGAGAGATGCTCCAGGCGACGCCGGTGCTCACCAAGATCCGCCGGGCCGTCACCGGCCGCGTGCTCTCCGAGCTCGCCAGCCGGGCGAAGGACCTCGAAGGCGGCTACGCATCGTTCTGGGAGAACTTCGGCCCGGTCCTCAAGGAGGGCATCTACGAGGATTTCGAGCGCCGGGCGGAGATCGCCCCGCTGCTGCGCTTCCGCTCCTCGGCCGTCGAGGGCTGGACCTCGCTGCCCGACTACGTCGCCCGCATGAAGGACGGGCAGGAGGCGATCTACTACCTCGTCGCGGACGATGCCGAGGCCCTGAAGGGCTCGCCCCAACTCGAAGGCTTCAAGGCCCGCGGCATCGAGGTGCTGCTCCTCTCCGACCATGTCGACGCCTTCTGGCCCGAGCAACTCAACCGCTTCGAGGAGAAGCCCCTGCGCTCGGTGACTCAGGGCGGCCTCGACCTCTCAAAGTTCGCCCCCGAGGATAGCGAGGCCGAGGCGGCGCCGGGCATCGAGGCCCTCGTCGCGGCCGTGAAGGCGGCGCTCGCCGGCGACGTCTCGGACGTGCGCGCCACTGACCGGCTCGTCGACAGCGCCGTGGTGCTCTCCGCCTCGGGCAGCGGTCCCGATCTCCAGATGCAGCGCCTGCTGCGCCGAGCCGGACGCGGCGGCGCCGCCAGCCTGCCGGTGCTGGAGATCAACCCCCGCCACCCGCTGATCCGCCGCCTCGCGGGGCAGCCGGAGGCGGAGATCGGGCAAGCCGCCGGCACGCTCCTCGATCTCGCCCGCATCCAGGACGGCGACACGCCCCGCGATCCCGTCGCCTTCGCCCGCACGGTGGCCGCCGCGCTCGCCGAGCGCACGAACGGCTGATCGCGCGGCGGAGGGCCGGATGCGGATCCTGCTTCCGACTCTCTACGACACGCGGGGCGGCTCGACCCGCGTCCTGCTCGCCGCCGCGACGGCGCTGGCGGAGCGGCACGCCGTGACGGTGCGCGCCCCGCTCCCCGAGGCGCACGAGCGGACGCCCGCCGATTTTCCGTCGCAGCCCCTCGAAAGCCTCCCCGCGAAGCTCGCGGTGCTCCCCCGCCTTGCCGGCCTCGTCGCGCGGGAGACGCGGGCGCTGCGCCGCCTGCGGCCTGAGGTGATCCACGTCCACGACGAGCCGAGCCTCGCCGTCTACGGACTCGCCGCGCGCGCCCTGCGGCCGCGCCCGTTCGTGCTCTGGCACCTCCACGCGCCGACCGGCGGAGGCCGGGCCGCACCGCTTCTGGCGCGGCTGGCCGATGCCTGCATCCTCCTCGGCCCCCACGCCGAGGCGCCGGGCGGCCTCCCCGCGCGGGTGGTGCGCAACCCGTTGCCGCGTCCCGTCCGCCGCGAGGCGCCGTCTCCGGCCCTGCCCGGCCTCGCCGTCGTCGGCGCGCTCACCCATCGCAAGGGCCAGGACCGGGCGCTGGAGGCCTTCGCCGTCTTCTGCCGCCGTCCGGGGACGCAAGACGCCCGGCTAACCCTGATCGGCCCTGCCCTCGATCTCGCCTTCGCGCAGGCGCTACGGGACCGCGCCGCCGCGCTCGGCCTGGCGGACCGGGTGGTTCTGGCCGGGGAGCGTCCCGCGGATCGGGCCTTCGAGGGCGTCGGCCTCGCCCTGTTTCCGTCGCGGGCCGAGATGCAGCCCCTGGCGCTGGCGGAAGCGATGGCGCGCGGCCTGCCCGTCGTCGCCTCCGACATCCCCGCCCACCGCGCCATGCTGACGGAAGCCGGCGCCGATCCCGCCGCCCTCGCCGCGCCGGAGCCCGAGCGCTTCGCCGACGCGATCCTGAGCGCGGCGCGGCAGCCTCCGCCGCCGGACCTCGCCGAGCGCGTCGCCGCCCTTCACGCACCGGACCGCTTCGCGGCCGATCTCGAAGCCGCCCTCGCCGCCCTGGTTCCGCCAGAGAGAAACGCCGGCTTGTGAACGGCCGCCGCCTCTGCTACGCACCCCCGTCCTCGTCGAGGCACCTCGCGGAGAGGTGGCAGAGCGGTTGAATGCACCGCACTCGAAATGCGGCATGCCTGCAAGGGCATCGGGGGTTCGAATCCCTCCCTCTCCGCCACTCCGATCCGTGACGCACACCATGGATTGTCCTTTTTGGGTGGGTTCCTGACCTCGATTTCAGCATCTTTTGTCAGTCGGAATAAGCGTCATTGATCAATCGACGCTTATCCGCGCGATTCCCGCAGCTGTCATTCGGCAAATCCCAATCGGCAATTGCGAGCTGGTATGGCCGAACGCTCTAGCTCGCGATGAGACCTTAAAGACGCAGCTTACCTGTACGTTTTTGAGAACTCGTGGCTGTGGTACGACCCAAGGAACTGCTAGTCCGGGTTTGACACCGGCCCTTACTCGGTCAAACTCATGCTGAACGCAGACAGGGAATGAGCCGTGCCGTCGCTCGACACCTTTGATGTTTCGGAGCGACGCCGTGAGAGAGAGTGCGCCCGGCAGGATGATCTCGCGCGGATCGCGCACGGCGTAGACACGCCCGCGCTAGTGCGCGAACGCAACTTCCTGTTTTCGGCGCTTGATCCCAAGCGCGCTCGTTTGATCGGCCGCATACGACGCATCCGCCTCGACGATTAGCGACCGGCTGAAGAGCGATCCATACTCGACACCTTTTTCGACCTCCGTCGCGAATACCGAGGTCGGAACGCTGCGTCGCTCTCTCGGCTTGAGGGCAGCCGCCACACCCGGCGCATCAGTCGAGATCCAGGGTCGTTTCCGTGTCGTCGTGCTGCGTGAGCTACGAGATCTTCACCGGCGCGGACGACGCGATCGATATCTCCGTGACGACGACCAGCGGCCTCTCTGTCCGCCGACGTGATCTGACCTCGCACGCGGAGGCCTGCGCGGCATTGCAGGATCTGCGTGTCATTCTCGCCGCCCTGGGCCGAGACCTCGTCCTGACTGGCGGTCCAGTCTTGGCGTGATCACGGATCAACTGACCGTATTCGCATCTATCAGCGCTTCGTCTTGAAATCGACGGATCCGCCACCGATCTGCCGACTGCGCCTGCGGTTGGGCGCTCTACGGAGAAGATCATGCCGCACCACGACACCACCGCCCTTTCGGGCGTCATCAAGCACGTCTTCGCGCATCGTTTCACCCTGGAGGCCCAGGGCGAAACCCATCTGGCCGATCTCGGCCCGAAGGGCGCAGAAGCCTTCTCACTCTCGCCGGGTCTGCCCGTGACCCTGGAGGGCGAACGACGCCCGTCCGAGATCAAGGTCACCCGGATCGAGACCTCGGGCCGCGAGCCCGTGCTCATCGAGCATAAGAAGCCGAACCACGCTCCGGGCCATAAGCACGCTGACGCTCCGGCCGACGTGAATGTCGTCCTCGCCGCTGCGAGGAAGGGTGGCTGGGAACCCAAGGGCGAGGCGCGCAAGAAGCCTAAGCACTTCGAGGTGCTGGCGCGCCAGGGCCAGGGCCCGTGGACGGAACTCCACATCGACTTCGCGGGCGCGATCTACAAGCAGAAGCCTGCCGACGCCGAGAAGTGGTCGCTCGCCGCCTGAGCACCGACGTGGGCTGTCGACCGGCGGCCCCCTCGTCGGATCGCTCCGACAAACCTGACGATCCTGGCAATTGGTCGGCGCGATCGTCCAAAGGAAGAGGGCCTCGGCGATAAGCCGAGGCCCTTTCCAGTCCATGAGACGCCTCGCAGTAATCAGTACGACCGCGAGGTCGTCGTGGTCGATGTGGCCGCTCCCGTCGAGGTCGGGACGGTGGTGGGAGTCGTGTCGCGGTTCGCGCGGTGATGGCCGATAGCGCAACCCGCAGCGGCCCCGGCGACGCCATGGCCGACCATGTGACCGGCCAGACCACCCACGACAGCGCCCTTCAGGCAGCCCCTGGCTTCGGCCTGTCCGAGGCCGGCGACGGCGGTGAGAGCAACAACAGAAGCAATCGTCAGCGCACGCATCGCGTATCTCCAAGTTGAGATTTCGGCACCCAACGTGCTGCTGCGACGTTCCGTTCGCTCACGCTTTAGCGAGCCGCCGTCTCGGTCCGGCGGCGCGGATCTCGGAGGACGCTGAGCAATAGCAGTATCCGAACCCTGACCTTCGTCGGTTCACGCGAGCGACGAAGGTTTGCCGGCAAGATCGCTCAGACGTGATCCCGTCGATTCGGCGATATCGGGGTCCCGCTTGTTCCTGGGGTCGCGCCTTGAGCGCCTTCCGGTCACTTGGCCGGAAAGAAGAACCAGAGGACACTGCCATGGCGAACAAGCATCCAGGTGCCGATCACCACCACAAGGCTGCCGAGCATCACGAGCACGCCGCTCGTCACCACCGCGAGGCCGCCAAGCACCATGAGGGTGGTCATCACGAGAAGGCCGCCCACCACGCGCACAGCGCCCAGGGCCACGCCCACTACGCGACGCACCACGGCTCCGAGGCGAGCAAGCACCACGCCGAACACCACGGCAAGGGCGCGTAAGCGCTCCTCGATACAGGGTCAGGTCCCCGTGTCGCGGGGGTCTGCCCCCCCGGAACGCCTCAATCGCTCACGGCAACGTTAGATCACGCCCGGATCGATCTCGACCGCACCTCGTTGCGTGCTGTGAAGCTTGGGAGATCAGAGGATGCGTCCGGCCCGTCGACCGACACCCCTTCGATACGCCACCGCAGAGAGCATCCTCATCGTGCCGCAAAGATCCGACCTGCGCGCGGTCAACGACAATGCTCTACCCGACAGAGCCGCCCTGATCATCGTCGTGATCGGTCAAGTCAGCGCGGCGATCGCCAGCATCAGCGGGATCGTCGCGGCCGCATTGATGCTCGTTCGCTGACGATTCACGTCGCGACGCCGCATGCTGGTCCGCGCCGTCGGGGGTACAGGCCCGTCGAGCGCGGACGGTCCGCTGCTCTGGTAGACCCTAGGATACAGCGCTGGCCCTCGTTAGGCATTCGTCGCGTCCAGCGCTCCGCGCGCATTGCGTCGGATAACCTGTGGCGGTTGCCCGAACGCTCGAAGGAACGCCCGACGCATCCGATTGCGATCCGCAAAGCCGGTCTGGTCGGCGACGGCATCGATGGGATGCCGGCTGCGCTCCATGAGCACGCGCGCGGCCTCGACGCGCAGGTTCTCGACCGCCTTGGCCGGCGACTGGCCGGTTTCGGCATGGAAGACGCGGCTGAACTGGCGTGGGCTGAGATGCGCAGCCTCCGCCAACTCCTCGACCGAGAGCGGGCGGTCGAGATTCTGCTTGGCATAGGTCAGGGCCGCCTGGATGCGGTCCGACTTCGCATCGAGGTCAAGCAGGGTCGAGAACTGCGACTGGCCACCCGCCCGGCGATGGTAGAGTACGAGCTTCTTGGCGATCTCCTTCGTCACCTCGTGGCCGAGATCCGCCTCGATCAGGGCGAGCGCGAGGTCGATGCCGGCGCTCATGCCCGCCGACGTCCAGATCGGGCCATCGTTGATGAAGATGCGATCTACGTCGGCCGAGCACTTCGGGAACCGGTTCCGCAACTCGCGTGCATGCATCCAGTGTGTCGTCGCCCGCCGTCCATCGAGCAGGCCGGCCTCTCCGAGGACGAAGGCTCCCGTGCAGATCGCCGCGACGCGCCGAGCCTGTGAGGCTGCGCGCTGGACGAGGGCGATCAGGCCCGGCGACGACGGGCGTACGACCGTACCACCGCCGATGACGAGGGTGTCGTAGGGCGTGTCGCCGAACGCCTCCGTCTCCACGTTCATGCCGGCCGACGTGCTGACGGGACCTCCGTGCTCGGAGATGAAGTGGATGTCGTAGGTCGTTTCGTCCGCCGCGAGGTTCGCGACTTCGAAGGCTGGCACGGCTGCCAGAGCCATCATCGAGTAGCCGGGATAGACCACGAAGCCGACGCGCTGCATCCTCGCCTCCTATGTCCTAAATCGACGCAACTATGACATTTGCGCCGCACAAGGGCAACGGTAGCTTCCTCCCATTAGACGCCGCCGACCGGTGGCGCGAAGGAAGAGGAGAACGACGATGACTTCCCAAACCAATCAGGGCCTCGCCGTCGTGACCGGCGCATCCGCCGGCATCGGCGCGATCTACGGCGACCGTCTCGCCAAGCGAGGGTATGACCTCCTGCTGGTCGCCAGGAACGGCGAACGCCTGCAGGCCCTGGCCGACCGCTTGACCCACGAGACGGGGCGCAAGGTCGAGGCCTTTACTGCCGACCTGAGCCGGAAGGACGATCTCGCGCGTCTGGAGGCTCGCCTGCGCGAGGACGCGAGCATCACCATGCTCGTCAACAATGCCGGCATCGGCTCCGTCGCATCGATCCTGGAAGCCGACGTCGAGACGATGGACGCGATGATCCAACTCAACATCACCGCGCTGACCCGCCTGACCTACGCGGTCGCTCCTGCTTTCGTGGCGCGCGAAGCGGGGACCATCGTCAACATCTCGTCCGTCGTCGGCATCGCCGTCGAGATGCTCAACGGCGTCTACAGCGCGTCCAAATCCTACGTCCTCAGCTTCGGCCATTCGCTGCAGAAGGACCTCGCGGACAAGGGCGTGCGCGTCCAGACCGTGCTACCCGGCGCGACGGCCACCGAGTTCTGGGATGTGGCCGGCTACGCGGCACAGAAGTCGTCCGCGATCACGATGTCGGCGGCCGATCTGGTCGACGCGGCGTTGGCCGGTCTCGACCAGGGCGAGCACGTCACCATCCCGGGCCTGCAGGACGTCGACGACTGGACGCGCTGGGAGGCGGATCGCCGGGCGATCTCCGCCAAGTTCGGCAACGCCAAGCCCGGGCCGCGCTACGGACTTGCGACGGCGAACGCGGCCTGAATTTGGGGATCCTCCATGCCGTACCTACAGCTCGACGTCATCGGCCCGCATTCCGCGGCCTCCAAGAAGCACCTGGCGGCGCAGATGAGCCAGGCCTATGCGGAGATGATGTCGGTCGACGTCAGGCGAATCAGCGTCGCCATCCGTGAGCTCGGCGAGGGCGGCGTGTAGCGGATACAGGAGGCCGGCAGCGAGCCGGTGCCGGTCTCCGTGATGATGCTGGACATCCGGAAAGGGCGCTCGGCGGAGTTACGGATGGCGGTCGCCAAGGCGCTGTGCGCCCACTGCATCGAGATCCTCGGCCTGCGCGAGGATCGCCTCAACGTGGAGTTCACGCAGCATTCCGGCGACGAGATGTATCACCCTGCCCTCGGGGGCTATAGCCCCGAGTGGTCGCCGGACGAACGGTGACCCATCAGGCGCGATACCGGGCGCAGCAGACGCCCGTTCTCGACCTTGGCCTCGGTCGGGCGTCACAGCCGACCGAACCCCAGTCATTGGGATCTGAAGCACCGTAGCCCAGGGAGCACCATATGCCATTCGCCCGGATCGATCTCGCCAAGGGCAAGTCCGCCGAGTACCGCCGAACGATCGGCGAGGTCATCTACAACGCCATGCTCGAAGCCCTGAACGTGCCCAAGGATGATCGCTTCCAAGTCATCAACGAGCATGAGCCGGATAACTTCGTCATCGACCCGAGCTACCTCGGGATCGAGCGGACGGGAGACTGTGTCGTCATCCAGATCACCCTCAACGCGGGGCGCGGGGTGGAGCAGAAGCGGAGCTTCTACAAGGCCGTGGCGGACGGCCTGCACGAGCGCCTGGGTCTGCGCCGTGAGGATGTGTTCATCAGCCTCGTCGAGGTCACCAAGGAAAACTGGTCGTTCGGCAACGGCGAGGCGCAGTACGCTACCTGATCGAAGTTCGCGGGCGCGCCCGGTGTTGATGCGCTCTCTGTCGCGACCAGCAGCGCGCCCGCGATCGCGAGCAGCATCCCCAGGGCGCGCTTGGCCGTCATCGGTTCGCCGAGGACGAGCACACCGAGGATCGCCCCGCCGACGATAAACATGCCGTAGACCGGGACGACGATGCTCGCCGGCCCGAGCGGGAGCCCCTTGAGGAGGAACCCCGCCCGCGACCGTGGGCGCGGTACCGGTCGCGTCGGCGTACAACGCACCGGGCTTCAAGAAGTCTGCGCCTATCTTCCCGACGAAGGATCCGCCGATTCACGCATTCGGCACGGCGGCGACGGCTACCCTTGAGGTCGCGGTGGCCAGCACCGCGAAGGCGTTCAAATCGCCTGTGCGGGTCGCGAGCTTCACCATCAGTGTCACGGTCGAGTACCGGGCCCGCAGCATCACACCGCGCATCGCCCGGCGCCGCATCGAGAGTCGCGAACACTTGGGACGCTACCGCTGGATCGTGGAGCGCGCCCTGGCGTAGCTGGCTCGCTTCCGTCGCCTCGCTATCCGCCACGAGCGGCGCGCCGACCTCCACCTCGCCTTCACGACGCTCGCCTGCGCCCTCATCTACCGATCTCAGGCCAAACGGTTTTGTCCCTCACTCTTAGGGGCAGTCCTTCCCTCTCCGCCACTCCGATCGCGACCGGCCACCGACATGACATCGGAAGCCGGCCCTCGCGCTTCTTCTTCGGCGCGTCTCGGCGGATCTCAGCAGCCCGGTCCGGGCGCTATTGCGGCGTCGGCGCGGGAGCCGGCGGGGAGGCCGGAGCCTCTGTCGGGACGGCCGGCGGGGCCGCGCTCACGGTCTCGGTCGGCTTCGTCAGCTCCGGGTAGGCCTCGACGAGGTGGGCGCCGTTGAGGGGCTTGCTCTCGCCGTTGTGGCAGGTGGTGCAGTTCACCTTAGGCACGTCGCCCAGCGCTCCGAGACGGTTCGGCGGGAAGGTCGAGAGCAGCGGCTCGAGGTAGTTGCCGTTGAGGTCGCGCACCATCCGGATGCCGTGCCAGGCGGTGGTCCGCTGCGGCGTGCTCTGCGACCAGTTCGAGATCGCCCGCGTGTTGTGGCAGTAGGTGCAGTTGACCCCGAGCGCCTCCGACATGTGGATCATCAGGCCGTAGGTCTTCTCCGCGTCCTGGATCGGCTTGCCCTTGGTGGTGGGCAGGGCCGTGGTCGCGTTCACGCGGATGGCGTTGTTGTCGACGTCCTTGTCGGCGAGATAGGCGGTGAGGGTGTCGTAGGGCAGCGAGGACAGACCGACGGAGGGCGCGGCCAGGTTCTGCCCGTTGTTGCGGGCGATGAAGCCGCCGGGCCGGGTGGGCCCCGGATCGGTGAACCAGATGTTGGCCGGCACCGGCTGGCCGCGGTGGCAGGTGAAGCAGGTCACGCCGGTGCCGCCGACGTGCTTCTCCTTCCAGGTGCTGTTGATGTGCTGCGTCATCTGCAGCATCCGCCGGGCGACCTTCTTCTGGTAGAGGCTGTCGTCGGCCATGTTCTCGGTATTGTGGCAGTAGGTGCAGCCCTGCTGCGGGCTGACCCACTCGGTCATCGAGACCATGAGCCGGTTGAACTCGTTGACCGTCACGTCCTTGAGGACCTGGACGTTCTCGTAGGTCTTGCCGGCGAGCTCGTCGCCGGGCTCCGCCGGGTCGGCGGCCGCGGGCGCCACGTTGGCCTCTCGCGTCTCCGCGACGCCCTTGCGGGTGTGGACCTGGGCCATCGCGGTGCCGCGATAGCCGTTCTGCAGGGTCTCCAGCGGCGGCCGCACCCAGCCCGAGGTCACGAGCATCGCGACCGTGAGGAGGGCCGCGGCGACGACCCCGGCGAGGACGGAGATGGTCTTCATGGCGCGCTCCCCGGAAGGCTGGTGGGCGACACGCTCAGCGGATCGACCACGGGCGGGTAGACCTGCGGATAGGACGGGGCGACGCCGTGCTTGACCGCCCAGAGGTACCAGTTGTCGACGACCGTGCCCGTGAGCAGGATGCCGATGCCGCCGGTGAGCGTGGTCAGCACCGCGAACCACCAGGCCCAGCGGTGGACCGACTCCATCGTGGCGTTGAAGCCCATGGTCCAGCGCCAGAACAGGGCGGCGCGCTCGGTGGCGGTGCCGCGGTCGACGATCTGGTCGATCTCGCGCTCCCCGCCGTAGCGGCTCACCGCCAGGATCGTGCCGCCATGCATCGCGAAGAGCAGCGTCGACCCGTAGAGGAAGACGATCGAGAGCATGTGGAACGGGTTGTAGAAGAGGTTGCCGTAGCGCAGCGAGAAGGCGGCGGTCCAATCGAGGTGCGGGAAGATGCCGAAGGGCACCGCCTCGCTCCACGAGCCCATCAGCAGCGGCCGGATGAAGCCCAGCACCAGGAACAGCCAGATCGCGGAGGCGAAGGCCCAGGGCACGTGGTAGCCGAGGCCGAGCGCCTTGGCCCGCCGGAACAGGCGCAGCCACCAGAGCAGCACCGAGGCGGTGAGGAAGAAGCCGGCGATCAGCCACCATCCGCCCTCGGCGAGCGGGGGCAGGATCTTGAGGCCGTATTGCGGGCGCGGCGGCTCGAGCGCCAGCCAGGGGAGCTGGCGCACGAACTGGACCGGGTCCCAGTTCACGCTCGCCCACATATTGAGGCCGATGATCTCGAAGGCGATCAGGCCGCAGGCGAAGGAGAGCGCGCCGAGATACCCGACATAGATCGGGCCGACCTGCGCGTTGCCGATGAGGCCGAACAGGTAGGAGTTGAACGGCTTGCCCCAGCGCTGGTCGACCTCGACCGGGATCCCGTGCTCCGGGCTGACGGGGCGGACCTGCACCTCGGAGAAGATGTTCTGATAGTAGGCCATGGTCACGGTCTCCTCATCCGAAGTCAGCGCCAGACCGGGAGATTGAGCCACCAGCCCCACCACTCGGGCCAGCCGCGGGTCCAGAAGGGCCCGCTGATGACGATGCAGACGGCGCTCCAGAACCCCGCCGACAGCGCCAGGAACAGGCCGAGGCGGTGGATGCCGAGCGTGCCGATCGAGTAGCCGATGGTGTCGCGGAAGAAGGTGTCCTCGTGCTCGGGCGTCTTCACCACCTCGCCCTTGCCGGGGTTGGTGGAGGACAGGATCAGCGCGCCGTGCAGCGAGAGCGCCAGGGTCGTGGTGAAGAAGAAGCTCACCGCGAGCATGTGCGCCGGATTGTAGTGGAAGTGCAGGTACTGATATCCGGTGTTCGAGACCCAATCGAGATGGGAGAGGATGCCGTAGGGGAAGCCGTGCCCCCAGGCGCCCATCAGCAGCGGCCGGATCACCACCAGCGTGACGTAGGCGAAGATCGCCACCGAGAAGGCGAAGGGCACGTGGTAGCCGATGCCGAGCTTGCGGCAGATCTCGACCTCGCGCAGCGCCCAGGACGAGAACGCGCCCACCGCGCAGAAGGTGATGATCTGCCAGAGGCCGCCCTCCTTGAGCGGCGCCAGCGCCAGCCCGTACTTGAGGTCGGGGGGCGCGATGTTGATCTGCCAGATGTTCCAGGTCGGGCCGAGGGATGCGCCGTAGACGATCAGCGCCGTGCCCAGCACCGAGAAGAACAGCGTCGTGACCCCGAAGAACCCGACGTAGAAGGGCCCGACCCAGAAGTCGAACAGGTCGCCGCCGATCAGCGTGCCGCCGCGGATGCGGTACTTGCGCTCGAAACTCAGCATCGCCATCGCAACCTCCCGGATCGACCGTCCGATGTCCGATGGATGGCCGACGGGCGGCATGTCGCCGGCCCGCCGATCATCCGTGCTTGGGGTGCCGCGCCGCTCAGGCCGGCATCTGGGGCAGGACCAGCGTCTGCGCATTCGCGGCGCGCGGGGCCTTGGGACCTTCCAGCCAGTTGAACCGGTCCGTGCTGAGCAGGATGAAGTGGATCAGCAGGGCCAGGATGAACAGGAAGGTGAACAACGCCACGAGGGTGCGGCGCGGATCGAAGAGAAGCCAGATCTTGTACATGATGAGCCTCCTCAGGTGAGCAGGGAGACGACGCCCTGGGCCGCCGTCTCGAGGGCGGCGTAGCCCTTGGGTCCGGGAAGCCACGGACGCCACATCCAGACGAGGATGTGCGCGACCACGGCGATCGCCGTGAAGATGAGGAAGCTCGTCAGGAAGATCGCGTGGAACTCCTTGGCTTCCGGTTCCGTCAGCCCGGACAGGCTGCTCGGTCTCTCAACAATGCCATTGGCCATTGCTTCAAACCTCCTCTTCGACGTGCCGGGCCCGCGTCTGCGGGTGCGGCGGGTGTCGCCGGACCCGCGCCGGGAGCGCGGGCTCGGCCTTCCGTCCCGCCCGGCCGGACGGGAGCTCGCTCGGGGGTGGCACAGGCGCCCCGAGCCGAGGGCGCGTCACCCCGTGGATTCAGCTCATGAGTTCAGCCCATGAACACGAAGGGGATGGCCGAGACGGCCATCGCCCGCGCCTCCGCGAAGACGGAGCGCCGCCGCTGCGGCATCGCGCTGCGCGCCTGGGGGATCGTGCGCTGCACCAGGGCGGCGACGAGGAAGAACGGGTAGGTCGAGGCCAGGATGATCCGGAACTGGATCGCCTCTTGATGCAGGCGCGACGCCGGGTTCAGCGAACGGTGCATGGGATCACTCTCCTCCTGACGTTGCGCGGCGGGACGCCTCCGGTCCGGGACGCGGGGACCGGCATCGGCCGGGCGGCGCCGCGCCGCTCTGGCCGGAAAGGAAGGGGCGCCGGCGCTCACGCGGCGGCTCCGTAGCTGGCCTCGGCGCGGGCGCGCTCGACGTGGTCGAGGCCGACGCGGGCGCTGCCCGCCCCGCGCGCCGCCCGTTCCGCGGCATCGCGCAGGCGCTTGGCCGCCGAGATGCGCACCAGGACCGGATGGGCCTCGACGAGGGCGTCGAGGCGCGCGCGGGCCGGCTCGTCCCAGGGTAGCTCCCGATGCAGGCGGCCCGGCGTCGCCTCCACCGCGTCGAGGTCGCGGGCGAGCGGCAGGATGTGGAAGAGCATGTCGAAGAGGGCGTTGCAGACCTCTTGGACGAGGTAGGTCGCGCCGGAGAATCCCATGAAGGGCGTGCCCGTGTGGCGCCGGATGATCGCGCCGGGGAACGAGGCCGGCACGAACACCGCGCGGGCCCCGGCCTCGGCCGCGTACATCCGCTCGTTGAACGAGCCGAACAGCACGAGCGGCGGGTTCTTCGCGATGAGGTCACGGATCGTCGCGTTGTCGGTCTTCGCGCCGGCCTTGCGGGCGACGGCGAAGTGGCAGGGCAGGCCCATCTCCTCTTCGAGGAAGTGCCGGACGCCCCGCGCGTAGGTCTCGGAGGCCACGATGCCGAAGCTCGCCGTGCCGAAGAAGTCCTGCGTCACCGAGCGCCACAGGTCCCAGACCGGCTTGATCGTGGTGTGCTTCTCCCGCTCGATGAACGGCTCGGGATCGAGGCCCAGCGCCTCCCCGAGCGCCCGCAGGAAGCGCGTCGTCGAGTGGATGCCGATCGGGGCCTGGAAGTAGGGGCGCTCCAGGGCCTCGCAGAGCAGCCGCCCGAACTCGCGGTAGAGGCAGATGTTGGCGTCGGCGTTCACCAGGGCCGACACGTCGGCGAGGTGCGAGCCGAGGGGGAAGACGAGGTTCACCTCGGCGCCGATGCCCTCGACGAGGCGGCGGATCTCGGCGAGGTCCGAGGGCATGTTGAAGGTGCCGTAGGCCGGGCCGATGAGGTTGACGCGGGGCTTCACGCCCTCCTTGCGCGCCGGTCGGGCCGGGATACCCCTCTTGGCGAAGCGCCGGGCGCCGTGCTCGTTCCAGAGCCAGGCGAGCGCCCGGTCGGCGGCCTGCCACTGGTCCTCGTCGATGGTGCGCGGCAGGAAGCGCTGGAGGTTGGTGCCCTCCGGCGTCACGCCGCCGCCGATCATCTCGGCGATGGAGCCGGTGACGACGACGCTCGGCTGCGTCGGATCGAGGGTGGCGTGCGCCCGCTTCATCGCGGACTCGGTGCCGTGGCGGCCGAGCTCCTCCTCGGCCAGCCCCGTGACGACGATGGGCAATTCATGCGGGGGCAGCGCGTCGGTGTAGTGCAGCACCGAGGTGACGGGCAGGTTCTCGCAGCCCACCGGCCCGTCGATGACGACCTGCAGCCCCTTGATGGCGGTGAAGACGTAGACGGCGCCCCAGTAGCCGCCGGCCCGGTCGTGATCGAGGACGAGCATCAGGCCATCTCCCCGATCGGATCGTGGACGGGCTTGCCCCGGACGGCGGAGGCCACCGCCTGGCGGCGCTTCGGCACGTCCTCCCAGATCCCGGCGGCATGGCCCTCGCCGACCCCGTCGAAGAAGGTGCGCATGGCGTCGAAGCGCCCGCGGTTGCCGAGGGCCGCGTTGACGACCTTGGCGAGAGAGCCGGCGCCCGCGACGCCCATCAGCGGCCGGGCCGAGATCAGGTTGGTGAAGTACAGGGCCGGGATCGCCATGGACTTGGCCGCCTGCACCACGGGTGTGGTGCCGATGGCGAGGCCCGGACGGAACTCGGCGAGCGCCGAGAGATCGTCCTCGAGGGAGGCGCGGAAGCGCACCGCGACGCCGCGGGCCTCCAGCCAGTCGCGGTCCGCCTCGGACCAGGGCGTGCGCGGACAGGCGGTGCCGACGTAGCGCAGGTCCGCCCCGCTCTCGACGAGGAGGCGCCCGACCAGAAGCTCGGAGCCCTCGTAGCCGGAGAGCGTGATGCGGCCGGCGATCGGGTTTGCCGCGAGCGCGCCGCCGATCGCCGGCAGGACCCGGTTCTTGGCGGCCTCGACGGTGGCGCGGGGCACGGCGCAGGCCTCGCCGATGCGGTCGAGCCAGTCGGCGGTGCCCTCGCGGCCGACGGGAGCGGAGCCGACGACGGGGCGCCCGGCGGCCTCGAACTCGCGGATCGCGGCGGTGTAGAACGGATGGATCGCCGCCACCGCCGCGCAGTCGAGCGCCGCGTAGAGCTCGCGCCATTCCCGCGTCGGCACCACGGGGCCGGCCGCCAACCCGAGGGGTTCGAGGAGGCCGCCGATCACCACCGGGTCGGCGGGGAACATCTCGCCGAGCAGCGTCACCGTCGGGCGCCCGTCCCGGCCCGTGCGCGGGGCCTGGACGGGACCCTGCTCGGCCTCCGTGCGGGCGAATTTCAGCATCGCGCCGGCGAGCACGTCCTTGGCCTCGGCATGGGTCGGCACGCCGAAGCCCGGCACGTCGATGCCGATGATGCGCACGCCGTCGATCTGCTTGGGCAGCAGGCGCAGCGGCACGCCGGAGGCGGTGGGCACGCACAGGTTGATGACGACGACCGCGTCGTAGTCGGCGGGGTCGGCCACCTGGAAGACCGCCTCGCGGATGTCCTCGAAGAGCTTGCCGGTGACGAGCGTCTCGGAGTTGAAGGGCACGTAGCCCACGCTCCGCTTCGCGCCGTAGAAGTGCGAGGTGAAGGTGAGGCCGTAGACGCAGCAGGCGCTACCCGAGAGGATCGTCGCCGTGCGCCGCATCCGCAGGCCGACCCGCAGCGACCCGAAGGCCGGGCACATGCTCTGGGGCTGGTCGTGGGGACCGGCCGGATAGTCCTTGGCGTAGCGGTCGAGCGTCTCGCTGAGGCCGGCGGCCTCGGCGGCCGCCCGCATCGCGTCCTTGCCGGCATGGCAGCCGAGCCCGTCGCCCTTCACGGCGGCGAGGTTCACCACCTCCGCCGGAGCGGCGAGCGTCGAGACCGGCCGCTCCTTGCGGGCCCGCAGATCGGCGATGTCGAGGGTGACGGCCATGGCGCGTCAGACCTCGTCGTACACGACTTCGAGGGACGGCTTGGCGACCTGGGCCGTCCCGCACATGTCCTCGAAGGTGGCGGGCTCGAGCACCACGTTGCGCCCGGTGCTCTCGCTGGAGAACAGGCCGAGCAGCCCATCCTGGCTCAAGGGCTGCGGATGGTTCGGCAGCGCCTCGGCGACGCTCGAGGCCAGCCCCGCGAAGAGATCGCCCCAGCGCCCGTCGGGCTTGCCGATGATCTCGTAGCTCGCGCTCTTGCGGCGGATGTCCTCATCGGCCGGGATCGAGGCCAGGACCGGGATCCCGACCGCGGCGGCGAAGGCCTGCGCCTCGCCGGTGCCATCGTCCTTGTTGATGACGAGGCCACCAACGCCGACATTGCCGCCGAGCTTGCGGAAATACTGCACCGCCGAGCAGACGTTGTTGGCGACGTAGAGCGACTGCAGGTCGTTCGAGCCGACGACGATGACCTTCTGGCACATGTCGCGGGCGATCGGCAGGCCGAAGCCGCCGCAGACCACGTCGCCGAGGAAGTCGAGCAGGACGTAGTCGAAGCCCCACTCGTGGAAGCCGAGCTTCTCCAGGAGCTCGAAGCCGTGGATGATGCCGCGCCCGCCGCAGCCGCGCCCGACCTCGGGGCCGCCGAGCTCCATGGCGTAGACGCCGTCGCGCTTGAAGCAGACGTCGCCGATGGCGACCTGCTCGCCCGCGAGCTTCTTCTTCGTCGAGGTCTCGATGATGGTCGGGCAGGCGCGGCCGCCGAACAGCAGCGAAGTGGTGTCGCTCTTCGGGTCGCAGCCGATGAGCAGCACCTTCTTGCCCTGCTGGGCCATCATGTAGCTGAGATTGGCGAGCGTGAAGGACTTGCCGATGCCGCCCTTGCCGTAGATCGCGATGATCTGCGTCGCCTTGGCGGCCACGGTCGGCACCGGATCGGGCTCGATGCCGGCCTCGGTCCGCAGCGCCTCGGAGGCCTTCAGGGCCGCGCCGCTCAGCTGCATGTTCATGCCGCTCTCCAATCCAGGATCATCTTGAGGCACCCGGCGTCGCCGAAGGCCGTGCGGTAGGCTTCCGAGGCGTCCCCGGCCGGGCGCCGATGCGTGATCAGGCCGTCGAGGGAGAGGCGGCCCTGGCCGATCAGCCCCACGGCCGCGGTCAGGTCCTCGGGCCGCCACTGCGCGGCGACGCGGATACGGGCCTCGCGCAGGAAGGCGGGGGCGAAGTCGAAGCCGAGCCGGGCCTCGTAGAAGCCCGCGAGCACGATCTCGCCGCCGGGCGCGAGCCGGGCGATCCCCTGGTCGAGGATCGCCGCGTCGCCGCTGACGTCGAGGATCGTGGCGTAGTCGCGCCGCTCGTCCGCCTCGTGTGCGGCGACGGCGTAGGCCCCGGCGCCGCCCCTCCGGACCGGGTTCGTCTCCCAGACGTTCGGCGCCCCGCCGAGCGCACAGGCGATGCGGGCGACGAGGCGGCCGAGCACCCCGTGCCCGACGACGAGAAGGGGCTTGGCGAGATCGAGCCCCGCCAGGGCGTGATGGGCGGTGGCGGCGAGCGCGATCAGCGTGCCGCGCTCGGCGAGATCCGGGTCGATGGGGACGAGTCGGGGCCCGGCGCTGACGAGATGCGAGGCGGCGCCTCCGAACAGACCGCGGATCGCGCCGAAGCAGCGGGCGCCCGGCACGAACACCGTCTGACCCGCCCGCAGGCCGGACTCAGGCCCGGCCTCGACGACCTCGCCGACGGACTCGTAGCCCGGCACCAGCGGGTAGCCCATGCCGGGAAAGTCCGGCATCCGGCCGGACCAGAGCAGGCGCTCCGTGCCGGTGCTGATCCCGCTCCAGCGGACCGCGACCACGGCGTCCGCCGGCATCGGCGGATCGAGCGCCACGCTCTCGAGACCGATCCGCTCAGGGCGACGGAGGACGACGGCTTGGGCAATCATGACGCCTGTCCTCCCTTCCCGACGATTCGATCCGTGCAGGTCCGGACCTTGAGTGTCATCCTAGATGGACACTTACATACGTCAAGTATGACTTACATTTATGTGTGTCTCATCGAGTTGACACCACGACGCGCGTCAGCAGAGGCCGGCGGGTGGCGACCTCGCGGACGTGCCGGAAGCCGGCCTCCCGGAGCATCGCGGTCAGCTCGGCCACGGTCCGGCAGCGGCCGCTGCCCATGGCCAGGAGGTAGAGGCTGAAATACGCATCGGTGACGGGCGCGGCGCCGGGCGTGCCGCTCATCGGTTCGGCCAGGATCAGGACGCCCCCCGGCGGCAGGGCCTCGAAGGCGGCGCGCAGGAGCGTGTGCACGGCGCCGTCGTCGTGGTCGTGCACCACCCGCACCAGGCTGATCGCGTCGGCGTCGCGGGGAAGCGGATCGGTGAGGAAGCTGCCACCGACCACCCGCGCCCGCTCGCCGAGGCCCTCGCGGACGAGATGTGCCCCGCCGCGTTCGGCGACCGCCGGCAGGTCGAACAGCGTCACCCGGAGTCCCGGCGCCGCCCGCCCGGCGGCCGCCAGGAAGGCGCCCTCCCCGCCGCCGACATCCATGAGGCTGCGGTGGCGCCGCAGCGGATAGGCCTCGAGGATGTCCTCGGCGATCAGCGCCTGCGAGGCGGCCATCAGGCCGCCATAGGGGGCGACGGCCTCCGCCGTCAGCCCGGCCGCGTCCCCCTTTGCGTAGGGCCAGTAGCCGGCAAGACGTGTCGGCCCGGCCTCCCCGCGCAGGAGCGCGACGGGATCGCGCAGGTCGTCGTAGAGCAGGGCGTGGTGCTCGATCATCCGGTCGATGGCGGGGTTGCCGATCAGGGCCGCGCCGAGATCGGCCAGCGCGTAGCGGCCGTCCGGAAGGGGCGCGACGAGGTCGAGGGCGGCGGCGGCCTTGAGCAGGCGCGCGGCCGCCGCCGGGGCCAGCCGCATCCGCGCCGCCAGCGCCTCGGCCGCGACGGGCCCGTCCGCGAGGAGGTCGAACAGGCCGAGGCGCACGCAGGCGAACAGGGTCTGCGAGTAGGTGAAGCCCGCGCAGAGATCGAACAGCGCGCGGGTGTTCGCCCGCGCGATGCGCCGGGTGGGAAGGAAGCCGGCGGCCCAGCGCTGGAAGCGCGGATCGGCGATCGTCCGGGCTCGGAAGGCCCGCCATCGGGCGCGCCAGTCGCCTGCCTGTCGCAGGGGCCGGTCTCCGAGCGCGGCGCCCCGCGCCACCTCAGGCCAGCTCCCGGGCGAGGCTTTCCGGCAGGAACAGCCGCGTCTGCGCCGCGATCTCGGCGCGCAGCGCCTCGGCGCCGGGACAATCGGGGATCACCTCCATCGCCTCGCGCACCAGCCGCTTCAGCCGCGCCATCGCGCCGCCCATGCCGAGGAGCGCGGCGGCGTTCGGCCGGCCGAGGGTCGAGTCGCGGCCGACGGGCTTGCCGACCTCCTCCTGGCGGCAGGCGACGTCGCGCAGGTCGTCGGCGACCTGATAGGCCTCCCCGAGGCACTCGCCGAGAAGCCGCCAGGGCAGCGACGGGACGCCGGCCGCCGCCGCCCCCGTCACCGTGGCGGCGGCGAACAGGGCGCCGGTCTTGGCCTGCTGG
Organism: Methylobacterium jeotgali; assembly: GCF_022179345.1. GTDB lineage: Bacteria > Pseudomonadota > Alphaproteobacteria > Rhizobiales > Beijerinckiaceae > Methylobacterium > Methylobacterium jeotgali. The sequence goes on along the minus strand of NZ_BPQR01000004.1, from coordinate 38,317 downwards.
TACTCGGTGAGCGCCACGGTCGGCTCGGATTCCCACGCCTGCCCGGCGACGATGCCGGCGGGCGCGCCGACCGCGCGGGCGACCAGCCCGACGAGCGCGGCGAGCCGGTTCGGGCTGCGCGCGGCGCCCCGCGCCAGGGTCTCGAAGGCCGCCACGATCAGGGCGTCCCCGGTCAGCACCGCGAGCGGCTCGCCGAAGGCGGCGTGGACCGAGGGCTTGCCCCGGCGCAGGGGCGCATCGTCGAAGCAGGGCAGGTCGTCGTGGACCAGGGAGGCGCAATGCAGCAGCTCGATCGCCGCCGCCGCCGCGTCGGAGGTGCGGCAATCGTCGTCGCCGCAGGCCCGCGCCACCGAGAGGCAGAGCCGGGGACGGATGCGGTGGCCGCCGGGAAAGACCGCGTAGCGCAGCGCCTCGGCGAGGCGCGGCGGCGCTCCGGGCGCCTCCAGATGGGCGACGGCGGCGTCGAGCGCTCCCTCGATGCGACGGTTGGCGTCCATGACGGCATCCCTCCCGTGTCACTTGTTGTTGATGCATCGATGTGTCAATAAATATTGACACTCGTCAAGTCGATTTCGAATGACGAAAGGACCGCCGGTGAGGGTCGTGGTCATCGGTGCCGGCATCGGGGGTCTGGTCGCGGCCCTGCGGCTCGCCCATGCGGGGCTCGCCGTCACGGTGCTGGAGCGAGCCGCGGCGCCCGGCGGCAAGATGCGCCGCGTCGCCGTGGGCGACACGGCCGTCGAGGCCGGCCCCACGGTCTTCACGATGCGCTGGGTGCTCGAGGAGATCTTTTCGGAGTGCGGGGCCGATCTCTCGGCCCATGTCGGGCTGGAGCCGGCCGCGATCCTCGCGCGCCACGCCTGGGGGCCGGGGGAGGAACTCGATCTCCTCGCCGACCCGGACGCCTCGGAGCAGGCGATCGCGGATTTCGCCGGTTTGCGGGAGCGGGACGGATACCGCCGCTTCCGGGCGCGCGCAGCGGAGGTCTACGCCACCCTGGAGGCGCCCTTCATCCGCGGCGAGCGCCCGAGCCCCCTCGACCTGACCCGCCGGGCCGGCTTCTCGGGGCTCGGCGATCTCTGGCGGATCCAGCCCTTCACCACCTTGTGGAGCGCGCTCGGCGTGTACTTCGCCGATCCGCGCCTGCGCCAGCTCTTCGGCCGCTACGCCACCTATTGCGGCTCCTCGCCCTTCGCCGCCCCCGCCACGCTGATGCTCGTGGCGCATGTGGAGAGCGAGGGGGTCTGGCACGTGGCGGGAGGCCTGAGCCGCCTTGCCGGCGCGGTGGCCGACCTCGCGGCGCGGCGCGGCGCCGCGTTCCGCTACGGCACGCAGGCGTCCGGGATCGCCGTCGAGGGCGGGCGCGTGGCCGGGGTCGACCTTGCGGATGGCGAGCGCATCCCCGCCGACGCGGTGATCTGCAACGCCGACGTGGCGGCGCTCGCCGACGGCCTGCTGGGCCGCGAGGCGGCACGCGCCGCCAGCCCCGTCCCGGCCGCCGAGCGCTCCCTCTCCGCCGTGACCCACTGCGTGCAGGCCCGTGCGCGGGGCTTCCCCCTTGCACGGCACACGGTGTTCTTCTCGGGGGACTACGCGGCCGAGTTCGCGCGGATCCGCAGCGGGCGGCTGCCCGACGATCCGACCGTCTACGTCTGCGCCCAAGATCGCAGCGACAAGGACCGCGGCAACGAGGACCGGAGCGACGCGGCGCCGGACCCGCAGCGGCCCGAGCGCCTGCTCTGCCTCGTCAACGCCCCCGCCAAACCCTTCGGCCCCTCGGAGATCGAGACATGCGTGAGTGCGATGCGGCGGCGCCTGAGGGCGAGCGGGCTGGAGCTCTCGGACGCGGCCGAGCCGGTCACGACCCAGCCGGAGGATTTCGCGCGGCTGTTTCCGGGCTCGGCGGGGGCGCTCTACGGGCGGGCCTCCCACGGCTGGATGGCCTCGTTCAAGCGGCCGGGAGCCCGCACGCGGATTCCGGGGCTCTACCTCGCGGGAGGGAGCGTCCATCCGGGGCCGGGGGTGCCAATGGCGGCGCAGTCGGGCCGGATCGCGGCGGACAGCCTGCTGCACGACAGGAGCCGCGCCCGCGCTTCGACACGCGGGTGGACCGCGACGGCTACGTCTGGTGGTACGTCGACGCCCTGAGCGAGGACGGGCGCCAGGGCCTCACGGTCATCGCCTTCATCGGCAGCGTGTTCTCGCCCTACTACGCCTGGGACCTGACGCGGGACCCGTTCGAGCACTGCGCGGTCAACGTCGTGCTCTACGGCGAGCGCGCGAACCGCTTCTGCATGACCGAGCGCGGGCGCGCCGCCCTCACGCGCGACGCGGACCACATCCGGATCGGCCCGAGCGGCCTCGACTGGGACGGGACCACGCTGACGATTCGCCTCGACGAGGTCGCGGCCCCGATCCCGACGCGGGTGCGCGGCACCGTGCGGCTGCGCCCGCCCGGCTTCACGCCGGGCATGCACCGCCTCGATGCGCAGGGCCTCCATCGCTGGTGGCCGATGGCGCCGAGCGCGCCGGTGGAGGTGGCGCTGAGCCACCCGGGCGTCTCCTGGCGCGGCACCGCCTATTTCGACACCAACCACGGCGACACCGCCCTGGAGGCGGCCTTCTCGGACTGGACCTGGTGCCGGGCGAGTCTCAGGGACGGCGCGGCCATCCTCTACGACGTGCGGCGCCGCGACGGCACGCGACAGGCCCTGACCCTGTGCTTTGCCGGAGACGGAACGCCGCTGGAGATCGAGGCCCCGCTCCACGCGCCCCTTCCGCCGACCCGCCTGTGGCGAATGCCGCGGCACACCCGCAGCGACGACGGCCGCGCGCAGGTCGTGCGGACCTTCGAGGACACGCCCTTCTACGCGCGTTCGCTGCTCGCCTCGACGCTGCGGGGCGAGCCGGTGCGGCCGGTGCACGAGAGCCTCTCGCTGGCCCGCTTCGCCAACCCGCTGGTGCGCCTGATGCTGCCGTTCCGGATGCCGCGGCCGGGCTGACGGGATCAGGCCGGCGGGTCCGGCTTCTCGGCCTGCGCCTTGGCGCGGTCGCGGCGGATGTCGCGCTTCAGGACGACGAGCTGCCAGATCCCCAGCCCCAGGGCGAGCGCGAAGACGAGCCCGATGTCGAGGAAGGCGAACAGCGGGTCGCTCATCGCCAAAGCCCGATCATGGGCTGGCCGTCGCAAGGCCCTCGCGCTCCCGCAGCACCGCGATGAGATCGAGCACCCGCGCGCCCTGCCCGCCCACGTCCCACCAGGCGGCCCGGGCCGGGACCGGACGCGCGGCGACGGCCTCCACGAGGAAGGCCGCCTCGGGAAGGGGCGGCGCCGTGCGGTCGCGTGGCGCCGGGCCCGGCCGCAGGGCGCGGATCAACAGGGCGGCCTTGCGGCGGCCGGGGACGCGGGCGCGGCTGCCGATCGGATCGAGGCCGCCCCGCTCCAGCGCGCGGCCGATCTCGGCGTAGATCAGACGCGCCGCGCGGATCGCCGGCCGGCAATCGACGGGGAGCCCCGCCACCCCCGGCTCGGAGCGGGCGTAGAGCGCGTCGGCCGCCGCGAGAAGGCGGCGGATCACCGCCCGGAGCGGCGGCGTCATCGCCGGCTCGGCCAGGAACGCGTCCGGATCGAGCCCGGCCTCCCGCATCCAGGCGAGCGGCAGGTAGAGGCGGCCGGCGGCGGCATCCTCGCCGACGTCGCGGGCGATGTTGGTGAGCTGCATGGCGATCCCGAGATCGCAGGCGCGCGCCATCGTGTCGGGGTCGCGCACGCCCATCAGCACCGTCATCATCGCTCCGACGCTGCCGGCGACCCGCGCCGCATAGGCGGTCAGCGCGTCCAGGGTCTCGTAGCGGCGGCCTTCCGCATCCCAGGCCAGCCCCTCGATCAGGGCCGCGGGAAGCGCGTGCGGCAGATCGTGCGCGCTCACGAGATCGGCCATGGCCCGGTCCGCGGGGGCGTCTTGGGGGACGCCGTCGTAGATGCGGGCGAGCCGGACCGCGAGGCGCGCGAGGGCGGCCGGGCGGTCGCGCATCCGCGCGTCGTCCACCGCGTCGTCGGACAGCCGGCAGAAGGCGTAGAGCCCGTAGGCGGGGCGGCGCACGCGGGCGGGCAGGAGGGCGGAGGCCGCGAAGAAGCTGCGCGATCCGGTGCGGATCGCGGCCCGGCAGGCGGCGTGGTCGGCCCCGCTCGCGTGGGGGATCGCCCAGAGCGGCGGCCTGCCGGCCTCAAGCGTGGACGCGGGCATCCGGCACCACCGTGTCGAGGACCTTGGCCGAGGAGAGCACGCCGGGAAGGCCGGCGCCGGGATGCGTGCCGGCCCCGACGAGGTAGAGGTTCCGGAACGCCGAGGAGGCGTTGTGCGGCCGGAACCAGGCCGACTGGGTCAGCACCGGCTCGAGCCCGAAGCCCGAGCCGCGGAAGCTGAGGAAATCCTGCGCGAAATCGGCCGGCGTCGTCACCCGCGAGGTCACGATCGAGCCCGTCAGCCCCGGCATCACGGTGGCCTCCAGATGCGCCTCGATGGCCTGCCGGTAGGGCTCGGCCAGCACCGGCCAGTCCTGGCCGCCGGCGAGGTTCGGCACCGGCGCGAGCACGTAGAAGGCGTCGCAGCCCATCGGCGCCAGCAGCGGGTCGGTGGCGGTGGGCCGGTGCAGGTAGAGGCTGAAATCCGGCGCCAGCACCTTGCGGACGAAGATGTCCTCGATGAGCCCGCGGTAGCGCGGCCCCATCAGGATGGTGTGGTGGGCGATCCCCGGAAACTTGCGGGCGGTGCCGAAGTACCAGACGAACAGGCCCATCGAGGAATGCGAGGCCCGTAGCTTGGCCCGCTGCCAGCCGCGCCCCTCCCCGCCGAGCAGGCTCAGGTAGGTCTGGGCGGAGTCGGCGTTCGAGACCACGATGTCGGCAGCGATGCGGCTGCCGTCGGTGAGCGTCACGCCGGTGGCGCGCCCGGCCGCGATGTCGATGCGCGCGACCTCCGCGCCGCAGCGGACGGAGCCGCCCTGCCCCTCGATGAGGCCGACGAGCCCCTCGACCAGCCGGCCGGTGCCGCCCATGGCGAAGTGGACGCCCCAGCGGCGCTCCAGATGCGCGATCAGGCAGTAGATCGCGCTCGCCCGGAACGGCGAGCCGCCGATGAGCAGGGGGTGGAAGCTGAAGATCGTGCGCAGGCGCTCGTCGCGGATGTAGCGCGCCACGAGGTCGAAGACGGAGCGGTGGCCGCCGAGGCGCAGCAGAGCGGGCGCGATCCGCAGCATGTCCGTCACCGAGGAGAAGGCGACGTGGCCGAGCTCCTCGAAGCCGACGCGGCAGATCGCGGCGCTGTGCGCCATGAAGCGCTCGTAGCCCTCGACGTCCCCGGGCGAGAACCGGGCGACCTCGGCGCGCATCGCCCGCGGGTCGCCGCTGTAGTCGAAGGTCGCGCCATCGTGAAAGCGGATGCGGTAGAACGGCAGCATCGGCGCCAGCGTGACGTCGTCCGCCATGCGGCGCCCGCACAGGGCCCACAATTCCTCGAACAGGAACGGCGCCGTCACGATGGTCGGGCCGGCATCGAAGGTGAAGCCGTCCTGCCGGTGCACGCGCGCCCGGCCGCCGGGCTGGTCGAGGCGTTCCAGCACCGTCACCCGGTAGCCGCGCGCGCCGAGCCGGATCGCCCCCGCCAGACCGCCGAAGCCGCTGCCGATCACCACGGCATGGGGCCGGGGCGGCGCTGTCCTCGTGAAACTCGGCGAGTCGGCGAGTGTCAACATAGGATGACACTACCGACTGAAAACCGGACTGTGCAAGCGCGGAGTGCTGCCGGGGTCAGCCCGAAGCGGAACTTTCGATTGTTGCCGCCTCGGACGCCTCGACGATGATCTCCGCGACCCGGTCCGGCGCCTCCTCGTGGGCGAGGTGGCCGAGATGACGAAGCAGGCTGACGCGGGCGTTCGGCAGGCGGTCTGCCAGGGCGAAGGCGGTCTCGGGGGCGATCGCCCGGTCGTCGCCCCCGACCACGAGCAGCAGCGGGACGTCGAGCCCGCCGATGGCCCGGTCGAGGGCGGCGAGGTCCCAGTTCGCCATCATGCCGAGCGCGCCGGCGACGTGGCCGGGACAGCGGAACAGCCGCCGGTAGAACTCCAGGGCGCGGTCGTCGAGGCGCGAGCCGGTGCCCTTGATCAGGCGCTCCGCCGCCGGCCGGTCGGCGGTCCAGGCGAAGAAGCGCGGCGTGACCGGGTTGAGGAAGAGCATGCGGGCGATGCTCGGAAACAGCACCGAGGCGACGCCCGGAAACGGCGTCAGCGCGCCGTTGAGGGCGACGAGCAAGCGCGGGCTCAAGCCATCGAGACACATGCGCACGAGGATCGCCGCCCCGGCGGAATGCCCGACGACGAGCGCCGGCGCGACGGCGAGTTCCCCGAGGAGGTCGCGGATCGCCGCGGCCATGCCGGGCAGCGAGAGGCGGCCGGGCGGCAGCGGATCGGTGAAGCCGTGGCCCGGCAGGTCCGGCGCCACCACCCGGAAGCGCTCCGCGAGGCGCGGCGCCAGCCCGCTCCAGGAATGGGTCGATGCGCCGGTGCCATGCAGGAGCAGCAGAACCGGCGCTCCCGGCTCGCCCATCACCTGAACGTGCCAGCGCAGGCCGGAGGCCTCGACGAAGCGGCTCGCCGCGCGGTTCGGCCAGTCGGCGCCGTCGCGCTCCCATTGCGGTCGGTCGCTCGACACCGGCATCGCGGACGTCCTACCCCGCCGCCCGGATCGCGGTGCTCATGGCCGCCGCATCGGCGTGGGGCAGGGGCAGATAGCGTGCGCCCATCGCGTCGGCGAGCCGCCGGGCGGCGTCCTGCGGCCGGGAAGCGGTATCGATGAGGAGGGTGCGGATCCCGGCGCCCCTCAGAAGCCCCGCTGCGTGCAGGGCGTCGGCGCCCGCCTCCGCCCGTCCCGGCGCACCGGAGCGGGCGACGTTGGCGCGCCCGTCGGTGAGCACGACGAGGGTCGCGGAGCCGCCGCTCCGGCGCACCGCGCAGGCGAGGCCGGCGGCGAGGTCGAGGCCCGAGGCGAGGGGCGTGCCCCCGCCCCCGGGCAGGGCGGCGAGGCCGCGCCGGGCCCGGGCCAGGGCGCGGGTCGGGGGCAGCACGATCTCGGCCCCCGCCCCGCGAAAGGCCACCAGCGCGACCTTGTCCCGTCGGACATAGGCCTCGGCGAGAAGCAGCTCGACGGCGCCCTTGGCCTCGGCGAGCCGCTCCAGCGCCGCCGAGCCGGAGGCATCCACCGCGAAGATCGTCGTGGTCTCGCTGCGCTGGCGGAACCGGATGATGCGGAAATCGCTCGCCTGCACCCGCAGGCCCCCTCCGCTCGGGTCCGCCGCCTTGCGCAGGCGCTGCCAGGGAGCGGCGGCGCGCAGCGTCGCGATCAGGGCGAGACGGCCCTCGCGGGGATGGCCCGGCCGCGTCCCGGCCGGACGCCCCGAGCGGGTGGCCCGCTGCATCGCGCCGGCCTTGCCGGCTCGCGGAGCCACGCTCCGTCCCTGCGCCGCGACGAGTCCGGCGAGCAGATCGGCCGGGATCGCGGCGCGAGCCGCCTCGACCACGCTCTCGGTCTGCGACGAAGACCGGTCGTCGGCCTCCGCCGAGCCGGACGGCGCCTCGGCCGGTGCCGGCTCCGGCCGGGCCTCCGCATCGTCCTGGACGGGCGGCGGAAGCCGGGTCGCGCGGGGCGCCAGGACGAGACCGGCCGCCTCGCGGACATCCTCCGCGGCGACGGTTCTGCGGCCGGCGCGGGCCGCCGCGAGGCGGGCGATGCGCAGGGCGAGGAGCGGCGCGCGCAGGGAGGCGACGCCGAGGGCCTCGGCAGCCGCGCAGAGGTCGGCGGCCGGGTCCGGGGCCGGATCGTCCTCGACCGAATACGGCGCCGGGTCCTCGGCGGCGACGCCCGTCTCTCCCCAGGTGACGCCGGTCAGGTCGAGATGGAAGGCGAGACGGTCCGCCAGCGCCTCGGGGACGCGCTCGTCCTCGCCCGTGCCCTCGTCGAGGAGAAGCAGGCCGATCCGGGCCGGGCTGCCGTCCCATGCGGCCCCGACCCGACCGGTGTCGAGGGCAGCCGCGAGACGGGCGGCGGTGGCGGCCGTCAGCCGCTCGGCCATGGGCACGACGAGGAGGCCGCCATCGGTCTCGGCGAGCAGCCCCGCCTCGGCGACGGGGCGGCCCGCCGCGAGGGTGGCGGCGAGGTCGAGCCCGCCGAGCAGGCGGTCGTCGGCGATGCCGGCGGGCATCCGTCGCCAGGGCGATCCCGGCCGCATGGCGGCGCGCAGGCGCTCGAGCCAGAGATCGCGCACCGGCCCCGCGCCGGCCCGGAGCAGGACGCCGCCGCAGCCCTGGGGATCGGCGGCGGCGAGGCCGGCCACCCGCAACGCCCGGGCCCAGGGAGTGGTCATCGCGCCAGGACTTCCTCCACGGCCCGGGCGACCCGCGCGGTGGAGCCGGATTCGTCGAGGGGGTTGCGGCGCAGGCGGTGGCGCAGGGCGGAGGGGGCGATGCGGGCGAGGTGATCGAGGCCGACCGTCTCGACACCCTCGTAGGCAGCGAGCGCCCGGGCGGTGCGCATCAGGGTGAGCTCGCCGCGCAGGCCGTCGGTGCCGAGCGCGAGGCAGAGCCGGGCCGCCGCCTCCAGGGTCGCGTCGGGCACCGCGAGGCCGGGCAGCCGGGCGCGGGCGGCGGTCAGCGTCCGGCGGATGGCGCGGTCGGCCTTCGCGTAGCCGGCGCAGAAGCCGGCCGGGTCGCGCTCGTAGGCGTCGCGCCGCCGTACCACGTCGATGCGGGTCGGCAGGTCGGTCGGGGTCGTCACCTCGACGGCAAGGCCGAAGCGGTCGAGGAGCTGCGGGCGCAGCTCACCTTCCTCCGGGTTGCCGCTGCCGACGAGCACGAACCGCGCCGGGTGGCGGATGCTGAGGCCCTCGCGCTCCACGGTGTTCACGCCGGAGGCGGCGACGTCGAGGAGCAGGTCGACGAGGTGATCGTCGAGCAGGTTGACCTCGTCGATGTAGAGGAAGCCGCGATTGGCCCGCGCCAGCAATCCCGGCTCGAAGGCCTTCTCGCCGCGGGTCAGCGCGCGCTCCAGGTCAAGGGCGCCGACCACCCGGTCCTCGGTGGCGCCGAGCGGCAGGTCCACCACCGGCACCGGGACGGAGCGGACGGTGCGCGCACCGCTCTGCGCCGCGCAGTGCGGGCAGGGCTCCGCCGCCCGGCCGGGATCGCAGGAATAGGGGCAGCCGGACACCGTCTCCATCGGCGGCAGCAGGGCGGCGAGGCCCCGGATGGCGGTGGACTTTCCGGTGCCCCGGTCCCCGAACACCAGCACGCCGCCGATCGAGGGGTCCACGGCGGCGATGAGGAGCGCCCGGCGCATCTCGTCCTGGCCGACGATGGCCGAGAACGGGAAGGCGGGTCGGTCGGAGCCCGGCCGCGCTTCCTCTTGCTCGCGGACGACCGGGCCGCGAAGGCGCCTTGCCGGCTTCAGGCGGATCGCCGGCTCGGCCGCCTGCATCCGCGGGAAGGGCGCCGGGACGCCGCGCCGCTCGACGGGGTCCGGCCGGCTCGCTCCGTTCACGCTCATCGTCGGATCTCCCGCTCGGGCCCAGGACTCTTCGTGACGGCTCTACTCGGCGGCCGCGCGCCGCACGCCCATCCGGCCCCAGATCGCGGAGAGGGCGTCGACGAGGTGGTCGATGTCGGCGTCGCTGTGCAGGGGCGAGGGCGTGATGCGCAGGCGCTCGGTGCCGCGCGCCACCGTCGGGTAGTTGATCGGCTGCACGTAGATGCCGAACGTGTCGAGCAGGGTGTCGCTGATCGCCTTGCACAGCACCGGATCGCAGACCATCACCGGCACGATGTGGCTGTCGTTGGGAAGCGTCGGGATGCCTGCGGCCTCGAGCCGGGCCCGCACCGTGGCCACCCGCTCATGATGGCGTGCCCGCTCGACGCCGCTGGCCTTGAGGTGCCGGATGCTCGCCGCTGCCCCGGCCGCCACGGCCGGCGGCAGCGACGTGGTGAAGATGAAGCCCGAGGCGAAGCTGCGCACGAAGTCGCAGAGCCTGGCCGAGCCCGTGATGTAGCCGCCATGCACGGCGAAGGCCTTGCCGAGCGTCCCCTCGATGACGTCGAGGCGGTGGGCGAGGCCGTCGCGCTCCGCGATGCCGCCGCCCCGCGCCCCGTAGAGGCCGACGGCGTGGACCTCGTCGAGATAGGTGAGCGCCCCGTGCGCCTCGGCCACGTCGCAGATCTCGGCGATGGGGGCGATGTCGCCGTCCATGGAGTAGACCGACTCGAAGGCCACGATCTTCGGACGGCCCGGGTCTACGAGGCGCAGCTTGCGGTCGAGGTCCTCGGGATCGTTGTGGCGGAAGATGTGCCGCTCGGCGCGGCTCGCCTTGATGCCCTCGATCATCGAGGCGTGGTTGCCGGCATCCGAGAAGACGGCGCAGCCGGGCAGCTGCGCGCCGAGCGTCCCCAGGGCGGCCCAGTTCGAGACGTAGCCCGAGGTGAAGAGCAGCGCCGCCTCCTTGCCGTGCAGGTCGGCGAGCTCGCGCTCCAGGAGCACGTGGTAGTGGTTGGTGCCCGAGATGTTGCGGGTGCCCCCCGCACCCGCGCCGCAGCGGTCGAGGGCCTCGTGCATGGCGGCGAGCACCGCCGGGTGCTGGCCCATCCCGAGATAGTCGTTCGAGCACCAGACCGTGACGGGCCACGTGCCCTCGGGCGTGTGGTGGGTGGCGTGGGGGAAGCGCCCCGCCTGCCGCTCGAGATCCGTGAAGACGCGGTAGCGGCCCTCCCGGTGCAGGCCGGCCAGAGCGGAGCCGAAGATCTCTTCGTAGTTCATGCTCGTCCCCTTCCCGTGTTGCCCGGCGGGTTCGGCCCGCTCGTCCCTGCCGCCGCGGCGGCGTGTCGGTTGCCGGTCCGCCGTGGCGGATCGGATGGTCAGCGTCCCTCGATCTCGGCGAGGCATGGCTCACCGAGATGGGCCCCCTCCCCGCAGGACGCCGGGATCGGCGCGGCCGCCGGCCCGGCGCGGGCGATCTTCGGCAGGCTCCACTGCCAGAGCGCGGCCGAGGGCAGCGGCAGCATCAGGAAGCCGTGCTCCAGGGTGGCGAGCGCCATCAGGGTCGCGAGGATGCTGAGGCCCGCGACCTCGTGGGCGCTCGCGCCCTCGCCGAGCGCCGCCAGGACGAGCCCGCCCGTCGCGAGGCCCGCTGCCGCGACCGAGACCGGGAAGAGTGGGTTCATCGCGCGGGTTCGGAGATAGCTGCGCAGGTAGGCGAGATGCTCGGGCAGGAACTCGACGTTGAGGTTGCGGACGCCGAGGAAGAGGTTCAACCGCGCGGAGAGGTTCATCCCCCACAAGATCAGGTAGGTCCACAGAGCGAACCGGTTCGGCGCCCCCCAGGTCAGGGCGAGGATGGCGAGGAAGCCCGCGACGATGGCCGCCTCGTGCCAGAGGCTGGTGGCCGCTGCCGCGCGGAAGCGGGCGAAGCCGCGGGCGCCCGCCGGACAGCCGACGGGGCGCGGGCCGGAGACGAAGCCCATGTAGTAGCTCATCTCCTGCCAGCCCCAGACGAGGAGCGCCGCCGTGAAGGCGGTGTAGGCCCCGCCCTCGCTCGCATCTCCGGCCGAGGCCCCGATCGCCCAGAGCGCCAGGGCCAGCGCGCCCGTGCCCGCCACCATGCTCGCCGCGTGCGTGGCGCGCGGGCGATGGTCGAGGAGCAGGATCAGGCCGGTGGAGAACCACCAGACCAGCACCGCGTAGAGAGCGGGAAGCGCGTAGGCGGCCATCCTACCAGACCGGTTCGAGGCGGATCTCCGCCGGCATCGCGTTGTCGCGGGCCGGCATGGCGTAGAGCCGGGCGAAGGTCAGCGCCGAGGCGGCGATCCAGGCGCCCTGCTTCAGCCGGCCGGCGAGGCCGCCCTGCGCCTTGGCGTCGGCGAGCCGCACGGAGCAGGTCACCAGCCGGTCGAGCAGCCGCTTGAAGCGCGGGTTGTCGAGGTCGAGCGTCAGCGGGAAGGTTTGCTTCGAGATCTCCGAGGTGATGCGGAAGACCTTGAAGTCGTAGTCGCTCGGATCGACCCCGAGGGCCTCGTGGAAGGCCGGGCGGCAATGGTCGCGCACGTACATCGTCGCGAAGACGGCGAGCAGGAAGAACTTGATCCAGTAGCGGTTCAGGCCCGAGGTCAGCTTCGGGTTGGCGCGCATCAGGAGCGCGAAGGCCTCCCCGTGGCGGAACTCGTCGTTGCACCACTTTTCGAACCACTTGAAGATCGGGTGGAAGCGGCGCTCGGGGTTGCGCTCCAGCTCGCGGAAGATGGTGATGTAGCGGGCGTAGCCGATCTTCTCGGAGAGGTAGGTGGCGTAGAAGATGAACTTCGGCCGGAAGAAGGTGTACTTCTTGGATTTCGTCAGGAAGCCGAGGTCGACGCCGATCCCGAAATCCTTCAGCACGTCGTTGATGAAGCCGGCATGCCGCGCCTCGTCGCGGCTCATGAAGCCGAACAGCTCCCGGATATCGGGGTTCTTGGCGCGCTTGCGCATCTCCGCGTAGAGCACGCAGCCCGAGAACTCGGCGGTGATGGACGAGACCAGGAAGTCCATGAACTCCTTGCGCAGCGCCGGGTCGAGCCCGGACATGTCGCAGTCGAACTCCGCGTTGCGCACGAAGTGGCGCTTGTTGGGGTCGGCGCGCAGCTCCGCGATGAGCTTGTTCCACTCGGCCCGCACAGGCTCGACGTCCGTGCGGTCAAGCTCCTCGAAGTCGGTGGTGTAGAAGCGCGGCGACAGGAAGGTCGTCTCCTGCGCGGCCTTGGTCGCCTCGTTGATCGGCATCTTCAGGGCGGGCTGCTGGATGGCTGCGGTCACAGGCGCCTCCTCTCGGAAAAGCTGACTTCGTAGAGCTCGGTGAGCTCGAGATGCCCCGCGAGCTTGGTCCAGAGCCGCTCGAGGGCGCCGGCCCGGGTCACGGTGGCGGTGCGGCGGACCACGAGGCGCTCGCCGTAGGGGACGGAGGTCGGCGCGTCGTGGACCTGCACCGCGTCACCCGGCTCGATCTCGAAGGCCGCGTCGAGGACGACATGGGCGTGCAGGCTCTCCGGCGTCTGCTCGATCTCGACGGTGCAGGGCACCTCGACGCTGCGGCGTCCGGTCAACCAGGCCATCATCGGGCGACTCCCAGGACGCTCTCGGCGGGGGAGAGCGCGTTCGGACAGGACCCTGCGGCCGGGCACGGCTCTCGGGCGGGCATCAGGCGCGCGAAGGCGCCGAAGTTCGAGGGGCCGAAGGCGCCGAGATCGACGCTCCGCCCGGTCAGCGGATCGTCGAGCCGCAGCGCCCCGTCGTCGAAGCGCGTGAGGGTGAACGGCACCTCCCGCGACAGGCCGGCCCGGAGCCGCCCTTGCGCGAAGCCCCGCAGGGTGGCGCGGATGAAGTTGTCCTCGCCGGGCCGCACGGTGGCGACGAGCGCCCCTTCACCGGCCTCCCGCAGGGCGATCGAGCCGTCGGCGGCGTCCTCGACGCGCAGCGCGAGGCTCTGGACGGGCCGGGCCGGCTCCATCCTGGTCAGGCCGACGCTCTCGACGCGTCCGACCGTGACCGCCAGCACCACGAAGCCGACGAGGGCGCCGACCCCGGCCACAAGGGCCCCGGAGGTGCGGCCGTTCGCTCTGGCGAGGGCGTGGGCGCGCATGCCGGCCTCCCTCAGTTCGCCGTCGCGAGGCGGGGCGCGGGCACCGCCCGCGGACGCAGCAGCACGGGACCGGCCGCCTCCTCGGGAGCCTCGCGGTAGGCCAGCAGGGCGCGGGCGAGAACCTGCGCCACCTCCGCGCCCCCGGCGACCGAGCGGATCATCGGCTCGGGCCGGTTCACATGCCAGGGCCGGGCGTGGGGCCAGAGGTGGAGATAGGCAATGCGGTTTCCGGCGCGCAGGCGCAGCGGCAGGTCGGCGCTGCCGTCCGGATAGACCCGGCAATCGGCGGATTCGACGAGGGCGAAGGGCAGGTTCAGGGTCATCGGCAGGGCGATGCCGAGCCGCATCACCACCCGGCGGTTGGTGATGGTGTAGGTCGTGGTCCGGGCCGAGAGCCATCCGAGCAGCGCCAGGAGCGCGAGGGCGCCGGCGCCGACGACGAGGGTCGGCAGCGCCAGGGCCGCCGCCTCGATCCAGCGGCCGTCGAGGGCCGGCGGCACCGCGGCCCACAGCGCCAGCCCGACGAACCAGAGCCCGACGAGGCGCAGGTGCAGAGCGCGGAAGGCGATCCCGAAGGCGCAGGGGCGCCCCTGCCAGAGCACGTGCTCGCCCGCCGGCAGCGGCGCCGGCAGGCCGGGCGGCGCGTCGAAGGCGTTCGCCGGCAGGTGATGGGCGAGAGGGGCGGCGGATCGCGTCACAGGAAGGACTCCTGTCTCTGGGCGGTCGCGTAGAGGGTGCCGCCGCCGAAGAAGGCCATGATCCGCTCCTCCTCGACGAGGGTCACGGAATCCGGATCCTTGGTCGCCGGGATCTCGGCGAACTGGCGGGCGAGCAGCGCCTCGGTCTTGACCGTGCGCGAGAAGCGGCCGGTCCTGGCGAAGGTCGCGGGCATCAGCACCCGGCGGCTCCCGTCGGCGAGGGCGACCTCGTAGTAGCGCATCAGCGACTCGCCCCGGTCGACCCAGAGGTCGCTGATCGTGCCGGCGAGCTGCCGGTCGGCGCCGAACACCGGCATGCCGATCGGGTTGGGGCCGTCCTCGTGGACCTCGAAGTGGTCGGCGACCCGCAGCGGCACGATGCGCTTCTCGCGATCCCAGGTCTCGTCGTGGCTGTCCTCGCGCTGGGCGTAGGAGGCCGGGCCGATGGCGTCGTGCAGGCCGTCGGTCTCGGGTTCCAGCGGCGCGCCGGGCCAGACCTCGCGCTTGTGGCCGCGGTAGACCCAGGGCGTCGGCGGACCCGGGCGGGGCGCGAGCTTCACGTGGCCGTTGGAGAGCAGGAACTGCTTCGGCGAGGGGATCAGGATCGAGTCGAGCGGACCGGGCCGTCCCCAGGCGGCCTCGGCCTCCAGCGGATAGCCCTCGCGGCGGTCCTCGCGGCGCAGGTAGAAGACGAGGCCCGCGAAGAAGATCCAGAAGGCGTAGAGCACCACCTGAGCGACATCGAGATAGGCCGTGATTTCACCTCTCGGCATGACCGGTCTCCTTCAGGCTGAGCGGGGCAGGGATCGAGGCAGGGATCGAGGCAGGGGCCGAGGTGCTGGCATCGGGGCGTCGGCGCGCACGAGCGGGCCGATGGCGAGCAGCGTCGCGAAGAGCAGCGCGATCTCGAGGTGGTAGACGACGAGGTAGCCGGTGGAGGGCAGGTTCAGCGCCTCGCCGAGCGCACCGGATTCCGCGAGATGCGCGCCGAGATCGCGCAGGATGCCGCTCGCCGCGATGGCGATGCCGGCCGCGCTCGCCTGCACGGCCCCCCAGGCGCCGAGCGCGAGGCCGGTATCCTCGGGGCCGGCCTTGGCCATCGAGGCCGTGAGCGTGCCGTGGGCGAAGAGGCCGCCGCCGAGACCGATCAGGGCGACCCCCGCCGCGAAGAGCCGGCCGGAATCGAGGGGCGCGGCGAAGATCACCGCCGAGAAGGCCGCGATGCCGACGCCCGCGCCGGAGGCCGCGACCCGGAAGGCGTCCCCGCCCCGGTCGAGCCAGCGCGCGGCGAGCAGCAGGCCGAGGCCGCCGCCGGCTGCGAGCAGCGCCGTCAGCGCGGTGGTCGCCGCCACCGGCAGGTGCAGGATCTGCGCGCCATAGGGTTCGAGCAGGATGTCCTGCATCGAGAAGGCCGCCGTGCCGAGCCCCGTGGCGACGAGGCGGCGGCGGGCGCGGCCCTTGCCGGCATAGAGCGCCCAGGAGTCGGCGAAGGCGGGGCGGGGCCGCTCCGGCGCCGTGCGGCTCGGGGCGCGCGGCTCCTGCTTCCAGAGGGCGATGCCGTTGAGCACGATGGTGACGACCGCCGCCCCCTGGATCACCTTGATCAGGCGCAGCGCCGAGAAGTCGGCGAGCAGCAGCCCGAAGGCCACGGCGCTCACCACCATGCCGGCGAGCAGCATCGCGCAGAGCAGCGCCACGACGCGGGGGCGGGCATGGGCCGGGGCGAGATCGGTGGCGAGCGCCAGGCCCACGGTCTGCGTGGTGTGGAGGCCCGCGCCCACCATCACGAAGGCGAGCGCGGCCGCGACATGGCCCGGCCAGACCGGCCCGGTGGTGTCGCCAGACAGGATCAGCAGGGCGAAGGGCATGATGGCGAGGCCGCCGAACTGCAGCAGCGTGCCGAACCAGATGTAGGGAACGCGCCGCCAGCCGAGCACGGAGCGGTGGGTGTCCGAGCGGAACCCGACCAGCGCCCGGAACGGCGCGAAGATCAGCGGCAGCGACAGCATCACCGCGACGATCCAGGCCGGCACCGCCAGCTCGACGATCATCACCCGGTTGAGCGTGCCGATGAGGAGCACGGCGGCCATCCCGACCGTGACCTGGAACAGGGCGAGGCGCAGCAGGCGCCCCATGGGCAGCTCCGCCGTCGCCGCGTCGGCGAAGGGCAGAAGGCCGGGCCCGAGGTTCCGGAAGGCGCGGGTGAGGAGGCCGGCGGTTCTCATGGCGCGCCTCCCTTCTCCCCTCTGCGGGAGACGGCGGCCCGCGAAGCGGGTCGGATGAGGGGAGCGCCATCTCCGGATGCGTCGCTCCCCTCTCCCGTCGCCCTCCGGACGCCGCCCTCCCCCGCAGCGGGGGGAGGGAGCGCGCGCGTGAGCTCGATGGCGTTGGAGAGGTAGAAGCCGCTGTCGATGCGCCGTGTCCGGGTCAGGGCGAAGGCGTCGAGCATCCCTTCCCGTGCGATGCGGCGGCGCAGGGCCGCCTCGGTGATCGGCACGATGGCGGGCGCCCGGTCGCGGCGGGGGAAGAGCCGGCCGGCGGCGTGCATCAGCGTGAGGAGCGCGGTGCGCGGCGCGACGGTGAAGACCAGCGAGGTCTCGGTGCGCCGGCTCAGCTCGGCGAGCGCGCGGGCGATGTCGGCGGCGCCGTAATGGATCAGCGAGTCCATCGCCACGACGTGATCGAAGCGGCCGAGGCCCGCGTCGAGCA
Source organism: Methylobacterium jeotgali (assembly GCF_022179345.1). Lineage (GTDB taxonomy): Bacteria > Pseudomonadota > Alphaproteobacteria > Rhizobiales > Beijerinckiaceae > Methylobacterium > Methylobacterium jeotgali. The sequence goes on along the minus strand of NZ_BPQR01000004.1, from coordinate 21,204 downwards.
TGTCGCCGACCCGGAAGTCGATGCAGCCTTCGGCGAGCGGGGCGGTGCGCTCCCGCGCCAGGTCGATCAGGGTCGGGGAGACGTCGACGGCGACGACCTCGGCGCCCCGGCGCGCGGCCTCGAGGCTCAGCGCCCCGGTGCCGCAGCCGGCATCGAGCACCCGCCGCCCGCGCAGGTCCGCCGGCAGCCAGGACAGCAGGGTCTCGCGCATGGCCTCGCGCCCGGCCCGGACCGTGGCGCGGATCTTCGAGACCGGCGCGTCCGAGGTCAGCCGCGCCCAGGCCTCGACGGCGGTGCGGTCGAAGTAGGTGGTGAGCTCGGAGCGGCGCTCGGCGTAGCTGGGCGAGGTCATGTGGTGCGCCTCAATCGAAGCCGAGGAATTCGAAGAGGTCGCGGTCCTTCATCGGGAGCGCGTCGAGCGGCCGGCCGCCGGCCCAGAGATGGGCGGCGAGCCGCATGTACTCGTCGGTCACGGCAGTGAGCTCCGGCGTCGGCTCCATCTCGAAGAGCGTCGCCTTCTTGAGGCGCGAGCGCCGGACCACGTCGAGGTCCGGGAAATGCGCGATGCGCTCCAGCCCGGTCGCCGCGTTGAAGCGGTCGATCTCGTCGGTCTTGGCGGAGCGGTTGGCGATGACCCCGCCGAGGCGCACGTTGTAGTTCTTCGCCTTGGCGTGGATCGCCGCGACGATGCGGTTCATGGCGAAGATCGAGTCGAAGTCGTTGGCGGTGACGATGAGCGCCTGGTCGGCGTGCTGAAGCGGCGAGGCGAAGCCGCCGCAGACCACGTCGCCGAGCACGTCGAAGATCACCACGTCGGTGTCCTCCAGAAGGTGATGCTCCTTGAGGAGCTTCACCGTCTGGCCGACCACGTAGCCGCCGCAGCCGGTGCCCGCCGGGGGCCCGCCGGCCTCGACGCACATCACGCCGTTGTAGCCCTCGGCGACGAAGTCCTCGACGCGCAGCTCCTCGGAGTGGAACTGCACCGCCTCCAGGGCATCGATGACGGTCGGGGCGAGGCGTTTCGTCAGGGTGAAGGTCGAGTCGTGCTTCGGGTCGCAGCCGATCTGGAGGACGCGCTTGCCGAGCTTCGAGAAGGCCACCGACAGGTTCGACGAGGTCGTCGACTTGCCGATGCCGCCCTTGCCGTAGATCGCGAACACCTTGGCGGTACCGATCTTGAGCGTCGGGTCGAGCTCGACCTGGACGCTGCCCTCGGGCCGGCGCGCGGCGATGGGGTTGCGGATGGCGATGTTCATGCGGCGACCCCTGCGGTGATGCCCTCGACGCGGTCCTCCAGCTCCTCCTCAGCGCGGTCGAGCGCGTCGCGCGTCGCCGCGTCGGGGGTCCAGAAGCCGCGCTGGTGCGCCTCGATCAGCCGGTGGGCGACCTTGGCGGATGCGGTCGGGTTGAGCGCGGCCATGCGCTCGCGCATGGCCGGGTCGAGGACGTAGGTCTCGGTGATGCGCTGGTAGACCCAGGGCGCGACCCCGTCGGTGGTGGCCGACCAGCCGAGCGTGTTGGTCAGATGCGCCTCGATCTGGCGGACGCCCTCGTAGCCGTGGCCGAGCATGCCCTCGGTCCATTTCGGGTTGAGCATCCGGGTGCGGGACTCCAGCGAGACCTGCTCGGTCAGGGAGCGCACGACACCCTCGCCGCGGGTCTGGTCGCTGATGAAGATCGGCACGGCGGCGCCCCTCGCCTCGGCCACCGCCCGGCCCATGCCGCCGAGCCCGTCGAAGTAGTGGTCCACCGAGGTCACGCCGACCTCGACGGAATCGAGGTTCTGGTAGGCGAGGTCGACGGTGGCGAGCACGCTGCCCATCAGGGCGCGCTGGGCCTTCGGCACGCCGTTGCGGCCGTAGGCGAAGGACTTGCGCCGGGCGAAGGTCTCGGAGATCTCGTCCGCCTCCTCCCAGCGGCCGGACTCAACCAGCGCGTTGACGTTGGCGCCGTAGGTGCCCTCGGCGTTGGAGAAGACCCTGAGCGCCGCGGTCTCGAGGTCGATGCCGTGCTCGTCCTGCAGCGCCAGGGCGTGCTTGCGCACGAAGTTGCGCTCCACCGGCTCGTCCGCCGTGGCGGCGAGGTAGGAGGCCTCCGCCAGGAGCTTCGTCTGGAGCGGCAGCAGGTCGCGGAAGATGCCCGAGAGCGTGACGACCACGTCGATGCGCGGGCGCCCCAGCGTCTCCAGCGGGATCAGGGTGGCGCCGCCGAGGCGGCCGTAGCCGTCGAAACGCGGGGCCGCGCCGATCAGCGCCAGCGCCTGGGCGATCGGGCCGCCCTCGCTCTTTAGGTTGTCCGTGCCCCAGAGGACCAGGGCGACGCTCTCGGGGAGCGCGGCGCCCTCGTCGGCGTAGCGGGCGAGGAGGCGGGCGGCCTGGCGGGCGCCGTCGGCCAGCGCGAAGGCGGAGGGCAGGCGGTAGGGATCGAAGCCGTGGAGGTTGCGGCCCGTGGGCAGGATGTCGGGATTGCGAAGGAGGTCGCCGCCAGCCACCGGCGCGATGAAACGCCCGTCGAGGGCGGCGAGCAGTCCCTTGATCTCGTGATCCTGTGACAGCTGCCGGTCGGTCTCGCGCAGCGCGGCGAAGGCGGCACGGTTCGGCTCGCTCGCCGGCAGGCCCGCCTGCGCCAGCGCTGCGTCGATCTCCGCTCCCGCCACGAGGGCGGCGAGACCTGCGGGAGCGGGCGCCAGCCCGTGATGGGCCTCGGCCAGCGCCAGGAGGATGTCGGCCCGTTCCTCCGGCGGGGTCTCCCGTCCGGCCACGTGGAGCCCGTGCGGGATCAGGGTGTGCTCCAGCTCGTGCAGGGCCGCGCCGAGGCGCTGGACGTGGCCGGCGAGGTCGGCGCTCCAGACCGGCTCGGCGGTGACGAGGTCGAGGCCCGCGCCCTGCGCCTGGATCAGCTCGGCGAGGTCGCGGCGCTCGGCCAGGGCCTCCGGCTCCAGGGCCCGCCAGCGCTCGATCGAGGCCTTGAGGTCGATGAGCCCGCGATAGAGCCCGGCGCGGGCGAGGCTCGGGGTGAGGTAGCTCACCAGCGTCGCGGCGGAGCGGCGCTTGGCGAGCAGCCCCTCGGACGGGTTGTTGGCGGCGTAAAGGTAGACGTGGGGCAGCGGGCCGATCAGGCGCTCGGGCCAGCAGGCGCCCGACAGGCCGGTCTGCTTGCCGGGCATGAACTCCAGGGCGCCGTGAGTGCCGAAATGCAGCACCGCGTCGGCGCGGAAATCCTCGCGCAGGTAGCGGTAGAAGGCCGAGAAGGCGTGCGTCGGGGCGAAGCCGCGCTCGAAGAGCAGCCGCATCGGGTCGCCTTCGTAGCCGAAGCCCGGCTGCACGCCGACGAAGACGTTCCCGAACTGGGCGCCGAGCACGAAGATCTGCGCGCCGTTGCTGTTCTGGCGGCCGGGGGCCGGGCCCCACTGCGCCTCGATCTCGGCGAGGTGCCGCTCGCGGCGGACGTGCTCGTCGGCCGCGACGCGGTGGTGGACGTTGGCGGCGGTCCCGAACCGGGCGGCGTTGCCGCCGAGCACCGCCTCGCGCAGCGCCTCGACGCTCGCTGGAACCTCGAGCGTGTAGCCCTCGGCCTTCAGCGCGGTGAGCGTGTTGTGGAGCGATTGGTAGACCGACAGGAAGGCGGCCGTGCCGATGCTGCCGGCGTTCGGGGGGAAGCCGAACAGCACCACGGCGATCCGGCGCTCGGCCCGCGCCTTGCGGCGCAGGGCGACGAGGCGCTCGACCCGGGCAGCGAGGGTGTCGGCGCGCTCAGGATTCACGACCATGTCGCGGGCGCTGTCGCCGGGCGAGCGGCTGGAGCGGCCGCCGAACACCGTCGGCGCGGTGGCGCCGTCGAGTTCGGGGATCGCCACCATCATGGTGGCCTCCACCGGCGAGAGGCCGCGGTCGGAGGCCTCCCACTGCTCCAGCGTCTGGAACTCCAGAGCGTGAGCGGCGAGGTAGGGCACGTCGAGGGCGGCGAGCAGCGCCTGCGCCCCGGCGGCGTCGTTGTAGGCGGGGCCGCCGACGAGGGAGAAACCGGTGAGCGAGACCAGCGCATCGATGGTCGGGCGGCCGTCGCGCTGGAAGAAGGCGTCGACCGCCGGGCGGTTGTCGAGCCCGCCGGCGAAGGCCGGCACCACCGCGAGCCCGCGCGCCTCCAGGGCGGCGATGACCCCGTCGTAATGGGCCGTGTTCCCGGCGAGCACATAGGAGCGCATGACGAGGAGGCCGACGCGCCCCTTCACCGGGCCGGCGGGCACCGGCACCCTCGCGGCGTCCTCGCCGATCCGTCCGGCCATGCGTGGGTGATAGAGGCCGGTCTCGGGATAGCCGAGCGGCGCGGGCGCGGCGGCGATCCGGCGCCAGGCTTCCCGCGGGCCCGCCGCGTAGCGCCCGACGAGGAAGCGCACGAGGTTGGCGATGTTCTCGTCCGACCCCGAGAGCCAGTATTGCAGGGTGAGAAAGTAGGCCCGCACGTCCTGCGCCGAGCCCGGGATGAAGCGCAGGATCTTGGGCAGCTTGCGGATCATCGCCATCTGGCGGGCGCCGTTGCTCTGGGCGCCGGGCTTCCCCCGCAGGCGCTTCAGGAAATCGAGGGCGCCGCGCCGCGTGCCGTCCATGTCGAAGCGGTTGAGGCGGGTCGTCTTCACGATCTCGCCCGCCGAGAGGCAGCCGATCATGGCGTCGCAATGCGGGCGCCGGGCGAGCAGGGCGGGGAGGATCGCCCGTACGTGCTCGTCCATGAACAGCATGGTCGAGAGCACGATGTCGCCCCGCGCGACGTCGGCCTTGCAGGCCTCCAGGGCGGCCGGATCGGTGTCCCAGGCCGCGGCGGCGTGGAAATCGAGGACGAGGCCGGGCAGGTCGCGGGCGAGGCGCTGGCGGGCGCGCTCCAGGGCGCTCGCGAGATGGTTGTCCATCGTCACGAGCACGACCCGGAGCGCCGGGCGCTCAGCGTCCGTAATGCGCTTTCGCATCGTACAGCGTCTCGAGGGTGATGAGCGGCAGCGCGCGTTCCCGCGCGAAGCGCTCGGTGTTCGCGCGGGCCTTGCCCCGCACGAAGAACGGGATTTTTTTCAATTCCTTCTCGGCATCGGGGGCCCAGGCGGACGACGCGGCGGCGCTCTTCCCTCCCCCCTCTGCGGGGGAGGCTGGCCCGCGAAGCGGGTCGGGAGAGGGGAACCCGGTTTCCGAAGCTGGCACGACCGGCGTGCGGGACGGCGCTTCGTCCGGCAGCGTCGGCGCACTTCGCCCGAGATGCGAGGGCGCGGCCTCGGCGTGGAACTCCGCGTCCTCGCGGAACATCCCGAGCAGGTGCTCCTCGAGGCCCATCATCAGGGGGTGAACCCAGGTGTCGAACAGGACGTTGGCGCCCTCGAAGCCCATCTGCGGCGAGCGGCGGGCGGGGAAGTCCTGCACGTGGACCGGGGCCGAGATCACCGCGCAGGGCAGGCCCAGGCGCTTGGCGATGTGCCGCTCCATCTGGGTGCCGAGCACCAGCTCGGGCTGGGCGGCCTGGATCGCGGCCTCGACGTCGAGGTAGTCGTCGGTGATCGTGGCCTCGATGCCGTGCAGCGCCGCCTCGGCCCGGACCTCGCGGGCAAACTCGCGGGCATAGGTACCGAGACCGACCACCCGGAAGCCGAGCTCCCCGGCGGCGACGCGGGCGGCGGCCAGCGCGTGGGTGGCGTCGCCGAAGATGAAGACCCGCTTGTCGGTGAGGTAGGTCGAGTCGACCGAGCGCGAGTACCAGGGCAGCCGCGAGCCGTGGCCCTCGAGCACCGGCGCCGGATCGACGCCGGCCGCCGCAGCCACCTCCTCCACGAACCGGATCGTCGCCCGGACCCCGATCGGCACCGTCTCGACGAAAGGCTGGCCGAACGCCTTCTGGAGGTGCAGGGCGGCGGCGCGGGCGATCTCGGGGTAGAGCACCACGTTGAAGTCCGCTGCGCCGAGGCGCCCGAGATCGGCGGGCGTGGCGCCCAGCGGCGCCACCACGTTCACGTCGATGCCGAGGCTTGCGAGCAGCGTCACGATCTCGGCGAGGTCGTCCCGGTGGCGGAAGCCGAGCGCCGTCGGGCCGAGCAGGTTGCAGAGCGGCCGACGCTCCGCCCGCGGCGTCGGCTCGCCCCCGGCGAGCGCCCGCACGAGGCGGTAGAAGGTCTCCGAGGCGCCCCAGTTCTCCTTTTTCTGGTAGGCGGGCAGCTCCAGCGGGACGACCGGGATCGGCAGGTCGAGGGCGCGGGCGAGGCCGCCCGGATCGTCCTGGATCAGCTCGGCGGTGCAGGAGGCCCCGACGATCATCGCCTCGGGGCGAAAGCGCGCGTAGGCCTCGGATACGGCCTCCTGGAAGATCGCCGCCGTATCGCCGCCGAGATCGCTCGCCAGGAAGGTCGTGTAGGTCACCGGCGGGCGGGCGTCCCGCCGCTCGATCATGGTGAAGAGCAGGTCGGCGTAGGTGTCGCCCTGGGGGGCGTGCAGCACGTAGTGCAGGCCGCGCATGGCGGTGGCGATCCGCATCGCGCCGATGTGAGGGGGGCCCTCGTAGGTCCAGAGGGTGAGCTGCATCGCCTCAGACCTCCAGCCGGGCGCGGCGCTTGAGCGGGCGCGCGAAGAGTTCGGCGAGGTCTCCGGCCTGGTCGTAGCCCTGAACCGGGGTGAACAGCAGCTCGATCGACCACTTCGTCGCCAGGCCCTCCGCCTCGAGGGGGTTGGCGAGGCCGAGGCCGCAGACCGTCAGGTCGGGCTGCGCCGCCCGGCAGCGGTCCATCTGCGCATCGAGATCCTGGCCCTCCACGATCCGGGTGCCGGCGGGCAGCAGCGCGAGTTCCGGAGCGAGGTGCTGGCGGTGGAGGTAGGGCGTGCCGACCTCGACGAGCGCCGCGCCCATCTCCCGCGACAGGAAGCGGGCGAGCGGCAATTCGAGCTGCGAGTCGGGAAAGAGGAACACCCGCCGGCCTTCGAGACGTTCGCGGTGGAGGTCGAGCGCCACCGCAGCGCGGGCCCGGCCCGGCGCGGTGACGCGCTCGAAGCGCTCGGCCGGGACGTCGAAGGCGTCGGCGGCGGCCTTCAGCCAGCCCGTGGTGCCCTCCGCGCCGAGGGGGAACGGGGCGGCGATCCGGGTGGCGCCCCGCGCCTCCAGAACGCGGGCGGTCTCGGCCAGGAAGGGCTGCGCCAGGAGGATGCGGGTGTTGGCGCCGATCGCCGGCAGCTGCCCCGCCCGGCGGGCCGGCAGGAACGCCACCTCGGCGAGGCCGAGATCGGCGAAGAGCCGGGCGAACTGGTCCTCGACCACGTCCGCGAGCGCCCCGACCACGAGGAGCGAGGGCGCGGCGGAGGCGGCCGCGCGCGACATCTCCGGGACCAGCGCGGCGAGGCAGGCATCCTCGCCCTGGGTGAAGGTCGTCTCGATGCCGCTGCCGGAATAGCTCAGCACCCGCACCTCGGGATGGAAGGTGCGCGTCAGCCGCCGCGCGGCCTGGGCGAGATCGAGCTTGATCACCTCCGAGGGGCAGGAGCCGACGAGGAACAGCAGGCGGATGTCCGGCCGCCGTTCGATGAGCCGGCGCACGACCCGGTCGAGCTCCTCATTCGCGTCGGCGAGCCCGGCGAGGTCGCGCTCGTCGATGATCGCCGTGGCGAAACGCGGCTCGGCGAAGATCATCACCCCGGCGGCGGATTGGATCAGATGCGCGCAGGTGCGCGAGCCGACGACGAGGAAGAATGCGTCCTGGATCTTGCGGTGGAGCCAGACGATACCAGTCAGGCCGCAGAACACGGCGCGCTGCCCGCGCTCCTGGCGGATCTCGCAGCCCGTCTCCGGGCGCGGCAGAGGCGCGTGGGCGTTCACCGCGCCGGCTCCGCGGCGAACGCTTCCAGGCGCGCGGACCGGAGCTTCAGGAGGAACTGGGTGGCGTTGACGACGTAGGCGGCGTAGGCGGCGAGCGCGAGGAGCATCAGCCCGCTCGTGTCGAGGGCGCCGGTCGCCAGCGCCAGCAGGTAGACGCTGTGCAGGGCCAGCACCAGCATGCTGACCATGTCCTCCCAATAGAAGGCCGGGGCGAACAGGTAGCGGCCGAACACCGCCTTCTCCCAGATCGAGCCCGTCACCATGATCGCGTAGAGCGTCACGGTCTTGGCGACGACGGAGAGGTTGGCGGCCCACGCCCCCTCGCCCGTCGCCAGGGTGCGCAGGACGAGGCCGAGGCTGACGGCGAACACGAGGAATTGAAGGGGGGCCAGGATGCCCTGGACCAGGGTCCAGCGGGTGCGGTCCCGGCGCGCGCGCTGGTCGGCATCGTAGAGCGGTCGTCTTTGCCTGTCCGGTGTCCGGATCATGCGTCCGCCCTCTCGCCGGAGCCCCCTCGATGACCTCGGGACGGGCCGATCGAGGGGAGGTTAGGAACCCCTCCGACGAGTGTCAAGCTGGCTTTACGTCAGATCCAAATTACACTTTGAATGCAAAATAGTTACAAACTTGACGTTGATAACGGCGATTTCAGGCGTATCGTGCAGCTCGCCTCGAGCATGGGCGATGCCCACTTTCCCGGCCCGGAGGCCCAAGAGGCGCATCAAGACGAGACCCGGAATTCGACCGACAAGATCGAACCGACACGGCCATCAGCGTCATTGGGAGGAACCAATGGTTGACATGAGGCAATTCGGTGACGGCTTGCTCTACGATTCCCCCGGCAGAGACCTCGTCGAGATCTGCGATTTCGCGTTCGACTCGCGAATCGAGGTCTTCAACCCCCGTCCGACCATCCAGGACGATCTCGCGCGCGTCGTCGAGGCGGACATCATCCCCCGCCTCATGCTCGCCCATCGGCAGGACGCAGGTCCGTCGGGTGGAAATATCTTGCCTGACACCGATCAGGTCGAGGCGTTCACGGATTTGATCCTGGCACCGGCCGGGGCCGACTTCGATAGCCGGCTCTCCGCCCTGTTGGCGAGCGATCTCGCGCCGGACAGCCTGCTCCTCGACCTGCTGGCGCCGACGGCGCGCCATCTCGGCACCCTCTGGGAGGACGACCTCTGCGACTTCGTCGAGGTGACCCGGGCGATGGGACGCCTCCAGCGGATCATGCGCGCGGTCACCCATCGCTTCGACCGCGCCCCGCACGCACCCCGCAACGGCCGCAGCGTCCTGCTGCTGCCCTGCCCCGGGGATACCCACAGCTTCGGCCTGACGGTGGTCGCCCGCTTCTTCCACGAATCGGGATGGGCGGTGAGCTGTAGAACCGCCGCGAACGAAGATGTCGTCTCGCAGGTCCGCGACGGCTGGTTCGACGTGGTCGGTCTTTCCCTCGCCTGCGAGGTTCTCGTACCGAGGATGACAGAGATGATCGCCGGGATTCGACGGCACTCGCGCAATCCGGCCCTGCGCGTCATCGTCGGCGGACCGGTTTTTCTGGCCGATCCCGGCCGCGTCGGGCAGGTCCGCGCCGATGCCACCGCCCACGATGCCCGCCAAGCCGTGCATGTCGCCGAGAGCCTGCTTGATCTGTCGGCGAGACCCTGCTGAAAGAACCAACCCCCTCGGGAAGGATTGCCCCAACAGACAGCCTTGCCCGACCACATCACGATCCGGTGACCTGTGAGCAGCCTGGCGCACCATGCCACGAGAGAAGCGCTCGCGGCGCTTCAGACCTCCCTCGGACCGCTCGATGCGCAAGCAGCCGGGGCGCTGGTGGCCGCCGCGACGGATCTCTCCCTGGTGATCGACGGCGAGGGCGTGATCCGGGATGCGAGCTTCGCGAGCGCCGATCTCAAGGGCGAGGGCTGCGAGACCTGGCTCGGGCGGCCGTGGATCGACACGGTCACGGTCGAGAGCCGGCCGAAGATCGACGCCCTCCTCAAGGACGCCGCCCCCGGCGCGGTGACGCGCTGGCGGCAGGTCAACCACCTCTCGCCGACCGGCATCGACCTGCCGGTGCGCTACGCTGCCATGCGGCTCCCCGGGGACGGGCAGGTCCTGCTGCTGGGGCGGAACCTGCGGGCCATGGCCTCGCTCCAGCGCACCCTGGTCGAGACGCAGCAGGCGCTGGAGCGCGACTACCTGCGCATGCGCGATGCCGAGACGCGCTACCGCCTGCTCTTCCAGCTCGGCTCGGAGCCCGTGCTGGTGGTCGATGCCGGCACCCGCCGGGTGACGGACGTCAACCCAGCCGCGGCGCGCCTGATCGGCCGGCCCGAGAAGCGCATCGTCGGGCAGGACGCCGTCGACCTCTTCGACGCCTCCAGCCTGCGCGATCTCGAGATCCTCTTCGCGGGCCTGCGCGTCACCGGGCAGGCCGCCGACCTCGACGCCCGGCTCGGGGCCCGGCGCGGCCCGGTTCGGGTCGCCGCCTCGCTGTTCCGCCAGGACAACGCCACCAGCGTGCTCCTGCGCCTCGCCGCCGCCGAGGCGGACACGGCCCAGGCCGAGCCGGCGCGCGCCGGCGCCCTCGACGTCGTCCGGAGCCTGCCGGAGGGCTTCGTCGTGACCGACCCAGAGCGGCGGATCCTCACCGCGAACCCGGCCTTCCTCGACCTCGTCCAGCTCGCCACCGAGGAGCAGGTTCGCGGCCAGCCTCTCGACCGCTGGCTCGGACGCGAGCAATCGGAGGTCGCGACGCTGCTCGCGATGCTCGCCCAGCACGGATCGGTGCGTTACTTCCCGACCCATGTCCGGGGCGCCTACGGGACGATGGAGGAGGTCGAGGTCGCCGCCGTCTCGGCGACCGACGGGAGCCGGCCCTGCCTCGGCTTCACCCTGCGCGCCATGCCCCGCCGGGCAGTGGCCGCCTCGGGCAGGCGGGAGCTTCCGCGCTCCGTCGAGCAGATGACCGAGCTCGTCGGCCGGGTGCCCATGCGGAACCTCGTGCGCGAATCGACGGACCTGATCGAGCGCCTCTGCATCGAGGCCGCGTTGCGCATCACCCAGGACAACCGGGCCTCCGCCGCCGAGATGCTCGGCCTCAGCCGGCAGGGCCTCTACGCCAAGATGCGACGCTACGGCATCGGCGACCTCGACGCGCCGGACGGGGTGGCCGACTCGGTGTAGCCGTCGGTCGAAGCCGCCGGGATGCGATCGTGATGTAAATCAAACTTGACACTCGACGCTGTAAAAAACTAGCGTCGTATCATGGCAACGCCGGCACCCAGCGCCCTCGTCGAGCTTCTGAAGCCGATCACATGGTTCGCGCCGATGTGGGCCTTCGTCTGCGGCGCCGTCTCCTCGGGATCTTCGCCGAGCGGGCAGTGGACGGTGATCGCCGCCGGGGTGATCCTGGCCGGACCGCTGGTCTGCGCGACCTCGCAGGCCGTCAACGACTGGTACGACCGTCACGTCGACGCCATCAACGAGCCGCAGCGCCCGATTCCCTCCGGGCGGATGCCGGGCCGCTGGGGCTTCTACGTCGCCGCGGGCTGGACCGTCCTGTCGCTGCTGGTCGCCGCGGCGCTCGGCCCCTGGATCCTCGGCGCCGCGCTGTTCGGCCTCGTCCTCGCCTGGATCTACAGCGCGCCGCCCCTGCGCCTGAAGCGCAACGGCTGGTGGGGCAACTCGGCGGTGGCGCTCTGCTACGAGGGCCTGCCCTGGTTCACGGGAGCGGCGGTGATGGCCGCGGCAGTGCCGGACGGTCGCATCCTCCTCGTCGCCCTGCTCTACTCCGTGGGCGCCCACGGCATCATGACCCTCAACGACTTCAAGTCGGTGGAGGGGGACCAGCGCACGGGCATCCGCTCGCTGCCCGTCCAGCTCGGCACGCTCGGTGCCGCGCGCCTCGCCTGCCTCGTGATGGCGCTGGCGCAGCTCGCGGTCATCCTCTCCCTGCTCGCGTGGGGACGCCCCTGGCACGGCGCGCTGATCGCCGCGCTGCTTCTCGCCCAGTTCGTCCTGATGGCTAGCCTGCTCGCCGATCCCCGCGGGCGCGCCGCCTGGTACAACGGCACCGGCACGACGCTCTACGTCCTCGGCATGCTGGTGGCGGCCTTCGCCCTGCGCCCGCTCGCGATGGGAGCCCCGTGATGGCGGCCGCATCCTTCGGCTGGATCGCGATCGTACGGCTCGGCCTCGTGCAGACGGCGCTCGGTGCCGTCGTGGTCTTGATGACCTCGACCATCAATCGGGTGATGGTCGTGGAGCTGGCGCTGCCGGCGATCGTCCCCGGCGGCCTCGTCGCCCTGCACTATGCCGTGCAGGTGCTGCGCCCGCGCTGGGGCTACGGCTCCGACCGCACCGGCCGCCGGACGCCCTGGATCCTCGGCGGCATGGCCGCCCTCGCCCTCGGGGGCTTCGGAGCGGCGGTGGCCACGGCGCTCACCGAGACGCATCCGGCCGCCGGCCTCGCCCTGGCGGTGCTGTCCTTCGCCGCGGTGGGGATGGGGGCGGGCGCCGCCGGCACCTCGCTCTTGGTCCTCCTCGCCACTTGCGTCGAGGCGCGCCGCCGGGGGGCGGCGGCCACCATCGTCTGGGTGATGATGATCGCGGGCTTCGCGATCACCGCCCCGCTCGCCGGACACTTCCTCGAGCCCTTCTCGGGGGCGCGGCTGGTGGCGGTCTCCGGCACCGTCTCGGCGATCGCCTTCGCGGTCGCCTGCCTCGCGGTCCGCGGCGTCGAGCCGGCGCCGGTCGCCCGCGGCGCGGCCGAGGCCCGGAAGCGCCCGTTCCCCGAGGTGCTGGCCCGGGTCTGGGCCGAGGCGGACTCGCGCCGCTTCACGATCTTCATCTTCGTGGCCATGCTCGCCTACAGCGCGCAGGAGCTCATCCTGGAGCCCTTCGCCGGGCTCGTCTTCGCGATGTCGCCGGGCGTCACCACCAAGCTCGCGGGCCTCCAGCACGGGGGCGTGCTGGCGGGCATGCTGGCGGTCGCCGGCCTGACCATGGGGATCGGCGGGCCCGTCCTCGGCTCGCTCAGGCTCTGGACGACGCTCGGCTGCGTTGGCTCCGCCCTGGCGCTCGTCGGGATCGCCGGCAGCGGGCTGGCGGGCACGGAAGGCGCGTTCCGGGCCCTCGTCTTCGGCCTCGGGCTCTTCAACGGCATCTTCGCGGTGGCCGCCATCGGCTCGATGATGGCGCTCGCCGGGATCGGCGGCGAGGCCGAGCGCGGCACCCGCATGGGGGTCTGGGGGGCGGCGCAGGGTCTCGCCTTCGGAGCCGGCGGCTTCCTCGGGACCGTGGCGGTCGATCTCGCCCGGCTCGTCGCGCCGCGTCCCGTCGATGCCTATGCGGGCGTCTTCACCGGGGAGGCCGTCCTGTTCGTGCTCGCCGCCGCCCTGGCGCTGCGGATCGCCCACGCGCCGGGAACGCGGGTGCCGCGGGCCCGGCGCAGCGCGCAATCCTTCGAGGCCGGTCTCTCCACGAGGTGACGTCATGCGAGGTGAAGCCGTGGCCGCCGCGAGGAGCACCGACCTCGAGACCTTCGACGTCGTGGTCGTGGGCGGCGGCCCGGCGGGCGCCACCGCCGCCACCGATCTCGCCCGCGGCGGGCGGCGCGTGCTGCTCCTCGACAAGCCCGGCCGGATCAAGCCCTGCGGCGGCGCGATCCCGCCGCGCCTGATCCGCGACTTCGCGATTCCCGACCACCTCCTCGTCGCCCGCATCCGCTCGGCCCGGATGATCTCGCCGAAGGACAAGCGGGTGGACATGCCCATCGGCGACGGCTTCGTCGGCATGGTCGACCGGGCCGATTTCGACCCCTGGCTTCGCGCGCGGGCGGTGGAGGCCGGGGCGGTGCTGCGGGCGGCGAGCTTCCGGCACGTCGAGCGCGACGGCGAGGGGCCCGTCGTGCACTACACCGCCGACGGCTTTCCCCGCGCCGCCCGGACCCGCCTCGTGATCGGGGCCGACGGAGCGAGCTCGTCCGTGGGGCGCGCCGAGATCCCCGGCCATGCCGCCATGCGCCAGGTCTTCGCCTATCACGAGATCGTCCGGCTGCCGGAGACCGGGCGTCACACGGTCGAGGCGACACGCTGCGACGTGCTCTACCAGGGCCGCCTCTCGCCGGACTTCTACGCCTGGGTCTTTCCTCATGGCGGCACCGTCAGCATCGGCACCGGCAGCGCCCGCAAGGGCTTCTCCCTGCGCGGCGCCGTTCGGACCCTGCGCGCCGCCACGGGCCTGGAAGCGGCCGAGACGGTGCGCCGCGAGGGCGCGCCGCTGCCCCTCAAGCCGCTGCGCCGCTGGGATAACGGCCGCGACGTGCTCCTCACGGGGGATGCCGCCGGCATCGTCGCGCCCGCCTCCGGCGAGGGTATCTACTACGCGATGCTCGGCGGGCGCCTCGCGGCGGAGGCGGCGCAGAGCTTCCTCGCCACCGGCCGCGTCCAGGCGCTCGGCGAGGCCCGGCGGCGCTTCATGCGGCTGCACGGGCGCATCTTCCTGATCCTGCGGATCATGCAGGGCGTCTGGTACCGCAACGATACCCTGCGGGAGCACTTCGTCTCGATCTGCCGCGACCGCGACGTCCAGCAGCTCACCTGGGATTCCTACATGAACAAGGAGCTGGTGCGCGCCAGGCCCGTCGCCCACGCGCGCATCTTCTTCAAGGACCTCGCCCACCTGTTCCGCTGGGTCTCGCCATGAGCCCGACCTTGGACCTGACGGGGAACGGCTGGGGACCGGTGCTGGTCGCGAGCGGGGTGGCGATCCTGGTGGCGCTCGCCGGCGGCATCCTCACGGACACGGGGGCCTGGTACCGCTCCCTGCGGCGCCCCTCCTGGAAGCCGCCGGACTGGGCCTTCGGCCCGGTCTGGACAGTGATCTTCGCCCTGACGGCGACCTCCGCCGTGCTCGCCTGGAACGCCGACGCCGAATGGGGCTCGAGGGCCGCCCTGCTCGCGGCCTACGCGATCAACGCCGTGCTCAACGTCGCCTGGAGCGGCCTCTTCTTCACCCTGCGCCGGCCGGACTGGGCTCTGGTCGAGCTCGTGCTGCTCTGGCTGTCGATCGTCGGGCTGATTCTCGTCACGACGCCGCTGTCGGTCACGGCGGCCCTGCTGCTCGTGCCGTATCTCGCCTGGGTCGGGACCGCAGGGTTCCTGAACCGCGCGATCGTGCGGCTCAACGGCCCCTTCCGGAGCGCCTGAGCGATGGAGGCGCTGTTTGCCAGCGGACGCATCGTCGACGCCATCCTGCTCCTCGTGGCGATCGAGGCGCTGATCCTGATCCCCTGGCGCCGAGGGGCCGGTGCGGCGCTTTCGCTCCTCTGCAACTTGGCCTCCGGCGTGGCGTTGATGCTCGCCCTGCGTGCCGCGCTGACGGGATCGCACTGGACGACCGTCGCGGGCTGTCTCGCCCTCGCGGGTCTGGCCCATGCCGGCGAGATGGCCCTGCGCCTCGGCGGCCCCTCTCTCGATCGTCCAGCGCGCGGAGCGCCCACCCGGATCGACCCGCCCGCCTGATCCCGTCCCCGACCGCACCGGAGCGAACCCATGAGGAACCGCCGCGACGCTCTCCATCCCGCGCCTCGACCCAGGGATCGGGGCCGGGGCGGCGCGCCGCGGTTCCTGGCCGGCCGGCCGCGAGACATCCTCCGGGCCGCCCTGTTCCTGGGGATCGCAAGCGGCGTTCCGCTGGCGGGCGCGGCCTCGGCGCAGGACGCGGAGCTGATCAAGCGCGGCGAGTACCTCGCCACCGCCGGCGACTGCGTCGCCTGCCACACGGCGCCGGGGGGCAAGCCCTTTGCCGGCAACTACGTGCTCAACACCCCGATCGGCAAGATCACGACCCCGAACCTCACCCCCGACAAGGAGACCGGCCTCGGCAACTGGAGCGCCGACGACTTCTACCGGGCCTTCCACGAGGGCATCGGCAAGGACGGCGGCTATCTCTACCCGGCCTTTCCCTTCGCCTGGTACACGAAGGTCACCCGCGCCGATGCCGACGCGATCTACGCCTACCTGATGTCGCTGCCGGCCGTCCGCTCGCCGCGCCAGACCTCCGAGATCCCCTTTCCCTTCAACATCCGCACCGCGCTCGTCACCTGGCGGACCGCCTTCTTCTCGGCGGGCGAGTTCAAGCCCGATCCGCAGGCCAGCGCCGAGGTCAACCGCGGCGGCTACCTCGTGGAGGGGCTCGGGCACTGCGGCATGTGTCACAACGCCAACAAGATCGTCGGCAACAGCGGCCTGGCGGGCAAGCTCGGCGGCGGCGTCATCGACGGCTGGTACGCGCCCAACATCACCCCCGACGACCATACCGGCATCGGCGCCTGGAGCGACGATCAGGTCGTGACCTACCTGAAGACCGGTGCGGCGCCGGGCAACCAGCCGGGCGTCGCCGCCGGCCCGATGCGCCAGACCATCCAGGAATCGCTGTCGAAGCTCACCGACGCCGACCTCAAGGCCATGGTCGCCTACCTGCGCACGCAGAAGGCGAAGGAGAGCTACAAGGTGAAGGACCTGCAGGCCTTCGCCACGCCCGGCGCACCGGGGGCGGCGACCTATCTCAGCTACTGCTCCTCCTGTCACAAGCCGGACGGCAGGGGCGTCGAGGGTGCGATCCCGGCGCTCGCAGGCAACAGCTCCGTGCAGGCCAAGGGGCCGGAAACGGTGATCCGCGTCATCCTCGGCGGGCTCAGCGCCCAGAACGGCTACGCGCCGATGCCGGCGATCGGCGCCGGCATGACCGACCAGGAGGTTGCCGACGTCACCGACTACATCCGCAACGCCTGGGGCAACGCCGCTCCGGTGATCGGCGAGCGGGGCGTGGTCGCCGAAGCGCGCAAGGCCACGCAGACGATGCTCGCCGGAACCGCGCCCTGCGCCGAGATCGCCCAGCCGGAGCTCGCCAAGGCGGTCGCCGATCTCGGCGTCGTCCAGCGGCTCAAGGGGCTGGCGCAGGAGAACTTCATCCCCACAGTCAACGCCCTGCTGCCGCCGCTCCGCGCGGCGGTGCCGGGCGCCAACGGGGACGATCTCGTCAACGGCCTGACCACCGCCTTCTGCCAAGCCGGCCGCGACGATCCGGGCTATGCGAAGGCCGGCTGGCACGCGACGATCGGCAGCTTCGCGAGCATCGCCTACAGCCAGCTCCGCAACCCGGAGAAGCGGGCCTCGAACGGCAGCGCGCCGCGATCGCCGTAAGCGACGACGCCGGGAGCCGCGCCCGGCCGGTTCGGGCCGGGGCGTGGCTCCGGGTTGCCGGTTCGGCGCGCCTCAATGCTCCGTGCCGGGCCGGTTCGGCCGGGGCGGGCCGCCATGGTGCTCGACGAAGGCGGACCGGTCCGGGCTGTTCTTCTTGGCGGCGACGCGGGCGCGCATCACCAGCAGGACGACGCCGGCGATGAGCAGCGTCGCGAGCGCGAGACCGAATATCAGGTATTGATCCTGCATGTTCTCCTCCGAGTCTTCGATTGATGGTCGAAGTGCCGTCGGCACGCGAGAGTTCCAGCTTGACCTCGCGATGCTCGAGATCGTTCAGGCTTCCGCAGCCCGACGACATGAGTTTTCTGAGCGCCCGGCGCGCGATGTCTGGCGATCGGCCGCGGATACTGCGGCGATCGATCCTTCCGGGCTAGGCGCCCGTCCATCGCGCGCGACGTTGCCGGGGGGAGCCCTCGGCGCGTAGGATGCCCGCGCTCTGCTCCCCCAATAAGGCCACCCGCCGGATGAACGTCCTCGGCATCGAGACCACCTGCGACGAGACGGCCGCGGCGATCGTCGCCCCCGCCGAGGGCGAGGGCGAGACGCGCGGAATCGTGCGGGCGAACGAGGTGCTGAGCCAGATCGCCGAGCACGCGGCCTATGGCGGCGTCGTGCCCGAGATCGCCGCCCGCGCCCATGTCGAGGTGCTCGACCGGCTGATCGCCCGCGCCCTCGACCGCGCGGGGCTGAGGCTCGCCGAGCTCGACGGCATCGCCGTCGCCGCCGGGCCCGGCCTGATCGGCGGCGTCCTCGTCGGCCTCGTGACCGCCAAGACCCTGGCGCTCGTCGCCCGCAAGCCGCTCCTCGCCGTGAACCATCTCGAAGCCCACGCGCTCACCGCGCGGCTCACCGACGGGCTCGCCTTTCCCTACCTGCTGCTCTTGGCGTCGGGCGGGCATACGCAGCTCGTGGCCGTGAAGGGCGTCGGCGACTACGTGCGCCTCGGCTCGACCATTGACGACGCCATCGGCGAGGCCTTCGACAAGGTGGCGAAGCTCCTCGGCCTCGCCTATCCCGGCGGCCCCGAGGTCGAGCGCATGGCCGAAGCCGGCGACCCGGAGCGCTTCGCCCTGCCCCGGCCGATGCTCGGGCGAAAGCGGGCCGACTTCTCCCTCTCCGGCCTCAAGACGGCGCTGCGCATCGAGGCGGAGCGGATCGCGCCGCTCGCCGAGCGGGACGTGGCCGATCTCTGCGCCGGCTTCCAGGCGGCCGTCGTCGACGTGGTCGTCGACCGGGTCCGCGTGGCGTTGCGCGACTTCGCGAATGTGGCCGGGCACCCGACCGCCCTCGTCGCGGCGGGCGGCGTCGCCGCGAACGGCGCGCTGCGCCGGGCGCTCGCCGCGCAGGCCGGCGAGGCCGGGCTCGCCTTCGTCGCCCCACCGCTGAACCTCTGCGGCGACAACGGCGCCATGATCGCCTGGGCGGGAATCGAGCGCCTGCGCCTCGGCCTCACCGACGACCTCACCGCTCCGGCCCGCGCCCGCTGGCCCTTCGCCGCCGAGCTGAAGGCCGCTGGATGAGCGCCGCCGAAACGGACGCCGCGCTTCGCACCCGCTGGCGCGACCTCGTGGAGCGCCGCCTGCCCGCCGCCGCCCCCGGCCGGCCGGACTGGCCCGTGCGCCTCGACCACTGCTTCGCGCGCATCCTGCTCGACAACGCCTGCGGCGGTCCCTGGCGGGAGAGCGCTGCGCCGCCCGCCTGGGCGAACATGCCCGCCGAACGGCTCGCCCAGGCCGTCGCTCTCGGCGAGGCGGTGCTCGCGGGCGGCGCCGACCTCGCGGCGCTGAACCGCCGCTCGCTCGACTGGCGCGGCAAAACGGGGCCGGCGCTCGCGAGGTGTGCCCGCGCATGAGCGGCCCTCTCTCCCACGTCGCCGTGGTCGGCGGCGGCGCCTGGGGCACGGCCCTGGCGAACGCCGCCGCCGCGGCCGGCCACACCGTGACGCTCTGGATGCGCGACGCCGAGGCCGCGGACCGGTTGGAGCGCGCGCGGGAAAACGCCCGCTACCTGCCCGGCGTGCCGCTCCATCCGCGCATCCGCGCCACCGGCGCCCCGGAGGGTCTGCACGAGGCCGGCACCTGCCTCCTCGTGGTGCCGGCGCAGACCACGCGCGCCGTGCTCGGCGCCCTCGAAGAGCATCTCCGGGCCGGCGCGCCGGTGGTGCTCTGCGCCAAGGGCATCGAGCGGGGCAGCGACGCCTTCATGAGCGCGGTGGCCGCCGAGGTGCTGGCGCCGGGCACGCCGCTCGCCGTGCTCTCGGGCCCGAGCTTCGCGGCGGACGTCGCCCGCGGGCTTCCCACCGCGGTGACGCTGGCAAGCGCCGACGCGGCCCTTGCCGCGAGCCTCGCCAGAAGCCTCTCCGGCCCGGCGCTGCGGCTCTACCACACCGACGACGTGCGCGGCGTCGAGGTCGGCGGGGCAGGCAAGAACGTGCTCGCCATCGCCTCGGGCATCGTCGCCGGGCGCGGCCTCGGCGAGAGCGCGCGGGCGGCGCTGATCGCGCGGGCCTTCGCGGAGCTGATGCGCTTCGCCCGCAGCCTCGGGGCGCGGCCGGAGACGCTGATGGGCCTCTCGGGCCTCGGCGACCTCGTGCTGACGGCCTCCTCGCCGCAGTCGCGCAACTTCGCCTTCGGCCAGCGCCTCGGACAGGGGGAGGCGCCGGAGGCGGCCTCCGGCGGCAAGCTCGCCGAGGGCGCCTTCACCGCCGCCGCCCTGGTGGCGCTCGCCCGCTCGAAGGGCGTCGAGATGCCCGTCGCCGAGGCGGTGGCCGACGTGGTCTCCGGCGCGGCGCGCGTCGAGACCGCCATCGCCCGGCTGCTGGCCCGCCCTCTCAAGGGGGAGGCGGAGTGAGCGGGTTCCCGATCCTCGCCTTCCTCGCCGGCCGGGGCCGCGACGGCTCGGGGCGGCTCCTCTCGGAGGTGCTCGCCTTCGACGACGCCGCGATCGAGGGTGTCCACGACTTCATCCAGTGGTGCTTTCCGAGCATGGAGCCCAGCCGCGCGGTGCCTGGCGCCCCGGTGCTGGCCCCCGGCGAGGCCGAGGCGATCCGCGCGGACCCGGAGGCCCGCGCCGGTCTCGCCCGGGCGCTCGCCCGGATGGAGCGCTTCTATGGGAGCACGGACGACTGGCTCAGCGCCTTCGACCACAACCACCTGCGCATCACCCGGATCGTCGCCGCGGCGCGCGACCTCCTCGGCGCGGCGGAGGCCCGCGTCTTCCACGCCCACGTCTCGGCGCGCAACCGCGCTGCCGGAAGCCCGGTCAACGCCGAGAGCCTGCGCCGCTGGGCGCTGGCGCTCGGGGAGCCGTAAGGGCGGGGCCGATCCCCGTCGGGTGGGTGACGCAGCCCCGCCGCGCGGTTCAGACGGGCCCGGACGGGCTCGGCGGATCGCGCAAGGTACGGAGCGTCCGCAGGGCCTCGACGCGCGCGACCGTCAGCGCGTCGATCATCGGCGCGAGATCGTCCTGGCCGCGCGCCGCGGTCTCGATCCGCCGGCACAGCTCCGACAATCCGGTGAAGCCGAGCAGCCCCGCGGCGGCGATCATGGCGTGGGCGTCCTCGGCGATCCGGGTCCGGGCCGTCGGCGGCGCCCGGAACCGTTCGGCGAGCTCCGTCTCGAGGAGGCTGAGCAGGCCGGCGACGCGCTCTGCCCCGAAACTGTCGCGCACGGATTCGAGCACCGCTTCATCGAGGACCGGCGGCGCCACGTCCGGCTCGGCCGGCACCTGGGAACGCAGCCGCCCGCCCCAGCGCTCGACCATGGCGAGTAGCTCCGGGCGGCGGAAGGGCTTTCCGATGTGGTCGTCCATGCCCGCCTCGCGCAGGGCAGAGACCTGGGCCGGCAGCACGTTGGCGGTCATCGCCACCACCGCCAGCGCGCCCGCCGCGCCGGGCAGCGCACGGATGCGGCGGGTGGCGGCGAGCCCGTCCATGCCGGGCATCTGCACGTCCATCAGCACGAGGTCGTAGGGCTCGCCGGCCCGGGCGGCCGCGTCCACGGCCGCGACCGCCTCCGCGCCGCCGCCCCGGCAGTCGACCCGGTGGTCGCCGCTCTCGAGGACGGCGCGGGCGAGCTCCTGGTTCAGGAGC
>NZ_BPQR01000003.1 GCF_022179345.1 Methylobacterium jeotgali | reverse complement strand
CCTGCGCCTCGTCGCAGCCCTCGTCGCGCAGGCGCTCCAGCTGCTCGCGGGTCTCGACGCCCTCGGCGGTCGTGGTCATGCCGAGGCTGGCGCCGAGGCCGATCACCGCGCGCACGATGAAGCCGGAGCCGTCCGTCTCGCAGAGGTCGCGCACGAAGGCCTGGTCGATCTTGATCTTGTCGAAGGGGAAGCTGCGCAGGTAGCTCAGCGACGAGTAGCCCGTGCCGAAATCGTCCATCGAGACGCGCACCCCGAGCCGCTTCAGCCCGTGCAGGATCTCGGTGGTGGCGCGGGGATTGGCGACGAGCACCGACTCGGTGATCTCCAGCTCCAGCCGGTGACCGGGGAGCCCGGAGCGGGCGAGCGCCTCGTGCACCGCGGTCGGGAGGGTCGCGGAGGAGAACTGCACCGCGGAGACGTTGACGGCGATCTTGAGATCGTCGGGCCAGCCGGCGGCCTCGGCGCAGGCCTGGCGCAGCACCCATTCGCCGAGGCGCGCGATGAGCCCGATCTCCTCGGCGAGGGGAATGAACTCGGCGGGCGACACCCGGCCGCGCTCCGGATGCGTCCAGCGCAGCAGCGCCTCGAAGCCGCCGATCCGCTCCGTGCCGAAGTCGTAGATCGGCTGGTAATGGACCTCGAAGGCCTCCGCCTCGACCGCGTCGCGCAGGTCCTGCTCCAGCCGGCGGCGCTCGTGCAGGCGGGCGTCCATGTCCGCCTCGAAGAAACGGAAGCTGCCGCGGCTCTCGGCCTTGGCGCGGTCGAGGGCGACGGCGGCGCTCTTGAGCAGGCGTTCCCCGGACGGTCCGTCGCCCGGCGCCAGGGAGATGCCGAGGGTGATCCCGACGCTGGCGCAGCGTCCCTGCGACAGGCTGTAGGGCGCGCCGAGAACCTCGATGATCCGCTTCGCGAGGACGCCGCAATCCTCCGGCCGCTCCACGCCCTGCTGGAGCACCACGAACTCGTCGGCGCCGAGGCGGGCCACGGTGTCGATCTCCCGCGCGCAGGCCTGGAGGCGGTTGCCCGCCGCGCAGATCAGCTCGTCGCCGACCGCCGGCCCGAAGGCGTCGTTGACCCGCTTGAAGCCGTCGAGATCGATCTGAAGCAGCGCGAAGCCGCCCTCGCGGGCGACCTGGGAGAGGGCCTGCTCGATCCGCTCGGCGAGCATCGTCCGGTTCGGAAGGTTGGTGAGCGCGTCGTGGCCCGCCAGGAAGGCCACCTTCGCCTCCGCGTGGCGGCGTTCGGTGATGTCCTCGTAGGTGGCGACGAGCCCGCCGTCGGAGAGCTTGCGGCTCTCGATGGCGACGACCCGTCCGTCGCCGAGGTGCTGGATACTGGTGGAGGTCTCCGCGCCTTGACTGCTCGCGTCGGGCAGGAGGGAGACCACGGTTTGTCCGGGATGGTTGCCCGCGTCCACGCAGCACTGCAGCACATCCTCGGCCCGCATACCGAGCCGCAGGGTGCCGGGAGGCAGGTTGTAGATCTCGCCGTAGCGGCGGTTGACCACCCGCAGGCGATAGTCGGCGTCGTAGAGGCAGAGCCCCTGGCTCATGTTGTCCAGGGCGGCATCAAGGGTGACGTTCGCCGCCTTGAACCGCTCGTTCTGCTCCTTGAACTCGGTGACGTCCGTCAGGATCGCGACGTGCCCTCCGGCGCGCGTGGGCGTCCGGCTGATCCGCAGCCAGCTCCCGTCCGGCAGGCGCACCTCGCCATCCTCGGTCGGGACGCGGGAGGGTTCGATGCCGCGCGACGCCTTGCGCGGCTTGCCCGGCCCCCCTTCAGCTTCCGTCCCGCCGAGGAAGGTCGCGGCCCGCGCGTTGGCGAGAATCACGGCGCCGTTCGCGTCGAGCACCACCACGCCCTCGCGCAGGCTCTCCAGCGCCTCGCCGAGCAGGGCCTGCGCGCTGCGCCGGCGGGCGACCTCCTGCTCCATGCTGGTGCGGATGTTGTCGCGCATCGCCGACATGGCGCGCAGAAGGGCGCCCATCTCGTCGCGGCCGCCCTGGGGGATCGGATCGTCGAGATGTCCCTCCGCGATCCGCTCCGCCGCCGCCGAGGCCGCCGCGACCGGGCCGATGATCCGGCGGGCAAGCAGCCACGCGACCAGGGCCGACAGGATCACGGCGAGGCTGGCGGCGAGGGCGCCGGCCTGAAGCTCGTAGGCGACGACGCGGCGGACGCTCTGGCGATAGGTGAAGCCGTCGCCGGCGGTCTGATCGACGAGGGTCTGAAGCTCCTCGCGCACCCTGCCGGCCGCACGGTCGAGAGCCGCCCAATCGGGGGCGGCCTCGGCGCTCTCCGGGCGGCGCAGGGCCTGCCATTCGGACAGGCGGGTCCGGACCCGCTCGGCCGCTGCGGCGCTGCGGGCCGTGTGGGAGCGCTCCACGGCGACGCCAAGGTCCTCCGAGACCTGCGCGCCGAGCTGGTCGAGGACGGCGTCGAGACGGGCGATCTCCGCGTCGTCCCGGGCGAGCGCCCGGTAGGCCACGGCGGCCTGCATCTCGGCGAAGTCGGCCGCCGCGGCGCGGGCGTAGTTGATCGCCATGAGGGACTTGTCGTAGGTGCGCTCGGCGAGGTCTCCCGTCTCGCGGATGCTGATGTTCGTGAACAGGCCGAGACCGCCGGTGATGGCGCTCATGGCCAGGAACGCGACGAAGATGCGCCCGCGGATCGTCATCGCACCGCGAGGGGGCGGTGCCGGTGGGCGCTCCGCCCTCGATCTCACTGGGTCCCACTGCATCGAAACGGCGCCGCTCGCTCGTAGCCTGCAACCCTACGAAGGCAGCGGTTAAGACGGTCTTATTGTCGCATGACGGGCCCGGAGGCTCCGACGCACCCCTTCAGCGAGAGGCGGCCTGCATCGGCTTGCCGTCCTGAGAGTCCGGGCGGCGCTCGATGCGCTGCCCGTCGCGCAGGTCGGCGGGGGGGCTCAGCACGATGCGCTCGTCGCCGGAAAGCCCCTGGTCGATCTCGATGGTGCGGCCCTCGTCGCGACGCACGTGCACGGTGCGCCACTCCGCCTTGCCGTCGTCGCGGGCGACGGCGACCTGGGTGCCCGTCTGGTTGAACACCAGCGCCTCGGCCGGCACCACGATGGCGGGCTCCGAGCGCGGGATCTTCAGCGTGACGTAGACGTAGAGGCCCGGCCGCAGGGCGCCGTCGCGGTTAGGGACGTCGACCTGCGTCGAGAGGGTGCGGGAGGCGGTGAGCAGGGCCACGGAGCTGCGCGCCACGCGGCCGCCGAAGCTGCGGTCGGGCAGCTGCGGCACCTTGATGCTCGCCTCGACCCCCGGCTTCACGCCGACGGCGGCGTATTGCGGGACGTTGACGCTGATGCGCAGCACGTCGTCCCGGTCCATGCCGAGGAGCGGCGTGCCCGTGCCGTCCGCGCGCACGAGGTCGCCGACCTCGACGC
This sequence comes from Methylobacterium jeotgali, assembly GCF_022179345.1. GTDB lineage: Bacteria > Pseudomonadota > Alphaproteobacteria > Rhizobiales > Beijerinckiaceae > Methylobacterium > Methylobacterium jeotgali. The sequence continues at coordinate 64,115 of NZ_BPQR01000003.1, read as the reverse complement.
TGCGGGTCGTGACGACGCCGTCGAAGGGGGCGACGACCTCCTTGAAGCCGGTGAGCGCCTTGAGGCGGTCGACGGTGGCCTGCTGCGCCTTGATGTTGGCCTCGGCGACCTTCACCCCGGCCTCGGCCGAGGCGAGGTTCGCCGTCTGGCTCAGCACCCCGGCCTGCGAGTTGTCGGCGTTCTGGCGCGAGGCCCAGCCCTGCACGGCGAGCGTCGAGGTGCGATTGTTCGTGACGTTGGCGAGGTTCACGTTGGCGCGGGCCTGATCGACCATGGCGCGGGCCTGGAGGAGCTGCGCGTCGAGCTGGCCGATCCGCGCCTCCGCCTGGGCCAGCTCCTGGTCGAGGTCGGGCGCGGCGATGCGGATGAGCACGTCGCCGGCCTTGACCCGGCTGCCGATGTCGACCCGCCGCTCGGCGACGTAGCCGGTGGCGCGGGCGAAGATCGAGGCGCGGGCGAAGGCCTGGGTCTCGCCGGGCAGCGTCAGGTCGATCGGCGCGTCGACCCGCTGCACGGCGGCGGTGCGCAGGCTCGGCACGAAGTCGCGGGTCTTGCGCTGCGTCTCCGCGGCGAGGCTGCTGCGCTGCCAGTGGCCGTAGCCGCCCCAGGCGCCGAGCCCGGCGAGCAGGAGCCCGACGAGCACGAAGCCACGCTTGCGCGGCGGAGGCGGGATGTCGTGGCCGTCGCCGTGCACCTTCATCGGTTTCGCGTGTGCCCCCGGCCGCGGGCGCCGGGCGCCCTCGCTGTCGATCGTATACCACGGGGGAGGGGACGGCCGTCACGTCCGGTATGTCGCATCCGGACGGTGATTTGGTTTCCGAAGGTAAATGGTGGGCGCGACAGGGATCGAACCTGTGACCCTTCGCGTGTGAAGCGAATGCTCTCCCGCTGAGCTACGCACCCGGACCGCCGGCCTTCTAGGGCCGCCGACGCGGCGCCGTCAAGGGCAGGTGTCGCGGGGGAAATCTCCCGCACCGCGCCCGAAGATGCGCTAGGACACGCGCCATGGCACCGCTCGTCCGTTTCGCCCCCTCGCCGACCGGCTACCTGCATATCGGCAACGCCCGGCCCGCGCTCCTCAACTTCCTGTTCGCGCGGGCGCGGGGCGGGCGCTTCCTGCTGCGCCTCGACGACACCGACCGGGAGCGCTCGACGGAGGCCTTCGCCGTCGCCGCGCGGGAGGACCTCGCCTGGCTCGGGATCGAGCCGGACCTGTTCCTGCGCCAGTCGGACCGGGGCGCGCTCTACGACGCGGCGGCCGAGCGGCTGCGGGCCGTGGGGCGCCTCTACCCCTGCTACGAGACGCCGGAGGAGCTGGAGCGCCGCCGCCGCCGGCAGCTCGGGCGCGGCCTGCCTCCCGTCTATGACCGGGCGGCCCTGTCTCTGACTCCGGAGGAGCGCGTCGCCCTCGAAGCGCAGGGGCGGCGGCCGCACTGGCGCTTCCTTCTCGACCACCGCACCGTGGAATGGGACGACCTCGTGCGCGGGCCGGCCCATGTCGACTGCGCATCCCTCTCCGATCCGGTGCTGATCCGCGAGGACGGCAGCTACCTCTACACGCTGCCCTCCGTGGTGGACGACGCCGAGACCGGGATCACCCACGTCATCCGCGGCGAGGACCACGTCACCAACACCGGCGTGCAGGTGCAGCTCTTCGAGGCGCTCGGCAGCCCGGTGCCCGTCTTCGGGCACCACAACCTGCTGACCGATGCCGGCGGCGAGGGGCTCTCGAAGCGCCTCGGCCACCTCGCCCTCCGCTCCCTGCGTGAGGCCGGCTACGAGCCCGCCGCGATCCGCTCGCTCGCCGTGCTGACCGGTTCCGCCGAGGCGGTGCGGCCGCTGGCGGGGCTCGACGAGCTCGCCGGCCTCGTCGACCTCTCGCACATCTCCCGCGCCCCGGCCCGCTTCGATCCCGCGGAGCTCGACACGCTCAATGCTCGCCTCGTCCACGAGATGCCGGCGGAGGCGGTGCACGGCCGCCTCGCTGAGATCGGTGTGCCGGAGGCCCTCGCCGACACCTTCTGGGGGGCCGTGCGGGCGAACCTTGTGAAGGTCTCCGACGCCGCCCCGTGGTGGGCGGTGGTGGCCGGGCCGATCGACCCGGCGATCGCCGACCCGGCGCTGGCGGAGGCGGCCGGCGCGCTGCTGCCGCCGGAGCCCTGGGACGGCGAGACCTGGAAGGCCTGGACGAACGCGGTCCGCGAGTGGACGGGCGCCAAGGGCCGCGCCCTGTTCATGCCGCTGCGCCTCGCCCTGACGGGCCTCGACCACGGGCCCGACCTCTCGGCGCTGCTGCCGCTCATCGGGCGGGAGCGGGCGGCCCGGCGGCTCGCTGGCGAGCGGGCCTGAGCCCCGACTCGCGTTTCGAACGAGAGGGTTTGAGACGCGAGACAAGCCCGACCGGGCGCCCGCGCCCATGCGCGGAACCTCCCGGCATCGATCTCTTCGATGCCGGGAGGCATCAGAATTAAGCTTCCTCGCTCTCGATCCGCGAGACCAGAAGCTTGTCGACGCGGCGTCCGTCGAGGTCGACCACCTCGAAGCGCCAGCCGGCGATGTCGCAGCTCTCTCCGGTCTCCGGCAGCCTCTGGAGGCGGTCGATGACGAGGCCGGCGGCGGTCTCGTAGTGGCGCGACGGGTCGAGGCGGATGCCGAGCTGGTCGGCCATCTCGTCGGCGGGCATCCACCCGGCGATGAGCCAGGAGCCGTCGGCGCGCTGCACGGCCTCGGGCTCGGCTTCCTCGGATCGGAAGGCGCCGGCGATGGCGTCGAGGATGTCGGCGGGCGTCACCAGCCCGTCGAAATGGCCGTACTCGTCGTGGATCAGCGCGAGCGGCACCTCCGCCTCCTGAAGGGCGGCCAGCGCGGCGAGCGCGTCGATGGTGTCGGGCAGTACCGGCACCTTGCGGATGTGGCGGGGCAGGTTCAGGGGCTCGCCGGCCATCAGCGGCCGCACGAGGTCGCGCACCTGCACGACGCCGACCATGTTGTCCGGCGAGCCCTCGCCGACGGGAAGCCGCGCGTGCGGGCTGTCGATGAGGGCGGCGCGGATGTCGGCCTCGTCGCGGCTGAGGTCGATCCAGCGCACGTCGGTGCGCGGGGTCATGACACCGCGCACCGCCCGGTCGCCGAGGCGCAGCACGCCGGCGATCATCTGGCGCTCGCCGGTCTCGATGACGCCGGCCGTCTCGGCCTCCGCCACCAGGGTGCGGATCTCCTCCTCGGTCACGGCGCTGGCGCTCGCCGTCTCCTGGCCGATCAGGCGGAAGACCGCCCGCGTCGAGGCGTCGAGCAGCCAGACCGCCGGCAGGGCGATCCGCGAGATCAGCCGCATCCCCGGCGCGACGAGGCAGGCCACCGCTTCCGGGTTGCGCAGCGCCAGATGCTTCGGGACCAGCTCGCCGATGATCACCGAGAGGTAGGTGATGACGCCGATGACGAGGCCGTAGCCTAAGGTCTCGGCGACGCCCTTGCCGAGGCCGAGATCGAGGAACACCCCGGCGAGTCGCTCGCCGAGCGCCGCGCCGGACACGGCACCCGACAGGATGCCGATGAGGGTGATGCCGATCTGGACCGTGGAGAGGAAGCGGCCCGGATTCTCGGTGAGAGCGAGGGCGGCCAGGGCGCCGGACTTGCGGGCCTCGGCCATCGCCGTGAGCCGTGCCCGCCGGGAGGAGACCACGGCGAGCTCGGAGAGCGCGAACACGCCGTTCAGGGCGATGAGGGCGACGGCAACGGCAAGCTCGAGCACTTCGGCGCAACATTGAGCCGGAGTCGCTTTGGGGCGCGCCGGGCTTCCTCTGTCATTTGGGTGCGGCCAAGATGGCGACGCACCCGGCTCAGGTCAACGGTTCGTGATCAACCCGGCAGCGGCGGCAGGCGCGAGAGCCGTACCGCGATCGCCAGCGCGACGAGGTAGAGCCCTCCGACGAAACCGACGACGCCCGTCCAGCCGCCGTGGTCGTAGGCCCAGCCGCCCGCCGTGCCGAGAATCGAAGAGCCGAGATAATAGAGGCAGAGATAGAGCGCCGAGGCCTGCGCCCGGTCCGTCACGGCGCGGCGGCCGACCCAGCTGCTCGTCACCGAATGGGCGCCGAAGAAGCTCATGGTGATGACGACGACGCCGAGGATCACGAGGACGAGGCTCTGGGCCAGCGTCAGCGCGAGGCCGGCGAGGCCCGCGGTGATGGCGAGCCAGAGCACCCGCCGCCGCCCGAGGCGGCTCGCGACCTCGCCCGTGATGGCCGAGCTCGCCGTTCCGAACAGGTAGACGGTGAAGATCGCGCCGATCACCGCCTGGCTCAGGGAATAGGGCGGCTCCAGCAGGCGGAAGCCGATGTAGTTGTAGATGCACACGAAGCCGCCCATCAGCAGGAACGGCTCCGCGAACAGCCAGGGCAGGCCCGCGTCGCGGAAATGGTGGGTGAAGGTCCCCGGCACCTCGCGCCAGCGCATGCGGTGGGCCACGAAGCGCCGCGAGGGCGGCAGCGCGAAGCGGAAGGTGACGGCGGCGAGAAGCGCCAGCACGCCGATGATCCCGATGCCGATTCGCCAGGAGCCGAAATCGGCGATGATGCCGGCGATCAGGCGCCCGACCATGCCGCCCAGCGCGTTGCCGCCGATGAGGAGCCCCATGGACAGGCCAATCGCCCGCCCGTGCATCTCCTCGCTGAGATAGGCCATGGCGACGGCGGGCAGGCCGCTCGCGGTGATGCCGGTGAGCGCGCGCAGCACCAGGAACCCGTGCCAGTCCGGCACCAGCGCCGCGACGATGGTCAGGATCGCGGAGGCGAAGAGCGAGACCGTCATCACCGGCTTGCGGCCCCAGACCTCGGACAGCGGGCTGACGAAGAGGAGCGAGACGGCGAGCGTCGCGCAGGGCAGTGACAGGGCGAGGCTGCTCTCGGCCGGCGAGACGCCGAACTCCTCCGCGTAGACCGGCAGCAGCGGCTGCACGCCGTAGAGCACGGCGAAGGTCGAGAAGCCGGCGGCGAACAGCGCCAGCGTCGTGCGGCGGAAGACCGGCGTTCCAGCCTCGATGAGCCGCTCGCCCGGTTCGTCCATCCCGATCCGTCCTCGACACGAAGAGGCCGCCGGGGATGCGCCCGGCGGCCGGAGGGGTCAACGGAGGCGGCGACGGGAGCGGTGACGATCCGCGCCCGTTGCCGCGCTTTCGTCACTGCGCGGGCGGTGCGCTCTGGGTCTGCCCCTGCTGGATCAGCGGGGTGATGCGCCGGACCGTGACGCGCCGGTTCTCGCGCGACGCGCTCTGGGTGTTCACCTTCAGGTACTGCTCGCCGTAGCCCTGGGTGGTGAGGTTCTCCGGAGGCACCTGGAACTGCTGGGTCAGCACGGTGGCCACCGACTGCGCCCGACGGTCGGAGAGCGAAAGGTTGTCGACGTCGTTGCCGACTGCGTCGGTGTAGCCCTCGATCAGGAACACCTCCTGCGGGTTCGCCTTCACCGCCTGGTTGATCGCCGCGGCGATGGTCGAGAGCCGCTGCGCCTGATCCGGCGTCACCGTGAAGGAACCGGTGTCGAAGTTGATCGTGTCAATGTCGACGCTGCGCATCCGGGCCCGCAGCTGCGGGCTGTAGCGGACCTGATCGAGGGTGTAGCGCCGCTCGATCGGCACCACCGGCGGCGCCGAGAGCGCCTCGTAGACCGCGCGCTCGTCGGCGCGGTCGTACTCGACCACGTAGCGCTCGCGCGGGATGCGGATGTCGGGCGGGGGCAGGTCGACCACGTCCTCGTAGATCGGCCGGCGGGGGCCGCCGTAGCCGTTGTCGATGATCACCACCTCGCGCCCGTCGCGGAAGCGGCGGCTGCGGCGCACCAGGCGACCGTCGTCGTCCACGACCGTGACGATCTGCTCGCCGCCCGGGCGGTCGAGATAGGTGTAGACCTCGCCACCCCGGCGCTCGCTGCGGAAGGCCCGGCGGTCGAGGTCGCGGAAGCGCTCGTTCTCGTCGTGGCGGATGAAGTAGCCGTCGCGGTCGCGCACGATGATGCGGCCGGGCTCGCGGATGTAGGTCCGCCCGTCCTCGTTGAACTCCCGCCGGTCGCGACGGACCTGATCGTAGCTTCGGACATCCTCGTCCTCGGTCCGGAAGCCGCCGGGGACGTAGCCCGGCCGCCCGGGACGGTTGAAGCCATCGCGGTCGTCGACGCGGCCCGCCGGCAGTCCGGGCTGCACGCCCGGTGCGGGCTGACCTGGCGCGACCTGGTTCGGCCCGGGCTGGCCGGGGCCGACCGGGCGGCCGGGAACGCCGGGCTGGGCGTTCGGGGCCACGCCCTGCGGCGGCTGCCCCGGCGCGGGAGGCGGCGTCGGCTGGCCCTGCTGCTGGAGCTTGTTCGGGTACGCCTCGTTGGCGTTCGGTGCCGGCGGGGTGCCCGGACGCTCGACGGGACGGCCCGGCACGCCGGGCTGCTGGTTCGGTGCCGGAGCCGCGCCGGGAGGCGGGGCCTGCTTCGCGGCGGGGGGCGGGGCGGGCGGAGCGGCCTCGGGCCTGGGCACGGGCTTTCCGGGAACGCCCGGCTGCTGGTTGGGCGCGGCCTTCTCGGCCGGAGCTGCGGGCTGAGGCTTGGCCGGCTCGGGCGCGGCGGGTTTCGCGGCGTCGGGCGGGGGCGCCCGCTTCGGCTCGGGCGCGGGGGCCTGCGGCTTGCGCTCGGGGGCCGGCTCGGCGGCGGGAGGCGCCTTGCGGGCCGGCTCGGGCGCAGCGGCGGGCGGAGGAGCGGGCGGCTGCCGCTCCGGGGCCCTCTCACGCGCGGCGGGGGGCGCCGCCCGCTCGGCCGGCTCCGGACGCTCGCGCTGGGGCGCGGGGCGGGGCGCCTCCTGACGGGGGGCGGGCGCCTCGCGGGGCGGCGCAGCGCGCTCGGCGGGCTCGGGACGTTCGCGCTGCGGCGGAGGTGCGGCACGCTCGGGCCGCTCGCGGGGTTCGGGTCGTTCGCGCGGCTCCGGCCGCTCGCGGGGTTCGGGTCGTTCGCGCGGCTCCGGCCGCTCGCGGGCCGCCGGGGGGCCGCGATCCGGACCGCCCCGATCGGGACGCCCGGCGCCGGGTCCCTCGCGCTCCAGGCCGGGAGGGCCGCCCTGCGCGAGCTGCATCCGGCCCGTCTCCCAGCCAAGTGCCGGCAGCGCCAGGAAGAATCCGGGCAGCACCGTGCCGGTGAGGAGGAGCAGGCGGGTCTTCCGCATGGATCGTCTCGCGTTTCCGTTCGGGCCTACCGAACACCAGCGGGACGATATGGTTCCCCTGAAACGTGCCGACGCGCCCTCAGCGCACCGGCGTCGCCACGATGCCCGGCGCGATGATCCGCACGCTCGGGCGCTGCCCTTCCGCGCCGGCTTCGGCCGCCTTCGGAGCCTCGGGCGCGGGGGCGTCGCCGGCCCGCACGGCGGCGTCGGCGGCGAGCGAGGCGGCGGTCTTGTCGGCCCGGCCGACGAGGGTCAGGCGCACCTTCGGCCGCGAGAGCGCCTCCGCCTGGAGCGGGGTAACGAAGATGTCGCCCTTGTGGCGCACGAGCATGCTCTCCGCCTTCACGAGGGACTGGGCCCAGGTCTGGCCCTCCTTCTTGCAGGAGCAGTTCGGCACGAAGGTCTTCTGGAACTTGAAGGCGTTGGCGAGGGACGCGTAGGAGCGGTTGCCCTTGACGGCGGCCGCCTGTTTCAGGGCGCCGTCGCCGTGGGGCATCGAGTAGGCCGCCGCCTCCGTGCCGGGGCAGAGGGCGTGGCACATCTCGTCGGCGCCGGAGCGGCCCTCGGGCAGGTTCGGCATCGGGAAGTAGGCGCCGTCGCAGGTGCGCACGCAGATCACCTGCGCGCCGCCGCGGGCGAACTCGGAGGCCGGGCCGGCCGCCGTCTCCTGGACACCCGTGCAGGCGGAGGCGACCTGCGCCTGAAGCTGGCGGCGGCGCGCGGCGGCGACCTCGCCGTTGTCGGCGCCGTAGCCGGCGTTGAGCGCGCGGATGCGCTGCTCGACGGCGCCGCACTGGGGCGGGCGGGTATCGAAGAACAGGAACTTCCCGCCCTCGCAGCTCAGCGTGCGGTAGTAGGCCTCCAGCCGCCCGACCTCGCTCTGGAGGGCGCGGGCGACGCTCGCGGTGTCCGACACGCTCGCGAGCTCCGCCTTGTAGCGCTGGCAGGCGAGCAGGTTCGGGGAGGGCGCCGGACTCTGGGCCGAGGCCGGCCCCGCGAGCGCGAGGCCGGCGCCGAGCGCCAGGACGGCGGCACGGAGGAGGCGGTGGGCGATATTGGGAATGACGCGGCTCATGCGCTGCCGGCCTGCTTCGGGCTCATGAAGGGAAACTAACGCAGATTAAGGCCCTCGTGATGTGGCGGCAGGATGCCTAAATGGGCCTCAGCCGAGCTTGGCGGAGGAATGGTTCGATGTTGTGGCTTCGAGGTCTCAGGCGTGGCGCAGGCGGGTGGCTCGGCGTGGCGCTCGCGCTGGGTGCGGCGGTCCTCGGCACGGCGCCGGCCGCCCGGGCGCAGGACCCCGACCGCATCTTCGACAAGTCCACCGTCTGGCGGCCGCTGACCCCGAACGACAAGCTCGTCGTCTACGGCATCGACGATCCCGAGGTGGAGGGCGTCGCCTGCTGGTACACGCTGCCGGAGAAGGGCGGCATCAAGGGCACGCTCGGGCTGGCCGAGGACGTGTCCGACATCTCGCTCGCCTGCCGGCAGGTCGGGCCGGTGCGCTTCAAGGACAAGTTCAAGCAGGGCGAGGTGGTGTTCAGCGAGCGCCGCTCGCTGATCTTCAAGTCGATGCAGATCGTGCGCGGCTGCGACGTCAAGCGCAACGCGCTGATCTACATGGTCTATTCCGACAAGGTCATCCAGGGCTCGCCGAAGAACTCGACCTCGGCCGTCCCTCTCATGCCCTGGGGCACCGAGCCGCCGCAGAAATGCAGCGACTTCACGAAGTGATCGCCTCTCAGGCGTAGTGCCATCGGCACTGGTGCGCTCGCGAGGGCTGGGTCAGTCCCGGCAGGTCACGCGCAGGGGGCGCTCGCTCGGGGGCGCGGAGAGGCGCGGCGGCGTGATGGCGCCGGTGTACTCGTCCTGGGCGGCCACGCCGAAGGACTGGGCGGCGGCGAAGCCCTGCGCCTCGCACCAGGCGTCGGCCACGACCTGGCCGCACTCGCTGCCGGGGCTCGTCAGGCACTCGCCGACGCCGTAGCCCTCGCTCGCGGGGATCAGGAAGGTCTTCTCCACGGGCGCGCGGGACCCGCTCTCGGCGGAGAGCGCCGGGGCGGCGAGGGTGCACAGGGCGATGAGGCAGGCAGACGAGAGTCGCATGAGGCGTCCTTCGTTGGGAGCGCGTGTCGATTTGCGCCGAGGGTCCGCCGGTTCGGTAAACAAAGGCTTTCGACCGGCGCCGAAGCCGCCGCGAACCGGCTGCCTCGAAATGCGCGCGGATTTGGGGTAGCGCAGGCCGCAGGCCGGCACCGTCGCCCCATGGCAACAGCCGGGCGGGACGCCACCCCGGCCCAGGGAACGGACCCAGGTTTCATGGCCGCGATGTTGCGTCTCTACAACACGCTCACCCGCGAGAAGGCCCCCTTCGCGCCGATCGACCCGTCGCGTGTGCGCCTCTACGCCTGCGGTCCGACGATCTACGACGCCGCGCATATCGGGAACGCCCGGCCGATCATCGTCTTCGACCTGCTGTTCCGCCTGCTGCGGCACCTCTACGGGCCGGCGCACGTCGTCTACGCCCGCAACGTCACGGACGTGGACGACAAGATCAACGCGCGGGCCGCCGAGCGCGGCATCTCGATCCGCGAGCTGACCGACGGCACGCTCGAAGGCTTCCACGAGGACCTGCGGGCGCTCGGCGTGCTGATGCCCGAGGACGTGAACGTCGCCGGCGAGCCCCCCCGCTTCGTCGAGCCCCGCGCCACCGATCACATCGCCGAGATGGTCGCGCTGATCGAGAGCCTGATCGCCGCCGGCCACGCCTACGTCGCCGCCGACCACGTGCTGTTCGACGTGCCCTCAATGCCCGATTACGGCGCCCTCTCGAAGCGGCCGCTGGACGAGATGGAGGCCGGCGCCCGCGTCGAGGTCGCGCCCTACAAGCGCTCGCCCCTCGACTTCGTGCTCTGGAAGCCCTCGAAGCCGGGCGAGCCCGCCTGGCGCTCGCCCGCCGGCATCGCTGCGCCGGGGCGGCCCGGCTGGCACATCGAGTGCTCGGCGATGTCGTGGAAGCATCTCGGCGAGACCTTCGACATCCATGCCGGGGGCCTCGACCTGATCTTCCCCCACCACGAGAACGAGGTCGCCCAGTCCCGCTGCTGCTTCGGCACGCCGGTGATGGCCAATGTCTGGCTCCACAACGGCTTCCTCCAGGTCGAGGGGGAGAAGATGTCGAAGTCGCTCGGCAACTTCGTCACCCTGCGCGAGGTGCTGAAGGACTGGCCCGGCGAGACCGTGCGGCTCGCCATGCTGCGCACCCACTACCGCCAGCCGATCGACTGGACCCTGAAGGGACTGGAGGAGAGCCAGAAGTCTCTCGAAAGGTGGTGGCGTGCATGCGGGCAGGCAGAGGCTGACGACGGCCCCGACGAGGGATTCGTCGAAGCTCTACGCGACGACCTCAACACGCCGAGAGCCATCGCGCGGCTCCACGATCTTCGCAGCGAGGGCCGCCACGGTGCGCTTGCGGCCAGCCTGACTTGGATGGGGTTCCCGTGGGACCGCTATCGGCCGGTGCAGCATCTCGATGTTTCGCAGGCCGTCGATGCGGTCACGATCGCCTCCACCCACCGAACGGTCGTGCTGGACCTCGAACGGATCGAGGCGCTGATGGAACAGCGGCACCTCGCCCGCGCCGCGAAGGATTGGGCATCGTCCGACCGCCTTCGGGCCGAGCTCGACGCCCTCGGTGCCAGCGTGAAGGACGAGAAGGACGGCACGTCTCGCTGGATGCCGAAATGATCGTCCCGGCCGACCGCCAGCCGATCGTCGTCGCCGATGCGGGGCCGCCGATCCGCTTGGCGGCCGCCGGGCTGCTCGACACGCTAGACGGCCTCGAGGCCGCCCTCGTCGGCAAGATCGACCCGGAGACGCCCGTCGACCTGCGGACGCTGCCGCAGCCGGTCGCGCCGTGAGCTACAGCCGCTCGCTGACGAACGCCTCCGCCTGCGGGGTCGGGGGCGCGTCGGCGAGCGCCTCGCGGAGCATCGGCATCACCTGGCGCACGTCCTCGGCCACGAGGTAGCTCAGCTCCAGGCCGGGGCGGATGAACTGCTCGCTCGCCATGTGGTCGAGGAGGTCGAGGAGCGGCGTCCAGAATCCGCCGATCGACAGGAGAAGGATCGGCTTGCGGTGCTGCCCGAGCTGCGCCCAGGTCATCTGCTCGACGAGCTCCTCCAGCGTGCCGATGCCGCCGGGGAGTGCCACGAAGGCGTCGGAGCGCTCGAACATCAAGCGCTTGCGGGTGTGCATGTCGCCGACGACGATGGTCTCCTGCACCGCGTCGAGCATCCGCTCGCGGGACTTCAGGAAGTCGGGGATGATGCCGGTGACGTGGCCGCCCCCGTCGAGCGCCGCCTGCGCGACGGTGCCCATCAGCCCGACATTGCCACCGCCGTAGACGAGGCCGACGCCCTCCGCCGCGAGCGCCGCGCCGAGGTCGCGGGCGGCCTTGGCGAAGGCCGGGTCGCGGCCGAAGCCGGAGCCGCAATAGACACAGACCGTCTCAACCGGCGCCATCCGCCCCCTCGCTTCCTCTCACCGGGCTCGCGCACCGGATTCTGCGGCAAACCGCTGATTTTCGGGCCGATTCACTGCCGCGGAGGCCCGCCGCGTTTGGTGCTCCGGTCCCATAAGGTAATATGGAGCCGCCCTTGACGCTTTTTAGGGCATCCCGACCTTCGGGCCGAGGCTGGCGGTGCGCCCCGCGCCGCCGCACTACGGGGACGGCATGACGGCTGAGTTACGGCGCAACCTCTCCCTCGCCCTCGCGGGCCTCGTCGCGGGTCTGGGCCTCGTCGCGATCCTGTTCGGCGGCGGCGAGATCCTGCGCCGCGGCGCCGAGGAGCGGACGCCAGTGCAATCCGCTCCGGGTCCGAGCGCAGACGCGACGCCCCGCGCCGGCCCGGACTCGGAGGCCAAGCCGGACGCCCGAACGGCGGCCAAGCCGCCGGAGAGCGGGTCTCCCGAGAGCAGGCTTCCCGAGACCCGTTCCGCGGAAGCGGCCGGCGTGCCGTCCGAGCCGGCTCCCGAGAGCGCGCGGAGATCCGCCGCGGTGCCGGGCTTCGACATCGTGCGCGTCGAGCCGGACGGCGAGACGGTGGTGGCCGGCCGCGGCGCGCCGAACACGACCGTCGAGCTTCTGGTCGACGGGCGGGCGGTGGCGCGGGCGCTCACCGATCCGAACGGGCAGTTCGCCCTGGTGCCCCCGGCGCTGAAGACCGGCGCGAGCGAGCTCGCCCTGCGGATCACCGATGCGCAGGGCCGGCCCGCGCGCTCCCCGCAATCCGTGTCCGTGGTGGTGGCCGACGACCGAAAGGCCAAGCCCCTCGTCGCCCTGACCGCCCCCGACCGCCCGACCGTGGTGCTCTCGCAGCCCGATGCACCGCCGCAGACGGCGACCGGCAAGGTCGCCGACGCGAAGCCGGCGCCAGGGCCGCCGAAGACGCTGGGCGGCCGGGACGGCGTCGCCAAGTCCCCCGCACCCCAGGGGAAGGCGGCGGAGGCGGCGCCCTCCAGGCCCGCCGCGCCGACGGCGGCCGCGAAGGATGCCGCGCCCCTGCGGATCGTGAGCGTCGATGCCCAGGAGGGCGGACGCCTCGACATCGCCGGCATGGCTCCGCAGGGGGCGACCCTGCGCCTCTATCTCAACGACACCCTGGTGGCGCCCGCCAGCGTCGGGTCCGACGGACGGGTCAGCTTCACCATCGGCAAGGGCGTGGCGCCCGGCACCTACAGGATCCGCATCGATCAGGTCGATTCCGTCACCGGCGCGGTGCGCGCCCGCTCCGAGGTGCCCTTCACCGTCCCCGATCGCGCGGCCCGGGTCGCCGAGCACGGCAAGCCCGGCGGCAATCCGGCCGCCGCGTCCCCGACGCCATCCGCGCCGGCCGCTTCGGGCTCCGCGGCCGCACCTGTGGCCCCGCTCGGCACCGCATCCGATTCGCGCCGGATCGCGGGCACGGCGCCCGCGTCTCCGAGCGCGATCCCGCCGTCGCGCGGCTATCCCGCTCCGATCGGAGGCCAGGCAGCGGCGCCGACGGATAAGAACGTGGCAGATACGGGCATAGCGGATAAGGGCGTGGCCGAGGCCGCCCCGGCCGAGATGGCGCTGGCCCCGCCTGCGCCCGGCGCCGTCTTCGTCCCCGAGATCGGCACGGCCCGCATCGCCCGCGGCGACAACCTCTGGCAGATCAGCCGCCGGGTCTACGGGCGCGGCACCCGCTACACGGTGATCTACGACGCCAACCAGGACCAGATCCGCGACCCCGACCGCATCTATCCGGGCCAGATCTTCGTGCTGCCGAAGGAAGCGGAGCGCCGCGGATAGGCCGCATGCCGGCGTGACCCGCTACCCGTGTCCGGCGCGCATGATCGGGCCGGCGGACGCGGCGGGTGCGGACCGGGCCCGCCGCGCCTATATGCGAGGCACGTTCCTCCCCAAAGCACCTCCCGGCAGCAGATCCCCCATGGCATCCGACCCCGCGCCCGCGCCGGGGACCGAGCCCGCTCCCCTGGAGCGTCCCGGCCTCCTCACGACCTATCGCCGGCTCTGGCCCTATCTCTGGCCCCACGGCCGGCCCGATCTCCAGCGGCGGGTGTTCCTCGCCTTCGGCCTGCTCCTCGTCGCCAAGCTCGCGACGATGGTCACGCCCTTCACCTTCAAGTGGGCGACGGACGCCCTCGTCGCCGCGACGGGCGACAAGCCCGGCGAGGCGCTGCCCACGGGGCTCTTCGCCGCGCCGATGCTGCTGATCGGCCTCTACGGCCTGTCGCGGGTGGTGATGTCGGCGCTGACGCAGGTGCGCGACGGACTCTTCGCCAAGGTCGCGATGCACGCGGTGCGCCGCCTCGCTCTCCAGACCTTCGAGCACATGCACCGCCTGTCGCTCCGCTTCCACCTGGAGCGCAAGACCGGCGGCCTCACCCGCGTGCTGGAGCGGGGCCGCGCCGGCATCGAGGAGCTGTCGCGCCTGATGGTGCTGACGCTGGTGCCGACCATCGTCGAGTTCGTGCTGATCCTCGGCATCCTCGCCTACGAGTTCGACTGGCTCTACTCGGCTGTCGTCTTCGTGATGGTCGCGGTCTACCTGGGCTTCACCTACAAGGCCACGGAATGGCGCATCGAGATCCGGCGCCGGATGAACAACTCCGATACGGAGGCCAACACCAAGGCGGTCGATTCGCTGCTCAATTTCGAGACGGTGAAGTATTTCGGCGCCGAGCGCCGGGAGGCCGAGCGCTACGACGGCTCGATGGCGAAGTACGAGAAGGCCTCGACGCAGACCTACGTCTCGCTGGCCGTGCTCAACGCCGGACAGGCGGTGATCTTCACGATCGGCATGACGGTGGTGATGTGGCTCGCTGCCCGCGACATCATGGCCGGGCGCACGACGCTCGGCGGCTTCGTGCTCGTCAACACGATGCTCGTGCAGCTCTCCATGCCGCTCAACTTCATGGGCATGATCTACCGGGAGATCAAGCAGGCGCTCATCGACATCGACGACATGTTCCGCATCCTCCACCAGAACCCGGAGATCGCCGACCGGCCCGGCGCCGCGCCGCTGGTCGCCGGCTCCGCAGCGGTGCGGTTCGAGAACGTGCATTTCGCCTACATCCCCGAGCGGCCGATCCTGAAGGGCATCTCCTTCGAGGTGCCGCCGGGGAAGACGGTGGCCATCGTCGGGCCGTCGGGGGCAGGCAAGTCGACCCTGTCGCGGCTGATGTTCCGCTTCTACGAGCCGCAAGTCGGCCGCATCCTCGTCGACGGCCAGGACATCGCCGCGGTGACGCAGGAGTCGCTGCGCGCGGCGATCGGCATGGTCCCGCAGGACACGGTGCTGTTCAACGACACCATCGGCTACAACATCCGCTACGGATGCTGGGACGCGACCCCCGCGCAGGTCCGCGAGGCCGCCCGCCTCGCCCAGATCGACCGCTTCATCGACGCCCTGCCGGAAGGGTTCGACACGCCCGTCGGCGAGCGCGGCCTCAAGCTCTCGGGGGGCGAGAAGCAGCGCGTCGCCATCGCCCGCACCATCCTGAAGGGGCCGCCGATCCTGGTCCTCGACGAGGCGACCTCGGCGCTCGATTCCTTCACCGAGCGCGAGATCCAGGATGCGCTCGACCGGGTGAGCCGCGGTCGTACCACGCTCGTCATCGCCCACCGGCTCTCCACCGTCGTCAACGCCGACGAGATCCTGGTGCTCGACCGGGGCGTCATCGTCGAGCGGGGCCGCCATGGCGACCTGCTCGCGGCGGACGGGGTCTATGCGGCGATGTGGAACCGCCAGCGGGAGGTCGACGAGGCTCGCGCCGTGCTCAACCGCGCCGGGGAGGAGACATCGCCGCCTCCCGCGGAGCACGAGCGCCTGCCCGAGGCGCTGCCAGCGGAGTGAGTTTCGCGTTAGCGGGCGAGGCGCCGCAACTCCGCCGTCAGGAGGGCGGCGTCCGCTTCCATGTCGGACCAGAGAGCGAGGCCTTGATCGAGGAGCCGCATGGCGACCGCGGGCTGTGGGTCGAACTCGCCGGCATAGAATTTCGCGATGTGCAGCCGGATCGTCCCGAGCGACTCGAAGAAGCGGACGATGGGTTCGCAGACCTCGACGGGAAGATATCCGAGCCTGCCGAGATGCGCCTCCCACACCGGGTCGCGGGCGGGACAGAGCACGAAGGCCGACCGAAAGTCCACGGGCTCGCCCCATGCCAGCCGGTCACGACTGTCTCGGAAGAATTCCGCGTAGCGCGCCCGCTGCGTGCGATCGATGACGCCGGTTACCGCACCCGCGAGCGCCGCGGCCATCATCCTGCGCTCGTGGCGCCGCTTGTCCCGCTCCAGCAGAATGGGCCCGCCGGCCTGGATCACGGCCGGCAAGGACAGCAGGCTCAATAGGGTCTTCAGCGTCTCGATCGTCATGGCGGAGCGGCCTCCTCGGGCGGGCCGATCGGCCCCCGAGGTTGACGCGCCCGGCCGCCCCTGCCATCCGGCGGGACGCCGTTCGAACGCGCCCGGGGAAGCATGACCGATCTTTTCGAGACGATCCGCCGGGTCCTCGTGCCGATCCACAAGGAGGGCTACCCCTTCATCCTGATCGGCATCGTGCTGACGGTGCTCGCCGGCTACTTCTCGCAGTTCTTCGGCTGGATCTTCCTGATCCTGACGCTGTGGGTCTGCTACTTCTTCCGCGACCCCGAGAGGGTGGTGCCGGTTGGCGACGGGCTCGTCGTCTCCCCGGCGGACGGTCGGGTGAACCTGATCTCGACGGTGCTGCCGCCCCCCGAGCTCGACCTGCCGCCCGAGCCGATGACCCGCGTCTCGGTCTTCATGAACGTGTTCGACTGCCACGTGAACCGGATGCCGGTCGCCGGCCGCATCGGGCAGGTCCACTACACGCCGGGCCTGTTCCTCAACGCCGAGCTCGACAAGGCGAGCGAGGACAACGAGCGCAACGGCATGGTCGTGGAGACCGCGCAGTCCACCGGCCCGGTGCGGATCGGCGTCGTGCAGATCGCCGGCCTCGTGGCGCGCCGCATCGTCGGCTTCGTCGGCGCCGGGGAGACGCTGGCGGCCGGCGAGCGCTTCGGGCTGATCCGCTTCGGCTCGCGGGTCGACGTTTACCTTCCGGCCGGCACGCGGGTGCTCGTCGGTCTCGGCCAGAAGGCGGTGGCCGGGGAGACGGTGCTCGCCGATCTCGGCGGCGGCCCCGAGCGCAGCTTCCGCCGCATCTGAGGGAGACGCCGCTTGGACGATCTCTTCCCGCCCTTCGAGCCGGACGCCAACGAGCCGAAGCCGCGCCGCTTCAAGCCGGTGCCGTTCCGGATGATCGCGCCGAACATGATCACGCTGATGGCGCTCTGCCTCGGGCTGACCGCGATCCGGCTGGCCTTCGAGGGCAAGTTCGAGCCCGCCGTCATCGCCATCATCGTCGCCGCCGTGCTCGACGGCATCGACGGGCGCGTGGCGCGGCTCCTCAAGGGCACCTCGCGCTTCGGGGCGGAGCTCGATTCGCTCGCCGACTTCGTCAACTTCGGCTGCGCGCCGGCGCTCATCCTCTACGGCTTCGCGCTCCACAACCTGCGCTCGGTCGGCTGGATCGTGGCGCTGATCTTCGCCATCGCCATGGCGCTGCGGCTCGCCCGCTTCAACGCGATGCTCGACGACCCGACCCGGCCGGAATGGAAGAAGGACTACTTCGTCGGCATGCCCGCGCCCGCCGGCGCGATGACGGCGATGCTGCCGCTCTACCTGCACTTCCTCGGCTTCACCTTCGAGACCTGGGCCGCCCCGGTGGTGCTCGCATACGTGCTCGCCATCGCGCTCCTCGTCGTCTCGACGGTGCCGACCTACTCCGGCAAGACCATGGGCAAGCGGGTGCCCCGCGGCCTCGTGCTGCCGATCTTCCTGGCGGGGGTCGCCATCTTCGGCATCTTCATCAGCTTCCCCTTCGAGGCGATGGTGACGGTGAGCATCGCCTACCTGATCGGCATTCCCTTCGGGGCGGCGCAGTACCGCCGCCGGGCCCGCCAGGAGGCGCGGGAGCCGCTGCCGCAGCCGGCCGAACTCTGAGGGGTCCCGGCGCGGGCCTCGCAACGAGCGGTGGAGCGGAGCGCCCGGGCGCTTGCCGGACGCTCGGCCGGGTCTCTAGGCTCCGTCCGCGTCGAGAACGCCCGGAGGCCCGTTCATGCTCGAGGAATTCAAGAAGTTCGCCCTGCGCGGCAACGTCGTCGATCTGGCGGTGGGCGTCATCATCGGCGCGGCGTTCGGCGCCATCGTCACCTCGGCGGTGCAGGACCTGTTCATGCCGGTCATCGGCGCCGTCACCGGCGGCCTCGATTTCTCGAACTACTACGTGCCCCTGTCCTCCAAGGTGCAGGGCGGCCTCGCTTACGCGGAGGCCAAGAAGCAGGGCGCGGTGCTCGGCTACGGCCAGTTCCTGACGGTGGCGATCAACTTCGTGATCGTGGCCTTCGTGCTGTTCATGGTGATCCGCGCCATGAACAAGCTCATCGCCAAGGAGGAGAAGAAGCCCGAGGCCGTCGCCGAGGTCCCCGCCGACGTGAAGATCCTCGGCGAGATCCGCGACATCCTCGCGACCCGGCCGAAGGTCTGACCTCAGGCGCCGGCCTTCGGGGCGACGCCGAGATCGTCGAGCAGGCCGTCGAGCGTTCGCTCGACGGCCTCGGTGCCGTGGCGATGGGTCTTGAGGCGGGTCTCCAGCCGCTCGATCTGCGGCGCGAAGGGCTCCGGTACGCTCTCCTCGTCGCCGAGGAAGGCAGGCTTCTGCGTCTCGGTCTGGAGCGCGGCGCGCAGCTGTTGGCCGAGATGGTCGCGCACCGGCTCGGGCAGGGCGGGCGCGTCGGTTTCGTCGCTCATGACAATCGTCCGATACAGTATCCGTCGCGGTCTCAACGGTCCTCGTGCGGACCCGTTGCGCCCGCCGTGTGAAAAACCCACGCCTCGGCTACGCCGGACCTTGCCGCGGACATGAAAAAGCCCCCGCGCCGGAGCGCGGGGGCCTGTCTCGGCCCGCGGTTTCTGGCCGCGAGGCCGATCCGATCAGTCGATGACCTCGACGATGCGGTGACCGCGGTCGACGAGCACAGGACGGTCGTTGACGACCGTGTAGCGGTAGCCCGGCTGGACGCGGTACTGGTCCGGCACGTCGTAGTAGGTCACGCCGCTGGTCGGCAGGGTCGTGCCCACGGCGACGCGGCCGTCGTAGTCGTAGGAGCGCACGTTGCGCTCGCGGACGTAGGAGCGGAAGCGGGGACGGTCGTCCACGCCGAGGATGCCGCCGACCGTGCCGGTCGCCGCACCCACCGCGCCGCCGACGATGGCGCCCACCGGGCCGGCAGCGTCGCCGCCGTCACGAGCACCCTGCTCGGCGCCGCGGACGAGGCCCTGGGCCTGGGCGGCCATGGGCAGGGCGAGGGCGATCGCCGAAGCGGCGAGAAGCGTCTTGACGTTCATTCTGGTGTCTCCGTTCTTGGACGGGCCCGCCGCGGTACCGGGCTCTCCCGGCTCGCATGGCGGAGCTTGGGCCAGTAACGCGTCAGGTCCCGAACGGATGCGTCAGAAAATCACTTTGTTCGATCTGCCCATCGTTTAGGCAGGCCGCGACGGTCGCATTCCTTGTTGGCGGGCGCGGGCGAAAGTTCCTTCCCGCGCCCCGCGCTCACGCCTCCTTCGGCATGGCCGACTGGATGAAGCGGTCGGAGGCGAGGTCCTCCTCGTCGTAGCCGAGCAGCTCGGCGAGGCGGCCGCGGGCGCGGCTGACGCGGCTCTTCACGGTGCCGACCTTGCAGCCCATGATCGAGGCGGCCTCCTCGTAGGAGACGCCCTCGGCGCCGACGAGCACCAGCGCCTCGCGCTGGTCCGGCGGGAGTTTCGCCAGCGCCGTCTGGAGGTCCTCGACGTCGAGCCGGTCGCCCTGGTGAGGGGCGGTGGCGAGCCGGGCGGCGTAGGAGCCGTCCTGATCCTCGACCTCGCGGACCCGCTTGCGGTGGTCCGAGTAGAAGACGTTGCGCAGGATCGTGAAGAGCCAGGCGTTGAGGTTGGTGCCCGGCTGGAAGCGGGCCCGGTGCTGCCAGCCCTTGAGCAGGGTGTCCTGCACGAGGTCGTCCGAGCGGGCCGGGTTCGAGGTGAGCGAGAGGGCGAAGGCGCGGAGCGACGGCACCGCCGCGAGCAGGCCGTTGCGGAACTCCGGCTCGATGGCCTCGCCGCGGGCGCGCAGCGCCGCCTCGAGCTGCTCGACGAGCTCGGCGAAGCGGTTCGGCATCTCGGCCTGGCTGACCGCCTCGTAGGCGGTGCGCAGGTGCTCGCCGAGATGGCTGCGGATGCCGGCCGACAGGTTCGGGCGTCCGTCGTTGTCGCGATCGGTGCGCGTCTCGGTCTCGTCGGGTCGCATGGCTCGTCTGGTTTCGAAGGGGTGGCCGCCCGCGCGGCGCTCCGTGCGGGCCGTGATCTTGAGCCGACATGTAGTGTATCGGGCCTGCCGGCGCACCCCAGGGTCGGAGCTTGGCCGTCCTGCGTCAACAGCCCTGCGTCGACAAGCGTACGTTGTGGTCCGTGCCCTCGCGGCTCGGGGCGGTTCGGCGGGCCCGATCCGGCAGCAGCCGGACCTCGCCGTCGCGCAGGCAGATCATCCGCCCGCGGGGAATCTCGGTCCAGGTCTCGTCGCGGGTCAGCGCCTGGGTCGCGACGACGCTCACCACGTCCCGCTCGGTGGTCTCCTGGGCGAAGTCGACTCGCCAGTCCTCGTCGATGAGGGTCGCGATCCCGAAGGGCGCCCGGCGGGTGATGTAGCAGAGCCGCTTGCCGCAATGGGCGTAGAGGGTGCGGCTGTCGGTCATCAGCATGTTGAACACGCCGAGCCCGTGCAGCTCCGCGCAGAGCTCCGCCACGGCCCGCTCCAGCCCCTCCGCCTTCGGCGCGTCCCGCCACCGGGCCTGAAGGCGGCCGAGCATCCAGCAGAAGGCGTGCTCGCTGTCGGTGGAGCCCACCGGCCGGAAGCCGCCGAGGGGCAGCTTCTTCACGCCGCGCAGCTGGCCGTTATGGGCGAAGGTCCAGCGCCGGCCCCAGAGCTCTCGGCTGAAGGGATGGGTGTTCTCGAGCGAGACCCGGCCGCGATTGGCCTTGCGCACATGGGCGACGACGACCCGGCTCTTGATGGCGTAGTTGCGCAGGAGCTTGGCGAGCTCCGAGCGGGCGCTCGGCTCCGGGTCGTGGAAGCTGCGGCAGCCCCGGCCGCCCTCGTAGAAGGCGATGCCCCAGCCGTCGACATGCGGGCCGGTCTCGCCGCCCCGCCGCGCCAGCGCCGCGAAGGAGAAGCGGATGTCGGTGGGCACGTTCGCGCTCATGCCGAGCAGTTCGCACATGATGTCGGGCCGGACTTCGGTGTCGATGGAGGACGGGCTCGGTGTCTCCGGCTTTAGAAGCCCCGCGCTTCGCCGACAACCGATCCCGCGCGGGTTCGGACCTGCCCGCGCCGTGCCGCACGGCACACGAGCCGCCTATGCGGGGCCCCGCCGATCCCCTAGAGCCCAGAGCGCTCGCGGAACGCGCCGTTCCGCACGAGGCTGGCGAGGGCGATGGAGCGCGATCCGATCCGGCTCGCCTGGCGCGCGGCGCCGGGACTGCACGCGGCGGCGGTCGCGCTGTCCGTGGGGCTCGGGGGCGGGCTCTGCCTGCTGACGCTCCTGTGCCTGCGCGATCTCGTCGGCGTGCTGATGAGCGACGAGGCGGCGATCCAGCCCTTCCTGCGGGTGGTGCTGCCGCTGCCCGGCACGATCCCGGACATCGTCGTCTCGAACGGCTGGCTGCTCTCCTCCGCCGACCTGGAGCGAGCGGCGCTGCTCGGCGTCGCCTTCGGGGCGCTCGCCATGGGCGGCCTCGGCTGGATCGTCACGGGCCTGTGCTTCCGCGCCCAGTCGCGGGCGGTGCTGGCCCTGCGCGCGGAGGTGACGGAGGCGATCCTCGTCGCGCCCCCCGGTGCGCGGGACGAACTGCGCAGCCTCGCCTCCCTCGTCGGCCAGATGCTGCGACGCCTCGACGGCATGCTCGCCGTGGCGATCGTGGTGCCGGCGCTGGCGCTGGGCGGCATCGTGCTGGCGCTTCTCACCGCCGCCATGGCCGCGCCGCGTCTCGTGCCGGCGGCGGCGGCGGGCCTGCTGGCCGGGGGCCTCGCCCGGCTCCTCGTGCTGCGCCGGGCCGCGGCGCGGGCGACGCTGCGCCGGAGCGAGAGCGCCGCGGCAGAGGGCCGTCTCCTCGATCTCGTCCAACGCATGCCGGCGGTGCGCGCCCACGGCACCCGCGCCACGGAGGCGCGCCGCCTCGACGCTCAGGCGCGGGCGACGAAGGACCTCCTCGCCCGCGCCGAGGCGCGCCTCGCCTATGCGCGCACGCCGGCCCTGGTGCTCGCCGCGATCCTGCCCGCGATCGGGCTCGCCGCGGCGCTGTGGCGAGGATCGGCCGATGCCGGCGCGCCCCGCGGCATCCCCGTCGAGCCCGGCGCCTTCGTCGCGGCGACGGGCGCCTTCGCCGTCGCCCTGATCCTGATGGCCGCCGGCATGCGCGTGCTCTCCGCCCGCACCGAGACCGCGCCGCTCTTCGCGCAGGTCGCCCGCCTCCTCGACGGGCTCTCGGCCCGGCGGCGGGGGATGGCGGACCGCCCGGTGCCCCGCTCCGGCCTCCTCGCCGCCCGTGGGGCCGGGGGCTATGATCCGGCGAGCGGAGAGCGGCTGGCCGGCGTCGACCTCGCCCTGCCGATGCCCTCCCACGCCGCGATCACCGGCGGCCGCGGCAGCGGCGCGCGGGTGCTGGCGGCGCTGCTCTCGGGGCAGGTCGAGCCCTCCGCCGGTAGCCTCACCTACGACGGCGTCGAGATGCGGAGCTTCGAGCCCTCCGAGCGGGCCCGGCGCATCGCCCTGGCGCAGGGCGAGGCCATCCTGGTCGAGGGGAGCCTGCGCGAGAACATCCTCTACGGCGCGCAGGCCGGGGACGCCGCCGAGGGCGACCTCGTGACGATCCTGCGGCTGACGGGGCTCGACGCCTTCGCCTACACCCGCGGCCTCGTCGGACGGGTCGACCCGGCCGCGCAGCCGGAGCTCGCCGGCGCCCTCGTCGCCGCCCGGCGGCTGGTGCGGGCGGCGCTGGCGGCGGACGGCGCCGAGCGCCTCGTGGAGCCCTTCGACCCGGCGCTCTACAACCATCAGGCGACGGTCGGCGAGAACATCCTGTTCGGCGAGGCGGTGGGGCCGACCTTCGCGGGGGAGGCGCTCGCCGCGCACCCCTACCTGCGCGCCGTGCTCGAGGCCGAGGAGCTGACCCGGCCGCTGAGCGAGATCGGGCTGCAGGTGGCCCGCTCGACCGTCGAGATCTTCGCCGACCTGCCGGCCGACCATCCCCTGTTCGACGCCTTCTCGCTGTTCCCGGCGAGCGAGCGGGGCTACTTCGAGGATCTCGTCGGGCGCCAAGCCGATGCCAGCGCCTGGCGGCGCGGCCCCGCCGGCCAGCGCGACCGCGACCGGCTGATCGGCCTGGCCCTGCGCTACAGCGAGACCCGCCACCGCTTCGGCCTCATCGACGGTCCCTTCGAGGAGCGCATCGTCGAGGCGCGGCGCTCCTTCGCGCGGATGCTGCCGCCGCATCTCTCCGGCACGATCGAGTTCTACGATCCCGACCGCGTCAACGTCGCCGCCAGCCTCGAGGAGAACCTACTGTTCGGCCGCATCGCCTACGGCGAGGCCGGCGCCGAGGCGCGGGTGCGGGGCGTCGCCCGGCGGGTGCTGGCCGAGCAGGGTCTGGAGCGGGCGGTCTACCGCCTCGGCCTCGACAGCCGGCTCGACCCGCGGCCCTCTGGCGGCGCCCTCGGCGAGGGCAGCGTCGGCAGCCGCGAGCGGGTGGCGATCGATCTCGCCCGCTGCCTCGCCCGGCGCCCCGACATCCTCGTCGTGGCGATCCTCGACGAGCGCGGCAAGGCGGACGATGTCCGCGAGCGCCTGGACACCCTGCGGGCGGCCCGCACCGGCCTCGGCCTCGTCGTCTGCCTGCCTGAGGGCGTCGACCCGGCCGAGCTGGCGCCCTTCGACGCGGTCATCGCCGTCGAGCGCAACACGGTCGCCGCCGTGACGGTGCCCGCCGACGCCCGCCCGCCGACGCCCGCGCGGCAGGACGCTCCGCAGCCGGCCGATGCCTGAGCGGCACGCTTTTCACCGGAACGGCCTGGGGCGAGCCTTACCCGTGCCCCAATGCGCGATCATCCCGGTCGAGGTCGTGCGCCTCGCACGATATCCCGGACCCTCCATGCCGATTCGCTCGCCGGCCAGGCTCGCCATCCTCGCAGGTCTGCTCTGCCTGCCGCTCGCCCGGTCCGCGCTCGCCCAGAACGCCAAGGCCGAGGCGCCGATCCCCGCCGTCACCCTGGCGGCGATGGCCGCCAAGGGCACCTCCGCCTCGGCGCCGGTGCTGTTCCGGGCCTACAAGAAGGAATCCGAGATCGAGGTCTGGAAGAAGGCGGCGAGCGGCCGCTTCGTCCACGTGAAGACCTTCCCGATCTGCCGCTGGTCCGGCCAGCTCGGGCCCAAGCGCAAGACCGGCGACCGCCAGACCCCGGAGGGGTTCTACACGGTGCCGAAGTCGCAGATGAACCCGAACTCCCGCTACTACCTCTCCTTCGACATCGGCTATCCCAACGCCTACGACCGGGCGCACGGGGGCACCGGCTCGGCGGTGATGGTGCACGGCGTCTGCTCCTCGATGGGCTGCTTCGCCATGACCGACCAGAGCGTCGGCGAGATCTACGCCATCGCCCGCGAGGCGCTGGCCGGAGGGCAGGCGGCCTTCCAGTTCCAGTCCTACCCGTTCCGCATGAGCGCCCTGAACATGGCGCGCCACCGCACCGACCCGAACATCGCCTTCTGGCGCGACCTCAAGGCGGGCTCCGACCGCTTCGAGGCGACGGGCGAGGAGCTTCAGGTCCGGGTCGAGGCCGGGCGCTACGCCTTCGCGCCCTCGAAGGATCTCGCCAAGGAGGGGGCGGTCGCCGTCCGCCGCGCGGCGGAGGACGCGAAGGTCGCATCCCTCGTCGAGGACGGTGCGGCGGCGGTGCGCACCACCTATTCCGACGGCGGCCAGAACGCGTTCTGGGCGGCCTATGCCCAGCGCGGCGGCTCCCTCGGCGAGGTCAGCCGGCCGGAGGCGCTCGCCTATGCCGGGCACGAGGTGGTGCTGATCCCGGCGCGGAAGGCCGTGCCGCCGGTGCCCGAGGCGGTCTGGACCGCGTGGATCGCGCCGGGCAGCGGACTCTCGGGCATCACCGTGGCCGGCCTGCCGCGCCTCGACGTGGCGCCCTCGCGGTTCGCGCCGCTCGTCACGGGCTACGCCGAGACTCTGCCGCGCCTGGCGCGGGTGGCGCTCACGGGCGTGCCGACCGTGCCCGCTCCGATGCCCTTCGAGGCGCCCCCCGCCCGCGTTGCCCAGCGGTGACGATGCCGGTGCTCTGCGGGGACGAGGGCCCGACCGTGTGCGCCCGCGCACATCGCGGGAAGGCGCCGACCCCCACCTCTTTCCCATGCACAGAACGTCGGCTCGCCCGAAGGTCCCACGGGGCCCTCGCGGACGCATTGACGCTCGCCCGATCGGCCGTACCTGATCCCTCGACGGGACCGGGGCGGCCGGCAAACGATTTGGTATGAGAATGTCCAAGCATCCCGCCCCGCGCGGCGGCCTGGCCCTTCGGTTCTGGGGCGTCCGCGGGTCCACGCCCGTCAGCGGCCCCGACTACCTCGAGTTCGGCGGCAGCACCCCCTGTCTCGAGGTCACCTGCGGCGACCGCATGGTGCTGATCGACGCCGGCACCGGCCTGTTCAACTGCGGCCAGCACCACCGGGACGCGCTCCCGAAACAGGTGGACCTGCTCTTCAGCCACCTTCATCTCGACCACGTCGGCGGCCTGCCCTTCTTCAAGCCGGCGGTGTTCGATCCCGAGCGGACGATCACCACCTATTGCGGCAACCTCGACGGCGCCTCGGCCGAGGCCACCATCGACCGCCTGTTCGCTCCGCCGATCTTCCCGGTTACGCTCGACGTCATTCCCTGCACCCTGCGCCACCGGGGCTTCCGCGCCGGCGAGAGCGTCACCCTCGACGACGGCCTGCGGGTCGACACCCTGCCGCTGCACCACCCGCAGGGCTCGGTCGGCTACCGCTTCGAGCACGGGGGGCGGCGCCTCTGCGTCATCAGCGACCTCGAGCACACCGATCCGTGGCCCGACCCGAAGCTCGCCGAGTTCGTCGCGGGCGCCGACCTGATGGTCTACGACGGCATGTTCACGGACTGCGAGTATCCCCGCTGCAAGGGCTGGGGCCACTCCACCTGGCAGAAGGGCGTCGAGCTCGCCAAGGCGGCCGGCGTCAAGGCGCTCGCCATCATCCACCTGCACCCGGCCCATTCCGACGCGACCCTGCGCGCCATGGAGGCCGAGATGCAGGCCGAGATGCCCACGGCCTTCATCGCCCGCGAGCGGCAGCAGGTCGAGGTCGGCTCCGAGATCCGCCCGCGCCGTGCCGAGGGGCGGGCCCGGCCCCTGAAGCTCGCCCGGATCGCCTAAGGGCGTCCGCTACGGCAGCAGCCACGCCCGCGGCCAGCGATCGAAGTCCCGCGCCGCCCAGACCGTCTCGCCCTCGACGACCAGGAGCACGTAGCGCGGCGGATCGGGCCAGCCGTGCCAGTCGCGCTCCCGCACGATCCAGCGCCGGCCCTCGAACGCGGCGACCGCGACCGTCTCGTCTCCGAACCGGCCGATCCAGGGGTTCCCGGCGAGCCAGTCCGCGTCCGCCGGCTCCGGCCGTCGCCACGGCACCGGCCGCGCCCGGCATCGCCGGAAGCGCCAGGACCAGCGCAACTCCTCGATGAGGGTCTGGCCGAGGCCGTCCCCGTCCAGGGGCGCGCCCGCTCGCGTTGCGGGGCGCAGGGTCGGATGCAGACGGAGCAGGGGAGCTTCTCCGGGGGCTCAGCGCCCGGCCTTTTCCTCGCGCCCGATGCGGCTGTGGCGCCGGCTCCAGCCGAAATAGATCGCCAGGCCGATAGCGAGCCAGACCGCCAGCCGCAGCCAGGTCTCGCCGTCGAGGGAGACCATCATCGCGCCGCAGGAGAGGATGCCGAGGATCGGCACCAGCGGCACCAGCGGCGTCCGGTAGGCGCGGGGGGCGTCGGGCTGGGTGCGGCGCAGGATGATGACGCCGAGGCAGACCAGCACGAAGGCCAGCAGCGTGCCGATGCTCGTCATGTGGCCGAGCTGGCTGATCGGCAGGAAGCCGCCGAGCGCGCCGGTGAAGACCATGAAGAACAGGTTCGAGCGGTAGGGCGTCTTCCAGGTCGGGTGGATGCGCGAGAACAGGCCCGGCAGGAGCCGGTCCTGCGACATCGTGTAGAACACCCGGCTCTGGCCCAGCAGCAGCACCAGGATCACCGTCGAGAAGCCGGCGATGATGCCGAGCGTCACCAGCGACTTCAGCCAGGGAAAGGGCGTCTGCGCGATGGCGGTGTTCACCGGCGCCGCGTCGCCTCGCATGGCGTCGTAGTGCACGAGCCCGGTCAGGACGCCGGCGAAGAGGATGTAGATGACCGTGCAGATCGCCAGCGAGCCGAGGATGCCGATCATCATGTTGCGCTGGGGGTTCTTGGCCTCCTGCGCCGCCGTCGAGACCGCGTCGAAGCCGATATAGGCGAAGAACACCACGCCGGCCGCGCGCATGATCCCGCTCCAGCCGTACTCGCCGAAGGTGCCCGTGTTCTCGGGGATGAAGGGCACGTAGTTCTGGGCCTTCACGTAGAAGAGCCCGACCCCGATCACGATCGCCACGACCGCGAGCTTGATCGCCACCACGATGGCGTTGACCTTCGCCGATTCCCGGATGCCGATCATCAGCAGCGCGGAGGCCCCGACGATGATCAGGATCGCCGGCAGGTTGACGAGGCCGTGGGCCATGGTGCCGTCGGCCAGCTTGTAGGTCTCGAAGGGCGAGTGGACGAGGGCCGCCGGCAGGTCGATCCCGAGCTGGTGCAGGAAGCGGGTCACGTATTGCGACCAGCTCACGGAGACCGTCGCCGCGCCGACAGCGTACTCGAGCACGAGGTCCCAGCCGATGATCCAGGCCACGAACTCGCCCATCGTGGCGTAGGCGTAGGTGTAGGCCGAGCCCGCCACCGGGATCATCCCCGCCATCTCGCTGTAGCACATGCCGGCGAAGGCGCAGCCGAGGGCGGCGATGGCGAACGAGATCACCACGGCGGGGCCGGCGTGCTGCGCGGCGGCGATGCCGGTCAGCGAGAACAGCCCGGCGCCGATCACCGCGCCGATGCCGAGGCCGATCAGGCTCCAGGGTCCGAGCGTCCGCTGGAGCGTGTGCTCGCCGGCATGGGCGTCGGCGTGCAGCCGCTCGAGCGATTTCGTGCGTACGAGATCGCCCGCGATGCCACCGGCCATCGATTCCCCCACCCCATGCGCTTCGGGCGGACGCGCCCGGATCGGATCAACCTAATCGAAGCGCGGCCGCGCACCAGTGGGCGTCAGCGCGCCCGCGCCGCGGCGAGCGAGCCCTCGACGAGATCGGCGAGGATCGCGTCGGCGGCCTGCGTGATCGCCGCGCCCGCCTCGGCGGGCGTCCCGGCCCGGAAGGGCGGCTGCGGCGCGTATTCGGCGACGAGCTGAGCCGTCCTCGCGTAGTCCTCGCCCCGCAGCCGGGCGGCGAGCGCAAGGGCGAGATCGAGCCCCGCGGAGACGCCCGCCGCCGTGACCCGGTTGCGGTCGAACACCACGCGCTCCTCGACCGGCACGGCGCCGAGGAGCGGCAGCACCCGGTCGCGCACGCACCAGTGCGAGGTGGCGCGGTAGCCCGCGAGCAGCCCCGCCGCGCCGAGGATCAGCGAGCCGGTGCAGACGCTCGCCACCCATCCGGCCCGCGCCGCGCGGCCGCGCAGGAAATCGAGGGTCGCGGGATCGCGCATCTGGGCCGGCGTGCCGTCGCCGCCGGGGACCAGCAGCACTGAGAGGTCGCGGGGGCAGGTCTCGAAATTGTCGCTCGCGACGAGGGCGAGGCCGGTGTCGCTCTCCACCCGGCCCCTGCGGCGGGCGACGGTGCGGATCGGCCCGAGCCCGGCGAGCAGCCCCTGCGGCCCGGCGACGTCGAGGGCGGTCATGCCGGGATAGAGCAGGATCGCGATGCCGCTCCCCTGCGAGGAGGCGTCGGCTGAGAGCGCCCGTGCCTGCCGGGACGTGCCGGCCGCGACCAGCGCCCCGGCCATGACGCTGCGTCGGCTGAGCGGCATCCGCGGCCCCTACAGCGGCCAGTTGGAGCCGCGATAGGCGCCGTCCCAGAACAGGTATTCGAGCCGCGTCGCGTGTGTGAAGGCCCGGTGCATCGCCTCGACCGCAGTCGGGGAGGCGATGGCGGCGGCCTCGTCGGTCGCTTCGATCATCGCGGTGACGGCGGCGGCGAACTCCTCGCCGGCATAGGTGTCGATCCAGGCCCGATACGGGTTGTCGGGCACGGCGCGGCCGTGGATGTCGCGGCCGACCTCGGCGTAGATCCAGAAGCAGGGCAGAAGGGCCGCGAGCGCGACCTCGTGGGCCTGCCCATAGCAGGTGGCGAGGAGCCAGGAGACGTAGTGGTCGCAAGGAGGCGACAGGGGCGTCGCGGAAAAGCTCTCCGGCGTGATGCCGTAGTCGCGCAGGAAGCCCCCGTGGAGCGCCCGCTCCACCACGATCGCGGTCTCGGCGCCCTTGGCGAACTGCACGATCCGGTCCGGGTGGGGCGCGCGGGCGGCGGCGAGGGCGAGCGCCCGGCCGAAGCCGATCAGGTAGTGCGCGTCCTGGAGGATGTAGCGGCGGAAGCGCTCCCGCGAGAGCGTGCCCTCGGCCAGCTCCGCGTTGAAGGGCATCCCCCGGATCGTCTCGTAGGCGGCGGCGTTGCGCGCCCAGGCGTCCGCCGAGAACGTCCCCTGCGATGCCATTCCCGCCTGCCTTTCGGATCAGCCCTGGCGCTGCGCCTGCGTCACCGCGACGTGGATCAGCTCGGCGAGCGTACGCACCCCGAGCTTCTGGCGCATCTGCGAGCAGGCGTTGGTGACGGTCTTGTAGCTGACCGAGAGGTCGCTCGCGATGACGCCATAGGACTTGCCCTGGGCAAGGCGGGTGAGGATCTGCTGCTCGCGGGGGGTGAGCTGCGATTCCGGCGTGCGCCTTGCGTCGGCGCGCAGCATCGCCACCTCGGTGGCGAGCCGCCGGTCGAGATAGACCTCGCCGGCGCGCACCCGCTCGAAGGCCTCGAAGAGCTCCGCCGAGGCGTGGTCCTTGAGGACGTAGCCGAGCGCCCCGGCCTCGAGGGCGCGGGCGACAATGACCGGATCGTTGTGCATCGAGAACACCAGCACCCGCACCTTCGGCTCCACCGCCCGCATCCGGCGGATCAGGCCGAGGCCGGCGAGCCCGCTGCCCTGGAAGGTCAGGTCGCAGATCACGATCGGCGGGCGCAGGCGGTGGAAGGCCCGGTAGCCGGCGACCACGTTGGTGGCCTCGGCCACGGTCTCGACGCCGGCATCCTCGAGCACGCGCCGGCATCCCTGCAGCACGATCGGATGATCGTCGATGACGAGCACCGGGAGCCGTGCGGCGGAGATGACCGGCTTCGGGGTCTGGGCGTTCATGGTTGCGCGCTCGCGCTCGCGGGTTCGCCCGGCTCGGGCTCGACGGGGATACTGATCCGGACAAGTGCGCCGGGCGAGCCCTTGTCAAGGGCAAAGGTTCCGCCGAGGGCGCCCACCCGCTCGCGCATCCCCGACAAGCCGAGGCCGATGCGGTGTCCCTCCCGCGGCCCGCCGCCGTCGTCGCGCACCCGGATCGAGAGGACGCCGTCCCGCTCCTCGGCGCGGGCGGTGACGGTGCGGGCGCCGCCGTGGCGCACGGCGTTGGTGGTGCTCTCCTGGATGCAGCGGAACACCGTGAGGTCGACGACGTCGCCGTAGCCTCGGGCCAGCCCCTCGAAATGGCCGTCGAAAACGGTGTCGGGATGGCGCCGGGCGAAGCCCGTCATCAACAGGTTCAGGCACTCCGCGAGCGGCACCTCGCCGAGCGCGTGCGGGCGCAGGCGGTTGAGAAGGTCCCGGTTCAGCCCTTGCACCTGCGCGACGATGCCGCTGATGTCGGCGGCCCGCGCCGCGAGCCGCTGGCGATCCGGCTCGCCCTCGGCCCCGACGAGACGGGTGATCGAGGCGGCGTTGGCCTCCAGCGCGAACAGGCAGGGGCCGAACTCGTCGTGGAGTTCCAGCGCCGTGCGGCGCCCCTCGTCGTCCTGGGCGGTGAGGAGCTGGCGGTTGAGCTGCCGGTTCGCGCCGCGCGCCGCGGTCAGCGCCTCGGCGACCCGGTTGAAGCGGGCGGCGATCTGCGCGGTCTCGCGGGAGGCCGGCGCTTCCAGGCGGGCGGTGTAGTCGTGGTGCTCGAGCTGCGTCAGGCCCTCGGTCAGCCGCTCCAGCGGGGCCAGCACCCGGCCGAGCGCCACGTAGAGCGCCGCGAGCATCGCGGCGTTGATGGTGAGGCTGGTGAGCGAGAGCGCCACCGCGTAGCCCCAGACCTCGTCGATCTCGTCGAGCGGCTGGGTGGTGATCTGCGCCGAACCGATTCGGGCGCCGCCGCTCTCGATGGGGATGGTGTGCGTCTGCACCGGCGGCGCGATCAGCGCCGCGAACCAGGCGGGCGCCTCGTGCCGGTCCGGCCGCAGGCCGGAGAGCCGCACCCGGATCGGTGCGCCCTCGGCGTCCCGCACGGCGACGCGGACGTGCCGCAGGGCCTGGAAGCGCAAGTCGAGGGTGCGCAGCACCGCCACCGGCGCCTCGGGCTGGGCGAGGCTGATCGTGTCGGCGACGAGCTGCTCGACGGTGGCGAGGGAGGCCCTTGTCTCGACCTTCACCGCCGAGCGGGCGTTGAGCACGATCACCGCGCAGGAGACCAGCGCCGCCACGAGATCGATGACGAGCACCACCGCCATCAGATGGGTGCGGGTCGACCAGGTTCTCCAGGGTCCTCCGCCCGTCCGGCGCGGCGGCTTTGCGGGCTCCGCCGGGGCGGTGTCGTCGGTCATCGCGTCGGGGCGTCTCGGGCTAAGGCGCGACCGTGACCGATGGCGGGGATGTTGTCGACGCGGCCGGGCGCCCCGTCCACATGCAGCATCGACCGGCCCGCGATGATGATCGACGGCCGAGATCAGATGAACCTTACCGTCTTCCAAGTCGCAGCGGAGTTCTCCACAGCTGCGGGAGGCATCGTGGACCCCCGGCGGGCGAGGCGCCGTAGTTAACGCACGGGACATCTTTGCGCCTCAATGTGCGCAGCATCGTCCCGCCTTGCGATGTTCGTTCGCGCGGATCCGCGCGGCTGCTCGGGAGAGGCAGGGACCGGCCGATGCGTTCCGCATGCGAGAGGCCATATCGATGACGGGCGAGGCAGCGACCCCCTTTCCGCGCACGGCCCGCCGGCGCCGGGCGATCCCCTACGGCCGCATCGCCGCCGGTCTCGGCATCGCCGCGGCCGCGGGCGGCGCCTTCGCCGGCGCCAACGCCCTGCTCGCGGGCTTCGCCGGGCCTCCGCCGCGCCCGGTCATCGTCACCACCCGCGCCGCCGAATGGCCTGACCTGCGCGACGGCGTGCCCGCCCTCGCGCCGCGCCCCGAGGCGCCGAAGACCGCGGCCGTGATGCCGGCGGCTCCGGCTCCGTCGCCGCTTCCGGCCGTGGGACCCGCGAGCCTGCGCGCCGCCCTCGATCCGGCGCCCGATGCCAAGGCCGCTCCCTTGCCGGCATCGCGCCCGGCCGCGACGGCCCGTCCGCTGCCGCCGATCGAGCCGGTGAGCCTCGTGTCCGCCGTTCGCGAGGCCGCGCCGATCCTGCCGACCCGCGCCGCCGCGATCATTCGCCCCACGGAGACGGTGCGGGCGCGGGAGGCCGCCACCGCGGCCTTCGCCGCCCTGCCGCCGGAGAACGAGGCGGAGGCCGCCCCCGCCAAGACGCTTCCGAAGCCCGCGCCGAAGCCGGTGGCCTCCCGGCCGGAGCCGAAGCCGGCCGCCAAGCCGGCCAAGGTCGCGCAGCAGCCCGCACCGGCTCCACGGGCGGCGGTCGCCGCCGCCGAGCCCGAGTCCGACGACACCGAGGTGCTCGGGGTGAAGATCCCGTCGCTCGCGGCCACCGGGCGCAAGATCCGCGACGTCTTCACCGGACCCGACACCACGGGCACCGCCACGCCGTAAGGCTTCGACCGCCGCTCGGAATGTGGGCTGGCCGCCCGCCTCAGCGGGCGGGAGCCGGGCTCGCCTCCGTGGCCGGGCGGTCCTTCGGCGGCTCCTTGCCGACGATCGGCCCGTTGCCCGAGCCCGTCGCATCCGGCTGCAGCAGCGAGAGGGTGATGGCGCGGGTGACGTGCTCGGCCATGCAGCGCATGCCGAGATCGTTGAGGCGGAACTGGCGGCCGAGGAAATGGGCCTCGCCCTTGTCGGAGCCCGCCGAGAGGTAGCGCATCGCCTCGTAGCGCTGGACGAGGGGCACCGCCTCCCGGCGCGCGACCTCGAAGACCTTGCGCACGATGCTGTTGTAATACTCGTCCTGCGCGAGGCTCTTCGTGTAGAGCGGATCGACCAGCACCACGTCGATGCGGTGGGACTTGATCCAGCGCACGGTCTCGTCGAGCGCGTCGGCGAAGGCGTCGAGCTCGACGCGAGCGAGGGCGTCCGCGGTGCCGACCTGCCAGATCACGAGGTCCGGCTCGATCTCAGCCACGAGGGCGCGCAGGCGCTCGGCGGCGCCGGAGGCGATCTCGCCCTGGAGGCCGCGCGCTTCCACCACCACGTCGACCTCGGGAAGCGACCGCTCCAGGGCGGTCTCGAGGCGGACGGGGTAGCTCGCGCTGCTCGTCGCGGCGCCGGAGGTCGAGCCGATGGTGAGCACCCGCACCGCCCGATGCTCCTTGAGCGCGGCCTTCACCGCGGCGAGGCGGGCGAGGGTGTAGAGCTTCGAGCCCGGCACCCGGCACTCGGGCGAGAGGCTGGTATCGGCGGCGTCGGCCCCCGTGGCGGCGGGCGGCGAGACGACGGCCGGCGCGGGTTTGGCCGGCGCGTCGGCAGGCGGCGCGGTCTCGGCCCGGACCGGCGACGCGAGGAGCCCGAGGGCGACGAAGAGTGCGGGGAGCCGGCTCATGCCCGGACCCGCGGCTTGCGGGAGCGCCATTCCACGAACCATGCCGTCGTGCCGAGGCCGAGGAGACCGGCGCCGACCACGAGAACGTCGACCAGAAGACCGCCCCCTGTCCAGAACCGGACGAGCTGTCCGGCGAGGCTGAGGATCGACCCCATCGAGAAGACGGCAAGGGAGTTGCGTCCGAGCCGGCTCAGGTAGTCGACGGCAGGTCCGATCCGCGGGGCGATCCAGGCATAGACGAGATGGAACGCCAGGAGCACGCCGACGAAATGGATCAGCCGGGCCGGCGTGAGATAAGTCTTGTCGAAGGTGAAAATAAGGCGCGGCTCGGGAACGAGCAGTGGATCGGGCCGGAGTTCGAATACCGAGAGCACGATCCCGAGAAGAACGATCACGATCCCCAGCGGAACCAGTCGCCGGGCCCAGATCCGCAGCAGCGGGCTGCGGCGGTTCCAGTCCTCCAGCACGAAGCCGAGCACGAGCAGGAGCTGCCAGCACAGCGGATCGAAGAACCAGTCGCCGTCGCCGGGCCAGGAGGGCAGGTTCCACTCCTCCACGAGGCTCGTCGCGTAGAGCGCGAGCGAGAGGCCGAGCGCCGCGAGCCGGCTATAGCGGGCGACGATCACGAAGAGCGGCGCCACCCCGAGCAGCACCACGTAGAGCGGCAGGATGTTGAAGAAGCCGAGCTGATGCGTGAGCAACGCGACGCCGACGACGGTCTGGATCGGGTCGCCGAAGAAGCCGCCGGCATTGTGCCACTCGAGGATCAGCGGGTTGTCGAGGACGAGCGCCGTGCCTGCGATCATCGCCAGCGCCAGGACCATGATGGTGATCTGGGCGCGGTAGACCTCGATCGTGCGGGAGAGAAGCCGCTGGACGCTGCGGAAGACGCTCTCGCGCTCGCCCGACTTGTCCCGCGTCGCGATGCCGATCGACCAGCCCGCCAGGAACACGAACAGCTCCGCCGCGTCCGAGATGCCGTACTGCGAGTAGGTGTAGCGCTCGAAGGTGTTGCCCGGAATGTGATTGATGAAGATCGTCACCAGGGCGAGGCCGCGCCAGAAGTCGATCGCGTTCGGGTCCCGCATCGGGGGGCGGCTCCGCCTCTGGCGGGCCCGAGCGCGCGGGCTCCGGCCTCCGGTCACTGATCGGGTCGATACGCGGGCACGCGGGCATCGACGTGCGGCGCGCCCTGATAGAGCCGTCCCGACCCGTCTGCCAAGCCGTCGAGACGATCCTCGCGCATCCGTGTGGTCGCCTGGACAGGGTCGGCGATCCTGTTCAGAACGATTACAGGATGGCCGCCCTCCGCGGTGCAGCGACAACCGATGGCGCCTCGATGCTGATCCTGATTCTCGGACTGTTGCTGTTTCTCGGCACGCACGCCTTCTCGATGGCGCGGGGGCCCCGCGCGCAGCTCGTCGCGCGGCTGGGGGAGGGTGGCTACAAGATCGGCTACTCGGTGCTCTCGGCCATCGGCCTGGTGCTGGCCGTGGTCGGCTTCCAGTCCTACCGCTCCGCCGGGCTGATCCCGGTCTGGGACCCGCCGGTCTTCACCCGGCACCTCGCCCTGCTGCTGATGCTGTTCGCCTTCATTTCGCTCGCGGCGACCTATCTGCCCGGCCACATCCGGGCGCGGCTGAAGCACCCGATGCTGCTGGCCGTGAAGATCTGGGCGACGGCCCATCTCCTCGCCAACGGCGATCTGGGCTCGATGCTGCTGTTCGGCGGCTTCCTCGCCTGGGCGGTCGCCGCGCGCATCAGCGCCAAGCGCCGGGCGCTCTCCGCCGGGCAGGTCGCCGCGAGCCATGGCGGGCAGGCGGCGCCGGCGGGCTGGCGCAACGACGCGCTGGCGGTCGCGATCGGAGTCGCGGTCTGGTTCGCGTTCGCGCGCGAGCTCCACGCGGTGCTGATCGGCGTGCAGGTCTGGCCGGGCGCCGCCTGACGGTCTTCCCGAGGGCGAAGGACAAACCCTCTGTCGCCATTCCCGCGGGGCTGTGCTAGGCGCGGGCCCTTCCTGGCAAGGCCGGCGGCGCGCGCGTCTCGTGGCGCGCCCGGCCCCGAGGGTGCGATGGCCGAAAACAACGAGTTCTTCCGCGAGGTCAACGAGGACTACCGCCGCGACCAGATCGCCAAGGTCTGGGCCCGCTACGGCGGCGTGATCCTCGCCGTGGCGGTGCTGATCGTGGCCGGGGTCGGCGGCTGGCGCTACTGGCAGGCGCGGGAGCGGACCGCCTCCGAGGCGGCCTCCGAGCAGTACGACAAGGCCAACCGCCTCGCCCGCGACGGCAGCGTCGCGGAGGCCGACAAGATCTTCGACACCCTGGAGGGCGACGGCCCCTCCGGCTACCGCCTTCTCTCCCGCTTCCGTTCCGCGGCCGAGGCCGGCAAGCGCGACCCGGCCGCAGGGGCCGCCGAGTTCGACGGGCTGGCAGGTGATTCCAAGGTCCCGGACGGCCTGCGCGATCTCGCCCGCCTGCGGGCCGCGCTGCTGCGCCTCGACGCCGCCGATCCGGCCCCGGCCCTCGCGAGCCTCCAGGGGCTGGCTGCGACGAGCCCCTACCGCTACACCGCCCGCGAGATGCTTGGCCTCGCCGCGCTCAGGCGCGGGCAGTACGAGGAGGCCGGCCGCTGGTTCGAGCAGCTCGTCACCGATCCGGAGACGCCGCCGAACCTGCGCCAGCGCATCGAGGTCTACACGGCGCTCGTCGCCGGCGGTCCCGTCACCGAGACGGCGGCCCAGAACGAGGCCGCCGCCCCCCCGCCCATCACCCGCTGAACGCCTCCCGCGCCTGTGCGGGACCAGAACCGGACGTTGAACCCATGGACCTGCCGACCGTCGCGATCGTCGGACGGCCGAATGTCGGCAAGTCGACCCTCTTCAACCGCCTCGTCGGCAAGAAGCTCGCCCTCGTGGACGACCGCCCCGGCGTGACCCGCGACCGCCGCGAGGGCGATGTCGGCTTCGGCGGCCTCGCTTTCCGCATCATCGACACCGCCGGTCTCGAGGAGGCGGATTCCGAGAGCCTGCTCGGGCGGATGCGCCTGCAGACCGAGGCGGCGATCCTCGAGGCGGACGTGGTGCTGTTCGTCATCGACGCCCGCGTCGGCGTGCTGCCCGCCGACCGGCCCTTCGCGGAAATGGTGCGCCGGGCCGGCTGCCCGGTGATCCTCATCGCCAACAAGGCCGAGGGCGGGGCCGGGATGGCCGGCGCCTACGAAGCCTTCTCGCTCGGCCTCGGCGACCCGATCCCGTTCTCCGCCGAGCACGGCGAGGGTCTCGGCGAGCTGCACTCGGCTCTGCAAGAGGCGCTCCCCGAAGCGGACGAGGACGCGGACGGCGAAGGCGCCGACAAGGCGCTCAAGGTCGCCATCGTCGGGCGCCCCAACGCCGGCAAGTCGACGCTCATCAACCGGATGATCGGGCAGGACCGGCTCCTCGTCGGCCCCGAGGCCGGCATCACCCGCGACTCGATCTCGCTGGACTGGGAGTGGCGGGGGCGGCGCATCCGCCTCCACGACACGGCCGGCATGCGTCGGCGCGCCCGCATCGACGACAAGCTGGAGAAGCTCGCGGTCTCCGACGGCTTGCGGGCGGTGCGCTTCGCCGAGGTCGTCGTGGTGCTCCTCGACGCGACGATCCCCTTCGAGAAGCAGGACCTGACGATCATCGACCTCGTCGAGAGCGAGGGCCGCGCCGTGGTGATCGGCCTCAACAAATGGGACCTCGTCGCCGACCAGCCGGGCCTGCTCAAGGAGCTGCGCGAGGACTGCACGCGGCTGCTGCCGCAGGTCCGGGGCGTCGCCGTGGTGCCGCTCTCGGGGCTGGCCGGCGAGGGCATCGACAAGCTGATGCAGGCGGTGGTCGCGGCCTCCGAGGTCTGGAGCCGGCGCGTCTCGACCTCGCGGATCAACGACTGGCTGAGCGACGCGCTCTCCCGCAACCCACCCCCCGCGGTCGCGGGCCGGCGCATCAAGATCCGCTACGCCACGCAGGTGAAGACACGGCCGCCGCATTTCGCGCTGTTCGGCAACCAGCTCAACGCCCTGCCGAAATCCTACACGCGCTACCTCGTCAACGCGCTGCGCGAGAGCTTCGACCTCCCCGGCACGCCGATCCGGCTGTCGCTGAGGACGAGCGAAAACCCGTTCGACAAGTAGCGCTCAGGCGGCGCTCGTCTCGGCGAGCCAGTCCACCACGGCGTCGAGGGCCTGGCGGTTGCTGTTGCCGTCCGTCTCGCGGAACTTCTCGTAGATGCCGATCTGCCGGTCGGCGCTAGTGCCGTCGCTCAGGATCGTCCGCGCTCGCTCGACCTCCGCCGTGCAGCCGAGCGCGTCTGCGTCCTCGGCGACGAGGGCCAGCAGCCGCTCCAGGCTCTCGGCGAACGGATGGGCCTCCTCGTCGCGCTCCTCGATCATCTCGGCGTCGATGCCGCTGCGCTGCGCCCGCCAGAGGTTCTCCTCGGCGAGCGCCCGCGAGGCGTCGTCGAGCCCGGCATTGAGGTCCGGCCGGCGCACCGCGAGGCGCACGAGACTGCGGAACAGGGCGGCGATGGTCAGCGCGTCCTCGAGCCGGGTGCAGGAATCGGCGATGCGCAGCTCCAGCGTCGGGAACTTGATCGAGGGCCGCAGCGACCACCACAGGAAGCTCGCGTCCTGGATCGAGCCGGCCCGGGTCATGATCCGCACGTAGCGCGCGTAGGCCTCGGCATTGCGGAAGAGTGGCGGCAGGCCGGTGCGGGGCAGCTCCCCGAAGGCGCTGAGGCGGTAGGCGGTGAGCCCCGTGGGCTTGCCCTGCCAGAAGGGCGAGGAGGCCGAGAGCGCGAAGAGCAGCGGCTGGAACGGCAGCAGCCGGTTCATCAGGTCGACGCGGGCCTCCGGGTCCGGCACCTCGACATGGACGTGCATCCCGCAGATCAGGCTGCGCCGGCCGGCGAGCCCGACATCCTTGAGGATGCCGCGATAGCGGTCGCCCTTGGTCGGAAGCTGACGCGCCCAGTCGGCGACGGGGTGGGTGCCGGCGGCGAAGACGAGGAGGCCGTGGGCGCGCCCGAGATCGGCCAGCGCCCGGCGCTGGCGGCCGAGCACGTCCCGGGCCTGCGCGAACGCCGTCACCGGCGGCGTGCAGACCTCGACCTGGCACTGGAGCAGCTCGCGGCCGATCTCCGGCAGCGTCTCGGCGGCCTCGACATGGAACGGCTTCACCGAGCGCCGCGGGGTGCCGCGGGTCTCGGCATCGGCCAGGAAGTACTCCTCCTCGATGCCGAAGCGGTAGGGCGCGGAACTCATCGGGGCACTCGGGCTGTCAGGGCAGGTGCCCGTCAACTCGCAACGGCTCCGCTCGTTGCCCGGAGCGTCAGCTTCGCAGCGGGCCGCCCACCAGCCAGGCCGGGTCGAACCAGCGGTCCGCCTCGCCGTCGTAGGGAAGCCGCGTGATGTCCCAGTGCTGGATGAAGGGCGCGTAGACGTTCCAGACGGCGATGCCGCCGCCGACGAAGATGCGCCGGCCGGGGTAGCGGGCGAGCACCGCCTTCGGGTCCTCGTGGGAGCGGATCACGTCGATGGTGCGGTCCCTGAAGGCGAACTCCGGCACCGACGCCACGGTCTTCGGGCCGGCGATGAGCACGTGGCCCATGGTCAGCGCGAAGAAGCGCGTCACGTCCTCGACGAAGAGCGGGTCGGTGTTGCCCTCCCAGGGGAGCTGGCCGTTGAGCCCGAGCTGTCCCCGCTGGCCGATGGCGCAGATGCAGCGAACGTCGATCATCGCGCGGCTTTCAGGCGGGGGGCTGGAAGGCGAGCACCCGGTCGCTCGGGAAGTCGTAGAGCTTGCCGGTCTCGGTCCAGCCGGGGCTGGCGAGGCGCACGAAATGGGGTGCGAGGTCCTCGGGCGTGCGCAGGGTCTGCGGGTCTTCTCCGGGCATCGCCTGGTGGCGCATGGCGGTGCGCAGCGGCCCCGGATTGAGAAGCATGGCGCGGATCGCGGTGGTCTCGGTCTCGGCGGCGTAGGTGCGCACCAGCGCATCGAGCGCCGCCTTCGACACCGCGTAGGGTCCCCAGTAGGCACGGGCCTTGTGGGCGGCGCCGGAGGTGACGAACACGGCCCGGCCCGCATCGGATCGGCGCAGCAGCGGATCGAGGGAGCGGATCAGCCGCCAGTTGGCGGTGACGTTCACGTCCATCACCTGCGCCCAGGTCTTCGGCGGCAGGTGCCCGAGCGGCGTCAGGGCGCCGAGGATGCCGGCATTGCCGACGAGCACGTCGAGGCGACCCCAGCGCTCGTTGATCGCCGCGCCCAGCCGGTCGATGGCGTCGGAGTCGGTGATGTCGAAGGGCGCGAGCGTCGCGGTCGAGCCGG
This sequence comes from Methylobacterium jeotgali, assembly GCF_022179345.1. Taxonomy (GTDB): domain Bacteria; phylum Pseudomonadota; class Alphaproteobacteria; order Rhizobiales; family Beijerinckiaceae; genus Methylobacterium; species Methylobacterium jeotgali. The sequence goes on along the minus strand of NZ_BPQR01000003.1, from coordinate 23,824 downwards.
CCGCCCCCACGGCGTCGTCGAGCTCCTCCAGCGCGCCCTGCGTGCGGGCCACGGCGACGATATGCGCGCCGGCCCCCGCCAGCGCCAGAGCGGCCGCCCGGCCGATGCCCCGCGAGGCGCCGGTGACGACGGCGATCCGCCCCGCGAGGGGTCTTTCAGCGGCAGCGGTCATGGGGAGCATCTCAGTCGGCTTCAGCGAGGAGAGCGAGGCGGCGGGGCCCTGCGATCGCCAGATCCGTCAGGCCGGTCGGATAGTCGCCGGTGAAGCAGTGGTCGGTGTATTGCGGGCAAGCGTCGTCCCGTCGCTCCTCGCCCATCGCCCGGTAAAGGCCGGGGATCGAGAGGAAGGCGAGCGAATCGGCGCCGATATACTCGCGCATGCCCTCCAGCGAGTGGGTGGCGGCGAGCAGCTTCTCCCGCTCCGGCGTGTCGATGCCGTAGAAGTCGGGATAGGTGATCGGCGGCGAGGCGATCCGGAAATGCACCTCGCGTGCGCCGGCCTCGCGCATCATCCGCACGATCTTCACCGAGGTGGTGCCGCGCACCAGGCTGTCGTCGACGAGCACGATGCGCTTGCCCTCGACGGCGGCGCGGTTGGCCGAGTGCTTCATGCGCACGCCGAGCTCGCGCACGGACTGCGTCGGCTGGATGAAGGTGCGTCCGACATAGTGGTTGCGGATGATGCCCATCTCGAAGGGCACCCCCGTCTCCTGCGCGAAGCCCAGCGCCGCCGGCACGCCGGAATCGGGCACCGGCACGACGATGTCGGCGTCCACGCCGGCCTCGCGGGCGAGCTCGACGCCGATGTTCTTGCGCACCGCGTAGACGCTCTTGCCGTTCACGACGGAGTCGGGGCGGGCGAAGTAGATGTACTCGAAGATGCAGGGGCGGAGCGGCCGCTTCTCCGCGAAGCGGATCGACTCGATCCCCTCGTCCGAGATCACCACGATCTCGCCGTTCTCGATGTCGCGCACGAAGCGGGCGCCGATGATGTCGAGGGCGCAGGTTTCCGAGGCGAGGATGTAGCGCCCGTCGAGTTCGCCCAGCACCAGGGGGCGGATGCCCTGCGGGTCGCGGGCGCCGATGAGCTTCTTGTTGGTGAGCGCGACCAGCGCGTAGGCGCCCTCGATGCGCTGGAGCGCGTCGATGAAGCGCTCGATGATCCGGGGCTTCCGGCTGCGGGCGGCCAGATGCAGGATCACCTCGGTGTCGGAGGTGGACTGGGTGATGGCGCCGTCGCGCACCAGCTCCCGGCGGATCGAGAGGGCGTTGGTGAGGTTGCCGTTATGGGCCACCGCGAGGCCGCCGCCGGCCAGCTCCGCGAAGAGCGGCTGCACGTTGCGCAGGATGGTGCCGCCGGTGGTCGAGTAGCGCACGTGGCCGATGGCGGCCTGGCCCTTCAGGCGCTCGATGGTGCCGCGATCCGAGAAGGAATCGCCGACGAGGCCGGGGCGGCGCTCGGAGTGGAAGACCTCCCCGTCGAAGGAGACGATGCCCGCCGCCTCCTGGCCGCGGTGCTGGAGGGCGTGGAGGCCGAGCGCCACCACCGCCGAGGCGTCCGGATGTCCGAAGATGCCGAAGACGCCGCACTCCTCGCGCAGGGTGTCCCCGTCGAGGTCGTCGCCTGCGGCGTCGGGGCCGTGCGTCGCGGAGGCATGCACGGAGGCGGCGCTCATCGCCCTTGTCGCGGCCATGATCGGTGCGGATTCCTGGTTGCCCCGGGGCGGGACCGGGTTCTTTAGAAGCCGTCTATGTAGGCGATCCGCGTCCCCGGCCCAAGCGGTTCCGGGCCGCGGCGCGGGCATGTCAGCGTCGCGAGGCGGGCGTAGCTGCCGGCGCGTCGCTACGGCGCTGGGGCGGCGTGTCGGTCTCGGCCGGGGCCTCGACGGGCTCGCTCGGCGCCGTCTCGCCCTTCGGCTTCTTGAACTGCTTGAGGAAGCCTTCCGGGTTCTCGGGCAGCTGCGCCACAAGGGCGTCGCCGGACTTCTCCAGCATCGGCCGGCTCTTCGCCTGCGCGGCCCATTCCGGCATCTTGCCCTGCACCAGCCAGGACAGGAACACCCAGCCGATCACGCAGATCAGGAAGCCGCGCGCCGCCCCGAACAGGAAGCCCAGCGAGCGGTCGACGGCGCCGATGCGAGAGTCGAGCACCACGTCGGAGATCTTCACGGTGACGATCGAGACGACGATCAGCGTGACGAGGAAGATCGCCGCGATCGAGGCGACGAGGGCCACGGTGTCGCTGGTGACGTGCTGCTTCACGGTCGGCAGCAGCATCGGATGCAGCGTCCAGGCCACCGCCGCGGCGGCGACCCAGGCGACGATCGCCAGGACCTCGCGGGTCACGCCGCGCACGGCCGCCAGCAGGGCGGAGATCACGACGATGCCGAGCACGGCGAGATCGAGGATGGAGAACGGCATCGCGATCGGTCAGGGCACCTGGGGGAGGGCAGCGGCCATCACAGGGCTTCCACGGGCTCCCCGGACAGAGGCCGCCTTATACTCCGGCCAACCTCGGCCGTCACCCTGGCGATCACGTGGAGAGCGCCTCGGCTTGAACTGAGATCGAGAGAGCCGCAATAGATGGACGATGGCACCCGAGGACAAGCGCCTCGAGGAGCGGGCACGGCGAAACGCCCGTGCCTTACGGCGGAAGACAGCGAACGATGCAAGCTCTGCTTCGAGCAACTTTGATCGCCGCAAGCCTCACATTACCGGCTGCACGCGATGCCTTCGCGCAAACGAGCGAAATTCCGCCCGCGAGCGTGATCGACCTTGAGGCAGCCACCGGTCGCTTCGTGCGACTTTTCGATGAGACCTGCATTCAGCACCGGCGTTCGCTTGAGCAGCTTCGAGTCCACGCAGCCAGCGGCAGCTGGCGCGAGATGCCGGGACCGTTTCCTTCCCGAAGCGATGAAGAAAAGAGCACGACGCTGATCGCCTGGGGTCTTTGGCTTGGCGGCGTCCCTTATCAGGTGGCACTGATCCATTTCGATGACACGGCGCCTGCACTCACATGTGTTGTGATGTCGAGTGCCGTAGACAAGTCATCGCTTCCAGATCGCATGCTCGAGCTTCCCAGGCTGACGGTTCAAAAGCGGCTCAAGCTCGGCGAAAGCAACGTCACATTGTTCGATACCGATGGGGAGCGCGATCTGAGAATAGCTTGTTTTACTGCTATCCCTGTTCCGTTGTTGATTGGACAGTGCGGCCTCGTCATCGTGTCGGACGATGCAGCCGGGCTCTCAGGCCGGCATAGACGATACTCCGACGGTTCCCGTGCTCGGGGCAGTTGAGCGCGTCCCGGCAAAACTGCCTCCCGCCCCTTGGCGCCACGTTGGGTAAAGCCAGCACGCAATCAACGATCAGAATTCAAGACGGGCTGCAGCCGACTTGAGCTAGGCGATCGGCGAGCCGGCATCCTCACGCGTCACTGATATCTTTGCGGTTCGCCCCGCATGGCATCCGAATGTCGAAAGGCCGAGATTCCCGACACGGCCGCTCGACGCGCCGCGGAACCCGGACCAACCATGCCTCTCCTCGTCAAACCTGAAACGCTGCGGCGGACCGCCGATCCGGCCGCGGAGACCGATCCCGTCCCCCGACGAGGGGAGGGGCCGAGCTTCCTCGTCGGCCGTAGCGCGCAGGGCGCGTGGCTCGCCGTCGAGATCCACGGGCTCGGCGCCGGCATCTTCCGCACCCGCTCCGACGCCGTCGCCTACGCCGCCGCCGAGACCGGGTGCCGGCGGGAGGCGGTGCCCGTCAGCGAGGCGCCCCTCGTCCTGCGCCTCCGGTGAGCACCACTCAGGCGTCCTCCTCCTCGTAGCGCACGCCGCGGTGGGGCCCGCGGCCCGGCGCGCTGCGGCGTGGCCCGTTCGCGGCGATGCCGGCGACGAGTTCGCCGATGTGCCGGAGCGACTCGGCCGAGAGCCCGCGCTCGGCCTCCTCGCCGCGCCCCTGCGGCATCAGGGCCCGGGCGAAGCCGAGCTTCTTCGCCTCCTTCAGCCGTGCCGGCGCCTGGGAAACCGGGCGGATGGCCCCCGAGAGCCCGATCTCGCCGAAGTAGACGCTCTCGGGCGGCAGCGCTGCGCCTGAGAGCGAGGAGACGAGGGCGGCCGCCACCGCGAGGTCGGCGGCGGGCTCGGAGACCCGAAGCCCGCCCGCGATGGTCAGGTAGACGTCGTGGGTCCCGAGCCTCACGCCGCCATGGGCTTCCAGCACCGCGAGCACCATGCCGAGACGGTTCGGGTCCCAGCCGACCACGGCGCGGCGCGGCATGCCGAGAGAGGAGGGCGCGACCAGCGCCTGGATCTCCACAAGCAGCGGGCGCGTGCCCTCCATGCCGGCGAAGACCGCGGTGCCGGGCGCCGCGTGGTCGCGCCCGGCGAGGAACAGGGCGGAGGGGTTCGGCACCTCGGCGAGCCCCGAGCCCGTCATCTCGAAGACGCCGATCTCGTCGGTGGGGCCGAAGCGGTTCTTCATCGCCCGCAGGATGCGGAAATGGTGGCCCTGGTCACCCTCGAAGGAGGCGACCGCGTCGACCATGTGCTCGACCACGCGGGGACCGGCGATCTGCCCGTCCTTGGTGACGTGGCCGACGAGGATCACCGCCGTGCCCGTGGTCTTGGCGAAGCGGATGAGCGCCTGGGCGGAGCCGCGCACCTGGGTGACGGTGCCCGGCGCCGATTCTACGGTCTCGGTCCACATGGTCTGGATCGAGTCGATGACGACGAGGGCCGGCGGGCGCCCCTGCGAGAGCGTCTCGACGATGTCCTCGACGTTGGTCTCGGCGGCGAGCTCCACCGCCCGGTCGGCGAGGCCGAGGCGCTCGGCCCTGAGCCGCACCTGTCCCACCGCCTCCTCGCCGGAGATGTAGGCGACGCGCTCGCCCTGGAAGGCCAGCGCCGCGCAGGCCTGCATCAGCAGCGTCGATTTGCCGATGCCGGGGTCGCCGCCGATCAGCAGCACCGAGCCGCGCACGAAGCCGCCCCCGGTGACGCGATCGAGCTCGGCGATGCCGCAGGGCACGCGGGGCGCCTCGCGGGCCTCGCCGGTCAGCCCCTCCAGAGGGAAGACCCGGCCGCGGGCGCGGGAGGGCCGCGTCGCGGCGGGGCCCGTCTGCGAGCCGGCGGAGACCGCCTCCTCGACGATCGTGTTCCAGCCGTTGCAGGCCTCGCAGCGCCCGCGCCAGCGGTTGTAGACCGCCCCGCAGGACTGGCAGACGAAGGTCTGTTGGATCTTGGCCATGGGGCGGATTCGGAGAAGGGTTCGCTCGGGGTCGCGGGCCTACTCTACATAGGCGCGAACATAGCGAGAACCCAGGCCGGTCAGAATCTCGTAGCCGATGGTGCCGGCCGCGCGCCCGACCGTGTCCACGTCGAGGCTGTCGCCGATCAGCGTGGCGAGCGCCCCCCGGCGGGCGCCCGGCGCCTCGGTCACGTCGAGGATCACGAGGTCCATGGAGATGCGCCCGACGATCGGGCAGGCCACGCCCGCAACGAGCGCCCGGCCCTGCGCGCCGCCGGCGCGGGGGTAGCCGTCCGCGTAGCCGAGCGAGAGCGTCGCGAGATGCCGGCGCGAGCGTGCCGTCCAGGTGCCGTTGTAGCCGGCGCGCTCCCCGGCCTCGACGGAGCGGGTCTGGAGGATCGGGCTCTCCAGGCGCACCACCGGCCGCATCGGATTGGGGCGGTGCGGCACCGGGTTGCCGCCGAATAGGGCGTAGCCAGGCCGCAGCAGGTCGTGATGGGCGGCCGCGCCGAGGAAGATGCCCGAGGAGTTGGCCAGCGAGCCGGGAAGGCCGGGCAGCGCCGCGCGGACGCGGGCGAAGGCCTCGATCTGCCGGGCGTTCACCGCGTCGTCCGGAACTTCCGCGCCGACGAGATGGCTCATCAGGAGGTCGATCCCGGCCCGTGCCGGCAGGTCCGAGCCCGGCAGGGCGACCGCCTCCTCCATGCGCAGTCCGAGGCGGTTCATGCCGGTGTCGACATGGAGCGCGGCGGGCAGGCGGCCCTCGGAGAGGTCGGCCCACTCCGCCAGCTCCTCGACGGCGTTCAGCACCGGCCGCAGCCGGGCCTGCGCGAGGACGCGACCGCCGCCCGGAGGCAGTCCGTTGAGCACGTAGATCGCGGCCTCCGGCAGCACCTGCCGCGCGGCGAGTGCCTCTTCCAGATGGGCGACGAAGAATGTCCGGCAGCCCTCCCGCCAGAGCCGGCCGGCGACCGCGCCGAGGCCGCAGCCGTAGGCGTCGGCCTTGACTACGGCGGCGCAGGGCGTGCCGGGCGCCTGCGCGCCGAGGCGGCGCCAATTCTCCGCGACCGCGCCGAGGTCGATGGTGAGCCGCGCCCCGTGGCGCGGGTCCGCGCCGGTCTCTGCGGCTTCGGGCATCGGCTCAGATCCGCGCCGGCAGGCGGTCGTCGGCGGCGAGGTTCGAGAAGCGGGTGATGTTGGCGTCGAACTGCAGCTCCACCGTGCCGGTCGGGCCGTGGCGCTGCTTGCCGATGATCACCTCGGCCTTGCCGTGGACGCGCTGCATCTCCGCCTCCCAGGCGAAGAACTCCTCGGTGCCCTCGCGGGGCTTCTTGTTGCCGACGTAGTACTCCTCGCGGAACACGAACATCACCACGTCCGCGTCCTGCTCGATCGAGCCGGATTCGCGCAGGTCCGCGAGCTGCGGGCGCTTGTCGTCGCGGGCCTCGACCTGGCGGGAGAGCTGCGAGAGGGCGATGATCGGCACGGCGAGCTCCTTGGCGAGCGCCTTCATGCCGGTGGTGATCTCGGTCATCTCCTGAACGCGGTTGTCGCTGCGCCGTCCGGAGCCGGAGAGGAGCTGAAGGTAGTCCACCACGAGCACGTCGAGCCCCTTCTGGCGCTTCAGGCGCCGCGCCCGGGCGGCGAGCTGCGCGATGGAGATGCCGCCCGTCTGGTCGATGAAGAACGGAATCGTCTGCATGTCGCGTGCCGCGTCGGTGATCTTGTAGAAATCCTCCGGCCGGATGTCGCCGCGGCGGATCTTGTAGGAGGGCACGCCGGACTGCTCGGCGATGATGCGGGTGGCGAGCTGCTCGGCGGACATCTCCAGCGAGAAGAAGCCGACGATGCCGCCGTTCTTGGTCTCGATGGCGCCGTCGGCCCGCTTCTCGCCCCGGTAGCTCTTGGCGATGTTGAAGGCGATGTTGGTGGCGAGCGAGGTCTTGCCCATGGCCGGGCGGCCGGCGAGGATGATCAGGTCCGAGGATTGGAGCCCACCCATCTTGGCGTCGAGGTCGGTGAGCCCCGTGGCGATGCCGGAGAGCTTGCCGTCCCGCTGGTAGGCCTTGGCGGCCATGTCGACGGCCGCGGTCAGCGCGTCGGAGAACTTCTGGAAGCCGCCATCGTACTTGCCCGACTCGGCGAGCTCGTAGAGGCGCCGTTCGGTCTCCTCGATCTGGTCGCGGGGCGCGGCCTCGACGGGCGCCTCGTAGGCGCCGTTCACGAGGTCCTCGCCGATGGTGATGAGCCGGCGCCGGATGGCAAGGTCGTAGATGGTGCGGCCGTACTCGCCGGCGTTGATGACGGTGGTCGCGTCGGCGGCGAGCCGCGCGAGGTACTGCATCACCGTCTGGCCGCCGAAATCGGCGTCGCCGAGATAGGTCTTCAGCGTGATCGGCGTCGCGAGCTTGCCCTGCTTGATGAGCGTGCTCGCCACCTGGAAGATCTGCTGGTGGGCGGCTTCCATGAAGTGCTCGGGGAGCAGGAAGTCGGATACCCGGTAGTAGGCGTCGTTGTTGACGAGGATGGCGCCGATCAGCGCCTGCTCGGCGTCGATGTTGTGGGGCGCGACGCGGTACTCGGGCTGCACCTGATCGAGCTTGGCGGTGATCGCGTTCGGCAGGGCCATCGGCTGTGTCGCTCCGGCTCGCGCGGCGGGCACCGCGTGGGAATTCCTGTAGGGGCCGACCATGGCGGCGGCGTGGTTAACCGCCGCTCACGAAGTCTCTGCCTGCGGCGTCCGGTCACCGGAAACAATGCCCGGAGACACGAACGCCCGCTCCACCGCAATCGGGGGGCGGGCGTCCATGCTGGAACAAAAAGCGAACTAGTCAACTGCCGTCCCGATTCCTCCCCGCTGTCCACGGCGGGGAGAAATCTGGGGACGGGCCGCGATCAGGCCCGGTCGTCGCCCTCGCCGGCCTCGGCCAGCGCCTGACCGACCTCGAGGCCGAGATCGTCGAGGTTGAACTGCTCGCGCTCGGTCACGGACTCGCCGCGGGCCTGGCGCTCGGCCTCCTCGGGGGAGCGGGCGACGTTGACGGTCACCTTCACCTCGACCTCGGGGTGGAGGGTGACGGGCACGGTGTGGAGGCCGAGCGTCTTGATCGGCTGGTTGAGCACGAACTGGCCGCGCTCGACGCTGAAGCCCTCCTTGCTCACCACCTCGGCGAGGTCGCGGGTCGAGACCGAGCCGTAGAGCACGCCGGTCTCGCCGGACTGGCGGATGAGGATGAAGCTCTGGCCGTCGAGCTTCTCGGCCACGCCCTCGGCGTCCTTCTTGCGGTCGAGGTTGCGGGCCTCGAGCTGGGCGCGCTGGGCCTCGAAGTGCTTCTTGTTGCCCTCGGTGGCGCGCAGCGCCTTGCCGCGGGGCAGGAGGAAGTTGCGGGCGAAGCCCGGGCGGACGTTCACGGTCTCGCCCATCTGGCCGAGCTTGGCCACGCGCTCGAGGAGGATCACTTCCATGGTCTTGTCCTTTCGTCGTCGGGGTGCCGTCTCGGGCGGCCCCTGGTCTGGTGTGGGTCAGGAGCGGCCGGGCTCGCCCTGGGGGCGGCGACGGTCGAGCACGGTGTCGGCGATGCCGAACAGGGTCAGCGCGAACAGGGCGATGCCCTGGGTCACGAAGAGGATGAGGTAGAGGCCGAAGAGCAGCGCCCCGCGTCCCGGACGGCCGCGGCTGCGGTCGTGGAAGGCCGCGAGCCCCTGGAGCGCGAAGGCCGCGGTGAGGGAGCCGCCGAGCGCCATGCCGAGGACGCCCGCGTAGCCCGGTACGAAGGCGAGGACCACGGCGAGGCCGAGGAGCGCGACGACCGCCCGGGGCATCCGCGTCGAGGGGATGTCGGGCCAGGGGCGCGGCAGGCGGCCGGAGATCTTCACGATCCGCGCCGCCGCCCAGAGGTAGAAGGTCAGTAGCAGGGCGAGCCCCTGCGTGGCCAGCGCCGGCGCGATCCGGGCGAGGGCGTCGGCGACCTCGGCCTGGGTGACTTCCTTCGGGTCGGCCTGAGAGGGCTCGGGCGCGGCGGCGTCGTCCCTGGCGCCCTCCTCGGCCTTGCCGGCCGGCGGCGCCTGGCGGCGCGGGCCGTCGGTCTGGATCCGCACGATCGAGGCGCTCATCTCGCGGATCTGGCGGGCGAAGGTGTCGTAGCTCGGGGCGGCCACGACCGCGATGGCGACGAAGGCCAGCGCCGCGCTTCCAGCAATCCAGCCGAGCAGCCGGCCGGTCGGATACCATTCGAGGCTGCCGTCCTCGCCCGGGCGGCCAAGAAGCGCCAGGTAGGCGAGCCACCAGACGGGAAGCGCGAGGTAGAGGGCGAAGCCGAGCCCGAGGAAGGGCGAGACGATCAGCGCGAGGGCGAGGCTTCCCGTCACCGCCGCGACGAGCGCCGCGCGGTGGCTCCAGCCGAGCCCGACGATGAGGATCGGCAGGGGGGCGAGCAGGTAGAGGAAGATCGCGAGCGGGGTCGCCTTCACGAGCACGCCGACCAGGAGTGCCGAGACGAGGCCCGCGCCGATACCGATGCCGAGATACTGTGTCATGCCGATCCGCTGTCCCGCCGTCCGCAGCGGACGGGGTTAGGGGCGATCCTCGCCCCAGCGAGGGCCGGCACCCGGAAAGGCGCCGGCCGAAGGTGTCGAGGGCGTGCGCCTACTTGATGACGTAGGGGAGCAGGCCGAGGAAGCGGGCACGCTTGATCGCCTGGGCGAGCTCACGCTGCTTCTTGGCGGAGACCGCCGTGATGCGCGAAGGAACGATCTTGCCGCGCTCGGAGACGTAGCGCGAGAGCAGCTTCACGTCCTTGTAGTCGATCTTCGGAGCGTTCGCGCCGGAGAACGGGCAGGTCTTGCGACGACGGAAGAACGGGCGACGGCCACCGCCGCTGGAAGCACCGAAAGCCATGGCTCAGTTCTCCCCGCCGAAGCTGCGCTCGGGGCGGTCGCCCCTGTCGCCGCGATCTCCGCCGCGATCCCCACGGTCGCCGCCGAAGCCGCCACCGCCGAAGCCCTCGTCGTCGCGACGACGGCCGCGCTCGCGATCCTTGCGGTCGTCGCGGTCGCGCTTCTGCATCATTGCCGACGGCTCGGACTCGAGCGTCTCGACGCGGATCGTCATGAAGCGCAGCACGTCCTCGGAGATCTGCATCTGGCGCTCCATCTCGGCGAGGGCCGCCGGGGGAGCCTCGATGTTGAGGAGCGTGAAATGCGCCTTGCGGTTCTTCTTGATGCGGTAGGCGAGGGACTTCACGCCCCACATCTCGATCTTCTCGACCTTGCCGCCATTCTGCTCCAGGACGCCCTTGTAGGTCTCGACCATGGTCTCGACCTGCTGGGACGTCACGTCCTGGCGCGCCAGGAATACGTGCTCGTAGAGAGGCATTCTCGGGCCTTTCGTTGTGTCACGAGGCCCGGCGACGCATGGTTTCAGCGGTCGGATCGGGCCGGCTCATCCGCGTCTGCCCGGCGCCAAGCCCTTCGAGCCGTTATCAGGCCCGAGCGGTTGATCGAAGGCGGAGACACCGGACGACGGGCGAGGCCCTGTGCCGACAAGCGGCACCGTCCGTTCAGCCCCCGGCCGGAGCGAACGCAGGGCGCGGCTGGTATCCGCTTTCCCGCGCGAAGGCAAGGTGCGGGGCGGCGCGAGAACGAACTTTCTCGGAAACAATCCGACGCCGGTGGGATTGTCCCTGCATCTGAAGACACTGAAGGATTGACGATGCGCAAGACCACTTACGCCCTCGCCACCGCCATGATCCTGTCGCTCGCCGGCGGCGCGATGGCCCAGACCACGGCGCCCGGCTCCGCCGAGAAGAACATGAACAACCCGGGCAGCGTGAAGAGCAACTCCGAGAAGTCGATGGAGCGGGGCAGCATGCCGGCCACCACCGGCACCGCCGCTCCGGGCACGATGCAGAAGGACGGTATGTCGACGAGCGGCCACAGCAGCGGCGGCTCGACCAGCTCGACCCCGACGCCGGCCCGCTGAGACGCGCATCGTTTGAGAACTTCGGAAAGGCCGGGCCGAGAGGTCCGGCCTTTCTCGTGCGCGGAACTCACAGGCTCCTGACACGGGCCGGCGGCTTCCGGCGACGGGCCGCCTCGGCTAGAGCGGTCCGCCCGCCTGTCCGGAACACGCCATGACCGTCCCGCTGCGCCTCGGCGTCAACATCGATCACGTCGCGACCCTCCGCAACGCCCGCGGCGGGACCCAGCCCGATCCTCTGCGGGCCGCAAGCGAGGCTGTCGCGGCGGGCGCCGACGGCATCACGGCGCATCTGCGCGAGGATCGCCGCCACATCCGCGATGCCGACATCGAGGCCCTGCGCCGCGATCTCGCCGTGCCCCTGAACTTCGAGATGGCGGCGACCGACGATATGGTCGCGATCGCCCGGCGCATCCGACCTCATGCGGCCTGCCTGGTCCCGGAGAAGCGCGAGGAGCGTACCACCGAGGGCGGGCTCGACATCATTCGTGGCCGCGCGCATCTCGCCCCCCGGATCGCGATGCTCTCCGAGGCCGGCATCCGGGTCTCGCTGTTCGTGGAGCCCGACGAGGCGGTGATGGACGCCGCCCGCGACCTCGGCGCGCCGGTGGTCGAGCTGCATACCGGCTCCTATTGCGAGGCCGTCGTGGCGGGCGACGCCGCCGCGGCGGAGCGGGAGCTCGGCCGGATCCGGCGGACCGCCGCCCACGGCGCCTCGATCGGTCTCGAGATCCATGCCGGCCACGGGCTCAGCCTCGACAGCGTCGGGCCGGTGGCGGCGCTGCCGCAGATCGCCGAGCTCAACATCGGCCACGCGATCGTCGCCGAGGCGGTGTTCGTGGGTCTCTCCCAGGCCGTGCGCGACATGCGCGCCGCCATGGGCAGGGCACGGGAGGCATCGGCGCGGCGATGATCGTCGGCATCGGCTCGGACCTCTGCGACATCCGCCGGATCGAGCGCTCCCTGGAGCGGTTCGCGGATCGCTTCACCCACCGGGTGTTCACCGCCGGCGAGCGGGCCCGCTGCGACCGCCGCGCCGCCCGTGCGCCCGGCTACGCGAGGCGCTTCGCCGCCAAGGAGGCCTGCGCCAAGGCGCTCGGCACCGGCATCGCCCGCGGCGTGTTCTGGCGGGACATGGAGGTGGTGAACCTGCACTCCGGCCAGCCGACCCTGCGGCTCACCGGCGGCGCGCTGGCCCGGCTCGACGCGCTGATCCCGCCCGGCCACGTCGCCCGGCTCCATGTCAGCCTCACCGACGATCCGCCGCTGGCGCAGGCTTTCGTGATCATCGAGGCGCTGCCGGCCTGACGCCGGCCTCATGCAGGCGCGCTTCCCCAAAAGAAAACGGCGCGCCGTGGGGCGCGCCGTCTCCGTTTCAGCCGAGGGTCGGAGGCCTTAGACGGCCTTCGCCTGGTGCAGCTCCTCGATCTGCTGCTGCGTGTAGCCCAGATCCTTGAGAACCTCGTCGGTGTGCTCGCCGAGCAGCGGCGAGGCCTTCACGTCGACCTTCATGTCCGAGAACTTGATCGGGCTGCCGACGGTCAGGTACTTGCCGAGCTTCGGGTGATCGACCTCGACGACGGTGCCGCTGGCGCGCAGCGACGGGTCGTTGGCGATCTCCTTCATCGACAGCACCGGCGAGCACGGGATGTCGAACTTGCGCAGGATGTCGACGGCCTCGAACTTCGTCTTGTCGGCGAGCCAAGCCTCGATGAAGTTGAAGATGTCGAAGATCTTGTCCTGGCGAGCGCGGGCCGTGTTGTAGGCCGGATCGTCGATCCACTCGGGCTTGCCGAGCGCCTTGCAGATCGGGGCCCAGGCGTGACCCTGGATGGTGAAGTAGATGTAGGCGTTCGGGTCGGTCTCCCAGCCCTTGCACTTCAGCACCCAGCCCGGCTGGCCGCCGCCGCCCGCGTTGCCGCCGCGCGGCACCACGTCCGAGAACTCGCCGTGCGGGTACTGCGGGTACTCCTCGAGGTAGCCCAGCGCGTCGAGGCGCTGCTGGTCGCGCAGCTTCACGCGGCAGAGGTTGAGCACCGAGTCCTGCATGGACACGGCGACCTTCTGGCCCTTGCCGGTCTTGTTCTTCTGGTGCAGCGCCGTGAGGATGCCGATGGCCAGGTGCATGCCGGTGTTGGAGTCGCCGAGGGCGGCGGCCGACACGGTGGGCGGGCCGTCCCAGAAGCCCGTGGTCGAGGCGGCGCCGCCGGCGCACTGGGCGACGTTCTCGTAGACCTTCAGGTCCTCGTAGTGGTGGCCGTCCGAGAAGCCCTTCACCGAGGCGAGGATCATGCCCGGGTTCAGCTCCTGGATGCGCGCCCAGGAGAAGCCCATGCGGTCGAGCGCGCCGGGGCCGAAGTTCTCGACCATGACGTCGGACTCGCGGATGAGCTTCTCGAGCACTTCCTTGCCCTGGGGCGTCTTGGTGTCGAGGGTCAGCGAGCGCTTGTTGGAGTTCAGCATCGTGAAGTAGAGCGCGTCCGCATCCTCGATGTGGCGCAGCTGCGAGCGCGTCACGTCGCCGGCGCCGGGACGCTCGACCTTGATCACGTCCGCGCCGAACCAGGCGAGGAGCTGCGTGCAGGCGGGGCCGGCCTGGACGTGCGTGAAGTCGATGATCTTGATGCCCTCTAGAGGCTGGGTCATTGTCGTCTTTCTCCCTTGTCGACTGCTTCGAACTTCGGTCCCGGGCCGACTTTTGCAGGCCGGTGCTGGCCCCGGAACTTGCTTGACCGCGCGCCGCCCCGAGGCTCGGGGCGCGCGCGCGAAACCGTTGCGCCCTCTCAGGCGCTCGCCGTCTCGAGCTCCGACAGCCGCTTGCGCAGCCGGCGCTCCTCGTTCCAGCGCTCCGTCTCGTCGCGGATGACCGCGAGGATGCCGGTGACCGCCCCGTCCGGCCCGAACAGGAGCCCGACGGTGAAGGCGATCGAGAGCGCGCGTCCCTCCTTGTGGAGCGCGGGCACCCGCAGCAGCTGGGTGCCGTAGCGGGTCACGCCCGTGCTCATGGTCTTGTGGTAGCCCTCCCAGTGCCGGGCGCGCTGGCGCTCCGGCGTGATCAGGTCGAGGGACTGCCCGAGGGCCTCGGCCTCGGTGAAGCCGAAGATGCGCTCCGCCGCCGCGTTCCAGAGGGTGATGAGACCCTCCGCATCCGAGACCACCATGGCATCGCCGGAGGCAGCGACGAGCTGCTTGAAATCGATGTCGCTCGACATCAACCTGCCGTCGACGCCGCTATCGGGAGCGAAGGGCGAAGGGGCGGGTGCCGGAAGAGCCGCGTTGCGCCCACGCGGGCCGCAAAAGGCCGTGCGCGCGTCGGATGCGATCCGTCATGATTTCCATTTCCTCCGCTCGTCGGAAGAGGGCTCTCCCCAATTCCGCAGCACATCGATGGCATGACTTGCTCGTGCTCTTGAGGTGGCATTTGGTATACCACTAAGGCGCTTGTCAAGGGCGGCGCCGGAACGACGCCGTGGGGTCCGGAACATCCCGCGGCGGATGTCTCTCCTCCGTTTGGGCCCTCATGGATGCAACCGCATCCATTGCCGGGGCGCCGGGCAGAACCAGTTGTTGCGGGGCGACGGGCGGCAGCGTGCCGGCCTGGGAGCAGGAGCGGACAGGGATGTCGGGCAACCCGACGATCAGCATCACCCAGGTCGCGGACTACCGCTTCACCGTCGATTTCGGCGGCGCCCTGCCGGCGCTGCTCACGGACGAATCCGTTCCCATCGGCACCGGGGAGGGGCCGTTCCCCGAGCAGCTCCTCATCGCCGCGGTGAGCAACTGCCTGTGCGCGAGCCTCGTCTTCGCGCTCGGCAAGTTCAAGCAGGAGGGCGGGGGCGTCTCCGCCCGCGCCCGTTGCGAGGTCGGACGCAACGCCGAGGGGCGGTTGCGCATTCAAGGGATCGACGTGGCGATCGCGCTCGGGGCCGTCGAGGCCGAGATGCCGCGCATCGACCGGGTGATCGAGCAGTTCGAGCGCTTCTGCACGGTCTCGGAGAGCGTGAAGGCGGGCGTGCCCGTGCGCGTCACCGTCGAGGACGGGGCGGGCGCCCGTCTGAAGTGACGTCTGCCGGAGGGGGCGAGGAGGATCGATGAGCGGAAACGGAAAGGACACCGCGCGGGAGCCGGAGGACCTGGCGCGCCTCTTCAACGCGAGGGCGAATGCCGGGGACGTCGAGGGTCTCGTCGCCCTCTACGAGCCGGGCGCGGTCATCGCGGTCGGCGTCGTCAAGGCGACCGGGCACGAGGAGATCCGCGCGTTCTTCACCAAGCTCCTGTCGCGCAAGTCCGAGTTCCCGCCGGTGGACACGCAGCCGGCGATCCGCAACGGCGACCTCGCGCTCACCTCGGCGCTGCTGCCCAACGGCGACGTCTCCGTCGAGGCCGCCCGGCGGCAGGGGGACGGGACCTGGCTCTGGGCGATCGACCAGCTGCGCATCCGACCGAGCTTTCCGCACCGCGACTGACCGGAGCGGCGATCACATCGTCGCGCGCTCCACCCTTAGCCGGGATGGCTGGCGGGCGCTTGCGCGTTGCGGGTAGCCCCCTCATGGTCTAGACCGCCGCTCGCGACCGGCCGGCCCCGTTGCGCGTCGCGGCCGCGCCCCGAGACCCGGCCGGGCCACGGCGCTCGCGAAGGATGGAAGGCGCAGGCGTGGATCAGGACACCAACCGGCCGATGCGGGCCGCACCGGCTCAGGCGCCCGCCTCGAGCACCTGGGCGAGCCTGCGCGAGACGATCAAGGTCGGCATCCAGGCGCTGCTGATCGCGCTGGTGGTGCGCACGCTGCTGTTCCAGCCCTTCAACATCCCCTCGGGATCGCTGGTGCCGACGCTGCTGATCGGCGACTACCTGTTCGTGTCGAAGTACTCCTACGGATACTCGAAGTACTCCCTGCCTCTGAGCGAGTACATCCCCGGCAAGCTCGAGGGACGCGTCTGGGCTGCGGAGCCGAAGCGCGGCGACATCGCCGTGTTCAAGCTGCCGAAGGACAACGCGACCGACTACATCAAGCGCGTCATCGGCCTGCCCGGCGACCGCATCCAGATGATCGACGGCGTGCTCAACATCAACGGCAAGGCCGTCAAGCGCGAGCGCATCGCCGACTACGAGACCTTCGACCCCTACGGGCAGGCGACGAAGGTGCCTCAGTACCTCGAGACCCTACCCAACGGCATCGCCCACCGCATCATCGAGCGGGACGGCGACAACGGCTTCTGGGACCGGACCGAGCTCTACACCGTGCCGGCCGGGCACTTCTTCATGATGGGCGACAACCGCGACAACTCCACGGATTCGCGCGACCTCGCCAATGTCGGCTACGTGCCCTTCGACAACTTCGTCGGCCGCGCGGAGATGATCTTCTTCTCCATCGACGAGGGCACCCCCGCCTGGCAGATCTGGAACTGGCCCGCCAAGGTGCGCTGGGGCCGCCTGTTCTCGACCATCCACTGACGTGACCAAGGGCGCCGAACGCGCGGGCGAGGCCGGGGCGTCGAGCCGGGCGCGCCGCGCCCACCGTCCGAAGCCGCCCCTCTCCGAGCTGGAGGAGCGGATCGGCCATGCCTTCGCAGACCGCGAGCTGCTCGTGCGCGCGCTGACCCACACGAGCAAGGCGGCGGGCCGGGGCGGCAGCTACCAGCGGCTCGAGTTCCTCGGCGACCGCGTGCTCGGTCTCGCCGTGGCGGACGGGCTCTACGCCGCCTTCCCGGACGCCGACGAAGGCGACCTCTCCCGCAGGCTCGCCGGGCTCGTGCGGCGGGAGACCTGCGCCGGGGTCGCCGAGCGCTGGGAGGTCGGGCCGCACCTGATCCTCGGCCAGGGCGAGGTGATGGGCGGCGGCCGGCGCAACCAGACCATCCTCGCCGACGTCTGCGAGGCGATCCTCGGGGCGGTCTACGTCGACGCGGGCTTCTCCGCCGCGTGGGCGGTGGTGGAGCGGCATTTCCAGCCCGCCGAGCCTGCGGCGGCGGGTCCACGTGGGCGCGACGCCAAGTCGGCCCTGCAGGAATGGGCCATGGGCCGGGCGCTGCCGGTGCCGGCCTACACGGTGGTCGAGCGCACCGGGCCGGACCACGCCCCGCATTTTCGCATCGCGGTCGCCGTCGAGGGGCTGGAGCCCGGCCACGGCGAGGGCACCTCGAAGCGCGTCGCGGAGCAGGCGGCCGCCCGCGCCCTGCTGGAGCGGGAGGGCATCGGTGCCGCGCCGCCCGAGAGCGGTTCCGGGGAGGACGCATGAGCGAGGTTGACGAGAGCGGCAGGGACGACGTGCCGCCGCCGCAGGCCGAGGCCGCGCAGGCGGCACCGGGGATGCCGGCCGACGCGCGGGCAGGGTTTGTCGCGCTGATCGGCGTCCCGAACGCCGGCAAGTCGACGCTGCTCAACAGCCTCGTCGGCACCAAGGTCTCGATCGTCTCCCGCAAGGTGCAGACGACGCGGGCGCTGATCCGCGGCATCGTCATGGAGGGCGCGTCGCAGATCGTGCTCGTCGACACGCCGGGTATCTTCGCGCCCAAGCGCCGGCTCGACCGCGCCATGGTCCATTCCGCCTGGGGCGGAGCCGCCGATGCCGACGCGGTCTGCCTGCTCGTCGATGCGCGCAAGGGCGTCGACGAGGAGGTCGAGGCCGTGCTCGGCCGGCTCGCCGAGGTGAAGCGCCGGCGCTTCCTCATCCTCAACAAGATCGACCTCATCCCCCGCGAGCGGCTGCTCGCGCTCGCCGCCGACCTCAACGGCAGGCTCCCCTTCGCCGAGACCTTCATGATCTCGGCGCTCAACGGCGACGGCGTCGCCGACCTTCGCCGGGCGCTCGCCGGCCTGATGCCCCCCGGCCCCTGGCTCTACCCGGAGGATCAGGTCTCCGACGCGCCCCTGCGCATGCTCGCCGCCGAGATCACCCGCGAGAAGATCTACGACCGCCTCCACGAGGAGTTGCCCTACCGCTCCACCGTCGAGACCGACCAGTGGCAGGTCCGGGCCGACGGTTCCGTGCGCATCGAGCAGACCATCTTCGTGGAGCGCGAGAGCCAGCGCTCGATCGTGCTCGGCAAGGGCGGGCGTACCATCAAGGCGATCGGGCAGGCCGCCCGCGTCGAGATCGCCGAGGCCGCCGAGGCGACGGTGCACCTGTTCCTGCACGTGAAGGTTCGCGAGAACTGGGCCGACGATCCTGCCCGCTACCGGGAGATGGGGCTGGAGTTCCCGCGCGGCTGAGGCCCGTCGAGGGCCAGAATCCCGCTGCCGTCCGGACGAGGACGACGGCAGTGACGCAGAATGCGCATCCGATCTGCCCGGATGTGCGATGTTCGACATATCGGCTACGCGCCGAAGCCCGGTGGAAACACGCCGAACATCTTGAGAGACCGGCCTTTTCGACTGTGCGAGGGCCGAATCGCGGCGCGGGCGGTCGCAGGAAACCCGCGGACGTGGCCGCGGTAACCTTTCGCGCGGTTCGGACGATGGCTAATAATCGACCCCCGGCCGCGATTCGGTTCGCGTCGTGCCGCCGGCGCCCTCACCCCTCGTTCCGTCCAACGCTACGGCCTCTGCGCCATGGCGCCGGACCCGTCGTCGCGGATGCCGCTCCGATGAATGCCCCGTTCTCCGCGTCCCTCGTCTACGGCCTGCCCCCGCGGGAGCTCGCGGCCGTGCCGCCGGACGCGGCCCAGGTCTCGCCGCTGATTCCGGGCTCGGCCCGGCTCGAGGACTGCGCCGAGGGCAGCGCGCGCGCGCTGGTGATGCTGGCGGCCCCCGGCACCATCGAGCGCCGCCACGCCCTCGCGCTCGCCCTGCGCGCCCTGGAGCCCGGCGGCGCGCTTACCGTGATGGCGCCCAAGGACCGGGGCGGCGCGCGGCTGGCCAAGGAGCTTCGCGCGCTCGGCCTCGACCTCGCCGAGGAGGCGCGCCGGCATCACCGCATCTGCACCCTGCGCCGGCCGTCGGGAGCGCTGCCGCTCGCCGAGGCCCTCGACGCGGGCGCCCCGCGCCATATCGACAATCTGGCCCTCTGCACGCAGCCCGGCGTCTTCTCCTGGGACCGGATCGATCCGGGCACGGCGCTGCTCCTCGAGACACTGCCGCCGCTCTCCGGCCGGGGCGCGGATCTCGGCTGCGGCCTCGGCATCCTCGCCCGCGCGGTGCTCGGCTCCCCGGCCGTCACGGCGCTGACGCTCGTCGACATCGACAGGCGCGCCGTGGAGATGGCCCGCCGCAACGTCGTCGATCCCCGCGCCAGCCTGCGCTGGGAGGACCTGCGCGTGGCCGAGTTCGAGACCGGCCGACTCGACTTCGTGGTGATGAACCCGCCCTTCCACGACGGCGGCACCGAGGACCAGGCGCTCGGCCAGACCTTCGTGCGGCGCGCCGCCGAGATGCTGCGCCCCGGCGGCGCGCTCTGGGTGACGGCCAACGCCCACCTGCCCTACGAGGCGGTGCTGAGGGGCGCCTTCCGTGAGGTGACGCAGCGGGCGGGCGCCGGCGGCTACAAGGTCTACGAGGCGCGCCGTTGACGGGCGCCGCCAAGGCCCCGTCCCTGCGCCTCGACCGGCTTCTCGGCAATCTCGGCTACGGCTCCCGCCGGGAGATCGCCGGGCTCGCCCGCGCCGGCCTGATCCGCCTCGACGGCGCCGTCCTCGACCGGGCGGACGGGCGCATCGCGGTGACGCGGGACCTGCCCGAGCGCATGAGCGTCGACGGCGAGCCCCTCGACCCGCCGCCGGGCCTCGCGCTCCTCCTCCACAAGCCCCTCGGCGTCACCTGCTCCCACAAGGAGGCGGGCCCGCTCGTCTACGGCCTCCTGCCGCCCCGCTGGCGCCGCCGCGAGCCGGCGCTCTCCACCGTCGGGCGCCTCGACAAGGACACCTCGGGGCTGCTGCTGCTCACCGACGACGGCGCGCTCCTGCACCGGATCATCTCGCCGAAGGCGGAGGTCGCGAAGCGCTACCGCGTCGCCCTCGACCGGCCGCTCAAGGGCGACGAGGCGGCGGTCCTCGCCGCCGGCACGCTGATGCTGGAGGGCGAGGAGAAGCCGCTCCTGCCGGTCCGCTTCGAGGCCGAGGGCGAGCGGCAGGCCGCGGTGACGGTGACCGAGGGGCGCTACCACATGGTCCGCCGGATATTCGCGGCGCTCGGCAACCACGTCACCGCGCTCCACCGCGACCGGGTCGGCGGGCTGGACCTGCCCGATGATCTCGCGCCGGGAAGCTACCGGGTGCTCGGCGAGGCCGAGATCGCGCGGATCTTCGCCGGAGGCTGAGAGGCGGCCGCCGCCGGCTTGCCTCGGATGGCGGCCTCTGATAAGGCCCCGCCCATTCCACACGCGGAGCCGGCCTCATGCCTGAATGAGGCGTTTCCGGTGGCCTGTCGGGATCGACGGGTCGCTTCCTCCGCGGCGGCACAACCGGGAAGAAAGCAACAGATCATGGCCGTCGATTTCACCATGCGCCAGCTCCTCGAGGCCGGCGCCCATTTCGGGCACCAGTCCCACCGCTGGAACCCGAAGATGCAGCCCTACATCTTCGGCACCCGCAACAACATCCACATCATCGACCTCGCCCAGACGGTGCCGGCGCTCCACCAGGCCCTCCAGGCCGTGAGCGACACCGTCGCCAAGGGCGGCCGCGTGCTCTTCGTCGGCACCAAGCGCCAAGCCTCGGACACCATCGCCGAGGCGGCCAAGCGCTCGGCCCAGTACTACGTCAACTCCCGCTGGCTCGGCGGCATGCTGACCAACTGGAAGACCATCTCCGGCTCCATCCAGCGCCTGCGCAAGGTGGACGAGACCCTCGACACGGGCGGTCCCGGCCTCACCAAGAAGGAGCGCCTGATGCTCTCCCGCGAGAAGGAGAAGCTCGAGAAGGCGCTCGGCGGCATCAAGGACATGGGCGGCGTGCCCGACCTCCTGTTCGTCATCGACACGAACAAGGAGCAGCTCGCCATCAAGGAGGCGACCCGCCTCGGCATCCCGGTGGCGGCCATCGTCGACACCAACTGCGATCCGGACGGCATCACCTACGTGGTCCCGGCCAATGACGACGCCGGCCGCGCCATCGCCCTCTACTGCGACCTGATCGCCCGGGCCGCCATCGACGGCATCTCCCGCGGCCAGGGCGCCTCGGGCGTCGACCTCGGCGCCTCCGAGGAGCCGATGGCCGAGGAGCTGCCGACCGAGCACGCGGCGGCCTCGATCGATTCCGAGGCGATCAGCCAGGCCGACGTCGCCGCGCTCGCCGAGTCGACCGAGCATTTCGAGCTGCTCGCCGCGCCCCGCGGCGCCCCCGACGACCTGACCAAGCTCAACGGCGTCGGCCCGCAGATCGTGCAGAAGCTCAACGACGCCGGCGTCTACCACTACTGGCAGATCGCCGCGATGAGCGACGAGGACATCGCCAAGGTCGACGCCGACCTCAAGCTCAACGGCCGCATCGGCCGCGACGGCTGGGTGAGCCAGGCCCGCGGCTTCGTCGAGGCGGCCGCCGCCGCCTGAGGCCGGACGCCGCGCCTCGCGGCCCGCATCGTTGAACCGACACCGGGCCCGGCTCTCCCCTGAGCGCCGGGCCCTCTCATCTCGAAAGACTGAGGAAGGACCGGCCATGGCCAACATCACCGCCGCGATGGTGAAGGAGCTCCGCGAGACGACCGGCGCGGGCATGATGGACTGCAAGGGCGCGCTCAACGAGACCGACGGCAACATGGAGGCCGCGGTCGACTGGCTGCGCAAGAAAGGCCTCGCCAAGGCCGCCAAGAAGGCCGGCCGCGTCGCCGCCGAGGGTCTCGTCGCCGTCGAGTCCGCCGGCCGCCACGCCGCCATCGTCGAGGTCAACTCCGAGACGGACTTCGTCGCCCGCAACGACGGCTTCCAGGCCTTCGTGCGCGAGGCCGCCAAGCTCGCGCTCAACACCGACGGCACCCTCGAGGGCCTCCAGGCCGCCAAGTTCCCCGGCGAGTCGGTGACCGTCGCCGACAAGCTCCAGAGCCTCATCGCCACCATCGGCGAGAACATGAACCTGCGCCGCGTCGCCAAGCTTGAGGTCCCGCACGGCCTCATCGCCAGCTACGTGCACAGTCAGGTCAGCGAGGGCCTCGGCAAGATCGGCGTGCTCGTGGCGCTGGAGTCGGAGGGCGACGTCGAGGCGCTCGCCACGCTCGGCCGCCAGCTCGCCATGCACGTCGCCGCGACGAACCCGGTGGCGCTCGACGCTTCCGGCGTCGACCAGGCGACGCTGGAGCGCGAGAGCAACATCCTGCGCGAGAAGAACGCCGGCAAGCCCGACCACGTCCTCCAGAAGATCGTCGAGAGCGGCCTGAAGACCTACTACAAGGAGGTCACCCTCCTGGAGCAGCCCTTCGTCCACGACGGTTCCAAGACCGTGACCCAGGTCCTCAAGGAGGCCGAGTCCAAGGCCGGCAAGCCGGTCAAGCTCACCGGCTTCGTGCGCTTCGCGCTCGGCGAGGGCATCGAGAAGGAAGAGGGCCCGGACTTCGCCACCGAGGTCGCCCAGCAGGCCGGCCGCGCCTGAGCTGCAGCGCTCACATCCGTCCTCGCAAGCCCCGGCCTTCAAGCCGGGGCTTTTTTGTCATCGGCCTTCGCGGCGCGGCGGCCCGCATCAACCGAAAGTTGACGTTCCTGAAACATACGCTGACGCAGCGCAGCATTCCGTTTTTGGACGTCCCACCATGATCTCGAACACCACCGTCCGGTCTCGGCTGATCGGGGCGCTGATATTGTTGCTGAGCCTGATCTGCGGCGTCGGCGTGTTTTCCTACACGCAGTTCAGGTCCCTCGATGCAGCGATTGGCGAGCTCGCCGGGAACACCGTGCCGAGCACGCGGGTGCTTGGCCGGCTAGCGACGAACTTCGAGGCGCTCCGCAGCCGGCAGGCGGCATATCTCCTGTCGAGCGAGGAGCGGCGCCCGGTCTCCCTGACCCGGCTGAGCGCCAGCATGTCCGACCTTCGCACGGATATCGCTGAGTACGAGCCCCTCGCCAGCCCCGGCGAGGGCGATATCTGGAAGAGCGTGAAGACGGACGTCCTTGCCTATCTCGGAATGGGCGATGAGTTCGTCGGGCTGCTCGACCGGAAGGAGAGCAAGGCGGCGAGCGACTACCTGCTCGACGGGATGCTCCCGGCCCTCAACAAGGCTCGCGCCGCCATCAAGGCGGATCTCGACTTCAATGTCCGCCAAGGTGTCCGGACGAGCGAGGCGGCGGTGGAGCTCGGGAGCCGCGCCCGCCTCTACATCCTGATCGTCGTCGTCGCCTCGGTCGCGCTCACCCTCGGCATCGCCTGCATGTGCGTGCTGACCATCTCGACCCCGGTCCGGAAGATGGCGCAGGTCATGAATCGGATCGCGAAGGGCGAGACCTCGGCCCGCATCCCGAACGCGGGCGAGCGCAGCGAGATCGGCGAGATGGCCGCCGCCGTCGAGGTGTTCCGCCAGGGGCTGATCGAGAACGAGGCCCTGTCCGCCGAGGCGGCCCGCTCGCGCGAGGCGGCGGAGGTCCAGCGCAAGCGGATGATGAACGAGCTTGCCGACCGGTTCGAGGACGCCATCGGGGGCATCGTCTCGATGGTGTCGTCCTCGGCCACCGAGCTTCAGGC
>NZ_BPQR01000002.1 GCF_022179345.1 Methylobacterium jeotgali | reverse complement strand
GATCGCGGCGAGCGCCTTCAGCTCCAGACGCAGCTTGTCCGGGTTGATCTGGCCGCCCGGCAGCACGAGGGCATCATAGTCTTCGGCATCGACCGCCTCGACGTCGAGGTCGACGGCGACGCTCTTGCCCCAGTCGGTCTTGTCCCAAGCTCGGATCGAGTCCGGCCGCATCCGGGACTTCGGAGCGGCGACGTGGACGGTGGCCCCGGCCTGCCCGAGCTGGGCGTGGGGCTCGAGAAGCTCGCTCTGCTCGAAACCGTCCGTGGCGATGATGAGCACCTTCGCTTGCCGGATGTCGGCCATGTCACGCTCCGCTTTTGTGGATATGACCGGCAAACGGTGCTTGCGCGCGAGGGGTTCCGGAGGGGCGGGGCGGTTTCGGGACGCGCGGGAAATCGGGCAAGCGAGGCCGGAACCGGTTCTCCGAGGGGGCCGTTGACCCGGCATACCCACCCATCGAAGGAGAGCCCGCATGGCCAATCCCGGCCTTCCGACTCCCGAACCCACGCCCGGCGGCTCGATCCCCGGCGACCTGCCGCCTCCTCCGGCGCCCGACGAGCAGCCGGATGTGGGACCGACCGGTCCGCGCACGCCCTATCCGGTCGACGACCCGGGCGTGGACGAGCCCACGGGTCCCGGCTCCGAGCCGGACTACCTGCCCGGCGGGCCGACCAATCCCGGTGTCCGCCTGTAGGCGTCAGTGACCGCCGTGGGAGGCGCGCACGTCCCGCGGCGCGGCAAGGATCTCGGAGAGGCTCGTCGCGACGTGGCGGGCCTCTTCGTCCGTGAGGCGCAGCTGGAACGGCGGCAGCGCGCCGGCCTGGAGAGCGACGACCGCCTGCCCGTGCTCGTCGGTACCGACCTCGATGGCCGAGGAGGTCACCTCCAGCATGGCGGCGTCCTCGTCGGAGAGGTCCTCGGGCATCTCGGGATCGGCCGGCTCGTCAATGGCGGTCAGGAGCTGGCCGACCGCCCGAACCAGCGCGCGCGCGGCGCGCGAGTCCATGACCACGGCCGTCGCCTGGTCGTCCTTCTGGAAGGACAATTGGATGTTGGCGCCTTCGAGCGATACCGAGATACCCGCCATGGATGATGATCACCTCTGCTAGCGTTCTTATATGCGTGGCCCCGGGCAAATGCCCAGGGCGCCCGGCGTCGCGGGAAGCGGGCCGGCAAGGGATCGCAAGGGACCGCCTTGCTGCGGCCACACCGGAGTCCTACATAAGCAATCGGGGGGCCGAAGGTTGAGCGCGACGCTCGCATGGTCAGCGCCTCATGCCCCGCCGCTTGCAACTAGATCGATGACGAGGCACCGTCCCGTACGTCGGGTAGACGCACGGATATTGCCTATGGACGATACGAGGATCTGTTCGTGAATACTGGCACTGTAAAGTGGTTCAACGAGACCAAGGGCTACGGCTTCATCCAGCCCGATGACGGCGGCAAGGACGTGTTCGTGCACATCTCCGCCGTCGAGCGCGCCGGTCTGCGCAACCTGATCGAGGGACAGCGCGTGACCTACGAGGTCGTGCCCGACAAGCGCAGCGGCAAGGAAGCCGCCAGCAACCTTCAGGCCGCCTGACCACGCCCGTCCAGGGACCGACGACGCGAAGAGATCCCTCCGGCGCTTCCCGACAGGGGCGTGCCGGTCGGACGACACCCATAACCAGAAACGACCGGCGCGACCGAAGAGGCCGCCGACGAGAAAGACAACACAAGAAAATGCAGTTCGAGTTCACCCGGCGCCACAGCGCCCGTTCGCCCGTCACCGACGCGGCGACGTTCCGGGTCGGTCGCCTTCGCCAGGCCGCCGCGCGCGGCGGCTCTCACGCCGTCGATGTCAGCGACATGATCGACCGTTCCTACAACTACCATTCACCCCGTGAGCTGCGCTGGCACCTCGCCGACCGGCTCGGTCTGGCGCCCGCCGACATCGCGCTCAGCGAGGCGGCGCGGGCCTGACCGCTCAGGCGAGGGCGGCGAGAACCGGCCCGACCAGGGTCGCGGGCATCGCCGCCAGCTCGCCGTGGATCGGCCGCGGCCTGTTGTAGCGGGCCGCCTCTCCCGAGAGGTCGCATAGCACCCCTCCGGCCTCCCGCAGGATCAGATCGGCACCCGCCAGATCCCAGTCGCGGGAATCCGTCGAGACGAGCCCGACATCGATCAGTCCCTCGGCCACCCGCACGATGCGCAGCGCCAGGGAGGGGACGCGCGGGATCGTCTCGAGCCCGTCCGCGCTGCGGGCGAGCCTCTCGATCATCGGCTTCGGCCCCGTGACCCGCGCCCCGGCAAGCTCCACGCGCGTGAACGCATGGATCCGCGCCGCGTCGCAGTAGGCACCGCCGCCGGCCGCCGCCGCGTAGACGCGGCCGAGAGCCGGCGCCGCGACGATGCCCAGCACCGGCTCGCCGCCCGAGAGCAGGGCCACCGCGATCGACCAATCCGGGTTTCCGGACAGGAAGGCGCGGGTGCCGTCGATCGGATCGACGATCCAGACCGTGTCCCGCGACAGCCGGTCGGGATCGTCGCGGGTCTCCTCCGAGAGCCATCCGGCCTGGGGCACGAGCTCGCTGAGGCGGACCTTGAGAAAGGCGTCGACCTCGACGTCGGCCTCCGTCACCGGCGAGCCGCCGGCCTTCGACCAGACGCGGGCCGTGGTCTGCTCGCCGCGCCGGAAGTAGGGCAGGGCGATGCCGGAAGCGGCA
The DNA here is from genome assembly GCF_022179345.1 of Methylobacterium jeotgali. GTDB lineage: Bacteria > Pseudomonadota > Alphaproteobacteria > Rhizobiales > Beijerinckiaceae > Methylobacterium > Methylobacterium jeotgali. The sequence continues at coordinate 41,787 of NZ_BPQR01000002.1, read as the reverse complement.
TCGACCACCTCAAGAACCGCCGGGAGCAGGGCCCGCGCGGCCGCTGCGGTGATGGGCTCGGACATCGAGGCTCTACCTCGGCGGGCCCGGAGGGCGCGCTGCGGGGCGACAGGGGATCGAAGGACGCGGCGGAGGCGGGATCGCGCGACCGCGACACCCGTTCTACGGCCCGCCCGGGCCGCCCACAAGCGGCGGCGAACACCGTGATCTTTCAGGAGATTCGCGAGCCGGCGCAGCGCGCGACAATGATCCGTTGAGCATTCGAATCGTTTAGGCCCCGGCGACGATCGCTTAACGCTGCCGCTTAAGGTCGAGACAGTGAGAGCCGATGCATTTTGCTTGGGACGACGAGCGGCCCACAAGAGGTCGCCTCTTGCGACAGGGCATCGGACAGATGAATACCGAAAGCATCATGAGCGCGACCCCGCAGAACGACCTTCGACAGGACGGCGTGCCGGCGTTCGACTTCGCGTTCGGCGCCTCCGCCCTGCCGGTCTACGGCACCGGCACCGAGCGTTGCGCCGGCGTGGCGCTCGCCTTCGCCACCGACGAGGCCGAGGCCTGCGGCGAGGATCGCTTCGCGCTGCTCCTCACCGGCGAGGACGGCTCCGTGATCGCCCGGCTCGGGCCCTTCTGCGAGGAGGAGGTCGTGGCGGTGTGGCGCGACCTCTCGGGCAAGACTGGCCTGCCCCGCATGATCCAGCGGGAGGAGGGCGGCCTGTCGCTGGTCTCCCGTCAGATCGGCCGGCTGGCCCTCGGCACCACCCGCATCCGCCGCCGCCACGGCTCGCTCGGCGAGCGCCGCCCGCGCTTCCTCACCCGCCGCAAGACCGGCCGCCTGCCGGCCCGCCCGCAGATTCACCGCGACGAGAACGAGATCATCGCCCGCTCCTGAGCGATCAGGCGCGGCCGACCCAGGCTCTCAGCGCGGCGTCGAGCACGAGACCCGCGAACAGGATCAGGCCCGCCCCGCGATTCGAGCGGAACAGGGCCAGCGCCCCCGCCCCGTCGCGCTCGCGCAGGCGCAGCACCTGCCGGCCGAGATGCGCGGCGAAGCCCGCGAGGCCGAGATAGGCCGCGGGACCACCCCCGGCGGCGGCGATCGACAGCCCGACCAGAGCGACGCAGAGCCCGTAGCAGGCGCCCACAGCCAGACGCAGCCGCTCCCCGAAGAACCGGGCCGACGAGCGGATGCCGGCGATCTCGTCGTCCTCGATGTCCTGCACCGCGTAGATGGTGTCGTACCCGACGATCCAGGCGATGGTGCCGGCGTAGAGCAGGATCGGCGCGGCATCGAGCCGTCCGAACACGGCGACCCAGCCCATCAGCGCGCCCCAGCCGAAGGCGAGGCCCAGCACGAGCTGCGGCACCGGCATCACCCGCTTCATGAACGGGTAGACCGCCACCGGAACCAGCGAGCCGAGGCCGACGAGAATCGCCGTCCCGTTGAACTGCAGCAGCACGAGAAGGCCGACGAGCGCCTGGAGCACGAGGAAGACGGCCGCCGCCCGCGTGCCGACCTGTCCGGAGGGCAGGGGGCGCGAGCGCGTGCGCTCGACCCGCGCGTCGAGGTCGCGGTCGGCGATGTCGTTGTAGGTCGAGCCGGCCCCGCGCATGGCGACCGCGCCGACGAGGAACAGCGCGAGATGGGCGAGGTTCGGAGTGGGCGCGCCGGCCGCGATGGCGGCGAGCGCCGCGGACCACCAGCAGGGCAACAGCAGCAGCCACCAGCCGATCGGGCGCTCGATGCGGGCGAGGCGCAGATAGGGCCGCAGGCTGCGCGGCGTCGCGCGGTCGGCCCAGTGCCCCGCCACCGCGTCCGAGACGCGGCCGTCCGGCGCCGGCCCGCTCACGAGGAGCGGCCGGATCGCGGGATCGGCAACGGGGCGAGAACGACGCTCAGGAGAGCCTCAGAGGGCGCCCTGGGGCATCCGGAACTGGCCCGTCAGGCCGGGGCCTCCGAGAAGGCCGCCGCTTCCGCCGCCGTTCTGGGCCTGGGCGCGGGCCTGCGCCTCCATCTTGGTGGCCTGGGCGGCGACCTGGCAGACCTTGGCGCGGATGCCGCCGACCTTCTCGTGATCGGCCTTGAAGCCCTGCGCGAAGGAATCGGGGATCGAGCACCAGTCCTTGTTGGCGGCGATCCACTTCAGCCCGGAGGCACCGTTCGACTGGAGCTTGCCGAAGAGGGCGCAGGCCTCCTGGGGCGTCATCTTCTTCTTGGAGTTCGAGGCGGCGTTCGCCTTGGCGACGAGGTTCTTGCGCTCCTCGAGGGTCTTCTGGATCTCGCCGCACTCGGCGTTCTGCGCGAAGGCGGCGGTGTGCAGGAGCGTCGCGCCGACGAGGCCGCCCGCGACGGCGGCGGCGATCCGCGTGAGCCTGCTGCGTGATCCCATACCCTGGCCCATAGCCTCGTCTCCCTCGCACCCGGGCGGATCGGACCTCGCCCCTCGCTTTCGCAACGGCCCGGCCGGCGCCGCGCTCGTTCAACCTGCGTTATTCATAGGAATGTGGCGCCAATCGAACCGCAAAGCGCCCCGTGACGATGCCGGTGGGGAACGGGGGGAAATCGCGGCGCCGTCGCATCCGCGCAACACCCCGTCCGGGCCGCCCCGATCCCCGCGTTGACAGGGACGGGAGCCGGCGGCACCTCCAGGGGCATGGCCGCCTACGATTTCACCGCGCCGCGCCTGCATGTGACGCACGACCTCGCGGCGGGCCTGCGCCTGCCTCTGGAGCGGGCGCAGGCGAACTACCTCCTCAACGTCCTGCGCCGGGGGCCCGACGATCCGGTGCTCCTCTTCAACGGCCGGCAGGGGGAATGGCGGGCGACGCTCGCCGCCACCGGCCGCAAGAGCGCGGATCTCGTCGTCGCCGAGCGGACGCGCCCGCAGACGCCGCTGCCGGACCTCCACTACCTGTTCGCACCGCTGAAGAGCGCCCGGCTCGACTACCTCGCCCAGAAGGCGGTGGAGATGGGCGCAGGCCAGATCCGCCCCGTCATCACCCGCTACACGCAGGGCGAGCGGGTGAACGTCGAGCGCCTGCGCGCCAACGCGGTCGAGGCGGCCGAGCAGTGCGGCATCCTTGCCGTGCCGGAGGTGGCCGAGCCCGAACGCCTGCCCGTCGCCCTCGACGCGATCGAGCCCGAGCGGCTCCTGGTGTTCTGCGACGAGGACGCGCCGGTCTCCGACCCCGTGGCGGCGCTGCGCGCCGCCGCGGGGAACGGCGAGGCGCCCCCGCTCGGGGTGCTCGTCGGCCCCGAGGGCGGCTTCGCCCCGGAGGAGCGGGAGACCATCGCCGCCCGGCCGAACACGGTGGCGCTCTCGCTCGGGCCGCGCATCCTGCGCGCCGACACCGCCGCCGTGGTGGTGCTCGCCCTCGTGCAGGCGGTGCTCGGCGATGGGCGCTGAGGTTCCCGTGCGGTGTGTGCCGCCGCACATCCCGCGCCATCGTTCCGATCCGCTGCCCCGCGCGCCCGCAGCGGCGGGTTTCGCCGCAGGGGAGGGGTGCATCCGGCACGTTGTGGGCGACCACGCCCTCGACTAAGAGGCGCCGTCCGCCTCTCCGGAAGCACCCGGAGCGGACGGCATCCGTCGGGACCCGATCCTCGCCGGATGCGGCCTCGGCGGGCGGCCGGCGGCGCCCGATCCTGATTGACCGCACGGCGAGGCTGCGCATGGCGCGCGATACGTCCGACACGACCCCGCTGACCTCGCGCGACGAGCTGATCGCCTGGTTCGCGGCCGGGGAGAAGCCGCGCGAGCGCTTCGCCATCGGCACCGAGCACGAAAAGATTCCCTTCTACCGCGAGGGCAACGCCCCGGTGCCCTACGAGGGCGACGGGGGCGTGCGCGCCCTGCTGGAAGGGCTCGGCCGCGAGACCGGCTGGGCTCCCATCGAGGATGCCGGCAACATCATCGGGCTCGCCTCCGACGAGGGTGGGGCGATCTCGATCGAGCCCGGCGGCCAGTTCGAGCTCTCCGGGGCGCCGCTGCCGGACGTCCACGCCACCGTCGCCGAGCTTGAGGCGCATCTCGCCGCGACCGGACGGGTGGCAGGGCCGCTCGGCATCGGCTTCCTCACCCTCGGCATGAGCCCGAAATGGCGGCGCGACCAGACGCCGGTCATGCCCAAGAGCCGCTACCGCATCATGGCCGGCTACATGCCGAAGGTCGGCAGCCTCGGCCTCGACATGATGTTGCGCACGGCCACCGTGCAGGTGAACATGGATTTCTGCTCGGAGGCCGACATGGTGCGCAAGATGCGCGCCTCTCTGGCGCTCCAGCCCGTCGCCACGGCGCTCTTCGCGAACTCCCCCTTCACGGACGGCAAGCCCAACGGCTTCCTTTCCCGCCGCTCGGAGATCTGGCGGGACACGGACGCCGACCGTACGGGCATGCTCCCCCAGGCCTTCGCGCCAGGCTTCGGCTACGAGGCCTATGCCGAGTGGCTGCTCGACGTGCCGATGTACTTCGTGAAGCGCGGCGACACCTATCACGACGTCAGCGGCGCCTCCTTCCGCGACCTGATGGACGGCCGCCTGCCGCAGCTTCCCGGCGAGCGGGCCACGGTCTCGGACTGGGCGAACCACGCCTCCACCGTCTTCCCCGAGGTGCGCCTAAAGCGCTTCCTGGAGATGCGCGGCGCCGATGTCGGAGACCCGGCGATGATCGCGGCGCAGGCCGCCTTCTGGACGGGCATCCTCTACGACGACGGCGCCCTCGACGCGGCACTCGCCCTCGTGGCCGAGTGGGACGAGGCGGAGCGGGAGGCTCTGCGCGCCACCGCGCCGCGGCTGGGGCTCGCCACCACGGTCGACGGGCGCAGCCTCGGCGCCGTCGCGGCGGAGGCGCTCGCCATCGCCCGCCGGGGCCTCCAGGCCCGCGCCCGGCGCGACGGGCTCGGCCGCGACGAGTCGGTCTACCTGCAGCCGCTCGAGGCCATCGTCGCCTCGGGCCGGACCCATGCCGAGGTTCTGCTCGCGGAGTTCGATGGCCCCTGGCGGCGCTGCATCAACCCGGTCTTCGGAACGCAGACCTTCTGACGATCGAAGCGGGGCGAGTGCGGACGCGCACTGTCACGACGCTCCAGCGGGCGCATCTCTTGGAACGGAAATCGACCTTCGCCGTTCCTACGGCGTGACGAGATCGATCAAGGAGATTGCAGGCATGTCCCGCATCCTGTCCACCGTGCTGGCCGGCACCACCGCCCTCGGCCTCTCCGCCGGCAGCTTCACCGCCGCCCAGGCCGCCCCGCTTCCCGCGCTGTCCTCGGCTCAGGTCGGCGGCCCCTCGGCCACCGTCGAGAACGTCGGCTGGCGTCGCGGCTACTACGGCGGCTACGGCTATCGCCGCGGCCCCGGCGTCGGCGGCGCGCTCGCGGCCGGCGCCGCCCTCGGCATCATCGGTGGTGCCCTCGCGGCCAGCGCCGCCCCGCGCTACGGTTACTACGGCGGCTACGGCTACCCGGCCTATGGGTACGGCTACGCCCCGGCCTACAGCTACGGCTACGCCCCCGCGTACGGCTACGCCCCGGCCTATTACGGCGGGTACGGCGGCTACTACGGCTACTGATCGGGCACGTCCGCGCTCCTGACGCGCGGGCCGAACCACCCTACAAGCCCCGTCGCCGGCTCACCGGCGGCGGGGTTTCTCATGGGCGACGATGGCGACGATCGCAGCGGTCCGGTCCGCCTCGACCTGCGGGGACTGAAATGCCCCCTGCCGGTGCTACGGACCCGCAAGGCGCTCGCGACCCTGCCGCCCGACCAGGCCGTCGAGGTCGTCTGCACCGACCCGATGGCGGCCATCGACATCCCCAATCTGGCCCGCGAGGAGGGCCGTCCCGTCGAGGCGCTGCGCGGAGAGGACGGCGTACTGGTCTTCCGGATCGGAGGCGGGGAGCGCCCCGCGTGAGGAGGTCTCAGACGGCTTCCGCCGACGTCCGGAGCCGGCCGGCCTCGCGCGGGCGGATGTCCATGGCGTTGCCCCGCCAGACCACGGCGCTCTGCGTCCAGGCCGCGAGCCACATCGCCGGGATCAGCGCGTCGCGCACCAGGAAGGCCAGGATCAGCCGCGGCGACCGGTGCCAGCCGGCCCGCCGCGCCAGCGCGTACTCCGCCCCGTACCAGAGCGCCGCGAGGCCGAGGAGGCCGAGGGCGGCGGTTCCCGTCCCCGCGATCAGCCCCGCCCCCAGGAAGGGCAGCAGCAGCCCGGTCCCGATCTCCGGCGCGAAGAACAGCGGGAAGGTCACCCGCCGCAGCCGCGCCCAGCGAAGCTGACGCGACCACACCTCCGCCAGGGTCCGGCGGCCCAGAGGCTGCTCGAAGGGCAGGGCGACGAGATGGACGTGGCGGCCCGCCGCGCGCACGAGCTTCGTCGCGGCGGCATCCTCGGCGATCTCGGCGGCGAGCGCCCGGATGCCGCCCTGGCTCTCGAGGAACGGCTTGTGCCAGAGCATGCTCTTGCCCTGGGCGAAGCCGAGTCCCAGCGCCTCGCCGGCATACTGCCAGCGTGCCTGCAGGGTGTTGAGGAAGGCGCACTCGACCTCGGCGAAGAAGCCCTGCGGCCGGGCGCCGGCCGGCGTCGAGCAGACGAGGCCGGTGTCCGGCCGCCACACCGCCTGGAGGCGCTGGAGGTAGTCCGGCGGCATCAGGACGTTCGAATCGGCGAGCACGACCCACTCGTGCCGGGCCGCCTCCCAGCCGCGCACGCAGTTGTTGAGCTTCGGATTGTCGCTGACCCGCTCGTCGCCGACGAGGATGCGGGCCGGGATCTCCGGGTGCAGCGCCACGAGCCGGCGCAGCAGCGGCAGCACCGGGTCGCCGGCATCGGCCACGCAGAACACGAGCTCGTAGTCGGGATAGTCGAGCCGGAAGCCGCGGCCGAGGGTCTCCTCGCTGAACGCCTCGAGCCCGCAGACCGGCCGCACGATGCTCACCGGCGCGCCGGCCGGGAAGGCCGAGGGCGCAGGCTGCCGCCCGAGCCGGCGGGCGGCGAGGCCGAGGCTGGCGAGATGGATCAGCGTGAGGGTGGCGCAGATGCCGAGGGCGAGGGCCGTCGCGTCCCCGAACAAGCCCGCCATGCTGAACGCTCCCACCGCGTGGCGCGACCGCGCCCGAACCGGGAACGGCCCTAACAGGCCCCGCATTTCAGCCGTATGACAGGCCTCTCCGTCGCCGAGCCGGTCCTCCTTGCCCGTTCCGATCGTCTTCCACCCGGCCTACGAGGCCAGCCTGCCCGAGGGGCACCGCTTCCCGATGCGGAAGTACGCGCGGCTGGCGGAGTATCTCGTCGCCTCCGGCCTCGTTCCGGAGGGCTTCGTGCGGCCCGAGCCCGCCGACGCGCCGCTTCTCAGGCAGGCCCACGACGCCGCCTACGTGGAGGCGGTGCTCGGCCTTGCGGTGCCCCGCGCGGTGGAGCGCTCCATCGGCCTGCCGGTCACGGAGAGCGTCGTGGCGCGCTCGCGGGCCTCGGTCGGAGGGACGCTCGCCGCGGCGCGGCTCGCCCTCGGGCAAGGGCTCGCCGGAAGCACCGCCGGCGGCAGCCACCACGCGCGCCGGGAGCAGGGCGCGGGCTTCTGCGTGTTCAACGATGTCGCGGTGGCGGCGCGCGCCCTTCAGGCGGAGGGACGGATCGCGCGGGCGCTGGTGGTCGATCTCGACGTGCACCAGGGCGACGGCACCGCCGACTGCCTGTCGCGCTCGCCGGACCTGTTCACCCTCTCGGTCCATGCCGAGCGGAACTACCCCTCCGCCAAGATCCCCGGTGATCTCGACATCGGCCTGCCGGATCGCCTCGACGACGCGGGCTACCTCGCCGTGCTGGCCGAGCGCCTGCCGCCGCTCCTCGACGCCCTGGCGCCGGACATCGTGTTCTACAATGCCGGCGTCGACCCCCATGCCGAGGATCGTCTCGGACGCCTGTCCCTGAGCGATGCCGGGCTCGCCGCCCGCGACCGCCTCGTCGTCCAGCAGGCGCGGGCTCGCGGCATCCCCCTCGTCGCGGTGATCGGGGGCGGCTACGGAGGCGACGTCGAGGCGCTCGCCGCCCGCCACGCCCTCGTCTTCGAGGCCATGGCGGCCTGGGACGGAGCGCGGCATAAATCGTGAAAGGGCGCGCCCGGCCGTTGCGACCGGGTTCCTCCGCTCAAGAGAGTTCCATGGCTTATCTCACGACCCTCGAAGGCACGCGCTTCGCCTTCGCGGATCTCAGGACGCTCCTCGCCAAGGCGACGCCGGAGCGCTCGGGCGACCAGCTCGCCGGCATCGGCGCGGAGGGCCCCGTGGAGCGGCTCGCCGCGCAGATCGCTCTCGCAGACCTGCCGCTGAAGACCTTCCTGGAGCAGGAGCTGATCCCGTCCGAGGAGGACGAGGTCTCGGACCTCATCGCCCGCCGGCACGATCCCGCGGCCTTCGCCACCGTCGCCTCGCTGACGGTGGGCGCCTTCCGCGAGTGGCTGCTGTCGCCGGCGGCGGACCGGGCGGCGCTCGAAGCCCTCGCGCCCGGCCTGACGCCGGAGATGGTCGCCGCCGTCTCGAAAATCTGCCGCCTTCAGGACCTCGTGGCGGTCGCCGCCAAGCGGCCGGTGGTGACGCGCTTCCGCTCGACCATCGGCCTGCCGGGACGACTCTCGACCCGCAACCAGCCGAACGACCCGACGGACGCCTCGGCCGGCATCCTGATCTCTGCGCTGGACGGACTGCTCATGGGCTCGGGCGACGCGGTGATCGGCGTCAACCCGGCGACCGACACGCTGCCCGACTACCTGCGCATCGTCGATCTGCTGGAGACCCTGCGGCTGCGCACCGGCGTGCCGACGCAGCATTGCTGCCTCGGCCACGTCACGGTGGCGATCGAAGCGATGGCGCGGGGCGCGCCCGTCGACCTTGTGTTCCAGTCCGTCGCCGGCTCGCAGAAGGCCAATGCCGGTTTCGGCGTCGACCTCGCCGTGCTGCGCGAGGCCTCCGAGGCCGGCCGTGCCCTCGGGCGGTGCCCGGCGGACGGGCAGTTCATGTATTTCGAGACGGGGCAGGGCTCGGCCCTTTCGGCGGACGCGCACTGGGGCGTCGACCAGCAGACCATGGAGGCGCGCGCCTACGCGGTGGCGCGGGAGTTCGATCCGCTCCTCGTCAACACGGTCGTCGGCTTCATCGGGCCGGAGTACCTCTACGACGGCAAGCAGATCATCCGCGCCGGGCTGGAGGACCATTTCTGCGGCAAGCTGCTGGGCCTGCCGATGGGAGTGGACGTCTGCTACACCAACCACGCCAACGCCGACGGCGAGGACATGGACGCCCTGCTGACGCTGCTCTGCGCGGCGGGCGTCAACTTCGTCATCACCGTGCCCGGCGCCGACGACGTGATGCTGAACTACCAGTCGCTCTCCCACCACGACGCGGTCTTCGCCCGCGAGACCTTGGGCCGCCCTCCGGCCCCCGAGTTCGAGGCGTGGCTGCGGGAGACGCGGATCGTGGACCGGCAGGGGCTGCTCGCGGACGCCACCGGCCGGCTGCCGAGCGCCTTCGCGGACGCCTCGCTGCTCCTGTCTGGGAGGGGTGCATGAACCGCAACGTGACGGAGCCGGCCGGGAAGGCCGCGGAGGCGCCGCTCCGCTCCCTGCGCGACCTGCGAGGGCTCACCCAGGCCCGCATCGCTCTCGGCGCCCACGGCTCGGGCGTGCCGACCCAGGCGGCGCTGGCCTTCAACTTCGATCACGCCCGCGCCCGCGAGGCCGTCTGGACGGCGATGGACGCGGACGCGATCCGGGAGGCGCTGACGCAGCAGGGCCTCGACTCGCTTGCCGTGCGCTCCTCAGTCACCGACCGTGCGGAGTACCTGCGCCGGCCCGACCGGGGCCGGACACTCCATGCCGACGCGGAGACGGCGCTCGCCGCCGCCGGGTCGGGCTTCGATGTCGGGATCGCCATCGCCGACGGGCTCTCCGCGACGGCGGTGACGCTGAACGCGGTGCCGATGGCCGCGGCGCTCGCCGGGCGCATCCGGGCCGCCGGCCTGAGCCTCGCTCCCGTCGTCGTGGCGAGCCAAGCGCGCGTCGCGCTCGGCGATCCGATCGGCGCGCGGCTCGGCCTGCGCTGCCTGGTGATGCTGATCGGGGAGCGGCCCGGCCTCTCGGCGGCCGACAGCCTCGGCTGCTACGTCACCTTCGCACCGGAGGTCGGCCTGCCGGATTCCCGGCGCAACTGCATCTCGAACATCCGACAGGACGGGCTCTCGATCGAGGCCGCGGCCGATCAGGTCGCAGGGCTGCTGCGGGTGATGTTCGCCCAGGGCACCAGCGGCGTCGCCCTGCGCCGCGAGGAGCCCCCGCCGGTGCTTCCCATGAGCGACGGCGGTCCTCAGAGCCGGTAGGCGGTGCGGCAGGCGCCCCAGTGGCGGCCGCCGACGCGGATCGGGGCGTCGATCTCGCGGACCATGTAGACGTCGCGGCCGACCTCGCGGCGATAGACCTGGATCGTCGCCGGCCGCTGCGAGCGCGCGGCGGTGATGCCGGTGCGGTCGTCGAAGATGCGCAGGTTGCGCGCGTTGGCGTTGTTCCAGACCGGATCGTCGGGCCGCTGCGGCTGGGAGTACTGCCGGTTGTGAACGGGCAGGAAGCCGTTCCGATCGGTGACGATGCAGAAGAGCATCCGGTTGTCCTGCGCCAGCTCGGGCTCGAGGAAGCCCGGCAGCATCTCCTCGAGCAGCCGGGTCGAAGCGGTGCGGTACTGCTGCGGGTTGGTGCCCTGGATCGGCGCGTAGTCGGTGTCGAACAGCGTCGCCTCCGCGAGGCGTCCGGCGGCGATCTCCGCCTCCAACCGCTGGCCGACGCGGGCCGCGATCCCCTGTGCGCGGGCGATGAGCGGCGCGTACTCGGTCCGGGTCTCGGCGAGCCGGGCCCGGAGGCGGCCGGTCACCGCCTCGGGCACCGGCTCGAAGGCGCAGTTGAGGCCCATCGGCCCGGAGCCGACGATGCGGGCCGCGATCGGCCCGAGACCCTCGACCTCGCAGCGGATCGTGGTCCCGACCGGCAGCGGCGCCCCCTGCGGGGCGGCGAGCAGCAGGCCGCCCTCGCTGAGGTCGATGGAGCGTGTCGAGCGGCCGTCCGCGAGGCGCACCGCGAGGTCGACCGGCAGGCGGTCGTGGCGGCGGCGGTCGCCGATCTCGCTCTGGCGCATCACCGCGACGAAGCGCCGGGCGAGGCCGGAGGCCTGCTCGTTGGAGAGGGCTGCGGCCTCCTCGACGGCCACCGCCTGCCGGTCGAGGCCGACGGTGGCGTTGCGCACCGCGTCGGCCTCGCCGTGGACGCTCGACACGAGGTCGGCGGTCCGGCCGACGCCCGCCGCGATCTCGGCCAGGGTCGCGGCCTGCGAATCGGCGAGGTCGCGCACCAGGGCGAAGGAGGGACGGATCGCGTCGATGGCCTCGACCGCGGCACCGATCGCGCCGGTGGAGGCCTCGGCGCCCGTCCGCAGGCGGGCGACCCGCAGGCGCACGTCGTCGGCGGCACCGGCCGTCTGGACGGCAAGCGCCTTGACCTCGCCGGCCACCACCGCGAAGCCCTTGCCCGCCGGCCCGGCGCGGGCGGCCTCGATGGTCGCATTGAGGGCGAGCAGGTTCGTCTGCCGCGCGACCGCCGAGATGGTGTCGACGATCCCCGCGATCTCGTTGCCGGCCTCGGCGAGCCCGACGATGATGGTGCCGGCCTCGGCGCCGCGCTGCGCGGCCCGGTCGACCTGGCGCGCGGCCTCGGCCATCGCCGCGGTGATCTGTCCGGAGGCGCCGGCCAGCGCGTCGGTCTGCGCGACGAGCTCGGCGCTGGCGCCGGCCGCGCTCTGCGCCTGCTCGGCGAGCGCCGCCATCTGCGCGCGGATGCCAGCGAAGGCGGAGCGCATCTCCCCGACCTCGACGCGGGCGAGGCCGATGGAGCGGCCGACCGCCTCGATCGCCGAGAGCACGTCGCTCTCGATCACGTCGAGAACGTCGCTTGCGGGCACCCGCGGCGGTTCGGCCGTGACCGAAGGGGCGCATTCAACGGCGGCATCGGGGGGGACGGCCGCCGGCGCGGAGGAAGTTCTGGCACGAAACAGCATGGCCGGAGGATCGGCCGGCCCGGTTAACGCGCCGTAAAGTATACAATTCTGAGTTACAGCTCCTTGGTCTATGTCTCTCGCTGACGAGGCAGGGCTCGTGCCTGCGCCTCCAGAGCGGAGAACAGCCGCTCGAGTTCTTCGCCCTCCAGGGCATGGAAGCCGAGCGAACGGCTCATCATCAGGCCGAGGACCGCGAAGAGCAGCGCCGCGCCGGCGCCCTCATGCCCCTCGACGTCGCGGATCGAGGCGAGATTCCCGTCGAGGAAGCCGCGCATGATCGCGACGGCCTGATCGTTCTCCGCCGTGGCGACGAGGAGCGAATCGGGGAAGCCGCACTCCTCGGCGTAGACGCCGCGGGCGTGGGCGATCATCGCCAGGGGCAGCGCCGCCGGGTCGCCGCGCAGCGCCTCGGCGCAGGCGCCGATCCCCTCGCTCATGCGCTCGACCTTGCGGGCGGCCAGCGCCGTCACCAGCGCGTCCTTGGAGGCGTAGTGGTGCAGGACGCCGCCCTTGCTGAGACCTGCCTCCGCCGCGACGGCATCGATCGTCAGCGTTCGGCTGCCGGACCGGCGCAGCAGGGCCTCGGCGGCATCGAGAATGACCTCCGCCCGATCCTCACGCCGCTGTCTCGTCGCACCCATGCGTCTCAATACCGTCTGGACGGTCGGTAAATCAAGCGCTAGACACCCGACCCGCTCGAAACGGCCGCGAGGCTCCCTGCCATGTCGCCAGTCGCCCGCCTCCTGATGCTGCCGATCCTGGCGTCGCCATGGGTCGTGCCGTGGATCGCGCCGGCGCACGCGCAGGACGTTCCCCTCGGCGCGCAGACGCTGGTGCGCACCCTCGTGGCGAAGCGCCAAGCGGTGCCGGCGGACATCGTCTTCACCGGCGACATCCAGGCCCAGGCACAGACCAACGTCTCCTTCCGGTCGGCAGGCAAGATCGCGGAGCGGCTCTTCGAGGTCGGCGATCACATCAAGGCGGATCAGGTGCTCGCCCGGCTCGACCCGCAGGAGCAGCAGGCCAACCTCTCCAGCGCGCAGGCCGCCCTGACCTCCGCCGAGGCGGTGCTGACCCAGGCGAAGCTCAGCTTCAGGCGGCAGGAGACGCTGCTGGCGAGCGGCTACACGACGCGCCCCGCCTACGACAACGCCGAGCAACAGCTGCGCACGGCGCAGGCCTCGGTCGAATCGGCGCGGGCCGCGCTCGGGACCGCTCAGGAGCAGTTCTCCTACACCGAGCTGAAATCCGGCGTGGACGGGATCGTGCTGAGCCGCACCCTAGAGGCGGGGCAGGTGGTGCAGGCGGGACAATCCGTGCTCGTGATCGCCCAGGACGGCCCGCGGGACGCGGTGTTCAACGTCTACGAGGCGCTGCTCGCCACGCCGCCGGACTCGAAGCAGGTCGACGTGTCGCTTCAGGCCGACCCCTCCGTGACGGCGACGGGCACGGTTCGGGAGATCGCGCCGAGCGTCGATCCGGCCTCGGGCACCGTGCGGGTCAAGGTCGGGCTCAGCCGCACGCCCGACGCCATGGGCCTCGGCGCTGTCGTCATCGGGCGCGGGCACTTCCGGCCGCGGGAGGCGGTGGTGCTGCCGTGGTCGGCCCTCTACCGCTGGCACAACGGGCCGGCGGTCTGGGTGCGCGACCCCACCGCCAACACCGTGGCGCCGCGGCCCGTCGCCATCGATCGCTACGGCTCGGACACCGTCGCGCTCGCCTCCGGCGTCGAGGCCGGCGAGGAGGTGGTGACGGCGGGCATCCAGTTCCTGCGCCCCGGCCAGACCGTGACGGTCGCGAACCCGACGACGGAAGCCGCCCGATGATGCGCGCCCTCGCCGCCGGAGCCGCCGCGCTCCTCCTCGCCGGCTGCCAGGCCAAGGAGGAGCCGCCCCCGCCGATCCGCCCGGTTCTCTACACCCTGGCCAAGCCCCTCGACCGCGTCACCTTCGGGCCCTTCTCCGGCACCGTCGAGCCGCGCTACCAGTCGCAGCTCGGCTTCCGCATCGGCGGGCGCGTCGTCGCCCGCGACGTCACCGTCGGCGACGTGGTCAAGAAGGGGCAGCGGCTCGCAGCCCTCGATCCCATCGTGACCCGCTTCGCGCTCACCCGCGCCGAGGCGGACGTCGCCGATGCGCGGGCACAGTCGGAGAACGCCTCGGCGACCGAGACCCGCACCCGCAAGCTCATCGAGGGCAGCAACGTCACGCAGGCGCAGCTCGATCAGGCGGTCGCCAACCGCGACACCGCGCTCGCCCGGCTCGCCCAGGCGCAGTCGAGCCTCCAGAAGGCCCGCGACCAGATCGGCTACACGGAGCTCCACGCCGATTTCGACGGCGTCGTCACCGAGCGCCGGGCCGAGGTCGGCCAGGATCTCTCCGCCGGCCAGACGGTGGTGACGGTGGCCCGCCCCGAGGTCCGGGAGGCGGTCGTCGACATCCCCGAGGGGTTGATCGGCGCGATGCCGCGGGACGGGCGCTTCACCGTCTCCCTCCAGAGCGCGCCCGAGATCACGGCGATCGGCACGGTCCGCGAGATCGCGCCCTTCGCCGACGAGCGCACCCGGACGCGGCGCATCCGCATGACGCTCGCCGACCCGCCGAGCGCCTTCCGGCTCGGGGCGACGATCACCGTCTCGCTGTCGCAGCCGATCGAGACGCGCTTCCCGCTGCCGGCCACCGCCATCCTCGACGCGGACGGCAGGCGTTTCGTCTGGATCGTCGACGGCGAGGGCAAGAGCGTCGCCCGCCGCGAGGTCGCGCTTGCCGAGGCGGAGGGCCCGGACCGGGTCGCCGTCCGCTCCGGCCTCAAGACCGGCGAGCGCGTCGTGGTGGCCGGCGTGCACTCCCTGAGCGAGGGGCAGGCCGTGCGCCTCTCCGACGAGCCCCTCCCGTGACCGAGCCGGACCATCGAACCGTGAAGAGCTTCAACCTCTCCGACTGGGCGCTCGGCCACCGCTCCTTCGTGTGGTTCCTGATGGCCGTGTGCCTGGTCGCCGGCACCATCGCCTATCGCGGCCTCGGCCGCGAGGAGGACCCGCCCTTCAACATCAAGACGATGGTCGTCCAGGCGAGCTGGCCCGGCGCCACGATCAAGGACACCGTGGAGCAGGTCACGGACAGGATTGAGAAGGAGCTTCAGCAGCTCAACGCCCTCGACTACGTGCGGAGCTACACGACCCCCGGCCAGACCACGGTGTTCGTGAACCTGCGCGACACCACCAAGCCCAGCGAGATCCAGCCGGCCTTCTACCAGGTGCGCAAGCGCCTCGGCGACATCCAGGGCACCTTCCCGCAGGGGGTGCAGGGACCGTTCTTCAACGACGAGTTCGGCGAGGTCTACGGCAACGTCTACGGCTTCACCGCAGACGGCCTGACCCACCGGCAGCTGCGCGACTACGTCGAGAGCGTGCGCACCGAGATCTTGAAGGTCCCCAACATCGGCAAGACGCAGCTGCTCGGCCCGCAGAAGGAGACGATCAACCTCGACTTCTCGACCCGCAAGCTCGCCGGCTTCGGCATCGACGTGCAGGCGCTGATCAAGACGCTCCAGGCCCAGAACGCGGTGGCCGCCTCCGGCGTGGTCCAGGCCGGCCCGGAGCGGGTCTCGGTGCGCGTCAGCGGCCAGTTCGCCTCCGAGGACAGCCTGCGCGAGATCAACCTGCGCATCAACGACCGCTTCTTCCGCCTCTCGGACGTCGCCGAGATCTCCCGCGGCTACGAGGACCCGCCGGCGGCGCTGTTCCGGGTCGACGGCAAGCCGGCGATCGGGCTCGCGGTCGCCATGCGCCCGAACGCCAACCTCCTGCATTTCGGCGAGGACCTGAAGGCGCGCATGCGCATCGTCGAGGGCAAGCTGCCGATCGGCGTCGGCATCCACCTCATCTCGGATCAGCCCAAGATCGTCGAGGAGGCGGTCGGCGGCTTCACGAAGGCGCTGGTCGAGGCGGTGGTGATCGTGCTCGCGGTGAGCTTCATCAGCCTGGGTTGGCGGGCGGGGCTCGTCGTCTCGATCTCGATCCCCCTCGTGCTGGCGATCGTGTTCGTGGTCATGCAGGTGATGGGCGTGACGCTCCAGCGCATCTCGCTCGGCGCGCTCATCATCGCGCTCGGGCTCCTCGTCGACGACGCGATGATCACCGTCGAGATGATGGTCGCCAGATTGGAGCTCGGCGACAACCTCAAGAAGGCGGCGACCTTCGCCTACACCTCGACCGCCTTTCCCATGCTCACCGGCACCCTGGTGACGGTGGCGGGCTTCCTGCCGATCGGCTTCAACGGCTCCTCGGCCGGCGAGTACACCTACTCGCTGTTCGTGGTCATCGCCGCCTCGCTGCTGGTCTCCTGGATCGTCGCGGTGCTGTTCGCGCCGCTGATCGGCGTGGCGCTGCTGCCCAAGACCATGAAGGGCCACCACGAGAAGCCCGGCCGGCTGACCGGGCTGTTCGTCGCGGTGCTGCGCACCGCCATGCGCTGGCGCTGGACGACGGTTCTCATCTGCATCGGCCTGATGGGGCTCTCGATCGTCGGGATGACCCACGTCCAGCAGCAGTTCTTCCCGTCCTCGGACCGCAACGAGGTCCTCGTCGACATGACGCTGCCGCAGAACGCGACCATCGCCGAGACGCGCCGGCAGATGGACCGCCTCGAGGCCGGCCTGAAGGGCGACCCGGACATCGAGCGCTGGTCGTCCTATGTCGGCCAGGGCGCGGTTCGCTTCTACCTGCCCCTCGACCAGCAGCTCGCCAACGCCTTCTTCGGGCAGGTCGTGATCGTGGCGAAGTCGCTCGAGGCCCGCGACCGGCTGATGGCGCGGCTCGAGGAGCGCGGAAAGCGCGAGTTCGTCGGCATCGACGTGTTCGTGAACCCGCTCTCTCTCGGTCCCCCGGTCGGCCGCCCGATCCAGTACCGCCTGAGCGGGCCCGACCTTCAGGTCGTGCGGGAGCAGGCGCTGACGCTCGCCTCGATCGTCGCCAAGGACAAGCGCGTCGGGGTGCCGACCTTCGACTGGAACGAGCCGGGCAAGGTGCTGCGGGTCGTCGTGAACCAGGACAAGGCCCGCCAGCTCGGCGTGACGAGCGAGGACCTCGCCAGCATCCTCAACAGCGTCGTCGGCGGGACCACGATCACGCAGGTGCGCGACTCGATCTACCTCGTGAACGTGGTCGGCCGGGCGCAGGCCATCGAGCGGCGCTCCCTCGACACGCTCCAGAGCCTTCAGGTGACGCTCTCCAACGGTTCCGTGGTGCCGCTGCTCGCCTTCGCCAACATCGACTACGACTTGGAGCAGCCGATCGTCTGGCGCCGCGACCGGGTGGCGACGGTGACGGTGAAGGCGACGATCCTCGACGCCACGCAGCCGCCGACCATCGTCGCCGCGCTCCAGCCCGAGATCGACGCGTTCACCAAGGCGCTGCCCGAGGGCTACACGCTGGCCACCGGCGGCGCGGTCGAGGAGGCGGCCAAGGGCCAGGGCCCGATCGCCGCCGTGGTGCCGATCATGCTGCTGACCATGGCCGTCTTCCTGATGATCCAGCTCCAGAGCGTGCAGAAGCTGTTCCTGGTGTTCTCGGTGGCGCCGCTCGGCCTGATCGGCGTGGTGCCGGTGCTGCTGATCTTCGACAAGCCGATGGGCTTCGTGGCGATCCTCGGCATCCTCGCCCTCATCGGCATCATCGTGCGCAACGCGGTGATCCTCGTGAGCCAGATCGAGGAGTGCGAGGCGGAGGGGATGGGCCCCTGGGACGCGGTGCTGGAGGCCACGCGCCACCGCATGCGGCCGATCCTGCTGACGGCGGCGGCGGCGAGCCTCGGCATGATCCCGATCGCCCGCGAGGTGTTCTGGGGGCCGATGGCCTACGCGATGATCGGCGGCATCATCGCGGCCACGGGCCTGACCCTGTTCTTCCTGCCCGCCCTCTACGTCGGCTGGTACCGGATCAAGGCCCCGCCGCGGGACGGGACGGCGGCAGGGTCGGGCACAGCGCCGGCTCCAGCGCGCGCATGACCGGCCGGTAGGCGGAAAGGTGCAGCCCGTCGCGCATCGCGCCGGGCTTCGCGAAGCCGGTGTCGCCGTCGCGCAGGGCCTCGAACGGGTCGGCGAAGCGGCAGCCGAGGCGCTCGCACAGCGCCTTCAGCCGGGCCGAGTACCGCCCGACGGCGGCGGGCTCCAGCCAGCGGTCGAGCTCCCGCCCGACCGGGGGCAGCGCCGTGACCACGACCTCGTCCGCCGCCGCCTTGAGCGTCGCGACGATGGCGCCCGCCGCCTTCTCGAAACGGGCGCTCGCGTCGGCCGAGAGGGGGTCGTTCTTGCGCAGGAGATCGTTGGTGCCGATCGTCAGCACCGCCGCGCGCGGCCGCACGGGAAAGCGCAGGCTCCGCAGGAGGTCGGCGTAGACCGCGGCGGTCGCACCGCTGACGCCGCCGTTGACGATCTCCCGTCCGCAAGGGCGCTCGGAGGGCGACTGCAGCTCGGCCTGCGAGTCGCCGGCCAGGAACACGTACTCGGCCGGCGCCGCGTCGAGATGGACCTGCACGGCGATCAGCCGGTTCTGCGCGTAGAGGCGCGCATCGAGCTTCGCGGTGTGCAGGCTCCAGCCGAGGGCACCGCCGGCCCCCGCCAGGGCGAGCCCGGCCGCGCCTAGGAGGAGCGCCCGCCGCACGGCAGCCCTCACGACCGATCTCCCAGGCCGGAGCGGTCGACCGTGGCGTCGGGCCGCGCATCCGTCGAGGCGTAGTAGGGCTTGATGTCTAGGAGCGGCGTGCCGTCGAGGCAGTCGAGCCCGCGCACGGCGAGCGTCTCCGGGCCGGCCTCGATCAGTTCGACCACGGAGAGCGCGATGGGGTTCGGCCGGGCCGGCGAGCGCAGGGAGAAGGTCCCCCGCGGCCCGTCGGCGTGGCGGGGACGCTGGATGACGAGGCCGCGCTCGGCCCGGTCCATCCAGTAGAGCAGGATCAGGTGGCTGGCGCCGCGCACGTGGCTCAGCGCCGGACGGTAGGGCGGGTCGACCTCGACGGTGCAGACCGCGTCGCTCTGCAAGCCGTTCTTCGGGCACTCCGGCCGTGTCGCCCAGGGCGTGCGGAGGCGGCCGATGAAGTGCAGGCCGGCGTCGAAGCGCTCCGGCAGCGCCACGCTCACCTCGCCCTCTCGGATCTCGCCCATCCGTGCCCCGTCCCTGCCGCTGCGCCGGCCGGGGGTTTGGGACGATCGGCGCCGGACCGCAAGGCGCACGCAGATCGGTCCTTCGCGCACGGACGTGCGAGGACGGGGAACATTCCGGACGGGTCCCGTTTATCGCTCCGAGGCGGCTCTACCACGCGACCCTTTCGGTGCGGGGCGCAACCCGGACCCGACGATCCATGCTCGACAACACCACGAAGCCGCCCCGCGCCGATGCCTCCGGCGCCGGGACGGCACCGGACGACCGCACCGCAGCCGAAGCGCGCGAGACCGGACGCAAGCCGGGAGAGGCCGCGCCGGAGGAGAACGAGCGGACGCAGCCGTCCGGCACCGAAGGCGGTGAGAGCGACGCGGACGAGAGCCGTCCGAACGTCCTGCGGCGCCACCCGGTCTGGTTCGCCCTCGGCGCGCTGGCGCTCGTCGCACTCGCGGTCGCCGGCTACTTCTACTGGCTGACGGCGCTCCATCCCTACGAGACAACGGACGACGCCTTCGTGGACGCGCGCTCCTTCAGCGTCGCCCCGAAGGTCTCCGGCTACGTAGTCGAGGTGCCGGTGACGGACAACCAGCACGTCGAGGCCGGGCAGATCCTGTTCCGGATCGACCGGCGCGACTACGAGGTGGCACTGCGCCAAGCCGACGCGCAGGTCCAGTCCGCGCAGGCCTCGATCCAGAACGTCGACGCGCAGATCGAGGGCCAGCGGGCCCAGGTCGACGTGGCGAAGGCGCAGGTCACGCAGACGAAGGCCTCCCTCGATTTCGCCCAGCAGGACGCCGCCCGCTACCAAGAGCTCGCCAAGCGAGGCGCCGGCACCGTCCAGCAGTCGCAGCAATCGACCTCGAATCTGGAGCAGCAGCAGGCTTCGCTTCAGCGCGCTCAGGCGAGCGTGATCGCCGCGCAGAAGCAGATCGGCTCCCTGGAGGCGCAGAAGGCCAGCGCCGAGGCGAGCCTCGCCACCGCGCAGGCGCAGAAGGCGCAGGCCGAATTGAACCTCGGCTACACCGATGTGACCGCCGCCCAGCCCGGCCGCGTCGTGCGCCTGAGCGGGGCCAAGGGCCAGTACGCCCAGGCCGGGCAGAGCCTGTCGATGTTCGTGCCCGACGACGTCTGGGTGACGGCGAACTACAAGGAGACGCAGATCACCGACATGCGCCCCGGGCAGGCCGTGGACGTGGAGATCGATGCCTATCCGGGCCGCAAGATCAGCGGCCGCGTCGCCTCGGTGCAGCCCGGCTCCGGCACCGCCTTCAGCCTGCTGCCGGCCCAGAACGCCACGGGCAACTTCGTGAAGGTCGTCCAGCGCGTGCCCGTGAAGATCGTCGTCGAGCGATGGCCCGACGACGTGGCGATCGGGCCCGGCCTGTCCGTCGTCCCCTCGGTCCGGGTGCGATGAGCGCCAAGGCCGGGGCACTGCCCCGGGCACCCGGCGGCCACAGCCCCTGGGCGGTCGCCCTCGTCGTGGCGCTGGCGACCTTCATGGAGGTGCTCGACACCACGATCGCCAATGTCGCCCTGCGCTACATCTCCGGCGGTCTGGCCGTCGGCCCCGACGAGGCGGCCTGGGTTGTGACGAGCTACCTCGTCGCCAACGCCATCGTGCTCACGGCCTCGAGCTTCCTCGCCAAGCGCTACGGGCGCAAGGCGTTCTTCATGTGGAGCGTGGCACTCTTCACCCTCTCCTCGGTGCTGTGCGGCTTCGCCTGGAACCTCGAGTCGCTGCTGCTCTTCCGGGTGATGCAGGGGCTCGGCGGCGGCGGCATGGCCCCGCTCGCCCAGTCGATCCTCGCCGACTCCTTCCCGCCGCAGAAGCGCGGGCAGGCCTTCGCCCTCTACGGCCTCGCCATCGTCGTGGCGCCGGTGATCGGGCCGACCTTGGGCGGCTGGCTCTCCGACAACCTCTCCTGGCACTGGTGCTTCCTGATCAACGGGCCCGTCGGGCTGATCTCGCTGGGGCTGATGCACTGGCTGCTTCAGGATTCCGACGAGGCGGTGAAGGAGCGGCGCTCTCTCCGCGCGCGCGGCGTGCGCTTCGACATCGTCGGCTTCGTGCTGGTCGCGACCTTCCTCGGCTCGCTCGAGGTCATCCTCGACGAGGGCCAGCGCAAGGACTGGTTCGGCTCGAACCTGATCGTCGTGTTCGCGAGCCTCTGCGCGGTGTCCTTCCTGCTGATGATCCCCTGGGAGCTGAACCACCGGAACCCGGTCGTCGACCTGAAGCTCCTGTTCAAGCGCCAGTTCGGCGCCTGCTTCCTGGTGATGATGGCCACCGGCGCGATCCTGATCGCGACGACGCAGTTCATCCCGCAGATCACGCAGGAATACTACGGCTACACCGCCACCCTCTCCGGGCTGCTGCTCGCCCCCGGAGGGCTCGTCACGGTGGCGATGATGCTCGTCGTCGGGCAGATCTCCGGCAAGGTGCAGCCGAAGTACCTCATCGCCATCGGCGCCACGATCGTGGCGCTCGCCATGTACCGGCTGACCTGGATCTACGGCGACACCACCTTCTCGTTCTTCGCCTGGGTGCGGGTCTATATCGGCATCGGCCTGCCGCTGATCTTCATCTCGATCACGTCCGCCTCCTACGAGGGCATCGACAAGTCGCAGACGGATCAGGCCTCGGCCCTGATCAACGTGGCCCGCAACGTCGGCGGCTCGCTCGGCGTGTCGCTCGCCCAGAACGTGCTCGCCTACCGCCAGCAGTTCCACCAGACCCGGCTCGTCGAGGGCACGATCCCCTCGAACCCGGCCTATCAGGACACCCTGGCCAGGGCGACGCAGTACTTCTCGACCTACGGCGACAAGGGCGTCGACGCGCAGGGTCAGGCCATCGCCTGGATCGGGCAGGAGGTCGCCCGGCAGGTGGCGTTCTGGGCCTATATCGACGTGTTCCTCGTCCTCGCCATCGTCTCGGCGAGCGCCGTGCCGCTGGCGATGACCCTGAGCAAGGTGAAGCTCGGCGGCGGCGCCCCGGCCGGACATTGAGCCCGGCCGGCAGCGGAGGCGGTCAGGGCGTTCCTGCCTCGGCCAGCACGACGCGGGAGGGGGCCTCCTGCACCAGCGCGGCGACGCCCTCGTAGCGGCTGATGCGGCGGTCGATCATGCCGTCGAGGCGCTCGTGAAGCTCGGCGACGGTCAGGCCCCGGCCATGGCCCTTGCCGCCCCGCTTCTGCGCCCCGCCCGACACGAACAGGCTGCGGTTGGCCCGGGCGGCGTTGCGGAAGACCTTCTGCGCCACCTCGTCCGGCTTGTCGGAGGAGAGGGTGAAGAAGCGCCCGGCGCTGGCGGTGCCGAGGAAATGCGCGACGTACAGCTCCGAGGTGCGCAGGGCGCGGCCGATCCGGCTCTCGACTCGCGAGCGGTCGCGCTTGGCGAGTTCCGCCGCCATCAGCGCGGCGACGTAGGGGTCCTTGCGCAGGCCGAGCACGCGGGCCCGTGCGGCCGGGTTGGCGATGGTGAGCGCACCCCCGCGTCCGCTGACCGAGGCCGCCTCCGCCGCGAGCCCGTGGCGCGCGCCGAAGTCGCGGATCATCTCCAGCCAGGTCGCGGTCACGAACTGGAACAGCCCCTCGGCGGAGGAGGCGGGATTGCGCGCCTCGACGTCGAAGCGCGATTCCTTGTCGGCGAGCGCCATCATGTAGGCCGGGTCGACCCCGGTCTCGGCCGAGGCCCGCACGATCGGCGCGACGACGGCGCGGGGCACGCGGGCCTCACCAAACTGCACGACGCCGTCGTTGCTGCCCGCCGGACGCGGCAGGGCGGAGAGCGTATCGGCGATGAGGGCGCTCGTCGCCGGCTGCTCCTCCATCAGCGGCACCCCGTGCCAGGCCGCGACCCGCTCCGTCATGCTGCCGCCGCCCGTCGCGGAGGCGCTCAGCGCGCTCTCGTCGAGGCGGTCATGCGCCACGGCCGGCGCCTGAAGCGCGCCGTCGCGCTGTCCCGAGATCAGCAGAAGCCCGCCGGCGGCCACGGCCGCGACGACAAGGCGCGCCGCACCGCGACATTTCGCGCTGGAGAAAGAATTCCTTGATGGTTCCGTCGCGGACCGGTCTGACCCGCCTGTCGTATCGAAGGTCTCGCAAGGCGCAAGACAACACACGTCGTCGGCGCGATGCGCCGGCTCCGGATGAACCCCCATTCTTCTTGCCTTTCGTGCCGCGACTTCATGGTGCGCGGCTTCGATCGAGAGGCGGGTGTTTCATAACCGGCTGTGTCCATAATGGGACGATGCCGTGATCCAAGCATGACACTTCTGCGAATGCCCCGAAGACCGCTTCCGGGGCGCTCTTCCGGCGTCGTTCGGCTGCGGTTCAGGCGTGCCGGACCAGAAAGGTGCGGCCCTCGGCCTTGGAACGAAGCCCGGGTGCCTCAGTTAGCTATGGCCGTCGCGGGCGGCCTCGCTGTCATCGGCGCTCCGCGGTCCCAGGCCTTTTCAAGGAAAACCCTTCCCCATGAGCATGCAGACCGGTCGCCGCGTCGGCGTTGCGTTCGTTGGCATGGGCGGCGCCGTCGCCACCACCGCCATCGCCGGCATCGAGATGATCAAGTCCGGGTCGAACCGGCTGGACGGTCTGCCCCTCGCGGGCGTCCCCGTCGCCGGCATGGCCGACTACAAGGACCTCGTCTTCGGCGGCTGGGACCTCAACGGCGACGACCTCGCCTCCGCGGCCGCCGGCCACGGCGTGCTGACCAAGCAGGACATCGAGAACGGCGCCCAGGTGCTCAAGGGGCTGACCCCCTGGCCGGCGGTCGGCAGCGCCAAGTTCTGCAAGAACATCGACGGCGGCAACCGCATCGTCGCCAAGGACCACCGCGAGGCGGTCTCGGTCATCGCCAACGACCTGCGCCGCTTCCAGAAGGAGAGCAACCTGGACGAGGTCGTGGTTGTGAACCTCGCCTCCACCGAGCGCTGGCCCGACCTTTCCGACCCGACCCTGAACTCGACGGCCGCCTTCGAGAAGGGCCTCGATTCCAGCGACGAGTCGATCTCTCCGGCGATGCTCTACGCCTACGCGGCGATCAAGAGCGGCATTCCCTACGCGAACTTCACGCCGAGCGTCGCCGCCGACGTGCCGGCCCTGCTGGAGCTCGCCCGCGAGCTGAACGTCCCGGTGGCCGGCAAGGACGGCAAGACCGGCCAGACCATGATGAAGACCGTGCTCGCCCCGGCGCTGAAGGCCCGCGCCCTCCATGTCGACGGCTGGTTCTCGACGAACATCCTCGGCAACCGCGACGGCCTTGCCCTGAACGACCCGTCCTCGCTCCAGTCGAAGCTCAACACCAAGGGCACGGTGCTCGACTCGATCCTCGGCTACCCGGTCGAGGACCATCTCGTGCACATTCACTATTACCGCCCCCGCGGCGACGACAAGGAAGCCTGGGACAACATCGACGTCACCGGCTTCATGGGCCAGCGGATGCAGATCAAGGTCAACTTCCTCTGCAAGGACTCCATCCTCGCCGCGCCCCTCGTCATCGAGATCGCCCGCGTCCTGGACCTCGCCAAGAAGCGCGGCGACGGCGGCGTGCAGGAGCAGCTCTCGACCTTCTTCAAGGCGCCGATGGTCAAGAACGGCCACGGCCCCGAGCACGCCTTCGGCAAGCAGGAGAAGATGCTCCTCGACTGGCTCGGCGTGAACTGATGCTCAGCCAGGCCGCGGCCAGCGCACCGGCCGCCCCGCTCGCCCTGCGCGAGCTTCTGGTGGAGGCGGGCGACCTCAAGCGCGTCCGCTCCGCCGGCCGCTTCGGCTCCATCGCCGAGCGGCTCTTCGCCCGAGGCTGGGCGCATCTCACCGGCGGCGTGCCGCCGGAGGAGGTCGCCCTGGAGATCACGGCGACGGCGCTCGCCGCGACGCGCCTCTGCGACCTCGACGAGGCTTTCCTCAGCGCCGCCGGCCTCACCGACGAGCAGGTGACGGGCGTGCTCGTCGCCGGCTTCGACGCGGTGACGGAGCCCGTCGATCCGGCGCTCCGCGAGCGGCTGCGCGAACGCCTCCGCAACCGCCGCGAGATGGCCGAGGGGCGAGTGCCCGCCTTCGTCGCCGCGCTCGCCGAGCAGCCGCGGGCCGGCGTGACCTGCCCGGGCAAGCCCCGGATCCTGTTCGAGCCGCCGGAGAACCACGCCGAGCACTGCCTCGTCGTGGCCGTCTACGGCGTGGTGCTGAGCCCGTTCTACCGGGCCGATCCCGGCACCGTCTTCCTCGCCGCGATGGCGCACCACTTCCACAACGCCGCCATGCCGGATGCCGGCTTCACCGGCGAGATGCTTCTCGGCGACCTGCTCGGGCCGGTAATGCGCGAGACGACGGAGTGGGCGCTGGACGAGCTGGAGCCCGAGCTTCGCGGGGAGGTCGAGCGTGCCCGCGCCGTCCTGCCGGACGATGCCACCGCCGAGGGCCGCGCCTTCCACGCCGCCGATGCCATCGACCGGGTGCTCCAGATCGCGCAGCACCTGCGCGGCGCCTCGACCACCATGGGCCAGGTGCTGGACGACATGGAGCTCGTCCATGCCGGGCCGGTGAAGGACTTTCACGACCGCGTGCTGCGGGATATGCGCATTCCCTGAAACCGCATCGCGAGACTGGAGACGGGCCCGCACAAGCGCGGGCAGCCTGCCGGATGATTCCCTTCGAGCTGCTCTCGCCCGAGACCGGGCACCCGCTGCGCCCCGACACGCCGCACTCCCTCGCGGATGCGTCGAACGGGGCCCGTTGGCCGGTCGTCGACGGCATCCCCTACCTGCGCACCAACCGGATCGAGCTGATCGAGGGCGTGCTCGCGCGCCTCGACTCGGGCGATGCCGACGAGGCGCTGGCGCTGCTGCTCGCCGACCAGGACGACTGGTGGAACGGGCCGCCGGCCGATCCCGACGACCTCCTGCGCCTCGTGCGCGAGCGCGACACCGCCACCCTGCGGGACGCGGTGCGGCTCCTCGGCTGGGGACGGGTCGGCGACTACTTCCTGCACCGCTGGAGCGACCCGACCTTCCTCGCCGGCCTCGCGCTTCTCGAGGCCCACTGGAACGAGCCGCGCTGCGTCTTCGAGTTTGCCTGCGGCATCGGCCACTACCTGCGCGAGCTGAGGCGGCGGGGCTGCAAGGTCGCCGGGGCCGACGTGGTCTTCGCCAAGCTCTGGGTGGCGAGGCACTGGGTGACGGGCAGGGAGGCGCAGCTCGTCTGCTTCGACGCCGGCTCGCCCCACTGGCCGATCCCCGGCGCGCCGGCCGATCTCGTGATCTGCAACGACGCCTTCTACTTCCTCGACGACAAGGCCGGCGTGCTCGAATGCCTGCGCCAGAACGCGGGCGACGACGGCTGGCTCGCGGTCAGCCACATCCACAACAGCGATCGGCCGGGCTTCTCCGCCGGCCGCGCGGTGTCGGCGGATGAGATCGACGAGCTGTTTCCCGACGGCTTCGTCTACGACGACGACGAGCTGACCGGCGCCCTGGTCGAGGCCCGCGCCCCGGCGCCCCGGAAGGCAGGCGACCTCAGGGACGCGGAGGCCTTCTCGGTGGTGGCGGGTCCGGGCATGCGGCCGGCGCCGCGCTCGGTGGTCGACGGCCTGACCCTGCCGCGCGAGGGCACGCTGCTCAGCCTCAACCCGCTCTACCGGCGCGATCGTACCGGCATGTTCCGGATCGTGTGGCCGTCCGAGCGCTACGAGGCGGAGTACGCCGTCCGCGTGACCTATCCCCTGCGGTCCCCCGGCCCCGAGAGGCTCGACTGGATCGGCCCGTCGGATGCCGAGGCGGTCACCCGCGTGCGGACCCGCGAGTTCGTCGACCTGCCGGAGCGCTGGTGATGCGGGAGACCGTGTCCGACGCGGTCGGCTGGGGCATCGTCGGCTACGGCTGGGTCGCCCGCGACTACATGGCGCCGGGCATCCGCGCCGCCGGGCACCGGCTCGTCGCGGTGAGCGACCCGAGCGCGGACTCCCGCGCCGCCGCCGAGCGCGAGGGCGCCCGTGCCTACGCCGGCATCGCCGGGCTCATCGCCGATGCCGAGGTGGAGGCGGTCTACGTCGCGAGCCCCAACCATCTCCACCGGGAGGCGGTCGAGGCGCTGGCGGCGGCGGGCAAGCCGATCCTCTGCGAGAAGCCGATGGCCGCCTTCCTCTCGGACGCCGAGGCCATGGCCGAGGCCGTGCGGGCGAGCGGCGTCTTCTACGGCACCGCCTTCGACCAGCGCCATCACCCGGCCCACCGGGCAATCCGCGCCGCGATCGCGGCGGGCCGGCTCGGCACGGTGACGGCGGTGCGCATCGTCTACGCCTGCTGGCTCGGCCGCGACTGGACCTCCTGCCCCGGCCAGACGAACTGGCGCATCGACGGCGCCCAGGCCGGCGGCGGCGCCCTCATCGACCTCGCCCCTCACGGCATCGACCTCGTCGATTATCTACTCGGCGAATCGATCTCGGACATCTTCGCGCTCACGCAATCCCGCGCCCAGGACTATGCCGTGGACGACGGCGCCCTGCTGATCGGCCGCACGCCGTCGGGCGTGCTCGCCAACCTCCACGTCGCCTACAACACGCCCGACGCGCTGCCGCGCCGCCGGCTGGAGGTGGTGGGCACGGCGGGCCAGCTCGTGGCGCTGAACACCATGGGCCAGACCGCCGGCGGCCACTTGGCGTTCACGAACGGTTCGGACGGCGCGTCGGAGGATGTGCCCTTCGATCGGCAAGCCTCGCCCTTCACCGAGCAGGTGCGCGCCTTCGGCTCGGCGCTCCGCCGGCCGGCGGAGCGGGACGCCTACTCCATCGAGCGCGATCTCCACACCGCGCGGCTCGTCTGCGAGGCCTACGAGAGCGAGCGCGGCGGCGGCGGACCGTTCTCATGACGGAGACCCCATGACCGAACAGGACCAGGACGGCCGAGCCCGCAGCGACGCGGCGCGGATGCCCCGTCCCTACCGGTTCCGCGCGCCCCGCCGCATCGAGGGCCTGCCGGAGCGCCTGCCGGATGCCGTGCGCGCCTATCTCGACGTGCTGCCGGAGGGCCGCGTCGTCGGCTTCAACCTGGCTCCCCTCGATCGCACCGGCATCCCGGTCTGGTTCGTCTCGCTGTTCCTCGACGACCCGTTCTACGTCGGCGCGATGCCGAGCGGCATCGGCTACGGCGCCACCGACGACGAGGCGCTGATCGGCGCGGTCGCCGAGATCGCCGAGAACCTGATGCCAACCGTCGCGCTCATGAAGCGCAAGCGGGTGGAGCGCCGCTCGTACGACGAGCTCGTGCGCGTCCACGGCGCCCGCTTCGTCGCCGATCCGCTGACGCTCTGCCTGCCGGCGGGCTCCCCCGTCGGCCGCGACACGCCCCTCGACTGGACCGAGACGAAACGCCTCGGCACCGGCGAGACAGTGCTGATGCCCCTCGACGTCGCCGCGACGGATTACTTCGAGCTGCGCGAGGGTTACAGGCCGTTCACGAACCTGATTACGAACGGCCTCGGCGCCGGACCGGACGTGTCCTTCGCCCTGGGTCACGGCGTGCTCGAGATCCTGCAGCGCGACGGCAACGGCCTTCTCTTCCGCGCCCTCGACCAGGGCGTGATGCTCGACTTCTCGAAAGGCGAGGGCTTCGAGGGGCTTGGCCCCGAGACCTCGTCCATGCTGGCGAGGCTGGACGCGCTCGGCATCCGGGCGTTGCCGAAATTCGCCACCGACCAGTTCGGGCTCACCAACGTCTACGTGGTCGGCTACGACCGCAACCCCGCCGACACGCCGGCTCCGATCGCGCTGTCCGCCTGCGGCGAGGCCTGCGACCCGGACCGGGAGCGGGCGCTGCGCAAGGCGCTCCTCGAGTTCCAGGCCGCCCGCGTCCGCAAGGCCTTCGGCCACGGGCCGCTCGCCTTCGCCGAGCGGGTGACGCCGCCGGGCTACGTGCGGAGCTTCATCGAGAAGGCGCTGCCGAGCCTCGATCTCGAAGAGAGCCGGGCGCTGAAGGCGATGCTCGAATGGATCGTGCTGCCGCCCGAGGACCTGCGCGGCATCCTCAGCGACACGGTCTATTCCGAGCGCTCCACCAAGCGGTTCGCGGAACTTCCGACGACGCACGCTGAAGATGGGCACGCCCGCGGCCGCATCGCCTGCGAGCGCTTGGGCGCGGCCGGCTTCGACATGCTCTACGTCGACGCCTCGCCCCAGGATGGCGGGGTCGGCATCGTCAAGGCGATCGTCCCCGGCCTCGAGGTCGAGACCATGAGCTACTACCGGATCGGTGAGCGCAACACCCGCAAGCTTCTGGAGCGCGACCACCCGCTGATCCGCTTCGGGCAGGCCACCGACACCCTGCTGCCGGTGCGGCTGACGCCGGAGGCGATCGAGCGCTTCGACGGCCGCCAGCCCCTGTTCGACACCGCTCTGGCGGAAGAGATCGTCGGCAGCCACTATCCGCTCTACCGGGAGCCGGAATCGCACCACGCGCCGTTCCGGCTGGAGCAGAGGGGACAGGCGGCGTGACTCTTCGCTTCGCCTACAACACCAACGGCGCGGCCAACCACCGCCTGGACGACGCCTTGGATCTCATCGCCGGCGCCGGCTACGACGGCGTGGCGCTGACGCTCGACATCCACCACCTCGACCCCTTCGCCGAGGACTGGGCGCGGGAGGCCGAGCGCGTGGCGAGCCGCCTGGAGCGGCTCGGGCTCGGCTCGGTCATCGAGACCGGCGCCCGCTTCCTCCTCGACCCGACCGCCAAGCACGAGCCCACCCTTGTGACGCCCGACGCCGCCGGCCGGGCGCGCCGGGTCGGCTTCCTCAAGCGCGCCGTCGAGATCGGCGCGATCCTGAAATCCGAGGCGGTGTCCTTCTGGGCTGGCGTGCCCCGCGAGGGCGTCGACCGCGACGAGGCGCGGGGCTGGCTGGTCGAAGGGCTCGCCGAGGTCGCGGCCTACGCCGAGGCGCGGGGCGTCCTGCCCTGCCTGGAGCCCGAGCCGGGCATGCTCATCGAGACGCTGGACGACTTCGCCGCCCTCGACGTTCCGGGATTGAGGCTCGCGCTCGACACAGGCCACTGCCTCGTCACCGGCGAGCGCGAGCCCGCCGCGGCGGTGGCCGAGTTCGCCGACCGGATCGGCACGGTCGCCATCGAGGACATGGCGCGGGGCGTCCACGTCCATCTGCCCTTCGGCGAGGGCGACATGGACGTGCCGGGCGTGCTCGCGGCGCTGGAAGGGATCGGCTTCGAGCGGCTGATCTGCGTCGAGCTGTCCCGCGAGAGCCACCGGGCCGACCGGATGATCCCGCAATCCCTCGACTACCTGCGCGAGTGCCGCCGGGCCGGCCCCGGCCTGCCGCAGGCCGATACCGAGATCCGCGAGACCGTGACGCGATGAGGGTCTGCTTCGTCAGCCGCCGCTACTTCCCGGCGATCTCCGGCATGAGCGTCTACGCGCAGAACCTGCTGCGCGAGCTGGCCGAGGCCGGGCACGACGTGACCATGATCAGCCAGTACCGGGGCGACTCCTTCGGGACCCGCGTCTACGGCGGCGGCCCGCCGCCTGCCGTGCCCGGCGTCAAGGTGATCGGCCTGGAGCAGATCGGCGAGCAGACGGGCGGCGACTTCGAACGCGACATCGGGACGATGGTCGCCACCATCGAGGCCGAGCACACCAAGAAGCCCTTCGACATCCTGCACGCGCAGTACGGCTACCCGACCGGCTGGGCGGTGCTGCTGGCCTCGCGCAGGCTCGGTGTGCCGAACGTCGTCTCGATCCAGGGCGGCGACGGACACTGGGTCGGCTCCTGCTGCGAGACCCACCGCGTCGCCATGTGCGAGGTGCTGGCCCATGCCAACGCCCTGCTGATCGGCGGGAAATCCTTCGTGGCGGAGGTCTGCGGGCGCCTTGGTTCGGACCCCGCCCGCTTCACCATCGTGCCCGGCGCCGTCGATACCGCCCGCTTCGCGCAAGGGACGGGCGACGGCCTGCCGAAGCCCCATCCCGGCCCGGTGCGCCTGTTCTACCACGGCCGCGTCGACCGCAGGAAAGGCGTCCTCGACTTCATCGACGCCCTGGCGCTGATGCGCGAGCACGGCACACCCTTCTCCGCAGTGATCTCCGGCATCGGGCCGGACGTGGAGCCCGCGAAGGAGCGCGCCGCCGAGCTCGGCTTCTCTGAGGGTGCCCTGCGCTTCACAGGCTACGCCGAGTACGAAACCGTCCCCGACCTCTACCGGCAGGCGGACGTGTTCGTCTCGCCGACCTACGCGGAGGGGTTCTCCAACACGATCCTCGAGGCCATGGCGGCCGGTCTCGCGGTGGTCTCGACCCACTCGGTCGGCGTCTCGGACTGCCTGCGCGACGGCGAGAACGGGCTCCTGGTCGATCCCGACGACGTGCCGGCGCTCGCCGCCGCCCTGACTCGCGCGGTCGAGGACGAGACGCTCCGCCGCCGGATCGCCGCGGACGGGCTCGCCGAATGCCGGCGGGTCTATTCCTGGCGCACGGTCGGCCGGCAGATCATGGACGTCTACGCGCAGATCGCAGGAGAGCGGCCGGCGACGGACTTCTCCCCCGATCTTCCCCACGATCCCACCTGCCGCTTCCGGGCCGAGCCGCATCTGCTCTAGGCCATGCCGACCGCGCTCGCCCTCTCTCCGCATCTCGACGACGCCGCCTTTTCCTGTGGCGGCACCCTGGCGACGCTCGCCGCGAAGGGCTGGCGGGTTGTCATGGCGACGGTCTTCACCGCGACCGTGCCGGACCCGCAAGGCTTCGCGCTCGCCTGCCAGCTCGACAAGGGGCTGCCGGCGAGCGCCGACTACATGGCACTGCGCCGGGCCGAGGATCACGAGGCCGCGCACCTCCTCGGCGTCGAGGTTCGGCACTTGCCGTTCCGCGAGGCGCCGCACCGGGGCTACGGCTCGGCGCCGGAGCTGTTCGGCGCAATCCACGCCGGGGACGACATCGCCGGCGCGCTCCGCGATGCCCTCCACGATCTGGTCGCGGAGACGGCGCCCGACCTGATCCTGGCGCCCCAGGCCATCGGCGGCCATGTCGACCATGTCCAGATGGTCCTGAGCCTGCGCGAGGCCGTCCACGACGTCCCGGTGCTGTGGTGGCGGGACTTTCCCTACACCGTCCGCGATGCCGCCCCGAAGCAGCCCCTGCGCGACCTCTTCGAGTCCCTGCCGACCCGCCAGGTGACCCTCGACGGCGCCGCCGAGGCCGCCAAGGCCGCCGCCTGCGGGGCCTACGCGACCCAGATCGGCTTCCAGTTCGGCGGCGCCGAGGGCCTCGCCCGCCGCCTCGCGGAGGAGGGCGGGGTCGAGCGCTTCAAGGCCGAGGGCGTGCTGCCCGCCGGCCTCGCCCTGCCATAGGCAACCGCTTGGCGGCCGAGCCGGAGACGCCGAAGAGCCTCGCCGGCCCCTCCGCCGTCGCCGCCCGGCACGGGCTGCTCGACGCGCCGCATGTCCGGCCGCTGCGCATCCTGGCGCGGCGTATCGCCGAGGAGCGCGCCGCGCCGGTGCCGGATCCCGATCCCCTCGACGGCGGCGTCGGGGCGCGGATGCTCCTCCTGCTGGAGACGCCCGGCCCCTCGATCGGCCGCACCGGCCTCGTCTCGCGGGACAACCCGACCGGCACGGCCGCGAATCTGTTCCGCTTCCTCCGCGAGGCCGGCATCGCGCGGGCCGATACCCTGATCTGGAACGCGGTGCCCTGGGTGATCCACGCGGAGGGCGCCCTCAACCGCGCGCCGCGCGCCGCCGAGCAGCGTCGGGGCCTCGTCCATCTCGAACCGCTGCTCGCCCTGCTGCCGAGCCTCCGCGTCGCGGTGCTCTCCGGGCGGGTCGCCGGGCTGGCGCGGGGCGAGATCGAGCGGCTGCGGCCGGACCTCGCGGTGATCGCCGTCCCGCATCCGAGCCCGACCTATGTCTGCACCTCGCCGTCGGTGCCCGAGCGCATCCGGGCGGGCCTCGCGGAGGCCGCCGCGCGCCTCGGTGCGGACCGATAGGCGGTGGGCGGGGGCGGGGCCGCCCTGGTCTTCGGCGCCGGGAGGGCCTACATCCCGCGCCGGAGCGGGCCGCGGTCCGACGACAACCGGGGCTCGCGCCCGCCGCTCACGCGGCCCGCGGCCGCACCGGCGGAGGCGGACGCCGAGAGCATGAACTTCGCGGGGCAGGACAAGCGGTCGCTCGAAGCGGCCGAGCCGCACGAGGCGGCCCCCGAGGCCAGGAGGCTGATCCGTCCGAGCCGCTACGCCTGGATCGGCACCGCCGCCAGCATCGTCATCTTCGCGGTCTCGATCGGCGTGCTCTGGAAGCTGTCGCAGACGGTGACCTGGGCCGAGCTGCACGAGGCCTTCACCGCCGCGAGCGGGAAGCAGATCGGCATCGCGCTGCTGTTCGTGACCGTGAGCTACCTGTTCCTCACCGGCTACGACGCCCTGGCGCTGCGCCAGCTCAAGATCAAGGTCCCGTACCGGACCACCGCGCTCGCCTCGTTCACGAGCTACGCGGTGAGCTTCACCCTCGGCTTCCCGCTGCTGACGGCGGGCACGATCCGCTACTGGATCTACTCGCGCAAGGGCCTGTCGGCCGCCAAGATCGCCGCGCTCACCGTCATCGCCGGCTTCACCTTCTGGCTCGGCATGGGCGTGGTGCTGGGTCTGAGCCTGATCATCGAGGCGGGGCAGCTCGCCGCGCTCACCTTCACCTCGATCCGCCTCAACCAGGGTGTCGGCTTCGCGGCCCTGCTCGCCGTCGTCGGCTATCTCGGCTGGGTGTCGCTGAAGCGGCGCAGCGTGAAGATCAAGCACTGGCGGCTGGAGCTGCCGGGCGCCTCGGTCTCCTTCGGGCAGATGCTCGTCGGCATCGGCGACGTCTGCGCCGCGGCGGCGGTGCTCTACGTGCTGCTGCCTTCCGGGCTCACCATCGGCTTCACCACCTTCCTCGCCATCTACGTGCTCGCGGCCATGCTCGGCATCGCCTCGAACGCGCCGGGCGGGCTCGGCGTCTTCGAGGCGACGATCCTGCTCGCCCTGTCGAGCCTGCCGCGGGACCAAGTGCTCGGCTCGCTGCTGCTGTTCCGGGTCTGCTACTATCTCGGGCCGTTCCTGCTGGCGCTCGCCATGCTCGGCGCCTACGAGATCGCCAAGCGCGCCCGCGACCAGCGGGAAGGCCGACAGGACGAGAGCTGAGGGAGCGCGCCGGCCGTGCCGACCTCACCGCGCCAGCGGGCGCTGATCGGCGCCGCCGCCGCGAGCCTCGTGCTCGTCCCCGTTGCGCTCGGGTCCGGCGCTTCGACCGGCGCGATGCTCGCCGCGCTCCCTGTATCGCTCCTTGCCGCGGCGCTCCTCGGCGGCCGCCGGGTCGTGGCGGATTCTCCGGCGCCGCAGCCGGGCGAGCCGGACCGGCCCGCCATCGCCGAGGCCCTGCTCGGCACGATCCCCGATCCGGTCATCCTCGTGGACCGGCGCGCCGTGGTGATCGAGGCGAACACCGCCGCCCGCGCCCTGCTGCCGAACCTGAAGCTGCGCCACCCGCTCGCCTTCGCCCTGCGCGATCCCGACGTGCTCGACGGCATCGAGACCGTGCTGCACTCCGGCGAGACCCAGCGGGTGCCCTACGAGACGAGGGGCCCGGCCGAGCGCGCCTTCGAGGCGCTGATCGGCGCGCTGCCGATGCCCGACCCCCGCGCCGGCGGGCAGCCGAACGTGGTGCTGTTCCTGCGCGACCTCACCTCCGCCCGGCGGCTCGAGACGATGCGGGTCGATTTCGTCGCCAATGCCAGCCACGAGCTGCGCACGCCGCTTGCCTCGCTCCTCGGCTTCATCGAGACGCTCCAGGGGCCCGCCCGCAACGATCCGGCGGCCCGCGAACGTTTCCTTGAGATCATGCGGACGCAGGCGCAGCGGATGACGCGCCTCATCGACGACCTGCTCTCCCTCTCCCGGATCGAGCTGCGCGAGCACGTCGCGCCGACCGAGACCGTCGACCTCGCCGGCATCACCCGGCAGATGGTGGACGCTCAGGCCCCCCTTGCGCAGGAGCAGGGCGTCGCGATCACCCTGAAGGCCGAGGAGGCGCCGTTTCCGGTTCTCGGCGACCGGGACGAGCTGTTGCGGGTCGTCGAGAATCTCGTCGAGAACGGCGTGAAGTACGGCGGCCGCACGGTCCGCCTGTCCCTCGCGCGCCGGTCCGATCCGACCCGCGGCAGTGTCGTCGATCTGACCGTGAGAGACGACGGCCCCGGCATCGCGCCCGAGCACCTGCCGCGCCTCACGGAGCGATTCTACCGGGTGGATGCCGCCTCCAGCCGGCGGAAGGGCGGGACCGGCCTCGGCCTCGCCATCGTCAAGCACAGCCTCAACCGGCATCGCGGGCGCATCGCCTTCGAGAGCGAGGTCGGCGCCGGCACGACCGTGACCGTGACCCTGCCGGAGGCGATGCCGTGACCGCGGGCTTCAAGCGCGGCCGTTGACCGCCACTCTGGCCTCCTGTTTGCTCCCGAGGCGTTCCCGCCCCTCGCCCCATTCGAAGCCCGTAAGCCCGTGACCCACCCCGTTCTCGACCGGATCGACGCCTTCGCCCCGGAGATCGCCGCCTGGCGGCACGACCTGCACGCCCATCCGGAGCTGCTCTTCGACGTCCATCGCACCGCCGCCTTCGTGGCCGACCGCCTTCGCGAGTTCGGCTGCGACGAGATCGCGACGGGCATCGGCCGCACGGGGGTCGTCGGCGTGATCCGCGGGCGGGGCGGCGCCTCGAACCGGGCGATCGGCCTGCGCGCCGACATGGACGCCCTGCCCATCGAGGAGGCGCGCCACCCCCCGTACCGCTCGACCGTGCCGGGCAAGATGCACGCCTGCGGGCATGACGGGCACACCGCCATGCTGCTCGGCGCCGCCAGGTACCTCGCCGGCACCCGCGACTTCGACGGCAACGCCGTGCTGATCTTCCAGCCGGCGGAGGAGGGCGGGGGCGGGGGCGACGCCATGGTCCGCGACGGGATGATGGAGCGCTTCGGCATCGACGCCGTCTACGGGATGCACAACATGCCCGGCCTGCCCGTCGGCCGCTTCGCGATCCGGCCGGGCCCGATCATGGCCTCGACGGACCGCTTCACGATCACCATCGAGGGCCGGGGCGGCCACGCCGCGCTGCCGCAGCACGCCGTCGATGCTGTGCTCGTCGCCAGCCACGTCGTCGTCGCCCTGCAATCGATCGTGGCGCGCAACGTCGATCCGCTGCAATCGGCCGTGGTCTCGGTCTGCGCCGTGGAGGCGGGGGAGGCGTTCAACGTCCTCCCCGCGAGCGCCACCCTGAAAGGGACCCTGCGCGCCCTCTCGCCGAAGGTGCGCGAGACCGTGAAGGCGCGCATCACCGCCCTCGTCGCGGGCGTGGCCGAAGGGTTCGGCGCCACGGGCCGGGTCGCGTTCGGCGGCGGCTATCCCGTCACCGAGAACCACCCGGCCGAGGCCGCCTTCATGGCCGAGGTCGCGGCCTCCCTGGTCGGCGAGGAGGGCGTCGACCGCGACCCGGCGCCGATGATGGTCGCCGAGGACTTCTCCTACATGCTCGCCGCGCGGCCGGGCGCCTACATCTTCATGGGCAACGGCGACAGCGCCGGCCTGCACCACCCGGAATACGATTTCTGCGACGCCGCCGCCCCCTACGGCGCCGCGCTCTGGGCAGGGCTCGTGGAGGCGGCGCTGCCGATCCGGCCTTGAGACCTACGCCACGCTGCGCTCGATCTGCTCCTCGTCGCAGATGACGCCGGCCGTGTCCTCGAACTCGGCCGAGATGTCGGCGGCCGCCCGTGCGGGGGCCGGAGCCATCCGGTCCGGCGCGAAGGTGGCGAGGAAGGAGCGCATCACGTGGCGCACGCCGGCGTCGTTGATGGTGCGCTGGTCCTCGTTGTAGTAGCGGCCGGCGTTCACGTTGCTCGTGACGATATCGTAGGCGGGGAAGTAGACGAGCCGCGGGTCGCCGCAGTCGCAGACCTCTCCGGCCGCCACCCTGAGCACCGATTTCGAGTAGCTGTTCGACACCATCACGTGCCGGTTCATGTAGGTGGCGATCATCGGCACCGGCGAGACCGTGAAGATGACCCGCGCCGCCGGGTTCACGCTCCAGAGCCGGTCGAGGAAGCCGCGGAGATCCCCGATCAGCTCGGCGGCGCCCGCGTTCACGCACTCGTAGAGGGCCGGGTCGAAGGTGCCGCCGGCGACGCCCGGCGCCAGCGGCAGCGCCGCCCCGTCGCCCCGCCAGCGCCAGCCCTCGGTGAGGCCCAGCGTCAGCACGAACACGTCGAGGGTCTCGAAGAGGTGGCGGACCTCGGCGAGATGCGCGTCGCGGGCGGCCACGACCTCGGCCTCGCTGGCGAAGCCGTCGGGCTCGACGGTCGGCCGGAACGGGTCGACGAAGCGCCCGTCCTCCCTTTCCCAGGCCTTCAGCTCCGGCTCGAAGCGTCCGTAGGCGCGGTCGAAGAGCTGCACGAACTGGCGCGTGTAGTAGAGGTTGCCGTAACGGGCCGAGAAGGTGCCGAACTGGCGCTCGCTGGCCTCCGCGGCATTCGTGCCCTCGGGCGCCGTCTCGGTGACGTAGTAGTTGAACCCCGCCTCCCGCAGCGCCTCGGCGACGCGCTGGGCGAAGCAGGAGCCGCCGGTCGCGACCTTGTCGGCGAGCCCGATGGCGAAGGGCGCGGCCGGGCGCGGGTCCACGGCGAAGGGCGGCACGTTGGTCACGACCTTGCGCCAGAAACGCTCGGCCGGTAGATCGCTGTAGGGGTTCGACGCCATATCCGTTTCCCGTCACTCCCGGCCTTCGCGACCTTTTCGAGACCGCGCACCTGAGCCCGCACGATACGTGAGCCTACAGGATCTGCCACGGCGCGCCCGCGCGGCCCTCTCGTTCTCCGCGCCATCCTGGGCGACACCGTGGCGCGCACGCCCCGGCGAAGACCCCTCCCGCAAGGGACCGAGGATCGCGGTGATCGGCAACTGCCAGGCCCGCGGCGTCGCCCAGGCGATGCGCCTCCTGGTGCCGGAAAGCCCGGTCCGCTTCATCCAGATGGCGTATCTGAAGCGCGAGCACGGCCATCTCGACGGGCTGGCGCACACGCTTTCCGGCTACGACCACGTCTTTTCGCAGCTCTTCCCGTCGGGACTGATCCCGGGCGGCGACATCGCTGCCCTCCGGGAGCGCGAGCCGCGCCTGAAGCTGTTCCCGACCATCGTGTTCCCGGCCTTCCACCCGGACATGGTCTATGTCGGCGACCTCGCCGACCTCGCCACCCAGCGGCTCGTACCCTCGCCGATGGGCCAGTACCATTCCGCCATCGCGCTGGCCGCCTTCCGGACCGGGCTGAGCGTCGACGAGGCGGTCCGCCTGTTCCGATCGGACGTCTACGCGCGGCTCGGCTATCTCGACAGCTGGGACGCCTGCATGCGCGAGCTGCTCGCCGCCGCCACGGCCGTGCAGTTCGGGCTGGAGCGCGAGGCGGTGCGCTGGGCCCGGCGCGGCAACTTCATGCACGTCATCAACCACCCGCGGGCCTTCGTGATCGGCGACATCGCCCGGCGCCTGCTTACCGAGAGCGGATTGTCGCCGCAGCACGTGTCGGTCGAGGAGTATCTCGGCGACGAGCTCGCCCGCGACGTGATCTGGCCGGTCTATCCGCCGGTGGCCGAGATCTACGGGCTTGAGGGCTCCTACCTGTTCAAGGCGAAGCCGAAGAGCGGCGCCTTCCCGCGCCTCCACGACCTGCCCGGCTTCGTCGGCGAGAGCTTCGCGATCTATGCCGCCCGCCGACCGGAGGAGCTCGGCTGCGCCCGGGTAGAGGGCTGGCTGGCCGACCCGGAGATCGCCGGCCTGTTCTCGGCGGCGCGGCAAAGCTAGCCGCCCCGCCGCGTTCGCATGATCGCGCGAGACTCTCGCGAGCCTCGTCATCTGCTTAGACGACGAGAACCGCCGGCCAAGTGCCGGGTTTTGCGGACCTATTGAAGTCCAGCCAAGCTAAAGCTAAGGAGAACTCCTAATCCACCTCGGCTTTTCGGCCGCCGTGATTCTGTTGAGGGGCCACCGGTGCCCGGCACAATCGAAAGCTGCATCAACAAGATTGTGCGCGATGCTTCGCTCACCCCGCATGCCGGCGTGGTCGACCGCGACGCGCTTCGCGAGATCGAGGGTCTCGTCGGCCGCGCCCGCGTCGACGCCCTGCTCGGCGCCCTTCACAACGAGATCCGCGGCCGGCTGCTCGCGGACGGGCTCGAGTCCGAGCCATTCTGCAAGGCGGCGCATGGCCTCGTCTACGCCAGCGCGACGCTCGGCTTCTCGGCCCTGTCCCGCGCCTGCATCGCGGTCGAGGC
This sequence comes from Methylobacterium jeotgali, assembly GCF_022179345.1. GTDB lineage: Bacteria > Pseudomonadota > Alphaproteobacteria > Rhizobiales > Beijerinckiaceae > Methylobacterium > Methylobacterium jeotgali. Next base: position 2,203 of record NZ_BPQR01000002.1, on the reverse strand, counting down.
TGCCTACCGCACCGGCACCGAGTTCGAGACGCGTCGCCGGGAGGCGCGAGAGGCCGCCGAGAGCGCGCTCGCGGCGCTGCTCGACCTGCGGCAGGCCGCCTGAGCGGGTGTGATCCCTCCGCCACAGGGGAGCACCGAGACGGATTCGTCATCTCCGCGCCAAGGCTTGGCCGTATTCCGGGCGTCTGGAGCGGGTGACGTCAGCGCGGGAGACCGGATGTCCGAGGCGATGTGCGCCGGGACACCTGCCGGAACCCGCGACGCGTCTCGTCAAGGTTGACGGAACCTTCGCTTAACCGAGCCGGCCTAGACAGGGCCGAACGAATTCAAGCGGTTCGCCTTCGAAGACCCGTGGAAGATCCATGTCGGCCTTCGGCACCGCCCGAGGAGACTGAGACCATGTCCACCACCGGATGGCGCCGCTCGCTTTCCCTTGCCGCGGTGATCTGCGCGACCCTCGGGGTCGCCGCCTGCTCCAACGACAAGGACCTCGCCGACGCCTCCGCCTTCGGGGCGGGCGCCGCGACGCCGGGCAGCGCCCAGGACTTCGTCGTCAACGTCGGCGATCGCGTCTTCTTCGAGTCCGACTCGACGGACCTGACGCCGACCGCCACCGCCACCCTCGACAAGCAGGCCTCCTGGCTGCAGCGCTACCCGCGCTACACCTTCATCATCGAGGGCCATGCCGACGAGCGCGGCACCCGCGAGTACAACTTCTCCCTCGGCGCCCGCCGCGCCCAGGCCGTGACCGACTACCTCACCTCCCGCGGCATCGCGTCCGGCCGGATGCGGACCGTCTCCTACGGCAAGGAGCGGCCGGTGGCGGTCTGCAACGACATCTCCTGCTGGTCGCAGAACCGCCGGGCCGTCACCGTCCTCGACCGCGGCGCCGGCTCCTGATCGGGCGGGCTCCGCCGTAGTTTTGCCGCGGCCGGGCGCATCTGCTATCGGCCGCCGCAGTCCAGCCCGGTCCCGACGCCATGCTCCACCGCCTTCTCCTCGCGACCTGCCTCGCCCTGCCGCTCGCCGCTCCGGCGGGCGCCCAGGACGCCTCGGAATTCGTGGTGCGCCTCGGCCGGCTGGAGAACCAGTCGCGGATGATGGCTGGGCAGATCGAGACGCTCCAGTACGAGAACCGTCAGCTCAAGGAGCAGCTGCGCAAGTTCCAGGAGGACGTCGAGTACCGCTTCCAGGAGGGTAAGGGCGGCGCCAAGCCCGCGCCGGCCTCCGGAGGGCCGGTCAACGGCGGCAACCCGGGCGCAGCCAAGCCGCAGAAGCGCGGCGACGCCTTCGACCCGGAGGTCAATCCCGGACGCCCCGGCGCCCCCCAGCAGCTCGGCACGACGACCCCGACCCGGCCGCTGGCCGGCGAGCGCAGCGAGACGCCCGCCGCGATGCCGCCCCGGCCGCTGCCCCGCGCCGCGATCGAGGACGGCGCCGAGGAGGCCGAGGGCGAGCTGCCGCCCCCCGGCACCGGCGCGCCGATCGACCTGACGCCGCCGGCCCGCACCGGCGCCATCCCGGCCGAGCGGCCTCCGGAGCGCCCCTCGGCGAGCGTCGCAGCCACCGGCACCGGCGATGCGCGCAGCGACTACGAGGCGGCCTACGCCTTCATCCGCCAGCGCCAGTACGAGCAGGCGGAGATGAGCCTGCGCCAGTTCATCCAGTCGCACCCCCGCGACGGCAACGTTCCGGCCGCGACCTACTGGCTCGGCGAGAGCTACCTCCAGCGCAACCGCAACCGCGAGGCGGCGGAGCAGTTCCTGAAGGTCTCGACCGACTACGCCCGCTCCGCCCAGGCGCCGGAGGCGATGCTGAAGCTCGGGACCTCGCTCGCGGCGCTCGGCGCCCGCGAGCAGGCCTGCGCGACCCTGGCCGAGCTCGAGCGCAAGTTCCCCTCCGCCGGCCCCGGCGTCCGCCAGGGCGTCGCCCGCGAGCAGAAGCGCGCCCGCTGCGCCGCCTGACGCGACCCTCGGAGGGCGAGGGCGGCGATCCCGTCCTCGACGCCCTCGCGCCCTGGCTCGACGGACGGACCGCGAGCCCTGTGCTCCTCGCCGTCTCCGGCGGCCCCGATTCCACGGCGCTGATGCATGCTGCTGCGCGACTCGCGCCGGCCGGCTCGATCCATGTGGCAACCGTCGACCACCGCCTTCGTCCGGGCTCGGCCGCGGAGGCCGAAGCCGTCGCGGCGAAGGCGGCGCGG
>NZ_BPQR01000001.1 GCF_022179345.1 Methylobacterium jeotgali | reverse complement strand
TTTCAAGCGTCCGTCGTTGCACATTTCAACGACGGACGCTTGAAAAGATACCGCTCGGTCGGTATCTAGCCGCGATAGAGGTCGGGCTGCTCCGGTCTCGTCCGATCACCCTCTCGTTGCGCCCGGTTACCGCGGGCGCTCCCGAGCGCGTCGAGCCACCGATCATGACGAGCGCCTATCACCGCAAGAAGCAGCCGGACGTCGTCCGGCGGGCGCTGCTCGATTGCGCGGCCACGCTCGCCCTGGAGCAGGGTCTCGGAGCGGTGACGGTGGCGGCCGTCGCCGAGGCGGCGGGCGTCACGAAGGGCGGCCTCTTCCATCACTTCCCGAGCAAGCAGGCCCTGGTGGAGGGCGTCTTCCTCGACGTCGTCGCGAAGGTCGACGCAGTCATCGACCTCACGATGGCGCAGGACCCGGACCCGCAAGGCGCCTTCACCCGCGCCTACGTCATCTCGAACTTCTCCGACCCGCTGCTTCCCCGCGGCAGCCAGTGGGCGGCCCTGCACCTTTCGATCCTCGCCGAGCCGAGCCTGCGGCGCCTGATGGCCGCATGGATCGCCGGGCGCATGGAGCGGCACCGCGACACCGACGACGGGCCGGTCCTCGAGATCGTGCGGCTCGCCGCCGACGGCGCCTGGCTCGCCCTTCTCATCGGCGACGGTTGTCCGCGGCCGGACGTCCCCGCCCTGCGCGACCGTCTCGTCGCCATGACCCGAACCGGCTGAGATCGCCACGATCCGGACGCCGCACCGCATCCCATCTGTCCGAGGGACGAGCCGAGCCATGACACGGCACCGACACCGACGCCTGCGCGTCATTTCCATCCTGGCGCCCGGCGTGCTGGCGCTTGCCCTCGCCGCCTGCAAGCCGGCAGGGACCGAGACGGCCGCCTCCGGCGCCGAGAACCCGCCGCCGGTCGTCTCGACCGCGACGGTCGAGGCAGTGAGCGTGCCGCGCACCCTCGACCTTCCGGGCCGGCTCGCCTCGACCCGCGTGGCCGAGGTCCGCGCCCAGGTCTCCGGCATCGTCCGCGAGCGCACCTTCGAGGAGGGCAGCCTCGTGGGGAAGGGCGACATCCTCTTCCGGATCGATCCGGCGGTCTACAAGGCCGAGGTCGACGCCCGGGAGGCCGCGCTCGCGAGAGCCGAGGCCACGCGGGTGCAGGCGGCCAGGCAGTCCGAGCGCACCGAGACGCTGCTGGAGCGCCAGTCCGCCAGCACCGCCCAGCACGACATCGCCATCGCCACCCTGCGGCAGGCGGAAGCGGACGTCGCGAGCGCGAAGGCGCAGCTCGCCCGCGCGCGGATCGACCTCGACTACGCCACCGTGCGCGCGCCCATCGCCGGCCGCATCGGCCGCGCCATGGTCACGGAGGGCGCCCTCGTCGGGCAGGGCGAGACGACGAAGCTCGCCCTCATCCAGCAGGTCGACCCGATCTACGCCGACTTCAACGCCTCCGCGTCCGATCCGAGCTTCCTCGCCGACCACGCCGCCGGCAAAGCGGCGACCGAGGTGCGGCTCGTCCTCGCCGACGGCTCCCTGCACCCCGATGCCGGGCGGCTGCTGTTCACGGACGTGAGCGTCGATCCCGGCACCGGGCAGGTCTCCCTGCGGGCCACCTTCCCGAACCCGAAGGTCCTCCTCTTGCCGGGGACCTATGTCCGCATCCGCGTCGCGCAGGGGATGCTGCCCGGCGCGGTGGTCGTCCCGGCGCAGGCCATCCAGCGCTCGAGCGCCGGCGTGGCGCAGGCCTTCGTGGTCGGCGCGGACAAGACCCTCTCGCTGCGGCCGCTGCGCACCGGCGCGCTCACCGATGCCGGCTGGATCGTCGAGGAGGGGCTGAAGCCCGGCGAGACCGTCGTGGTCGAGGGCTTCCAGAAGATCCAGCCCGGCCTGTCCGTCAATCCGGTGCCCTGGGCCGGCGGCCGCTCCGCCGCCGCATCCGCACAGCCCTGATCCGCAAGCGCAGGCGCATCCGCCATGACCCGCTTCTTCATCGCCCGCCCGATCTTCGCCTGGGCGATCTCGATCTTCATCATGACGATCGGGGCGATCTCCATCGCCTTCCTCCCGGTCTCGCAGTACCCGGACGTGGCTCCGGTCACGATCCAGGTGACGGCGACCTATCCAGGCGCGCCGCCGGAGCGGCTCTACGACGGCGTCACCCGCATCATCGAGGAGGAGCTGAACGGCATCCCGGGGCTGATGTACTTCGAGTCCACCAGCGACACCTCGGGCATGGCGCAGATCATGGCCTCCTTCGCACCGGGCTCGGACCCGTCGAAGGCCACCGTCGCCGTCCAGAACCGGATCAAGCGCGTCGAGGCCCGGCTGCCCCGCGCCGTAGCGCAGCAGGGCGTCATCGTGGAGGAGGCGAGCACGAGCTTCCTCCAGTTCGTGGTCGTGTCCTCCCGCGACGGCTCCCTCAGCGAGTCGGATCTCGGCGACATCGCCGCCCGTCGCATCCTCGCGGAGCTGCGGCGGGTGCCCGGCGTCGGCCGCGCGACCCTGTTCTCGACGGAGAAGGCGCTGCGCATCTGGATCGACCCGGTCAAGCTCGTCGGCCTCAACCTCACCCCCGGCGACGTGACGGCCGCCGTCGGCGCCCAGAACGCCCAGGTCGCCTCGGGCATCGTCGGCTCCCAGCCGGCGAAGCAGGGCCAGCGCATCGCCGCGAGCGTCCTCGTGAAGGGGCAGCTCACCACGGTCGCCGAGTTCGGCGACATCGTGCTGCGGGCGAACCCCGACGGATCGCTGGTGCGCCTGCGCGACGTGGCCGAGATCGAGCTCGGCGGTCAATCCTACGCGATGCAGACGCGCCTCGACGGCCGGCCGGCCGCGGGCATCGGCATCCAGCTCGCGCCCGGCGGCAACGCGCTCGCGGCCGCCACCGGCGTGAAGGCGAAGCTCGCCCAGCTCTCGCGGACGCTGCCCGCGGGCGTCAGCGTCTCGATCCCGTACGACACCACGCCCTTCGTGGAGGTGTCGATCCGCAAGGTGCTGATGACGCTCGCCGAGGCGATGGCGCTCGTCTTCGCCGTGATGTTCCTGTTCCTGCAGAACATCCGCTACACCCTGATCCCGACCATCGTGGTGCCGGTGGCGCTGCTCGGCACCTGCGGCGCCCTGCTGCTCGCAGGCTTCTCCATCAACGTGCTGACGATGTTCGGCATGGTGCTGGCGATCGGCATCCTCGTCGACGACGCCATCGTCGTCGTCGAGAACGTCGAGCGCATCATGAGCGAGGAGGGGCTGAGCCCTCGCGAAGCCACGAAGAAGGCCATGGGCCAGATCACCGGGGCCATCGTCGGCATCACCTCGGTCCTGGTGGCCGTCTTCGTGCCGATGGCCTTCTTCCCCGGCTCCGTCGGCGTGATCTATCGCCAGTTCGCCATCGCGATGGCGACCTCCATCGCCTTCTCGGCCTTCCTGGCGCTGTCGCTGACGCCGGCGCTCTGCGCGACGCTGCTCAAGCCCGTCGAGAAGGGGCACGGGCACGCGAAGCGCGGCTTCTTCGGCTGGTTCAACCGCCGCTTCCAGTCCGGCACGCTGGCCTACCGCTCCGGCGTCGCCGGCATCCTGCGGCACCCCGGCCGGGCGCTCGTCGTCTATGCCGCCCTGCTCGGGGCCCTCGGCTGGGGCTACCTGCGCATGCCTTCGAGCTTCCTGCCGATCGAGGACCAGGGCTACGTCATCGTCGACGCCCAGACGCCGCCGGAATCCGCGACCGGCCGCACCCTCGACGTGGTGAAGCGGATCGAGGAGCATTTCGCCGCCGAGCCCGCGGTCGACGCGCGGACCACGCTGCTCGGCTTCGGCTTCTCCGGGCAGGGCCAGAACGCGGCCATCGCCTTCGTGACCCTGAAGGACTGGAAGGAGCGGGGCGCGAAGGACGGGGCCGAGGCGCTCAGCGCCCGTGCCAACGCCGTGCTCGGTGCCCTGCCCGACGCCATCGCCATGTCGCTGTCGCCGCCGGCCATCGAGGCGCTCGGCAACTCCAGCGGCTTCGCCTTCCGTCTCCAGGACAAGGGCCAGCAGGGCTACGCCGCGCTCGCCGCCGCCCGCGACCAACTGGTGAAGGCCGCAGGCCAGAGCCCGGTCCTCCAGGGCGTCTACGTCGAGGGCCTGCCGACGGCGCCCCAGATCGAGCTCGTCCTCGACCGGCAGAAGGCGAACGCGCTGGGCGTCACCTTCGCCGACATCAACGACGCGCTCTCCACGAGCCTCGGCTCGGCCTACGTCAACGACTTCCCCAACCAGGCCCGCATGCAGCGCGTCATCGTCCAGGCCGAGGCCGGCCGCCGGATGAAGGCCGAGGATCTGCTCGACATCTACGTGCGCAACGCGCGGGGCCAGATGGTGCCGCTGCAATCCTTCGCGCAGGTGCAGTGGACGATGGGCCCCTCGCAGGTCGTGGGCTTCAACGGCTATCCGAGCATCAAGATCTCGGGGAGCGCCGCGCCGGGCTACGCCAGCGGCGATGCGATGGCCGAGATGGAGCGCCTCGCCGCGCAGCTTCCCGCCGGCTTCGACTATGCCTGGACCGGTCAGTCGCTTCAGGAGAAGCTCTCGGGCAGCCAGGCGGTCTATCTGCTGGCCCTGTCGCTGTTCTGCGTCTTCCTCTGCCTCGCGGCGCTCTACGAGAGCTGGTCGATCCCGCTCGCCGTGCTGCTCGTTGTGCCCACAGGCATCGTCGGCGCCGTCTTCGCCATGCTGCTGCGCGACATGCCGAACGACGTCTACTTCAAGGTCGGCCTGATCACCGTGATCGGCCTCACCGCGAAGAACGCCATCCTGATCATCGAGGTCGCCAAGGACCTCGCGGCGCAGGGGCGCTCCCTTCGGGAGGCGGCGCTCGAGGCGTGCGTCCTGCGCTTCCGGCCGATCGTGATGACCTCCTTCGCCTTCATCCTCGGCGTGGTGCCGCTCGCCATCGCCACGGGCGCCAGCATGAACAGCCAGCGGGCGATCGGCACGGGCGTCCTCGGCGGCATGATCACCGCCACCGTGCTCGCCGTGTTCGTCACGCCGCTCTTCTACGTCCTCATCGCACAAGCCTTCCGGCGCGAGCCCAAGGCGGCCGCCGGCCCAGCCGTCGCCGAGGAGGCTTCGGAGGGCGCACGCTAGGAGATCGACGCGCATGGTGGACTTGCCCATCGCCCGCTTGCGGCCGGCGCCCCGGATCGCCCATAAGGGCGGCGATGACCGCGACGCGACGTCATGGGGCCTTCGGGGCGCTGACGGGCTGGTGGGCGAGTGCCGCCCGCGCGCTGGCGCTCGTCCTGGCGCTCGCCGTCGCCGCGCCGACCGCCGGCCTCGCCGAGGATCTCGCGTATCACCAGGATCACCCCGGCCACGCGCAGACGGAGCGCGCCTTCGCGTCCTCGGCCGACGCCGGCGGAAGCCAGACCGCCGATCCCGGCCTCGGCTGCCACGTCCATTGCGGCTGCCATGCCGGCATCGCGCTGGACGAGGCCGCGTCCGCGCCCCTGCCTTCGGCCTCCCGTCCCCGCTACGAGCGGGTGAGCCTGGCCGCCGCCTCGATCTTCCCCGACCGCCTGCCGAGACCGCCCCGCGCCTGAGGCGACGCCGCGAAGGCGCGCGTCCCGAGCCCGGAGCGAAGCGTTCCGGAGCCGCCCTCACGCAACGGAACCGGACCGACCGCGACGCCGCTGCTGCGTCGGGTCCAAGGCCGAGCAGGCATCATGCGCATTCTTCTCTCCGCGGCCCTCGTGGCCGCCGGCGTCCTCGTGGGCGCCGCCTTTCCCGCCGTCTCCGATCTCGTCCGCGGCCTGCTGGCCTCCGCCGGGCTGCCGCCGACGCTCTTCACCCCCGCCGCAGGGCCCGGGCACACCGAGGGCGACGGCCACGACCACGGCAAGCACGCCGCGAAGGGCGAGTCTTCCCACGGCGGTCACGACCAGTCGGAGGCCGAGGGCGAGGAGGATCACGTCCGGATGACCGCCGAGCAGATCGAGAACCAGGAGATCCGCGTCGCGAAGGCCGAGGGCGGCACGCTGTACCGGCACATCCTGGTGCCCGGCACCGTCGCGCCCGATGCCGACCGGATCGCCCGCGTGCCCGCGCGGGTGGTCGGCACCGTCTCCGAGATGCGCAAGCGCCTGGGCGACGACGTGGCGAAGGGCGAGGTCGTCGCCGTGCTCGACAGCCGCGAGGTCGCCGACGCCAAGAGCGAGTACCTGACCGCCTCGGTCAAGGCCGAGCTGGAGAAGATCAACTTCGAGCGCCAACAGAAGCTGCTGGCGTCCCAGTCGGCCTCCGAGGCCGCCTTCCAGAGCGCCCGCGCCGTCTTCCTGGAGGCCCGCCTGCGCGTCGATCTCGCCCGGCAGAAGCTCTCCGCCCTCGGCCTCGACGCCGCCGAGGTCGCCGCCGCGCAGAAGCGCGACGAGGCGACCCCGAACACCTCCACGCTGCGCCAGTACGAGCTGCGCGCGCCGATGGCCGGCCGGATCGTCGAGCGCAAGGTCGATGTCGGCACCGCGGTGGGCAAGGAGGGCGACCCCCCCGACCTCTACGGCGTGGCCGATCTCTCGACCGTCTGGATCGAGCTCGCGGTCCCGACCGTCGAGCTCGCCAGGGTCCGGGAGGGCGCCCGCGTCACCGTCACGCCGACGCGGGAAGGCCGCGAGCGCCACGCGGAGGGCCGGGTCGTCTTCGTCAGCCCGCTCCTCAACGCCGAGACCCGCTCGGCCCGCGTCGTGGTGGCGCTGCCCAACAAGGATATGGCTTGGCGCCCCGGCACCTACGTCACGGCCGAGGTCGAGATCGCCCGCGACGCGGTGCCGGTCCGCGTGCCCAAGCAAGCTCTCCAGACGATCGAGGGCAAGCGCGTCGTCTTCGTGCGCACCGAGGAGGGTTTCGAAAAGCGCGAGGTCGCGCTCGGTCGCTCCGACGACGACGCCTTCGAGGTCGTCTCCGGCCTGAAGCCCGGCGAGGAACTTGCCGTCGCCAACTCCTTCCTCCTCAAGGCCGAGCTCGGGAAGAGCGAAGCCGGCCATTCGCATTGAGGAGCCCGGACATGATCGGCCGCATCCTCGATTTTTCGGTCCGACGGCGCTGGCTCGTGCTGCTCCTGACGCTGCTGGCCGCCGGCTTCGGCGGCTACGCGGCCATGAAGCTGCCCATCGACGCCGTGCCCGACATCACCAACAACCAGGTCCAGATCAACACGACCGCGCCCTCGCTCTCGCCGGTCGATGTCGAGAAGCAGGTGACCTACCCGGTCGAGACGGCGCTCGCCGGCATCAAGGGCCTGGAATACACCCGCTCGCTCTCGCGAAACGGCTTCTCGCAGGTCACTGCGGTCTTCGCCGAGGGGCTCGACATCTACTTCGCCCGGCAGCAGGTCGCCGAGCGCCTCGCCCAGATCCGGCGCGACCTGCCGCCCGGTGCCGAGCCAGCCATGGGCCCGATCTCCACGGGGCTGGGCGAGATCTACATGTGGTCGATCCACTACGCGGCGCCCGACGCGCGCACCGTCTCCGACGGCAGGCCGGGCTGGCAGGGCGACGGCAGCTATCTGACCCCCGAGGGCCAACGCCTTCGAACGGAGCTGGAGCAGACCGCCTACCTGCGCACGGTGCAGGATTGGATCATCCGGCCACAGATCAGGACCGTGCCGGGCGTGGCCGGGGTCGACGGCATCGGCGGCTACGAGAAGCAGTACCACGTCCAGCCGGACCCGACGAAGCTCGCCTCCCTCGACCTGTCCTTCGGCGACGTCGGCCGGGCGCTGGAGACCAACAACGCCAACCAGGGCGCCCGCTACCTGGAGGACAACGGCGAGGGCTACGTCGTGCGCGCGGCCGGCCGCCTGGAGGGCATGACGGATATCGAGACCGTGGTGGTCGCCACCCGCGGCGGCGTGCCGGTGCGCATCCGCGACATCGCCGAGGTCCGCATCGGCCGCGACCTGCGCACCGGCTCCGGCAGCGAGAACGGCCGCGAGGCCGTGATCGGAACCGCCCTGATGCTGATCGGCGAGAACAGCCGCACGGTCGCCGCCGCCGTCGACGCCCGCATGGAGCAGATCCGCAGGACCCTGCCGCCGGGTGTCGAGGTCCAGACCGTCCTCGACCGCACGCAGCTCGTCGAGGCGACGATCCGGACCGTGGTCAAGAACCTCACCGAGGGCGCCGCCCTGGTGATCCTCGTGCTGTTCCTGCTCCTCGGCAACATCCGCGCCGCGATCATCACCGCGCTCGTCATCCCGATCGCCATGCTCGCGACCCTGACCGGCATGGTCGAGGCCCGCATCTCGGCCAACCTGATGTCGCTCGGCGCCCTCGATTTCGGCCTCATCGTCGACGGGGCCGTCATCATCACCGAGAACGCCCTGCGCCATCTCGCCGAGCGCCAGCATCGGCTCGGCCGGACCCTCGCCCTCGAGGAACGGCTCGAGACGGTGCGGGCCTCCGCCGAGGAGATGATCCAGCCGACCCTCTACGGGCAGGCGATCATCATCCTGGTCTACGTGCCGCTCCTCGGCTTCACCGGCGTCGAGGGCAAGATGTTCCAGCCGATGGCGGCGACGGTCATCATCGCGCTGGCGGCCGCCTTCGTCCTGTCGCTGACCTTCGTGCCGGCGCTCATCGCCGTGGCGGTCACCGGCAGGGTCAGGGAGACGGACAACCCCCTCGTCCGCGCGCTCAAGGCGGCCTACCGGCCGCTGCTCGCCGGGGCGGTCCGGGCGCCGGGCGCCTTCGTGACCGGCGCCGTCCTGCTGCTCGTCGCGGCGGGTCTCCTTTCCACCCGCCTCGGGACCGAGTTCATCCCGCAGCTCGACGAGAAGAGCATCGGGCTCAACGCCACCCGCATTCCCTCGACCTCCCTCACCCAGTCGCAGGCGATGCAGCTCAAGGTCGAGCGGGCGATCGCGAAGTTCCCGCAGGTGGCCTATGTCTTCTCCAAGACCGGCACCGCCGAGGTCGCCTCGGACCCGATGCCGCCGAACGCCTCCGACACCTTCGTCATCCTCAAGCCGCAGAGCGCCTGGCCCGATCCGAGCCTCTCCAAGGCCGATCTTCAGGAGCAGATCGAAGCGGCGCTCGGGCAACTCGCCGGCAACGTCTACGAGTTCTCGCAGCCGATCCAGCTCCGCTTCAACGAACTCTTGGCCGGCACCCGCGGCGATCTCGCCGTGAAGGTGTTCGGCGACGAGTTCGAGCCGATGCTCAAGACGGCCAACCGGATCGCGGCGGTGCTGCGCGGCGTCCGGGGCGCGGAGGACGTCAAGGTCGAGCAGATCGCGGGCCTGCCCTTTCTGGAGATCGCGATCGACAAGGCCGAGGCCGCCCGATACGGCCTCAGCACCGGGGCGATCCAGGAGGTCGTCGGCGCCGCGATCGGCGGGCGGGAGGCCGGGGTCGTCTTCGAGGGCGATCGCCGCTTCCCCATCGTGGTGCGCCTCACCGACGAGGTGCGCGAGGACCGCGAGGCCCTGGAGAACATCCCGGTGCCGCTGCCGCCGGGTCCGGGCGGAAGGACGACCTCCTTGCTGCTGAAGCAGGTGGCGTCCTTCTCCGTCACCGAGGGGCCGAACCAGATCAGCCGGGAGAACGGCCGGCGCCGGGTCGTCGTCACCGCCAACGCGCGCGGCCGCGACATCGGCTCGCTTGTGGCGGAGGCGCAAGCGAAGGTCGCCGCCGAGGTGCCGCTGCCGCCGGGCTCCACCGTGACCTGGGGCGGGCAGTTCGAGAACCTCGCCTCGGCCAAGCGGCGGCTGATGGTCGTCGTGCCGGTCTGCTTCTTCCTGATCTTCCTGCTCCTCTCCTCGGCTCTGGGCTCGGCGCGCGACGCGCTCCTCGTGTTCAGCGCGGTTCCCCTGGCGCTCACCGGCGGCATCGCGGCCCTGTGGCTGCGCGGCATGCCGATCTCGGTGTCGGCGGCGGTCGGCTTCATCGCGCTGTCCGGCGTGGCGGTGCTGAACGGGCTCGTGATGCTGACCTTCATCAAGCAGCTCGCGGCGCAGGGCCGTCCGAAGCGCGAGGCCATCCTGGAGGGCGCCATGACGCGTCTGCGGCCGGTGGCGATGACCGCGCTCGTCGCCTCCCTCGGCTTCGTGCCGATGGCGATCGCGACGGGAACCGGGGCCGAGATCCAGCGGCCGCTGGCGACCGTCGTGATCGGCGGCCTGATCAGCGCAACCCTGCTGACGCTGGTGGTGCTGCCGGCCCTCTACGCCCGCTTCGGCAAGGCGGAGGCGTCGCCCGTCGAGACGGCGCCGCGGCCCCTCGCGGCGGCGGAGTAGGCCCCGAACGATCCTCTCTCGAACCCGGAAGCGACGTATGGGACACGGACACTCGCATGGCGGCGGCATCCCCTCGGGATCGGCCGCCGCCCGCAACAAGGGCCGGCTCGCCTGGGCGCTCGGGCTGACGCTCGCCTACATGCTGGTCGAGGTGATCGGCGGCCTGCTCACCGGCAGCCTCGCGCTGCTCGCCGACGCCGCGCACATGGTCACCGATGCCGGCGGCCTCGCCCTGTCGCTGCTGGCGATCCACGTCGCGGGCAAGGCGCCGACGCCCGGCAAGAGCTTCGGCTACGTGCGCTTCGAGATCCTGGCCGCGCTCGCCAACGCCGTCGTGCTCCTCGGCGTCACCGCCTTCATCCTCTACGAGGCCTACCGGCGCTTCGTGGAGCCGACCGAGATCCTCGGCTGGCCGATGATGCTGGTGGCCCTCGTCGGCCTCGGCGTGAACCTCGCCAGCATGAAGCTGCTCTCCGGCGGCGCCTCCGAGAGCCTCAACGTGCGGGGCGCCTATTTCGAGGTGTTCTCGGACATGCTGGGCTCGCTCGGCGTCATCGTCGCGGCCCTGGTGGTGATGGCGACGGGGTGGACCTGGGTGGACCCGCTCGTCGGTGCCGGCATCGGCCTGTTCATCGTGCCGCGCACCTGGCGGCTCCTGAACGAGGCGCTGCACATCCTGCTGGAGGGCACGCCGCCGGGCGTCGACCTCGCCGCGCTGAAAGCCGAGATCGAGGCGATGCCGGGCGTGCTCCGGGCCTACGACCTCCACGCCTGGACGCTGACCTCCGGGCTCGACGCCATGAGCGGGCACGTCGTGGTCGACGATTTCGCCGGCGGTCCGGCGGTGATCCGCGCGATCAGGGCCCTGCTCGACGATCGCCACGGCATCGAGCACGTGACGATCCAGATCGAGGACGAGGCGCTCGCCGCCGAGACCCCGCGCCTACCGATCTGACCGGAGCCCGGCGGGCGGGGGCGGCGGCTCCGCGATCCTAAAACGGGATGTCGTCGTCGAGGTCGTAGTTGCCCCGCGAGCTGCCACCCCCGCCACCGCCGGAGGCCGGACGGCGCTCACCGCCCTGGGCGCGGCCACCGCCGAACTCGTCCCGCGGGCCGCCGCGGCTGATCTGGCCGCCGCCGCCCTCGTCCTCGGAGGCGAACTCGCCGCCCCCGCCGCCGCGGCCGTCGAGGATCGTCAGCTCGCCCCGGAAGCGCTGGAGCACGACCTCGGTCGTATACTTCTCGACGCCCGACTGGTCCTGCCATTTCCGGGTCTGGAGCTGGCCCTCGACGTAGACCTTCGAGCCCTTGCGCAGGTACTGCTCGGCCACGCGGGCGAGGTTCTCGTTGTAGATCACCACCGAGTGCCACTCGGTCTTCTCCTTGCGCTCGCCCGACATCTTGTCCTTCCAGGAGTCCGAGGTCGCGATGCGCAGGTTCACCACCGGATCGCCCGAGGAGAGCCGCCGCGTCTCGGGATCGCGCCCGAGGTTGCCGACGAGGATCACCTTGTTGACGCTGCCCGCCATGTCACTCTCCCTAGCCTGTCGATCTCACGGGGCCGCCCGGATCGGGCCCGCACGGTTGTCCTCCGGTAGCCGCCCCGCCGCAATCGGCGGGCGCGGCAATCCACGGGGATAACGGCCGATATGTTCTATTTTCGTTCTCAATCGGCGGCAAGGGACCGTCAGTCGAGGCGCACCACGAGCTTGCCGAAGTTGCGTCCCTTCAGGAGGCCGACGAAGGCCTCGGGCGCGTTCTCCAGCCCGTCCACCACGTCCTCGCGATAGGCGACGCGGCCCTCGGCGAGCCAGGCGCCGACGTCGCGCCCGAACGCGTCCGCCCTGTCGGCGAAATCCCACACGATGAAGCCCTGGAGATGCAGGCGCTTGGTGAGCACCGCCCGCATCAGCACCGGCGAGCGGTCGGGCCCCGCGGGCAGTTCGGTATCGTTGTAGCCCGCGACCAGCCCGCAGACGGGCACCCGCGCGAAGTCGTTGAGGAGCGGCAGCACCGCCTCGAACACGGCGCCGCCGACATTCTCGAAGTAGACGTCGATGCCGTCCGGGCAGGCGGCGGCGAGCGCCTGGGGGAAGTCGGCGGCGCGGTGGTCGATCGCGGCGTCGAAGCCGAACACCTCGGTCAGCGCCCGGCACTTCTCCGGCCCGCCGGCGATGCCGACAGCACGCGCCCCCTTCAGCCGGGCGATCTGCCCGACGAGGGAGCCGACCGGGCCCGTTGCGGCCGCCACCACCACGGTCTCGCCGGGCTTCGGGCGGCCGATGTCGAGAAGGCCGGTATAGGCGGTCATGCCCGGCATCCCGAGGATGCCGAGCGCCAGGCTCGGCGGCGACACGCGCGGGTCGAGCTTGCGCAGGCCCTTCGCGCCCGACACCGCGTAGTCCTGCCAGCCGCCGAAGGCGACGACCGTCTCGCCCGCCGCGAAATCCGGATGCTGCGAGGCGACGACCTCGCTCACGGTGCCGCCGACCATCACCTCGCCGATGCCGACGGGCTCGGCGTAGGACTTCGCCGCGCTCATGCGCCCGCGCATGTAGGGGTCGAGGGAGAGCCAGCGGTTGCGCAGCAGCACCTCGCTCTCGCCGGGGTGGGGCACACGCCCCTCCTCCATCCGGAAATGCGAGGCGTTCGGCTCGCCGTGGGGGCGCGCGGCCAGCACGATGCGGCGGTTGATCTCTGCCATGGACGGCCTCCGGTCGCTCGTTCGGGAGGCCGACAGATGGAGCGGCATCGCGTCCTCGGCCACCCATGCGCCTGAGGCGCGGCGCGGGGCGTTGTCCCGCCGCGATGCCGGTCAAGGCCGGCCGAACCGGAGCCCGACGGAATGAGACCGTTCCACGCCCTCGCGATAATCGCCCTGTCCCTCACCGGAGGCGCGGACGGGGCAGAGGCCTCGGACGATCCCCTCGCCGCCTATCGCTGGAAGGCGCGCCTCCTCGTGGTCGCGGCGCCGGACCCGGCCGACCCGCTCCTCGCCGCGCAGCGCCGGATCCTGGAGGCGGCGAAGGCCGGAGCCGGCGAGCGCGACCTCGTCACGGTCGAGGCGATCGGCGCGTCGGGGCAGGCTCCGCGGGTGCGGCGGCGGCTCTCGCTGCCGGCGGACGCGTTCCGGGCCGTGCTCGTCGGCAAGGATGGCGAGGCGAAGGTCGTCTCGGCCGAGCCGATCACTGCGGACCGCCTGTTCGGCACCATCGACGCCATGCCGATGCGCCGCGACGAGATGCGGAAGTAGGCGACACCGCTCGCGTGGGCGAAAGAAAAGGGCCGCCCCGAGGGCGGCCCTTCCGTCGATCCGTCGGGATCAGTAGCAGCGCTGCACCCAGACTCGCTGCGGTCCCCAGGGCGTCCAGCGGGTGCGCGGAACGGAGTAGCAGCCGCCATAATCGTAGCCGCCATAGGCAGCCGGGGCGTAGCCGTAGCCGCCATACCCATATCCCGGATAGCCGTAGCCGCCGTAGTAGCTGCCCGCCGCAAGCCCGAGGCCGACGCCGAGCCCGAGGCCGCCGAGCCCGTAGCCGTAGCCACCGCGGCGCCAGCCATATCCGCCGCGGTAGCCACCGTAGCCGCCGCGATAGCCGAAGCCGGCCCCGCGGAAGCCGCCCCCGAATCCACCGCCGCGGAAGCCGCCGAACCCACCGCCATGGAAGCCGCCCCCGTGGAAGCCGCCGCCGCCGAAGCCGCGGGCGTCGGCCGTGGCCGGCACCATCGCCAGCGCGCCGGCCATCAGGGCAGAGCCGAGAAGAAGATGTCTCATCGTCAGAACTCCGGAATCGCCTTCGTCCCCCAGTGGCTTGAGAACGTGCAGAAGCCGCGGACAGTTCAGCGGTCGAGTGACGCATCTTCGACGCCTTTCTCCCGCCCGATCCGCTTCGGCCGCTTGAAAATCGCCACGCTCTCTGGCGAGAGGGCGCACGGGGCGCGTTCGCGGTCGTCCCGGCGAGGCTTCACGATGTCGTTACGTCCCGTCCCGAACCGATCGCCCCGCCCCATCCTGGCGGGTCTGGTGCTGGCGCCACTGCTCGGCGCACTGGTCTCGGCCGCTCCGGCGGCGGGCCCCTGCCGCGCCGTCCAGGCCGAGGGCGAGGCCTACACGGTCTGCGTCGTCGACCTCAGGAAGCAGCGCCTGCGCACCTTCTGGCGGGGCAGGGACGGGCAGCCCTACGCCTCGGTCGGCAACCTCGCCGATCAGGTCGGACCCTCGCTGAGCTTTGCCATGAACGGCGGCATGTACGATCGCGAGCAGGCGCCGGTCGGTCTCTACGTCGAGGAGGGCCGGGAGCTGAAGGGCGTCTCGACGGCGAACGGCCCCGGCAACTTCCACCTGAAGCCGAACGGCGTCTTCTACGTGGCCGGCGACAAGGCCGGCGTGCTCGACACCGCCCGTTACCTGCGCGCCAAGCCGAAGGCCGAGTTCGCCACCCAATCCGGCCCGATGCTGGTGGTGGACGGCCGCATCCACCCGAAGATCTCGACGGACGGGCCCTCGCAGAAGATCCGCAACGGCGTCGGCGTGCGCGACGAGGGCCGCACCGCGGTGTTCGCGATCTCCGAGCGTCCTGTGAGCTTCGGCGCCTTCGCCCGCCTCTTCAAGGACGCGCTCGGCTGCCGCAACGCGCTCTTCCTCGACGGCAGCGTGTCGAGCCTCTACGCGCCGGGCCTGGGGCGGCGGGACATCAGCCGGCCGCTCGGACCGCTGGTCGGCGCCGTCGCCCGGTAGCGGGGTCAGCGCTGGCCGAAAGACGAGTCCTCGAACAGGTCCTTCAGCGCGCGGGGCTGGCAGCGCCAGTACTGCTTCGGGGCGCGGACCTGCGCGCCGAGCTCGGCCGCCGCGTGCCAGGGCCAGCGAGGGTCGTAGAGCATGACGCGGGCGAGCGAGATCGCGTCCGCCCTGCCCTCGGCGAGGATCGCCTCGGCCTGAGCCGCCTCGGTGATGAGTCCGACGGCGATGGTGGCGAGCCCCGTCTCGGCCTTGATGCGCGCGGCGTAGGGCACCTGATAGCCCGGCCCGAGCTTGATCGCCTGCTTCGGCGAGACGCCGCCGGTGGAGACGTGGATCGCCGGGGCGCCGCGCTCCTTCAGGGCGGCGGCCAGCGCCACGGTGTCCTCGATGTCCCAGCCGTCCTCGACCCAGTCGGTGGCCGAGACCCGCATCCAGACGGGATCGCCCGGCGGCACCACCTCACGCACCGCCTCGAACACCTCCAGCGGGAAGCGCATCCGGTTCGCGAGGCTGCCGCCGTAGGCGTCCGTGCGTTGGTTGGCGAGCGGCGACAGGAACTGGTGCAGCAGGTAGCCGTGGGCGCCGTGAAGCTCGAAGGCCTCGATGCCGAGACGCACGGCGCGGATCGCGGTCGCCACGAAGTCGTCGCGGATGCGCGCGAGGTCCTCGAGGTCGAGAGCGTGCGGGACCACCTCGCCCTCGGAGTGGGGCAGCGCGGAGGGGGCCTCCGTCCGCCAGCCGTGGGGCGAGTCCGGCGGAACCTGGGCGCCGCCGGCCCAGGGTGCCTCGCTCGAGCCTTTTCGCCCGGCATGGGCGAGCTGGATGCAGACCGGGATCGGGGCGTACTCGCGCACCGCGCCGAGCACGCGGGCCAGCGCCCGCTCGCAGGCATCGTTGTAGAGGCCGAGATCCACGTCGGTGATGCGGCCCTCGGGAGAGACGGCCGTCGCCTCCAAGGTGAGCAGCCCGGCGCCCGACATGGCGAGATGCCCGAGATGCATCATGTGCCAGTCGCCCGCCTCCCCGGCGCTCGCCGAGTACTGGCACATCGGCGCGATCAGGATGCGGTTGTCGAGCTCGAGCTCGTCGAGGCGCAGCGATTCGAACAGGCGGGGCGGCATCGCGGTCTCCGATGGGACGCGCGGTCATAACCCGGCCGGGGCGGAACGTCTCCCCTCGTCGGGGAGGCGCCGATCAGTTGAACAGCGAGCCCATGCCGCCGGAGACCCGGCCGAGGCCCTGCTTGGCCACCGGGTTGCCGGGGTCGATCTGCGCGGCGCGCTGGTAGCTCTCCATCGCCTCCTTGCGCCGGTTCGACTTCTCGTAGGCGAGGCCGCGATAGGCCCAGGAGGTCGCGTCCTTGTTGTTGACGTTGAGGGCCGCGTTGTAGTCCTCGATCGCCTTGTCGAACTGGTTCGTGGCGATGAGGCTCTGGCCGCGGGCGGCGTAGGGCGCGCTGACGAAGGGGTTGCGGTCGATCGCGGCGTCGAAGTCGGCGATGGCGTGGGCGTTCTGGCCCTGCCTCTGCTTCACGAGGCCGCGGGCGTGGTAGGCCTCGGCCGACTCCGGCGCGAGGCGGATCGCCTGGTTGAGGTCGGAGAGGGCGCCGTCGAGGTCGCCGTTGGCGCGCAGCACGTTGGCCCGGCCGATATAGGCGGGGGCGTAGTTCGGGTCCGCGGAGATCGCCTTGGCGAAGTCCTGGAGGGCGGCGTCGTTGCGGCCGGTCTGGCGGTAGGCGAGCGCCCGGTTGTTGTAGGCCGCGCCCGAGTTTGGATCGATCTGGATCGCCTTGGTGAAGTCGCCGATCGCCTCGTTGAACTGGCCGGCGCGGGCGTAGGCGGCGCCGCGGGTGGTGTAGGCGGCGGCATCGTTCGGGTTGCGCTGCACGACCTCGCTGAGCGAGGCGATGTTGGTGTTGGTGGCGCCCGTCGTGTCGGTCTCCAGCACGGCGAACTGGCGGGGCGCGGCGGCGCTGCCCACGGTCTCGCAGCCCGCGAGCCCGACCGCCGTCAGCGCGAGCGCGCCGGCGAGACCCGTGCGCAGCTTGCCCGTCTCCAGCTTGAGTGCCGTCATCGCCCCGTTCTCCCCGGCCCCTCGCGCGTCCCGGCGCCCGGCCATCGCTTCCCTCGCCATCGCGGCGGCCTCGGGCTCGACCGGGATGCCGCGACGGCCCGGGGACCGTCTCGCATCGCGGTGAACGCCCGCTTAATGCCGCGCGCCTTTGCGCTCACAACGGCCTGATGTGGCGAAGGTATGGCCCGCCGGAGAACCCCTCGCGAAAGCCGTGCCGAGGGTGCTCGGGCGCCCTCCCCTGTGGCCCGCGGGCCGCAGAATCGGGACGGTCAGCGCCGGTCGGGGATGAGCCGGGTGACGTGGCCCATCTTGCGGCCGGGTCGGGCCTCGCCCTTGCCGTAGAGGTGCAGGTGGCTGCCCGGACGGCCCAGGATCCCGGCCCAGGAATCGGCGTCGGCGCCGATCAGGTTCTCCATCTCGACGGCCATGCCGCCTGTGCGCGACGGGTCCCCGAGCGGCCAGCCGCAGACCGCCCGCACGTGCTGGTCGAACTGGGAGCTGAGCGCCCCCTCGATGGTCCAGTGGCCGGAGTTGTGGACCCGGGGCGCGATCTCGTTGACGACGAGCCGCTCGCCGCCCTCGCGCACGAGGAACATCTCGACGGCGAAGACGCCGACATAGCCGAGCGCGTCGCCGATCGCCCTGGCGATGCGGGCGGCCTCCGTGGCGGTCGCCTCCGAGAGGCCCGGCGCCGGCACGCGGGTGAGCGCGAGGATATGGTCGCGGTGCTCGTTCTCGCAGAGGTCGAAGGCGGCGAAGGCGCCGTCGGCGCCGCGGGCGGCGACCACCGAGACCTCGCGCTCGAAAGGCACGAAGCCTTCGAGGATGCAGGGCACGTCGCCGAGGCTCCTCAGGATCGCGGCCGGATCGATCGCCTCGCCGGGGCGGATCATGCGCTGGCCCTTGCCGTCGTAGCCCAGCCGCCGGGTCTTGAGGACGGCGGGACGGCCCAGCGCCTCGAGGGCGGAGGCGAGGTCCTCGGCCGTGTCCACGGGCCGGAACGGCGCGGTCTCGATGCCGAGGCCGTTGACGAAGCGCTTCTCGGTGAGCCGGTCCTGCGTGGTCGCGAGCGCCCGCGCGCTCGGCCGCAGCACGGAGCGCGATTCGAGGATGTCGGCGGTGGCGCCGGGGATGTTCTCGAACTCGTAGGTGACGACGTCGACCTCCGCCGCGAAGGCCGCGAGCGCCTCCGCGTCGTCGTAGGCCGCGACGGTGCTGTGCGCCGCCACCTCGAAGGCGGGGCTGTCGGCGTCGGGCGCGTAGATGTGGCACTTGAGGCCGTAGTTCGCCGCCGCCAGCGCGATCATGCGCGCGAGCTGTCCGCCGCCGAGGATGCCGATGGTGGCACCCGGCGCGATCGTTGGGGTCTTGGTCACGGGAGGTCCGCCTGCGGGCGCTCGGCCACGGACTCGCTCTGGCGGGCGCGCCAGGCGTCGAGGCGCTCGGCGAGCGCTGGGTCGGTGAGCGCGAGGACGGCGGCGGCGAGCAGCGCCGCGTTGACGGCGCCGGCCCGGCCGATGGCGAGCGTGCCGACGGGGATGCCCGCCGGCATCTGCACGATCGAGAGCAGGCTGTCCTGGCCCGAGAGCGCCTTCGATTCGACTGGCACGCCGAACACTGGCAGGCTCGTCATGGCGGCCGCCATGCCCGGCAGGTGCGCGGCGCCCCCGGCCCCGGCGATCACCACCTTGAAGCCGGCTTCCCGCGCGCCCTTGGCGAAGGCCACGAGCCGGTCCGGCGTGCGATGCGCCGAGACGATGCGGTCGTCGTGGGGGATGCCCAGCGCGTCGAGCGTCTCAGCGGCGTGGCGCATGGTCGCCCAGTCGGACTGGCTGCCCATGATGATCGCCACGGGAGGCTGTGAGGCCATCGAAGGGTCCGCTCGGGAAACGTCGGGAGCGCCCCTCGCGGGCGCGGGCCGAAACCCGCCGCATACAGGCGCTGCCCCCGTCCCGCAAGGCGAGGGCGGCCGCCCTCCCCCGACAAAGGGCCGTGCCTCAGACCGCCGCGGCGGTCTCGGCCGATGGGGCCTCGGACCCGGCATCGACGCCTAGCGCCAGAGCCTCGCCCACCATCAGGAGCGCCGGCCCGTCGATCCCCGCCGCCTCGACCCGGTCGGCGAGATCGCAGACGCACCCGCGCACGGCTTCCTGCGTCGGCCGCGTGGCGTTGAAGACGAGGAGCGCCGGGGTCTCGGGTGCGAGCCCCTCCGCCACCGCCCGCTCCAGCAGCGTGCGGAGCGTGCGCTTGGGCATGTAGACGACGGTCGTCACGCTCGGGTCGGCGAGCGCGCCCCAGTTGAGGTCCTCGGGCAGGGCCCCGCGGCGGTCGTGACCGGTGACGTATTGCAGGCGCCGAGCCGCGTCCCGGTGGGTGAGCGAGACGCCGAGCGATGCTGCGGCGCCCTGTGCCGCGCTGACGCCGGGCACCACCCGCACGGGGATGCCTGCGAGCCGGCAGGCCTCGATCTCCTCGCCGGCCCGGCCGAACACGAGGGGATCGCCGGATTTCAGTCGCACGACCTGCTTGCCGGACTTCGCCAGCGAGACCATCAGCGCGTTGATGTCGTCCTGCCGGCAGGATGGCCCGTGCCCGGTCTTGCCGACGAGCATGGTGCGGGCCTCGCGCCGCGCGTAGTCGAGGATCTCACGGGCGACGAGATCGTCGTAGAGGATCACGTCGGCGTTGCGCAGCGCCCGCAGCGCCTTGAGGGTGAGAAGCTCCGCGTCCCCCGGCCCGGCGCCGACCAGGGTGACGGCGCCGCCCTTCGGCGCGGCCTCGGTGCGGGAGAGCAGCTCCGAGAGATCGGCCTCGGTCGGCGTCCGGTCTGGCTCGGCGAAGGCGCGGTCGGTCAGGCCCTCCCAGAAGCGGCGGCGCTCCGCGAAGCCGTGCAGCCGCGCGCTCACGCTCTCGCGCCAGTCCCGTGCCGCGGCCACCCAGGCGCGAAAGCCCTGCGGCAGCATCGCCTCGATCCGTGCCCGCACGGTCTGGCCGAAGACCGGGGCGGCACCCTCCGTGGAGATGCCGACGACGAGAGGCGAGCGGTTGACGATGGCGCCGAACTTCACGTCGCAGAGATGCGGCCGGTCGACGGCGTTGACGATGGCCCCCGCGGCGCGGGCCGCCTCGACGAAGGCGAGGCAGGGCTCCTCCTCGTCGAAGGCGCCGATCGCGAAGGCGGCGCCCGCGAGGTCGCCCGGCATCCAGTCGCGCTCGTGGAGCGTGACGCGGCCGGCGACCTCGGTGCCCGGCACGGTGCGCAACTCCTCGCTGGGCTCCGGCGCGTAGACGTCGACCTCGGCACCGGCGGCGGCGAGCAGCCGCACCTTCCAGGGCGCGCCGGGGTTCGAGCCGGCGAGCACGGCCCGCTTGCCCTTCAAGTCGAGGAAGACCGGCAGCACGCTCAAGGGTTCGAGGCCTTGCGACTGCGTCTCGCGCGGCTGGCGGGGAATGCTCATGAGGGTCGGTGCGGTCACGATGGTCGAAGGCTCCAAGGGTGGGCCTATGCTGCGCTGCGCGCAAGCGCCGCCGGCAGCAGCTTGCGGATCTCGGGGATGCAGGAGCCGCAATTCGTGCCCGCCTTGCAGGCGGCGCCGACCGCCTCGACGCTGCCCGCGCCCCCGGCGATGCAGGCAGTGATGGCGTCGAGCCCGACCCCGTGGCACGCGCAGACGGTCGGGCCGGCGGCGGAGGCCGCGCGGCCGGTCAGCAGCGCCCTACGGGCCGCCGCGTCCGGCGCGTCGAGGGCGAACAGCGCCTTGGCCGCCTCCCAGTCCGGGCGCGCCTCGGCAGGACCCAGCGCCAGGCAGGCGACGAGGTGCTCGCCGTCGTAGACGGCGCAGCGGTAGCGGCCGCGGGCGTGGTCGGCGTACTCGGCGAGCTCCATCCCCTGGAACAGGCCGCGCATCATCAGGGCGATCTCGCGGGAGCCGTCGTTCGTCGCGAACTGGAGGGCCGAGCCGCCCACGACCGTGGCGCGGGCCCACCACCAGCCCTCCGGCAGGCTGCGCTTGCTCCGCGTCAGCAGGAAGCCGCGGGACCGGTAGGGCACGGGGGTGACGGCGGCCGGCGTCGCCTTCAGCTCGGGCTGTCCGGAGACGGGATCGTTCGCGCCCTGCGCCAGCGCGCCGACGAAGGCCCGAGAGGCGGTGGCGTCGCTCCAGTGCATCGGCATGAACGGGTTGCCGGGCAGGGCCGCGTCCGTCACTGCGACCTCCAGCTCCGCCTCGCCATGGGCGCTCGACAGGCGGGCGATGCCCCCGTCCGTCAGCCCCGCGGCGGCCGCGTCGTCCGGGTGAATCTCGAGGAAGGGCACGGAGCGGTGGGCGGCCAGCCGCTGGCTGCGGCCGGTGCGGGTCATGGTGTGCCAGTGGTCGCGGACGCGGCCGGTGTTGAGCACGAGGGGCCGCTGAGGCGTCGCCGGCTCGGCGAGCGCCGGCCTCTGCACGGCGACGAAGCGGGCGCGGCCATCGAAGGTGAAGAAGCGCCCGTCCGCGAAGAGGCGCTTGCGGGTCGAGACGGTGCCGCCCTTGCGCGTCACCGGCCACTGCACCGGGGCGCTCACGTCGTAGGCGCGGTCGCCGATATCGGCGAGGCCCCCGATGTCGAAGTCGCGGGTGCCTTCGTTCTCGAAGGCCGAGAGCGCCGCGTGCTCACGGAAGATCGCGGCCGCCGAGGTGTAGGGGAAGGCTTCCCCATGCCCGAGCCGGCGGGCGACGTCGCTCAGGATCGCCCAGTCGGCCCGGGCCTCGCCCGGCGCGGTCAGGAAGCCGCGCTGGCGGGAGATGCGGCGCTCGGTGTTGGTGACGGTGCCGTCCTTCTCGCCCCAGCCCAGCGCCGGCAGCAGCACCGTGCGCTTCCCCCTGGCGGCGGCGGTATCGGAATCGGCCACGACCTCCGAGACGACGTAGAGGTCGAGCGTCTCGATGGCCGCGCGGATGCGCTCGGCGCGGGGCATCGAGACGAGCGGGTTGGTGCCTATCACCCACAGCGCCTTGATCCGGCCCGTCTCGATCGCCTCGAAAAGGGCGACCGCCTTCATCCCCTCGCCTGTGATGATGTTCGGCGCCTTCCAGAAGCGGCGGACCCGGTCGACCTCCTCGGGCGTGAAGTGCATGTGCGCGGCGAGCATGTTGGCGAGCCCGCCGACCTCGCGGCCGCCCATGGCGTTGGGCTGGCCGGTCAGCGAGAGCGGCCCGGCGCCGGGGGTGCCGATGCGCCCCGTGGCGAGGTGGCAGTTGATGATGGCGTTGCCCTTGTCCGTGCCCTGCGCGGACTGGTTGGCGCCCTGGGAGAAGGCGGTGACGACCCGCTCCGTGTCGGCGAACATGGCGTAGAATTCGGCGATCCGCGCCTCGTCGAGCCCGGTCAGGGCGGCGACCGCGGCAAGGTTCGGGGCGATGCTCCGTGCCCGGTCCAGCGCCGCGTCGAGCCCGGAGGTCGAGCGCTCGATGAAGCCCGCGTCGAGGGTGCCGGTGTCGGCGAGGTGGACGAGGAGGCCGGAGAACAGGGCGCTGTCGGAGCCCGGCGCCAGCGGCAGGAACAGGTCCGCCTCCTCCGCCGTCTGGGTGCGGCGGGGGTCGATCACCACGAGGCGGGTGCCGCGCTTGGTCCTTGCGTCCGTCATGCGCCGGTAGAGGATCGGGTGGCACCAGGCGGTGTTCGAGCCGACGAGCACGATGAGATCGGCCTCGTCGAGATCCTCGTAGCAGCCCGGCACCGTGTCCGAGCCGAAGGCGCGGCGGTGCGCGGCCACCGCGCTCGACATGCAGAGCCGCGAGTTGGTGTCGACATGCGGCGTGCCGATGAAGCCCTTCGCGAGCTTGTTGGCGACGTAGTAGTCCTCGGTCAGGAGCTGGCCCGAGAGGTAGAAGGCGACCGAGTCCGGCCCGTGCCGCTCGATGGTCCTGCGCAGGCCCCCCGCCACGGCGCCGAGCGCCTCTTCCCAGGAGGCGCGGCGGCCGTCGAGCATCGGGTGCAGCAGACGATCCTCGAGGCCGAGCGTCTCGCCGAGCGCCGAGCCCTTCGAGCAGAGACGGCCGAAGTTCGCAGGATGGTCCGGGTCCCCCGCGATCGCCGCGCCGCCCTGCCCGTCCGGAGTCGCGAGGACGCCGCAGCCGACGCCGCAATAGGCGCAGGTGGTGCGGACGGTCGGCTCCGGCGCGTGCGCGGTCATGCCTGGCTCCTCCACGGATGGCTTTCGACGGCGGGAGCAAGAGTCACGCCGCCTTGCTCTCCCCCCTCTGCGGGGGAGGGTGGCGCCCGAAGGGCGACGGGAGAGGGAAGCAACGGTGCCGGACCCCGCTCGGCATCGACGCCGCGTCCGTGCCGGAAGCGGCGTTTCCTCTCCCGCCTCGCATCCGCGAGGCACCCGCCCCCGCGAAGGGGGAGGGTTGGTGCGTGTCAGTACACGTCCGCCTGATACCGCCCGGCCTTCTTCAGGCCGGCGAGATAGGCCACCGCCTCGTCGGGCGACTTGCCGCCATGCGCCGCGGCGACGTCGATTATCGCCCGCTCCACGTCCTTGGCCATGCGCTTGGCGTCGCCGCAGACGTAGAAATGCGCGCCGCCCTCCAGCCACTTCCAGAGGTCGGCGCCGTTCTCGCGCATGCGGTCCTGGACGTAGGTCTTCTCGGCGCCGTCGCGGGACCAGGCGAGCGACAGGCGCGTGAGCACCTTGTCGTCGCGCAGCTTCGTCAGCTCGTCCTTGTAGAAGAAGTCCGAGGCCTGCCGCTGGTGGCCGTAGAAGAGCCAGTTGCGGCCCGGCGCCTTCGTCGCCGCGCGCTCCCGCAGGAAGGCGCGGAACGGGGCGATGCCGGTGCCTGGCCCGCACATGATCACGTCCTTCGAGAGGTCGTCCGGCAGGGCGAAGCCGTGCGCCTTCTGGAGGTAGACCTTGACCTTGGTGGTCTCGGGCATGCGCTCGCCGAGATGGGTCGAGGCAACGCCGAGACGCAGGCGCGAGCGGTGATTGTAGCGCACCGCGTCGACGGTGAGCGACACGCGCCCCGGATCGGCCTTGGGCGATGAGGAGATCGAGTAGAGCCGCGGCTGGAGCTCGTCGAGCGTCTCCAGGAAGACCTCCGCGTCGGGCCGGGCGCCGGGGAACTTGTGGAGCGCGCCGAGCACGTCGAGATAGGCGGCGTCCCCGTCCGGGTCCTCCCCGGTGGCGAGCGCCTGCGCCTTCCTGCGGGCCTCTCCGGAGGTGAGGAGCGACAGGAGCTGGTAGAGCCCGTCCGGCGCGGCGCCGAGCGAGTAGTCCGCGAGCAGCCGCTGACGCAGGGTCTTGCCGCCGACGATCCGCTCCGGCCGGGCGCCGAGCTCGGCGATCACCGCGTCGACCAGCGCCGGGGCGTTCGCCGGGAACAGGCCGAGGGAATCGCCGACGACGTACTCGATCGGCGTGTCCTTCAGGTCGATCTCGATGTGCCAGGTCTCCTTCTCGCCGCCCGGCGCGTTGAGGCGCGTGCGCGACAGGAAGGTCGCCTCGACGGGGTTCTCACGGCAGTAGCCCAGCGGGCCGAGCGGGGCCTCGGCGGCGGCAGCCGCGTCCGCGGAGGCGGGGGCGACGCCGCCGCCTGAGGCGCCGAACTCCTCCTCCAGGCGCTTGAGCATCCGCAGCGTGTCCTTGCCGCCGGGCTGGCAGAGGTTGAGGCGGGCCTCGCTCTTCAGGAAGATCGCGTTGGCGTAGTCGGCGCAGTTGTAGCCGCACTGGCCGCAATCCTGCTGGGCCATGGCCGCCATCAGCTTCTGCGGCTCGGAGCGGTCCTTGGCCAGCTCCATGCGGTCGCCGATGACCATGGACGGGTCGTGCCAGGGCGCGTCGCCGTTGTCGGCGAGCGCCGGGCCCGAAGGCGTCTCTCCGGCGGCGAGCGCGGTCGCGCCCTCGACGGCGGGGCCGAGCAGCGCGGCGAAGTAGCCCGACAGCCAGGAGCGCTGGTCCGCCGAGAACGGCGCCGTCTCCGGGATCAGGACGAGGGGGGGCGCGACGTGCTGGCTCATGCGGCAGCCTTCAGGACAGTCTGGTGTTCGGCGAGCGCGCGCAGGGCCTCGGGGCCGGTGCGCAGGGTGAAGGCCTGGAAGCTCTCGGCGAGGCTCTCCCGTCCGGCGAGGTAAGAGCGCAGCAGCGCCTCGACCCGACCGGGACAGTCCTCGGCCTTCACGGCCTTCCAGATCTCGGTGCCGATCTTGGCGCTCTCCGCGAAGCCGCCGCCGACCACCACGTCGTAGCCCTCGACGGTGTCGCCCTCCTCCGAGACGACGACCTTCGCGCCGATGAGTCCGATGTCGCCGATGTAGTGCTGGGCGCAGGAGTGGTGGCAGCCCGTGAGGTGCAGGTTCACCGGCACGTCGAGCTCCTTGAGGTTCGCCTCGATGTAGTCGGCGATGACGAGGGCGTGGCCCTTGGTGTCGGAGGCGGCGAACTTGCAGCCGCGGTTGCCGGTGCAGGCGACCAGCCCGGCGCGGATGCTCGACGCCTTCGTGTGCAGCCCCAGCGCCGCCACCCGCGCCTCGACCTCGGCGACCTTGGCATCGGGCACGCCGGAGAACAGGAAGTTCTGCCAGACGGTCATGCGGATCTGGCCGTCGCCGCACTCGGCGGCGATACCCGCCAGGGCCCGCATCTGATCGGTGGTGAGCTTGCCGACCGGCAGCACGACGCCGATCCAGTTCAGGCCGTCCTGCTTCTGCTTGTGCACGCCGACATGGGCGAAGCGGTTCGTCTCGCGGCGGGGCAGGACGTGGGCCGGGTCGACCCGCTCCAGCTTCCTCCCGAGCTTCTCCTCGACGGCGGCGAGGTACCGGTCGAAGCCCCAGGCGTCGAGGACGTACTTCATCCGCGCCTTGTTGCGGTTGGTGCGGTCGCCGTGGTCGATGAAGACGCGCAGGATCGCGTCGGCGACCCGATTGCACTCCTCGGGGCGCAGCACGACGCCGGTGTCGCGGGCGAGGTCCCTGTGCCCCGAGATGCCGCCGAGGACGAGGCGCATCCAGATGCCCGTGGGGACGGCGGCGCCCTCGGCGATCTCCACGGCCTGGAAGCCGATGTCGTTCGTCTCCTCCAAGACGGGGATGATGCCGCCGCCGTCGAAGGCGACGTTGAACTTGCGCGGCAGGCCGTAGAGCGAGCGGT
The DNA here is from genome assembly GCF_022179345.1 of Methylobacterium jeotgali. Taxonomy (GTDB): domain Bacteria; phylum Pseudomonadota; class Alphaproteobacteria; order Rhizobiales; family Beijerinckiaceae; genus Methylobacterium; species Methylobacterium jeotgali. The sequence goes on along the minus strand of NZ_BPQR01000001.1, from coordinate 145,626 downwards.
CGTTGAGGATCCAGTTGTTCCAGGACTTCGCCAGCGGGCGGGTGTCGAGAAGCTCCCCGGCGTCGATGCCGGCCACCGGCGAGCCGGTGACGTTGCGGATGTTGTCGGCGCCCGCGCCCCGCGCGGTGAGGCCGAGATCGACGAGTCCGTCGAGGAAGGGCTGGGCGTGCTCGGGGGCGATCTCGCGGACCTGGAGGTTCGCCCGCGTCGTCACGTGGCTGTAGCCGCCGCCGTGAAGGTCGGCGAGGTCGGCGACGCCCGCGAACTGTGCGGCGGTGAGGATGCCGTTCGGGATGCGCAGGCGGCACATGTAGGAGGTCTGGGTCGGCGCCACCCAGAACAGGCCGTGATAGCGCCAGCGGAAGTTGTCCTCGGGCTTCGGCGTCGTGCCGGCCGCCGCCTCGGCGATGAGCCGGTTGTGGGCATCGAAGGGGTTCTCGGCCCGCTTCCACTTCTCCTGGTCGCAGAGCTTGCCGCCTTCCCTGACGGTGCGCTCCTGCGCCTTGATGTGCGTCGCCTCCGGGCCCGTGGGCTCGGAGGGCGCGGTCGCGGCAGTGCCGGCCGCGAGCCCTCCGGTGAGACGCGCGGCGGCGATGCCCGAGGCGAAGCCTTCGAGGTAGCGCTTCTGCTCGGCGTTGAACTCGTCCGTCGCGAGTGGTTCAGCCATGACGCGTCTCCTTCACGCTGCGAGCGGCTGGGACGTGCCCGCCTCGGCAGGTCGTCCGAACATCAGGTCGTCGCGCATCTCCGCCACCGGCTCGCCGGAGCGGATCAGCGCCTTGCACAGGGCCTGTTCGGCGATGTCGCCGACGAAGACGGCGCCGATCAGCCGTCCGTCCTCGATCAGGAGCTTGCGGTAGAGGCCGGCGCCGGCGTCGCTCATCACCACGGCCTCGGCGCTCTCGGGGGTGTCAACCACGCCCGCCGAGAAGACCGGCAGGCCGGACACCTTCAGGCTCGTGGAGAGCGCGGTCCCGGCGTAGCGGGCCTCGTGGCCGGCGAGATGCTTGGCCAGCACCTCGGCCTGCTCGTAGGCGGGCTCGACCAAGCCGTAGACCATGCCCCGGTGCTCGGCGCACTCGCCGAGCGCGAAGATGCGCGGGTCCGAGGTGGCCATGGTGTCGTCGACCAGGATGCCGCGGCCCGTGGCGAGGCCGGCTCCTTGCGCGAGCGCAACGGACGGGCGCACACCGACCGAGACCACCACGAGATCGGCCGGGATCACGGTACCGTCCGTCAGGCGCAGTCGCTCGGCCCGACCGTCACCCTCGACGGCGGCGGTGTCGGCGTTCAGGATCACGCGGACGCCCCTGGCCTCCATCGCGCGACGCACGAGGTCGGCGGCGGCGTGGTCGAGCTGGCGCTCCATCAGCCGATCCATGACGTGGAGCAGCGTCGTGTCGACGCCGAGCCGGGCGAGGCCGACGGCGGCCTCCAGCCCGAGCAATCCGCCGCCGATCACCACGGCGCGGGCGTGCTCGCGGGCGGCCTTGCGGATGGCGGAGACGTCGGCGAGGTCGCGGAAGGTGAGGATGCCGGGCAGGTCCATCCCGGGCTTCGGGAGCCGGATCGGCGTCGAGCCCACCGCAAGCACAAGCTTGTCGAAGGGCAGCACATGGGTCTCGCCGACGACGGCGAGACCGTTCTCGCGATCGATGGCGGTGACGGGGGCGCCGGTGAGGAGACGGATGCCGTGGCTCGCGTACCAGTCGAGGCCGCGGAAGGCGCAGGCGGCCTCGTCGACCTCGCCGCCGAGAAGAGAGGAGAGCAGCACGCGGTTATAGGCGGCCACCGGCTCCGCGCCGACGACGGTCACGTCGTACAGGCCCGGCGCGTCCTCCGTCACGCGCTCCAGGAAGCGCAGGGAGGCCATGCCGTTGCCGACGACCACGAGGCGCTCGCGCGCCCCGGCGGGACCGGTGCCAGTGGCTGTCATCGTGGGAACCGCGTCTCGTCCTCGTGCCGGAAGGCTGCTCGCTCGGGGCGGGCCGCCGACGAAAACCCTGCCCGGCTCACGCGCTGCCAGCGCCTCATGGCACCCGCAGCACAACCGGATCAGCGGCCTCGCTGACGGTGCTGCCGATCGTCGTTGACCGGCGAGAGAGGAGGAGCAGGTTCCGTGCCAGGGACGAAAGGCAGGCGGCGCGGGCGGAGGCGCGAAGGCTGAAACCGTTTCAGGCCCGCGGAGCGCTCAAATTTTGCGCAGTGCGCAAGCGCGCTATGCAGGCCGAGGGTCCACCGGCTCAGATCAGAAGGGAGAGAAGAAGGGCAATGCCTACGGTCGGCATCACGCCGATGCCGAGCGCCCAATGCCAGATCTGAGGGTGCATCACGCGGCGGTTGTCGTTGGCCGGGCGCGGCGGAAGCGCATGCGAACGGACGTAGCGCGACACGATCGCGGGGGCCGGCCGGGCCGGGAGCGAAGGTGACAGGATCGAGCTGCGGCAACCGGGCATGACGCAGCTATAACGGCGGATATCGACTCCCGTTCCACGCCCGCGCGACGCGACGTTTCAGGCCCGCAATCCGGCCATGGTCAGGATGTCCGGGCGGTAGACCGCGGCCGCGGCCCGGGGCTCGATGGAGGTCGGAAACTGCCCGGCCGCGCGCATGTCCGCCACGATCCGCGCCACCGACTCCGCCGCCGGCTTTTGCGCGTGGCCGTCGAAGCGCAGGTAGTCCGGCGCCGAGCGCCGGGTCCCGGCGTCGTCGACCAGAAGATCGCCCGACAGGCAGCGCTCGATTACGGCCGCGTCGGCCTCGATCCGGCCGCGCTGCGTCACGACATGGGCAATCTCGGTGCGGTTGGCCGGGTCCGCGCACCATTGCCCGGCCCGCGCCACCGCCCGCACCAGGGGGAGCGCGCCGTCCGCGATCCGCGCCGAGACCGCGAGGACCTTCTCGGGATAGTCCGGCGCGATCTCGCAGCAGAGCACGGCGATGCGCCCGAGGCCGGCGGCGACGGCGACGCTGTTCCAGGGCGCGCCGGCGCAGAACCCGTCGATGATGCCGCGGGCCAGCGCCTCGACGCTGCGCTGCGGCGGCATCGCCACGAGCCGTATCGCCTCCGGGTCGAGACTGCCGAGGCCGCAGAAGCGGCGGATCTGGTAGGTGTGCGAGGAGTAGGGATGAACGGTGCCGAGCGTCAGGGGCCGGCCGGTGCGGTATCGCTCCTCGGCGACGCGGGCGAAGGCGCGCGCCACGGTCTTGGGATCGTCGTTCTCCGGGGCCATCGCCTCCCAGAGGCCGTCGCCGACGGTGACGGCGTTGCCGTTGAGGCTCATCGAGAGCGGCACGGCGAGGTCCGAGGGCGGCCCGCTGAGGCCGAGCGCGCTCGCCAGCGCCAGGGGCGCCAGCATGTGCGCGGCGTCGAGATGGCCGAGCGCCAGCCGGTCCCGGAGCGTCGCCCAGGACGGCTCCGCCGAGAGCTCGATCTCGAGCCCCTCCTCGCGGCCGAAGCGCATGTCCGCCGCCACGATCAGGGGAGCGGCGTCGCAGAGGGGGACGTAGCCGGCGTGCAGTCTCATCGCGCGCTCCTCATCCGAGCATGTCCGCGGTCGTGACGATGGCGCGCGCGATGTCGGCGATCTTGCGCTTCTCGTTCATGGCCTTCTTGCGCATCTGCTTGTAGGCCTCCTCCTCCGAGAGCCCCTTCATCGCCATCAGGATGCCCTTGGCGCGCTCGATCAGCTTGCGGTCGGCGAGCTCGCCCCGCGCCTCGCTGAGCTCCCGCTGGAGCCGGGCGAAGGCGTTGAAGCGCAGGATGGCGACGTCGATGATCGACTTGATCCGGTCCTGCTGAAGCCCGTCGACCACGTAGGCGGAGATCCCGGCATCGACCGCCGCCTGCATCATGGTGGCGTCGGAGCGGTCCACGAACATCGCCACCGGCCGCTCGACCTGCCGGGTGACGCTCGACATCTGCTCGAGGATGTCCCGGCTCGGGCTCTCGAGATGCACGACCACCACGTCGGGCTTCAGGGTCTCGATCCGCTCCACGAGGTCGGCCGAGTCGGGCACGACGAACACGCGGCCGACGCCCGCCGCCTTGAGACCCTCCTCGAGGATCGCGGCGCGGGCGCGGCTGGGATCGATCACGGCGACGGTGAGGCTGGTGTCGGACATGGGGCCGGGAGGCGGCGTCGGAGGGAGAGGGAACCGTGCGCGATGCATGGCGCAGCGGTCGCCGATCACGCAAGAGGCATGCCCGACAAAGCGCCACCTGACCGGATTCGAGGCAGGCGCAACCCCCGCGTTGACCGCCCCGCCGGCTTGGGGCCATCAAGCCTCATGACCGGCGCGCCCCGGCCCTGGCGGGCCACGATCCTCACTCTCTACCCCGAGATGTTTCCCGGCCCCCTCGGCCTGTCGCTCTCGGGTGATGCCCTGGCACGGGGCGCCTGGTCCATCGAGCCGCGCAATATCCGCGATCACGGCATCGGCCGGCATCGCAGCGTGGACGACACCCCGTCCGGCGGCGGCGCGGGCATGGTGCTGCGCTGCGACGTGCTCGCCGCCGCCATCGACGCGGCGCTCGATCCCGACGACGCCCGCCCCCGCCTGCTGATGTCGCCCCGCGGCCGCCCCCTCACCCAGGCCCGCGTCCGCGCGCTGGCGGAGGGCGAGGGCGTGATCGTGGTCTGCGGGCGCTTCGAGGGCGTGGACGAGCGGGTCATCGAGGGCCGGGGCCTCGAGGAGGTCTCGATCGGCGACTACATCCTCTCCGGCGGCGAGATCGCGGCGCTGACGCTTCTCGACGCCTGCGTGCGCCTGCTCCCCGGCACCATGGGAAAGGCGGCCTCCGGCGAGGAGGAGAGCTTCGAGGGCGGGCTCCTGGAGTATCCCCACTACACCCGCCCCCGCGACTGGGAGGGGCGCGGGATCCCGCAGGTGCTCGCCGGCGGCAATCACGGCGCCATCGCGGCTTGGCGGCGCGAGCGGGCGCTGGAGATCACCCGCGCGCGGCGGCCGGACCTACTCTCGGAAACGTAACCCTCAGGCGGGCTCGGCGTCGATGACCGGACCGCCCATGTCGAGGAACTCGATCTCGGGCCGCTCTTCGCGGTCGGGGGATCGGCGCCCGCGCAGGGCGCGGGGCGCCATGCAGGCGACGACGACGAACAGGATCGCCCAGGCGATCCCGATGAGGCTGGCTTCGGAGAGCATGACGGGCCTTACGCAACGCGGCCCCGCCAGCCTGCCCGATTAAGCTTAACGCGGCCTCTCGGTCCGAGACGGAAACCCGCTGTGGCCGGGGCGCCACTTGTCAGATGCCGAATTTGAGCGCATCGCCATGAGCGGGACACTCCTCCCCAACGAGGAGCGCCCATCTGTAAGGATGGATCACATGACGAGCCGACCCGACGCGCGCCCGCGCGCGAATACCTTTTCGTCCGGCCCCACGGCCAAGCGCCCCGGCTGGACCCTCGACGGCCTCTCCGGAACGCCCTTCGGCCGCTCGCACCGCTCCCCCGCCGGCAAGGCGAAGCTGAAGCAGGCGATCGACCTCACCCGCAAGGTCCTGCAGGTCCCGGCCGACTACCGCATCGGCATCGTGCCGGGGTCCGACACCGGCGCCGTCGAGATGGCGATGTGGTCGCTGCTCGGACCGCGCTCGGTCGAGGTGCTCGCCTGGGAGGCCTTCGGGGCCGAGTGGGTGACGGACGCGCTGAGCGAGCTGAACATCGCGCCGAAGCTGCACCAGACGCCCTACGGCGTGCTGCCCGATCTCTCGGCGGTCGATACGAAGAACAACGACGTCGTCTTCACCTGGAACGGCACCGCCGCCGGCGTGCGCGTGCCCGACGGCGACTGGATCGCCGCCGACCGCGAGGGGCTGACGATCTGCGACGCCACCTCCGCTGCCTTCGCGATGGCGCTGCCCTTCGACAAGCTCGATGTCGTGACCTTCTCCTGGCAGAAGGTGATGGGCGGCGAGGCGGCCCACGGCATGCTCATCCTCTCGCCCCGCGCCGTCGCGCGGCTCGAGAGCCACAAGCCGGCCTGGCCGATCCCGAAGGTGTTCCGCCTGACCAAGGGCGGCCGGCTCATCGAGGGCATCTTCCAGGGCGACACCATCAACACGCCCTCCATGCTCGCGGTCGAGGACTATCTCGACGCGCTGGCCTGGGCCGAGCGCATCGGCGGCCTCGACGCCCTGATCGGGCGGGCGAACGCCAACGCGGCCGTGATCCACGACTGGATCGCCCGCACGCCCTGGATCGGCCATCTCGCCGTCGACCCGTCGACCTACGCCAATACCGGCGTCTGCATGGTGATCACCGATCCCGACGTGCTCGCCAAGGGCGACGCCGTGGTGGCCAAGGTCGCCAAGGGCATCGTCGACCGGCTCGACCGCGAGGGCGTCGCCCTCGACATCGGCGCCTATCGCGACGCGCCCGCGGGCCTGCGGGTCTGGTGCGGGGCCACCGTCGAGACCGCCGATGTCGCGGCGCTGATGCCCTGGCTCGACTGGGCCTTCGCCCAGGAGAAGGCCGCGCTCGCCGCGGCCGCCTGATCGCCGAGACCGTGCGGCGGCCGCTCACCCGATCGGCCGCCCCCTCCCCGATGCGCGCGCAGTCGAGCGCCGACGGTCCGCGCCCCGCCGCGGCCGGCGCGTTTCAGCGGAGCGACCGCGATCCTGCGCGCCTGACCGAACAGGTGCACCCATGAGCACGCCCACCAAGCACACGCCCAAGGTCCTCATCTCGGACGCCCTCTCCGACGCCGCCGTCCAGATCTTCCGGGATCGCGGCATCGAGGTCGATTTCCGCCCCGAGCTCGGCAAGGACAAGGAGGCGCTGGCGGCAATCATCGACCGGTATGACGGCCTCGCCATCCGCTCGGCCACGAAGGTGACGCCGAAGCTACTCGCCGAGGCCGGCCGCCTCCGGGTGATCGGCCGCGCCGGCATCGGCGTCGACAACGTCGACGTGCCGGCCGCCACCGCGCGGGGTGTCATCGTCATGAACACGCCCTTCGGCAACTCGATCACCACCGCCGAGCACGCCATCGCCATGATGCTGGCGCTCGCCCGTCAGATCCCCCAGGCCGACGCCTCGACCCAGGCCGGCAGGTGGGAGAAGAACCGCTTCATGGGCGTGGAGCTGACGGCCAAGACCCTTGGCGTGATCGGATGCGGCAACATCGGCGCGGTCGTCGCTGACCGCGGGATCGGGCTGCGCCTCAAGGTCGTCGCCTACGATCCCTTCCTGACGCCCGAGCGCGCGGTCGAGATCGGCGTCGAGAAGGTCGAGCTCGACGAGCTGCTGGCGCGGGCCGACATCATCACGCTCCACGTGCCGCTCACCGACCGCACCCGCAACATTCTCTCGGCGGAGGCTCTCGCGAAGACGAAGCGGGGGGTGCGCATCGTCAACTGCGCCCGCGGCGGTCTCGTGGACGAGGCGGCGCTGCGCGCGGCCCTCGAGTCCGGCCAGGTCGCCGGCGCGGCTTTCGACGTGTTCGTGACCGAGCCCGCCACCGAGAACCCGCTCTTCGGCCACCCGAACGTGATCTGCACGCCCCATCTCGGCGCTTCGACCAACGAGGCGCAGGAGAACGTGGCGCTTCAGGTCGCCGAGCAGATGTCGGACTACCTCCTCTCCGGCGCCATCTCGAACGCGGTCAACTTCCCCTCGATCTCTGCGGAGGAGGCGCCGCGCCTCAAGCCCTTCGTGGCGCTCGCCGAGAAGCTCGGCTCCTTCCTCGGGCAGCTCACCGAGGCGCCGATCCGCGGCATCCGCATCACCTACGAGGGCGAGGTCGCGGGCATGAACACCCGCGCGCTCACCGCCGCCGCCGTGACCGGCGTGCTGCGACCGTTCCTTCAGGACGTGAACATGGTCTCGGCGCCGGTGATCGCCCGCGAGCGTGGCGTCGTCGTGGACGAGATCAAGCGCGAGGGGGGTGCGAGCGACTACGAATCGGTGATTCGCATCGCGGTCGAGGCCGAGGACATGACGCGGGACGCCGCCGGCACGGTCTTCCACGACGGCAAGCCGCGGGTGGTCGAGATTCGCGGGATCGCCATCGACGCCGCCTTCGCGCCGCACATGCTCTACGTGCGCAACCACGACAAGCCGGGCTTCATCGGCCGCTTCGGCAGCGTGCTCGGCGAGGCGGGCGTCAACGTCGCGACGTTCAACCTCGGCCGCGAGCGCGAGGGGGGCGACGCCATCGCCTTCGTCGCCGTGGACGTCCGGCTCGACCCCGAAACCCTGGAGCGCATCGCCGCGATCCCGCAGGTGAAGCGGGTCCGCGCCGTCGCCTTCTGAACGAAGCGGGTCGAGGCATCCGAGAGGGCCCGTGCATTCCTTGCGCGGGCCCTCTGCTTTTTTCAGGCGCTGCGGGGGCCGAGCAGGATCAAGCCTGCCCCGGCGATGCAGACCGCGCTGCCGGCGATGTCCCAGCGGTCGGGCGTGCGTCCTTCCGCCAGCCAAAGCCACAGAACCGAGGCGAGGACGTAGACACCGCCATAGGCCGCGTAGCTGCGCCCCGCAGCCTCGCTCTCCACCAGCGTCAGCAGCCACGCGAACAGTGCCAGCGACGCCATGCCGGGCACGAGCCAGAGCGGCGAGCGGTCGAGGCGCAGCCACGCCCAGAAGGCGAAGCAGCCGGAGATCTCGGCGAGCGCGGCGCCGGCGTAGGCGAGGATCGTGGACATGGTCGCGCTCGATACCTCGCGGTCCGCGCCGCTCCAACGGGCATACCGCCCTCGTCCCGCGACCGGGTCCGACCCGGAGGGCGTCGCCGGCGTGTGCCGGCATCGCAAATGAAAAGGCCCCGGAGCGATCCGGGGCCTCGTCGGTTCGGTGATCTGCCCCGCGGCGCGAGGCTGAAGTCTTAGCGGAAGAGGTTCAGGATGCCGCCGGGCTCGGCGTAGACGCCGGGGGCGGCCGTGGAGGTCTGCCACTTGATCGTGCCGATGAAGGCGTCGCCGCACCAGCGGGAGGTGCCGCCGTTGATGTTGCCCCGGAAGTCGCCGGTCAGCGCGAAGCACTGGCGGGCGGTGAGGTCCGTGGTGTGGAAGCGGACGTCGAGGGAGAGGTTCTTGTAGGCCCAGGTCAGGCCGACGTTGCCGTAGTTGTAGGACGGCAGGTCGAAGGCGATGAAGTTGGTGGCCGAGGTCTTGGCGGCGCCGATGAAGTAGTGACCGCCCTCACCCGAGACCGAGAAGCCGCCCGAGGCCCAGTCGGGCAGGAAGCCGAACCAGGTGGCCGGCAGCGTGTAGGCGATGGTGCCCGAAGCGTAGGTCGCGTTGGTGTGCTGGCCGAGGTAGTTCGGCGCATGGAACACGTTCGCGCCCATCGCGAACTCGGGGGTGAACTGGTAGAGGGCCTTGGCCGCGTACTCGATGAAGTCGGTGTTGGCGGTCGTCAGGAAGCCGGGGCCGCCGTTGATGAACAGGCGCTGCTCGTTCGGGTAGTAGTAGTAGATCACGCCGAGATCGAGCGAGAGCTTGTCGAAGGTCGGCCGGATACCGGCGACGAGATCGAACTCGAAGTCGGGCCGCGTGGGCAGGCGGGTCTGCCACTGGTAGAAGCCCGCGTAGGCGAAGTTGTTGAAGAACTGCGCCTCGAAGAAGGTCTGGTAGCTGCCCTGCAGGTTCGACTGCGAGACGCCGCGGAAGTTATAGTCGGTGGCGTAGGCGGAGTAGAAGGCGAAGCCGATCAGCGGGTCGGGCGCCTTGGCCTCGGCGGGCATCACCTTCGGCGCCGGCATGTCGGCGGCCTGGACCTGCCCGGTGAGCACGATCGTGGCGAGCGAGGCCGCGACGCCCCAGAGAGACAGCTTCGAAGTCATGTGCACGAGCCCCTTGATTTGTATGCGTCAAGAGTGCCGAAACACCGCCTGCATCGCAAAACCAACTTTCGAGCATTTGCCTAGTTCTTGAGCAATTCGGGGGCTGCCGCGGCTTTGCCTCATCGCTGTTGCTCCTCTGCCACATTGTGGCATGCCTGCCTTGAATCGTCTCCGCTGTCGGCCGTGAGAACGAAAGAGGCCCCGGCTCGCCGAGCCGGGGCCTCTTCGCTTGCGAACCGGCGGAGCAAAGCCCCGCCGGCCGATTCCCGAGATCAGTAGTTGTAAGCCCGCTCGCCGTGGTCGGCGATGTCGAGACCCTCGCGCTCCTCCTCCTGCGTGACGCGCAGGCCGATCGTGAAGTCCACGAGCTTGTAGAGGATCGCCGAGCCGATGCCCGACCACAGCACGGTGAGGCCGACGCCCCAGCCCTGCGCGATGAGCTGCGGGACGAGATCGTAGGTGCCGACGACGAGCTCGCCGGGCTTCGTGGTGTAGTCGGGGATGCCGACGCCGCCGAGGGCGGGGTTCACCAGGATGCCCGTGGCGAAGGCGCCGATGATGCCGCCGACGCAGTGGATGCCGAACACGTCGAGCGAGTCGTCGTAGCCGAGGGCGTTCTTCACCGCCGAGCACATCACGAAGCAGGCGCCGCCCGCCACGAGACCGAGGACGATCGAGCCCATCGGGCCCGCGAAGCCCGCCGCCGGGGTGATGGCGACGAGGCCCGTGATGGCGCCCGAGAGCATGCCCAGCAGCGAGGGCTTGCCCTTGGCGGCCCACTCCACGAACAGCCAGGCGACGGCCGCCGCCGCGGTGGCGACGAAGGTGTTGACCATCACCAGGGCGGTGGTGGCGTTCGACTCGAGGTTGGAGCCGGCGTTGAAGCCGAACCAGCCGACCCAGAGCAGCGCGGCGCCGATCGTGGTCATGGTCAGCGAGTGCGGGGCGAGCAGGTCGCGGCCGTAGCCGATGCGCTTGCCGAGGATCAGGCAGCCGACGAGGCCGGCGATGCCCGCGTTGATGTGCACCACGGTGCCGCCGGCGAAGTCGAGGGCGCCCTTCTTGAAGAGGAAGCCCGCATCGGCGTTGACGGCGTCGAGCGCGGCCTGGGCCGAGGTCTTGGCGGCGTCGTCGGTCGCGGAGGCCAGCGTCTTGGCGGCACCGGCGACCACGTCGGGCCCGCCCCAGTACCAGACCATGTGCGCCATCGGGAAGTAGATGAAGGTCACCCAGAGGACGATGAAGACGAGGAGCGCCGAGAACTTGATCCGCTCGGCGAAGGCGCCGACGATCAGGCCGGGGGTGATCATCGCGAAGGTCATCTGGAAGGCGATGTAGACGTATTCCGGAATGACGACGCCATTCGAGAAGGTCGCCGCGACGGAGTTGACATCGACGCCCTTGAGGAAGGCCTTCGAGAAGCCGCCGACGAAGTCGTTGAGCCCGCCGCCGTTGGTGAAGGCGAGGCTGTAGCCGTAGAAGACCCACAGCAGGCAGACCACGCAGGCGATCGCGAAGACCTGCGTGAGGACCGAGAGCATGTTCTTGGTGCGCACGAGACCGCCGTAGAACAGGGCCAGGCCCGGCACGGTCATCAGCAGCACGAGGACGCAGGAGATCAGCATCCAGGCGACGTCGCCCTTGTTGGGCACGGGTGCGGCTGCCGCCGGAACGGCCTCGGCCGTCGGGGTCTGCGCGAGGGACGGCTCGACGAAGAGAAGGGCGAGTGCCGCTCCTCCCAAGCCGAGCGCGAGGGCATTGCGAAGTTTCATGGACACGAGACTCCCGGTCGCGGTTTGATTCTGGTTGGGTTCTGGAAAGCTGGCGGACACGCGGAGCGTGTCCTCAGAGCGCGTCGGCGTCCGTCTCGCCGGTGCGGATGCGGACCGCCTTTTCCAGCGGCATGACGAAGACCTTGCCGTCGCCGATCTGGCCGGTGCGGGCGGCGGCGGCGATGGCGTCGATGACGGTGGAGGTGAGATCGGCCGAGACCGCGACCTCGATCTTGAGCTTCGGCAGGAAGCTCACCGCGTACTCCGCCCCGCGGTAGATCTCGGTGTGGCCCTTCTGGCGGCCGTAGCCCTTCACTTCGGTCACCGTCAGGCCGTGGACGCCGATGCCGGTGAGGGCGTCGCGCACCTCCTCCAGCTTGAACGGCTTGATGATGGCCATCACGATTTTCATGGGCGGCGCCCCCTTGATCTGTGGGACCGGACCCGGGGGCGACATGAAGGCGGCCCCGTTCCCGAACTCTCTGCCCGCCGGCAGGCCCCTCCGAGACCCCCGCGTGCGCCGAGCCATATTCAAGGTCTATGCCAGAGCGACGCGGCGGGAACCTTTTTCCGTTTCGTTAATCTGCCCAGGATTTGACGGGCCGGTGGCGCGCGCTCGGGCAACACGTGTTCGTGATCTGCTCACATCATGTGCAGAGCGACGCCAACGAGGGCAGAATGCGCACGACGGCGCCACGCGGCGTCAGGCGCGCTCGTTGCGCGGCCGCACCAGCCCCTCCTGCGCGACGGAGGCGACGAGACGTCCGGACCGGTCGAAGATCTGCCCGCGGGCGAAGGCGAGCGCTCCCGACGCGCTCGGGCTGTCCTGGGCGTAGAGCAGCCACTCGTCCGCCCGGAAGGGGCGGTGCAGCCACAGGGCATGGTCGAGGCTCGCGGATTGGATGTCCGGATCGAAGACCGTGCGCGCGTGGGCGACGAGGGTCGATTCGAGGAGCGTCATGTCGGAGGCATAGGCGAGCACCGCCCGGTGGATGGCGGGGTCGTCCGGCAGCGCCGAGGCGGCCCGGAACCAAACATGGCTGCGGGGCTCGCGGGGCTTGCGCTCGAGATAGTGGCGCAGCTCCACCGGCTTCAACTCGATCGGCCGCTCGCGGGCGAAGTAGCGCGCCACCGCGATGGGGATGGCGCTGCCGGCCTGCGCCACCAGGGCGGCGGTGTCGGGCAGGCTCTCGGGCGGGGGCACCTCCGGCATCGCGGCGGCGTGCTCCAGGCCCGGCTCGGTCTCGTGGAAGGAGACCGACATCGCGAAGATCGCGCGGCCGTGCTGGACGGCCTTGACGCGGCGCGTGGTGAAGCTGCCCCCGTCCCGGATGCGCTCGACCTCGTAGATAATCGGCACCTTCGGGTCGCCGCCGAGCAGGAAGTAGGCGTGGAGCGAGTGCGGCGGCCGGGTGCTCGGCACCGTCCGCGCCGCAGCGACGAGGGCCTGGCCGACGACCTGGCCCCCGAAGACCCGCGGCCAGGACTGCTCCGGGCTGAAGCCCCGGAACAGGTCCGTCTCCAGGCGTTCGAGATCGAGCAGGGTGAGAAGCTCGGCGACGATTCCGGTCATGGGTGGAAGATGGCTCCCGCGCGACGCCCCCGCGTTGTCTGACTCCGCTGATACGCCATTTCAGGCCCGCGCGCGCGGGCGCCGTTGTGCCCGCCCGCGCGGGGTGCCACTTGAGCGGCGAGATGTTTCGCGAAGAGGCTGCTGGCATGGCGGAGGCCGAGGGACGGGGCGGACGGCACGTCGTCGTGGCCGGTGCGGGCATCGCGGCGCTGGGGCTCGCCCTCGCCCTGAAGCGCGCGAACGGACCTGCGCTCGCCGTGAGCGTCTTCGATCCCGGCCTGCCCGAGGGCGCCTCCCGACACCGGGGCCGCGCCTACGCGGTGGCGGCAGGCGGCCGGCGGATGCTGGAGCGGATCGGCATCTGGGATCGCATCGGGCCGGCGACGCAGGCGATCACCGACATGGCGATCAGCGACAGCCGGCTGCGCGATCCGGTGCGGCCGGTCTTCCTCACCTTCGAGCGCGAGGGCGAGGCCGAGCCCTTCGCGCATATGGTGGAGGCCGGGCCGCTGGTGGCCGCGCTTCTCGCGGCCTGCGCCGAGGCGGGCGTCGCGCTCGACGCGTCCGGCATCGCCTCGGTCCGGACGGAGGCCGGGGCCGCCCGCGTCGCGCTCTCGGACGGGCGCAGTCTCCGGGCCGAGCTGGTGGTGGCCGCGGACGGGGCGCGCTCGCGTCTGCGCGAGGCGGCGGGGATCGGCTTCGTGACCCGCGCCTACGATCAGCAGGGCATCGTCGCGACCATCGGCCACGCGCGCTCGCACGAAGGGCGGGCGTTCGAGCATTTCCTGCCGAGCGGCCCCTTCGCGATCCTGCCGCTGGCGGATGGGGGCGCCCTCGGCCACCGCTCCTCGATCGTCTGGACGGAGCGCGCGGACGAGGCCGGAGCGCTGCTGGCGGGAGATCCGGAGGAGGTGCTCGCCGAGATCGAGCGGCGCTTCACCCCGGCGCTCGGCCGGCTTTCGCTGGAGGACGGTCCGAGCGCGCATCCGCTGCATCTCGGCCTCGCCCGACGCTACCGCGCCGGCCGGCTCGCGCTCCTCAGCGACGCGGCCCACGTCATCCACCCGCTCGCGGGCCAGGGCCTGAACCTGGGGCTCGCCGCCGCGGCCTGCCTCGCCGAGGGTATCACCGACGCGCTGCGGCTCGGGCTCGATCCCGGCGGGGAGGACGTGCTCGCCGCCTACGAGCGGAGCCGGCGCTTCGACGCGCTCGCCATGGCGGCGGCGACCGACGGGCTCAACCGGCTGTTCTCCAACGACCTGACGCCGCTCCGCCTCGTCCGGGATTTCGGCCTCGGCCTCGTGGACCGCATGCCGGGCCTGAAGCGGGCCCTGATCGCGGAGGCCGCCGCCGCGCGGGGGCCCCAGCCGAGGCTGATGCGGGGCGAGCCGCTCTAGGACCGCTCACCCCGCCTTTCGCGTGAGATCGGAGAGGCTTACGCCTTGTCCTTCTTGGCGCGCTCGATGCCCTCCAGGATGAGGCGTTGCGCCTCGTCCTTGTCGCCCCAGCGCACGACCTTGACCCACTTGCCGGGCTCGAGGTCCTTGTAGTGCTCGAAGAAGTGCTGGATCTGGCTGAGCGTGATGTCGGGCAGGTCGGTGTAGTTCTGGATGCGGTCGTAGCGCATGGTCAGGTGCCGGGAGGGCACGGCGATGATCTTTTCGTCCTCTCCGGCATTGTCCTCCATCACCAGCACGCCGACCGGGCGCACGCTCATGATGGCACCCGGCGCGATGGCGCGGGTGTTGGCGACGAGCACGTCGCAGGGGTCGCCGTCGCCCGAGAGCGTGTGCGGGATGAAGCCGTAGTTCCCGGGATAGACCATCGAGGTGTAGAGGAAGCGGTCGACGACGAGCGCGCCGGCCTCCTTGTCCATTTCGTACTTGATCGGCTCGCCGCCGAGCGGCACCTCGATGATGACGTTGACGTCCTGCGGCGCGTTCTTGCCGATCGAGATGGCGTCGATGCGCATGGTTCTGCCTCCCCAGGGGCGCAACTCCGTGCCGCCCCGTATCCGCGGCGGTCTTAATGTCCTTTTCCGGCGAAGGACAACGCCGTTCGCGACATCGCGCGACGTTTCGCGAGGAACGTCGCAAGGCTGCACCGGAAGCCGTCAGGTGAAGATGTAGGCCCGCTTTGCGATGGCGAGGCCGGCGATCCGGTCGACCGCCTGCGGGCCCTCGATGCCGCCGAGGCTGGTGTAGAAGCCCCGCGCCCGCTCGTTGTCGTCGAGCGCCCAGACGCCGTCCCGCGGCAGTCCGTGATCGGCGAGATCGTTGCGCACGGCACGGAACAGCCGGCGGCCGAGGCCGAGCCCCTGATACTCCGGCGCTAGGTAGAGCTCGTCGATCTCGCCCTCGCAGCGGAGCGTCCCGCTGCGCGCCCGCCCATAGGAGGCGTAGCCGACGACGCGCTCCCCGGCCTCGACCACCGCCATGCTGCGCCCGCGCCCCATCGCCCGCGCCCACCAGGCGCCGTCGCGCTGCGCGATGATCCGCTCCAGGGCGAGCCCCGGAATGATGCCGCGATAGGCCTCCCGCCAGGCCGCGTCGAAGACCTGCGAGAGGTCGAGGACGTCGCAGCCCCGTGCCCGGCGGATCGCTGGCGCCGCGCTCACGTCGCCCGCGCCGCGAAGTCGATACGCGGATCGATCCAGACGTAGATCAGGTCCGAGAGCAGGTTCACCGCAAGGCCGAGCAGGGAGAAGATGTAGAGCGTGGCGAACACCACCGGGTAGTCGCGGCCGACGATCGACTGGAAGGAGAGAAGCCCGAGCCCGTCGAGGCTGAAGATCGTCTCGATGAGGAGCGAGCCCGTGAAGAAGGCCGAGATGAAGGCGCCGGGAAAGCCCGCCACCACGATCAGCATCGCGTTGCGGAAGACGTGCCCGTAGAGAACCCGGCGCTCGCTGAGGCCCTTCATGCGGGCGGTGAGCACGTACTGCTTGCGGATCTCGTCGAGGAAGGAGTTCTTGGTGAGCAGCGTCGCCGTGGCGAAGGCGCCGATCACCAGGGCGGTCAGCGGCAGCACCATGTGCCAGGCATAGTCGGTGACCTTCCCCCAGAGGGAGAGGTTCTCCCAGCCCTCGCTGACGAGGCCGCGCAGGGGGAAGATCTGCACGAAGGAGCCGCCGGCGAAGAGGATGATCAGCATCAGCCCGAACAGGAAGCCGGGGATCGCGTAGCCGATGATGACCACGAACGAGGTCCAGAGGTCGAAGCGCGAGCCGTCCCGCACCGCCTTGGCGATGCCGAGGGGAATCGAGATCGCGTAGGACAGGAGCGTCATCCAGAGCCCCAGGGAGATCGAGACCGGCAGGCGCTCGACGATGAGGTCGACGACGCTGACGTCGCGGAAGTAGCTGCGCCCGAAATCGAAGCGGGCGTAGTCCCAGAGCATCTTGGCGAAGCGCTCGGGGGCCGGCTTGTCGAAGCCGAACTGCTGCTCGAGCTTGGCGATGAACTGCGGGCTCAGGCCCTGCGCGCCGCGGTAGCGGGCGTTGGTGTCGCCGCCGGCCCGCGCCGCCGCTCCCCCGCCGCCGAGGTCGCCGGAGCCGCCCGTCACCCGCGAGAGACTGCCGTCGCCCTGGCCCTGGAGCTGCGCGAGCACCCGCTCGACCGGTCCGCCGGGCGCGAACTGCACGATGGTGAAGGTGATGAGCATGATCCCGAGAAGCGTCGGGATCATCAGCGCGAGCCGGCGGAGGATGTAGGCGATCATCAGGTCCGTCCGATCCGGCGCGCCCTGGCCGCATCGTGCCACCAGGTCGCGGGGGCGCCGGTGCCGTAGGCCGGTCCCCGCTCCGGCCGGCCGTAGACATCCCAGACCGCGAGGCGGTGGCTCGCGGAGTACCACATCGGCACCCAGTAGCGGCCGGCGCGCAGCACCCGGTCGAGGGCCCGGCAGGCGGTGACGAGCTCGGCCCGCGACGTCGCCGAGGCGGCCTTGTCGATCAGCGCGTCGATCGCCGGGCTGGCGATACCGGGAAGGTTGTTGGAGCCGGAGATGCCGGCCGCCCGCGAGCCGTAGCTCTGGCGCATCTCGGCGCCGGGCGTCAGCCCGTTGGCGTAGCGGCGGGAGGTGAGGTCGAAGTCGAAGTCCTTGAGGCGGGACTGGTACTGCGAGGCGTCCACCGTGCGGATCGTCGCCGGAATGCCGACGAGGCCGAGGTTGCGCACGAAGCCCTGCGTGTGCGGCTCCAGCGACGGGTTGTTGTCGAGGAACTCGATCGTCAGCGGCTTGCCGCCGGGCAGGCGCATGCTGCTGCCCTCGCGGGTGCAGCCGGCCTCCTTCAGGAGGGCGACCGCCCGGGAGAGGTTCGCCCGGTCGCGGCCCGAGCCGTCAGAGGCGGGGGGCGTCCAGGCCGGGCCGAACACCTCCGGCGGCAGCTGCGCGCGCAGCGGCTCCAGCAGCGCCAGCTCCTCCGCCGAGGGCGGTCCCTCGGCCTTGAGATCGGAGTTCTCGAAGTAGGAGGCCGTGCGCTTGTAGGCGCCGAACATCAGGTTGGCGTTCGTCCACTCGAAGTCGAAGCACAGGCCGATGGCCTCGCGCACCCGCGGATCGCGGAAGGCCTCCCGGCGGGTGTTGATCCACCAGCCCTGCGTGCCCGAGGGCGTCGCGTCGGGGATCGTGGTGCGCACCACCCGCCCCTCGGCCACCGCCGGGAAGTCGTAGCCCGTCGCCCAGACGCGGGCGGTGAACTCCTCGCGATAGGTGTAGGCGCCGCCCTTGAAGGCCTCGAACGCCACCTGCCGGTCGCGGAAGCACTCGTAGCGGACCGCGTCGAAGTTGTTCTGGCCGACGCTCACCGGCAGCTCGGCGGCCCAGTAGTCGGGCACGCGCTCGAACTCGATGAAGCGTCCGACGTCCAGGCGCCCGACCCGGTAGGGGCCGGAGCCGATGGGCACCTCCAGGGTCGAGGCCTCGAAGTCGCGGCCCTTCCACCAGGCGGCCGAGAAGACCGGCAGCTGCGCGACGATCAGCGGCAGGTCGCGGCTGCGCCCTTCCGCGAAGGTGACGACGAGCGTGTCCTCGGCCTCCGCGACGGCATCGGTCATGTCGCGGATCACCTCCGCGATCTCCGGGTGCCCCTTCTCCTTCAGGATCCTGAACGAGAAGGCGGCGTCGTGCGCCGTCAGCCGCGAGCCGTCGTGGAAGCGGGCCTGGGGGCGCAGCCGGAAGCGGTAGGTGAGGCCGTCGCCGGCGATCTCGACGGCACGGGCGAGAAGCCCGTAGAGCGCGTCCGGCTCGTCGAGGGCGCGGACCATCAGGCTGTCGAAGGTCAAGTTCATGCCCGGCGCGCCGTCGCCGCGCAGGACGTAGACGTTGAGCGTGTTGAAGGTGTCGCCGGACTGGTTGCCGAAGGTCGTGGTCAGCTGGGACGAGAAGCGCCCGCCCCGCGGCGCCTCGGGGTTCACGTAGTCGAATCGCGGGAAGTCGGCGGGGTACTTCAGCTCGCCGAAGCTCGACAGGCCGTGCGTGGTGCGGGAACCCTCCTGTCCGAGGGCGAGACGCGGCAGCGCCGCGGCGGAGGCGGCGCCGAGAAGCAGCCCCCGGCGGCTGAGGCCGAGGCTCAACGGGGCGCCCCGGTCTTGGCGGCGAGCGCCTCGTCGTACCACCAGGTCGTCGGGAAGCCCGAGGAGCCGTAGAGCGGCAGGGTCGCCGGGCGGCCGAACCGGTTCCAGCGGATGGTCCGCGCCGCGTTCGAGGCCCATTGCGGCACCACGTAGTTGTGGGCGAGCAGCACACGGTCGAGCGCGTGGGTGGCGGCGAGCACGCCGGGCCGGTCCTTGGCGAAGATCACCCGGTCGATCAGCGCGTCGACTCCGGCATCCTTGATACCGGCGAGGTTGCGCGAGCCCTGCCGGTCGGCGGAGGCCGAGCCCCAGTACTCCCGCTGCTCGTTGCCGGGGGAGAGCGACTCGGGCCAGTTGTTGGTGGTGATCTCGAAGTCGAAGCTGCGCAGACGGTTCTGGTACTGGGCCGGATCGATGACGCGCAGGCTGCTGTCGATGCCGATCAGGCGCAGCTGCGCGGCGAAGGGCAGGATCACCCGCTCGAAGGCCGCCGAGGCCTCGATGAACTCCACGGTCAGCGGCTGGCCAGTCTTGGCGTCGACCATCTTGCCGCCGCGCTGCTCGTAGCCGGCCTCCCGGAGCAGCTTCACGGCCTCGCGCAGGTTCGCCCGCACGGCCTCGGGCGTGTCGTTGACCGGGTTGCGGTAGGGCGTGGTGAAGACGGAGGCAGGGATCTTGTCCCGGACGCTCTCGAGAATCTCCTTCTCCTCGCCCTCCGGCAGGCCGGAGGAGGCGAGCTCGGAGCCGTAGTAGTAGGAGTCGATCCGCCTGTAGAGGCCGTAGAACAACGCCCGGTTCATCTCCTCGAAGTTCATGGCGAGGTTGAAGGCGCGCCGCACCCGCTCGTCCTTGAACTTGTCGTTACGCAGGTTGAACACGAACGCCTGCATGATGCCGTTGCCGCGATCGGGAAACGCCTCCTTGACGAGGCGGCCCTCCTTCACGGCGGGCAGGTCGTCGTAGGAGGTCGCCCATTGCCGGGCGATGTTCTCCTGGCGGAAGTCGTAGAGGTCGCCCTTGAGCGCCTCGACGAGCACGGTGGCGTCGCGGAAGTACTCGATCCGCGAGACGTCGAAGTTGTTCTGACCGGCATTTACCGGCAGGTCGCGGCCCCAGTAGTCGGCCACCCGCTCGTAGGTCGCGGTGCGGCCGGGCTCGAAGCGGGCGAGCCGGTAGGGGCCGGAGCCCAGCGGAATCTCGAGCGTCGTCTCGGTGACGTTGCGGGGACGCCCCTGGGCATCCTTGCCGGTCCACCAGTGCTTCGGCAGGACGCGGAGCTGGCCGACCACCTGCGGAAGCTCGCGGTTGCCGGGGCCGGAGAAGGTGAAGGTCACCTCGCGCTCGCCCGTGACGGCGGCGCCGGTCACGTTGGCGTAGTAGTTCGAGTAGAAGGGGCTGTTTTCCTTCTGCACCTGGAACGACCAGACGACGTCGTCCGGCGTGATCGGCTTGCCGTCGTGCCAGCGCGCGCCCTCCCGCAGACGGTAGGAGACGGAGGAGAGGTCCGGGGCGAGGCGGATGCCCTCGGCCAGCAGCCCGTAGGAGGTGAAGGGCTCGTCGAGCGATTCGGTGGTGAGCGTGTCGTAGATCGAGGCGATGCCGCCTTCGAGGTCGCCCTTCAGGCCGGCGACGACGATGTTGAAGTTGTCGAAGCCGCCCTGCGCGCCCCGGCGCACGGTGCCGCCCTTCGGCGCCTTGGGGTCGGCGTACTCGAAATGCGTGAAGCCGGGGCCGTATTTCGGCTCGCCCATCAGCGTGACCGCGTGCCGCCAGCCCTCAGGGGCGGTCGCCGCGGGCGAGGCCGCAGGCTCGGGCGCGGACTGCGCGGGGGCGGCGACGAGCGCGAGGGCGAGGGTCGCGGCGGCGAGGTGTCCGAGCGCGGTGAGGGCTTTCACGGTCCGGCGGTCTCCCCTGCGCCGCGAAGGCGGCGGGGCGCCGTTCTATGTCGGGACGCGCCCGGCGCAAAGTCGGCCGATGCGCGCAGCCGCCCGGATGCGCGAAGGGCCGGACCTTCCGGCCCGGCCCTCGCTGTAGAGGCTTACTGCTCCGAGGGCTTCTCGGCGCCCGGCGCGGGCTGCTGGGCCGGCGCGGCGGGCGGCGTCGCGGGTGCCGCCTCGGCGGGCTTGCCCGGATCGGGCTGCGCCTGCGGCGACTGGGTCGGGCCGGGATCGTTGCGGGTGTTCACGGCCTCCGGAGGCTTCGGCTGCGCGGGCACGGCATCCGGCGCCTTGGGGTCGGCGGGCTTGGCCGGGGAGTCCTTGCCCTCGGACCCCTTCGAGGCCGCGGGCTTCGTCTCGGCCGGCTTCGTCTCCGCGGGCTTGGTCTCGGCGGCCTTCTCGGCCGGCTTGTCCTCGGCCTTCTTCTCGGCGGCCGGCAGGGGCTTGGGACTCTCCGAGAGGGAGCGCAGGTAGGCGATGACGTTGGCGCGCTCGGCCGGGTTGCCGATGCCCGCGAAGGCCATCTTGGTGCCCTTCACGAAGCCTTTCGGGCTCTCGAGGAAGTGGTCGAGATCCTCGTAGGTCCAGGTGCCGCCCTTCTCCTTCAGGGCCGCCGAGTAGTCGAAGCCGCCGTGGCCGGCCTTCTGGCGCTCGACCACGTCGTAGAGGTCCGGGCCGACCTTGTTCGGGCCGCCCTTCTCGAAGCTGTGGCAGGCCTGGCAGGCCTTGGTGCCGCCCTGGCCCTTCTCGGCGCTGGCGCTGGCGAGCCGCACTGCGATCGGCTCGGCCTTCGGCGCGGCCGCAGCGCCGCCGGCGGGGGCCGGCTCCGGCTCGGGCAGCTCGTACCCGGCTTTGCCGGCGGGCTTGGGATGGTAGATCAGCTCGGCGACGAAGCCCGATCCCAACGCGAGCAGCAGGGTGCCGAACACCGCGCCCAGAACCTTGTTGACCTCGAACGAGTCCATCCCATCCCCTTCCGGCATCCCGCCCGGTTCTCTCCGGCACGGGGCGAGACGTAACGCGCCGGCGGACATGGCGCCGGACATTGGAAAGTTTCGAGGGTGCTTAGCCGCTCGGCCCCGATCTTGACAATGGCGCTCGGCGGATTCCCACGGTCGCAGCCCCACGCGGCGGCGATCTGTTGCAGATGGAGCCTGCGGGCCCTGCCGCCGCCGCCATGACAAGGCCGGCCGTCGCTGTTAAGCACCCCCGCCCGATCGAGCGGAGCCCCGTGCCAGCGATGTCCGATCCCATCGTCCTGATCCCGGCGCGACTTGCGGCGACGCGCCTGCCCCGCAAGCCGCTCGCCGACATCTTCGGCGAGCCGATGATCGTCCATGTCTGGCGCCGGGCCATCGAGGCGGGGATCGGCCCCGTCGTCGTGGCCGCGGACTCGCCGGAGATCGTGGCGGCGGTGGAGGCGGCCGGCGGCGTCGGCGTGCTCACCGCGGTCGATCATCCCTCCGGCACGGACCGTCTCGCCGAGGCGCTGGCCATCGTCGACCCGGAGGGCCATCACGACGTGGTGGTCAACGTGCAGGGCGACCTGCCGACCATCGACCCGGCGATCGTCGGCGCCTCGATCATCCCCCTCGCCGATCGCAGCGTCGACATCGCCACGCTCTGCGCGCCGATCGTGCGGCCGGAAGAGATGTCCGACCCGAACGTGGTCAAGCTCGTCGGCGTGGATGTCGGCCCGTTACGCATGCGGGCGCTCTACTTCACCCGCGCGCAGGCGCCCTGGGGCGAGGGGCCGCTGTTCCACCATATCGGCCTCTACGCCTACCGGCGCACGGCGCTGCGCCGCTTCGTCGGGCTGCCGCAGGGCCGGCTCGAGGCCCGCGAGAAGCTGGAGCAGCTCCGCGCGCTGGAGGCCGGCATGCGCATCGATGCCATGATCGTCGACGACACGCCCCTCGGCGTCGACACGCCCCACGACCTGGAGCGGGCGCGCGCCGTCCTCTCCGCCCGCCGCCTGAACTGACGCGGCGGATTCCCGGAACCCACCATGACCCAGACCATCTCCTACCAGGGCGAGCCCGGCGCGAACTCGCACATCATCTGCGCGCAGGCCTATCCGGACTGGACGCCGCTTCCCTGCCCGACCTTCGAGGACGCGTTCGCGGCGGTCGCCGAGGGCCGCGCCCAGCGGGCGATGATCCCGATCGAGAACTCGATCGCCGGCCGCGTCGCCGACATCCATCACCTGATCCCGGCCTCGACGCTGCATATCGTGGCCGAGCACTTCCTGCCGATCCACTTCCAGCTCATGGCGCTGCCGGGCACCGCTCCGGAGGGGCTCGCGACCGTCCACAGCCACATCCACGCCCTCGGCCAGTGCCGGCGCCTGATCCGCCGCATGGGCCTGCGCCCGGTCGTGGCGGGCGACACGGCGGGCGCCGCCCGCGAGGTGGCGGAGGCCCGCGACCCGACCCGCGCGGCGCTCGCCCCGGCGATGGCGGCGGAGGTCTACGGCCTCGAGATCCTCGCCCGAGACGTCGAGGACGAGGCGCACAACACCACCCGCTTCGTGGTGTTCTCGCCCGAGGCCCTGGAGAGCACCGATCCGCAGGACGGCCCCTGGGTGACGAGCTTCGTCTTCCGGGTGCGCAACATCCCGGCCGCCCTCTACAAGGCCCTCGGGGGCTTCGCCACGAACGGCATCAACATGTCGAAGCTCGAGAGCTACATGGTCGAGGGCCAGTTCACGGCCACGCAGTTCTACGCCGAGGTCGACGGCCATCCCGACGAGACGGGCCTCGCCCGGGCGCTCGACGAGCTCGCCTACTTCTCCCGCGAGCTGAAGGTGATCGGGATCTACCCGGCGCACCCTTTCCGCGAGACGACGCGGCTCGCGGCGGAGTAGCTCACTCCCGGCGGATCACCCGGTCCACCACGAGGTCGGACCAGAAGCCGGGGCGGAAATCCCGCTTCAGGGCCTCCGGGTCGTACCGGGTCTCGACCCAGGTCAGGAAGTTGAGGCCCTCCGGCTCCCCCTCTGCGAGGTAGCGGGCGAAGAAGGCGTCGAGGATCCCGGTTTTGGCGAAGCGGAAATGCCCGTAGCGGGCCGAGAGCTGGCCCACGGCCTCACGCACCGGCCGGCCCTCGTGGAGGATCAGATACAGCGTCGCGGCGAGCCCCGCCCGGTCCGCGCCCGACTTGCAGTGCATCACCGCCGGGTAGTCGAGCGCGGCGAAGAAGTCGCGGGCGGACAGGATCGTCTCCTTCGAGGGCGCCTCGCGGGAGCGCAGCACGAACTCGACGAGCTTGAGCCCGTGGCGATGGCAGGCTTCCCGCTGGAGGGGCCAGGAGCCATGCTCGCGCCCGCCCCGGAGCGACACGATGGTGCGCACGCCCTCCCGGCGGAAGCGGGCGAGGTCGAGGGGGCTCGGTTGGGCCGAGCGCCACAGCGCCCCCTGCCCGACCCGGTGCCGGTTGAGATAGGCGAGTCGGAAGATGCCGTGGTCGACGAGCAGCATGTTCGCCCAGGCCGACAGGCGGGCCGCCGGCCCCTCGATCGGCCGCTCGAACCGGGCGATCCGGGCCATGCGCCGCGCGTAGCGAGCCTCGGGGGAGCGGAAGCGGTTCAGCAACGGGCGCGGTCGGGGCTCGCGGCGGGACGGGTGAGGATGCGCCTCTACCAGCCGCCCGGCGCGCGGGCAATTCTCCGTGCCGCCTGCCCCGGCTTCCGGCAAAGCCCGAGGCGGGTGGCGGACGGCCTCCGCGCCGGGGCCGGAACCGAACGCCCCGGCGGCGTCCGGTGCGGTCTTGGCCCGTTCGCGACGCACGCCGCCGATCCGCCGGAATGGCGGGATCGGCGACGGTTCGCCCGACGATCCGTGGAGAGACCGACCTCAGGCCGCCTTCATGCTGGCGAGGAAGCGATGCAGCTCGGACCTGAGGTGCTCCGACTGGCGCGACAGGTCGGAGGCCGACATCAGCACTTGGCTCGCCGCCGCGCCCGTCTCCTCGGAGGCGCGCGCCACCCCCGAGATGTTATCGGTGACCTGCGCGGTCCCGGCCGACGCCTCGGCCACGTTGCGCACGATCTCGTTCGTCGCCGCGCTCTGCTCCTCGACCGCCGCCGCGATGCCGGTGGCGACCGAATTGATCTCGCGGATGCGTGCCGTGATCGTGTCGATGGCGCCGACGGCCTGTCCCGTCGCTCCCTGGATCTGGCCGATCTGAGCGGCGATCTCGCCGGTGGCGCGGGCGGTCTGGCTGGCCAGTTCCTTCACCTCGGTCGCGACGACGGCGAATCCTCGCCCCGCCTCTCCTGCCCGGGCGGCCTCGATCGTGGCGTTCAGGGCAAGCAGGTTGGTCTGCGCCGCGATGGACGAGATCATCTGCACCACGTCGCCGATCTTGCCCATGGCGCTGTTCAGCGCGCTCACGAGGGCGGCCGCCTGATCGGCCTCGGTCACGGCCTGCTGGGCGAGGCCGGCCGAGTTGGCGACCTGCCGGCCGATCTCCTGCACCGAAGCGCCCAGCTCTTCGGCCGCCGAGGCCACCGTGTTGACGTTGACGGAAGCCTCCTCGGCCGCCGTCGCGACCGTGGTCGACTGGTCGGCGGTCTGCTGCGCCGTCGCCGTCATCTGCTGCGCCGTCGCCTGCAGCTCGGTGGCCGCCGAGGACACCGTTCCGACAATGCCGCCGACCGCACGCTCGAAACCGTCGGCCATCTCGGACATCGCCGCCCGCCGCTGGGTCTCCGCCGAGGCCCGCGCCAGCGCCGTCTCCTCTTCCAGCTTGCGGTTCTGGATCAGGTTGTCCTTGAAGACCTGAACGGAGGCGGCCATGACGCCGATCTCGTCCCTTCGACCGATGCCGGGGACCGATTGCGTCGCATCGCCGCCGGCCAGCTTCTGCATCATCCGCGCCATGGATCCGAGCGGGTCGATGACCCCGCGCAGCACCACGAACAGGGCAAATCCCGCTGCAACGATGCCGAAGATCAGCGTGATGAAGCGCAAAGCCTTCAGCGTCTCTGAAAGGGACGTAAAATCGTCGTAGACTTTATGGCTCTCCTCGATCTGCAGATTGATCAGGGCCTGTATGGCGTCGCCGACCGGATCCGCGCTCTGGTAGAGCTTGTTGCGCACGAAATCCGCCAGCTGGTTCTTGTCTGCCTTGGCAATGATGGCGGTCAGCTCTCTGACGGCTGCGTTCGCAACGACCATCTTCTCTTCCACGGCCGTAGCGAGACGCTTCTCCTTCTCCGTCAGGTTCGTGGCAAGATAGCGGGCCCAAGTCTTCGCGATGCGCTCTTTGGCCTCCGCGATCGATGAAGCGCCCTGGGACCAGTCCAGATTGCCGTTATTGATCTTCTGCGATGTGTCGACGACGTTGACGGCATACGTGTCGGCGACGATTTTGAGCTCGCGGAGAGGGACGATGCGATCGTTATAGAGATCGCTCATGCTCGCGCTTGTGCGGGACGTCGAGTACAAGCCCATCGTCACATTGAAGGCGAGGGCCGAAATCAGCACGACGACCGACGCAGTGAGTCGAAATCGGATGGTGGTCATTTTCGAATTCCGTCGATGTTCCCATACAATATCGACATAGATTGGTTAAAAATTGCAATATTGGAAATACAATCTAGAATTGATAATTCGAATACGGAGTCTTACTTCGTAAT
Organism: Methylobacterium jeotgali; assembly: GCF_022179345.1. Taxonomy (GTDB): domain Bacteria; phylum Pseudomonadota; class Alphaproteobacteria; order Rhizobiales; family Beijerinckiaceae; genus Methylobacterium; species Methylobacterium jeotgali. The sequence continues at coordinate 119,323 of NZ_BPQR01000001.1, read as the reverse complement.
CGGCGGGATATTTGGCAAAAGCACGATGAGCCCTCAATGTGGCGACCTCGATCTGCAACCTCAGGCTTTCCCAAGCGATCGTTCGCATCGCCGGCTCACGACGGGCCGATCACGCGACGTCCGGTCGTTGCGGGGGCGCGGCCCGGCTGCTATCGCCCGCAATCCTCGATCCGGACCCACCGTGCCCTCGCTTCCCCTCGTCATCCGCCAGGAGCAGCCGGAGGATGCGGCCGCCATCGACCGCCTGCACGCCCGTGCCTTCGGGCCGGGACGCTTCGCGCGCACGGCCTTCCGCCTGCGGGAGGGCGTGGCGCACCGGTCGGAGCTGAGCTTCGTCGCCCTGGTCGGCACCTTCCTGACGGGTTCGGTGCGCGTCGATCCGGCCCGCGCCGGCGGCGCGCCGGTGCTGGCGCTCGGGCCGCTCACCGTCGACCCGAGCTTCGGCGGCCGCGGCATCGGCACCGCGCTGATGGAGGCGAGCCTCGACGCGGCGCGGGCACAGGGCCACGGCCTCGTTCTTCTCGTCGGCGACGCGCCCTACTACGGCCGCTTCGGCTTCGCGCCCGTTCCGCCGGGGCGGCTCGTGCTGCCTGGACCGGTCGATCCGTCCCGCTTCCTGTGGCTGGAGCTGCGCGAGGGCGCGGCGGAGGGCATCGCCGGATCGGTGACGCCCGACCGCTGAGGCCGGTTCAGGCCGCCTGCCCGCGCCGCCCTTCCACGAGCCACATGGCGAGGAGCGCGGCCGCGATGAGCGCCAGCGCCGCGAGGCCGATCCCGAGGGGGTAGACCTCGACGCCGCGGATGACGGCGCTGTCGCTCGGACGGAAGCCGATCCAGTCGCCGCCCGACAGCCGGCCGCCGCGCACGCTCTGGAGGCGCGGCACCACGGTCGTGCCGTTCTCCGAGAGGCGCCGGACGGAGCCGCCCGTCGCCTCGGCCACAGTGCGCAGGCGCTCGGTGTCGCTGAAGACATCCGTCAGCTCCCGCGGGTTCGCCGGGCCGACGCTGACGAAGGCGGTGAGCGCCCCGGACCGCAGCGTGTAGAGCCCGAGCTCCTCCGCCTCGAAGGTCGCGGTGAACAGGCCGGGCTCGGCGGTCGCGAGGTCGATCCGGCGCTCCTTGCCCGTGGGACCGGTGACGGTCACCGGTTCGGCCGTGTCCGCCATGGTCTGGCGCTCGATCCGCACCTCGCGGCCGCGGCCGGTGGTCTGCGCCCGCAGCGCCTCCTCTTCCAGCGCCGGCTCCTTCATGAGCCAGTGGCCGAGCCGGCGCAGCAGGTCGAGATACGGCCCGCCCTCCTGGTATCCCCGCGCCCAGAGCCAGGCGTGGTCGGAGAGCAGCAGTGCGACGCGGCCCTTCTCCTCCCGCGAGAGCGTCAGCAGGGGCTGGTCATCGGCCCCCGACAGGATCGGCTGGAGCCCGGCGCGGGTCTGCGAGGAGACGATGCGCAGCCAGTCGCCCCAGGCGGGCGGGTTGGCGTCCGAGCCCGGCAGGGCCCGCGTCACCGGGTGACGGGCGCCGGTCTGCGTCAGCTTCGCCTTGTAGGGCCGCTCGACTACGCGCCCGTTCGGGTCGCCGGGCAGAATGGAGGCGAGCCGGGTGCGGGCGAGACTCGCCGCGGAGGCGAACTCGGGTCCGGCCGCGACGAGCAGCGCCCCGCCCTCCTTCACGTAGCGGACGATGTTGTCGAAATAGGCCGAGGGCAGCACGCTCTGGTTGGCGTAGCGATCGAAGACGATCAGGTCGAAGTCCTTGATCTTCTGGACGAAAAGCTCCCGCGTCGGGAAGGCGATCAGGGACAGCTCCGAGATCGGCGTGCCGTCCTGCTTCTCCGGCGGGCGCAGGATGGTGAAGTGCACGAGGTCGACGTTGGCGTCGGACTTCAGGAGGTTGCGCCAGGTCCGCTCGCCCTGGTGCGGCTCGCCGGAGACGAGGAGGACGCGCAGCTTCTCGCGGATGCCTTCGATCGGCAGCACCGCCCGGTTGTTGACCGTGGTCAACTCGCCCGGCAGGGGCTCGACCTCGATCTCGAGGACGTTCGGGCCGCCGTGCTCGATGCGGGTCGTCAGCGAGAAGGGCTGGCCGGTCGGGAAGGCCCGGCGGCCGAGCTCGACGCCGTCCCGGCGCACGATCACCGTGGCGTTGCCGGTGCCGCCGCGCTCCATCACCTCGGCGCGCACGGTGAGGTCGCGGCCGACGATGCCGAAGCGGGGCGCCTCGATCAGCTTGATCTGGCGGTCGCGCTCGTCCGGATGACCGGTGACGAGGACATGGAGCGGCGCCTTGATGCCGAGTGCCGCGGCGGAGGCCGGGATGTCGTGGACGACGCCGTCGGTGAGCATCACGACGCCCGCGAGCCGCTCCGGCGGCACGTCGGCGAGCGCTTGGCCCAACGCCGTGAAGAGCTTGGTGCCGTCGTCGCCGCCGCGGGAATCCGGCACGTCGATGAAGCGCGGCTCGACGCTGGCGAGGCTGCCGAAGCGCCGCTCCAGCTCGGCCCGGACCTGATCGGTCATCGCCGGCCGGTCGCCGAGGGACTGCGACCCGGAGCGGTCCACGACGATCGCCGCCACGTCCTTCACCGGCTCCCGGTCCTCCCGCACCAGGGAGGGGTTGGCGAGCGCAGCGAGCACCAGCGCCAGCACCAGCGCCCGCAGCGCCGCGACGCGGCCGCGGGCGTAGAGGGCGAAGCCGGCGAGAAGCGCGGCGACGACCCCCAGCCCGGCCAGCACCGGCCAGGGCAGAAGCGGCGTGAAGCTGAGGCTCAGCATGACACGCGCCCCCTCCCTCTCCCCTCAGCGGAAGAGAGTGGCCCCTGCGTCGGCAGGGATCGGGAGAGGGGAACCCGGCTTCCGCTAGGGGCGCGGCCTCCACGGAGCGCAGAGCGCTTCTCGGCACCGTCGCACCCCTCTCCCGACCTCCTTCGGAGGCCACGTTCCCCCGCGGAGGGAGGAGGGAGATGCGCGGCAGCGATGCGGAACTCCTCGCAAGACATCACTGTCCCAGCCGCTCCAGCAGGGCCGGCACGTGGACCTGGTCGGCCTTGTAGTTGCCGGTGAGCGTGTACATCACGATGTTGACGCCCCCGCGGAAGGCCATCTCCCGCTGGCGCTGGTCGCCGCCGGTGATCGGGTAGAGCGCCTCGCCCCGCTTGCCCACGGCCCAGGCGGCGGCGAGATCGTTGCTGGTGATGACGATCGGGCTCACCCCGTCCCCCGCCCGCGCCGGGCGGCGCTCGCCGCCCTCGCCCGCCGGCGGCAGGGCCTCGACCCAGGTCTGGCCGGTATCGTAGCGGCCGGGGAAGCTGTCGACGAGATAGAAGGCCTTGGTCAGCACGTGGTCGGCGGGCACGATCTCGAGTTCCGGCACTTCCAGCGTCGCGAGCATCTTGCGGAGATACGCCGTCTCCGGCGTCGGCGGGCCGCCGGGACGGCTGGTGAGCGCGTCGCGGGTGTCGAACAGGACGGTGCCACCGTTGCGCATGAAGGCGTCGATACGCCGGATCGCGGCCTCGCTCGGCTGCGGGCGGCCCGGCGCGATCGGCCAGTAGATCAGCGGGTAGAAGGCGAGCTCGTCCTTGGCCGGATCGAGGCCGGCGGGCTCGCCGGGTTCGAGCGCCGTGCGGGTGGCGAGCATCTGCGTCAGCCCAGCGAGCCCGGCCCGGCTCGCCTCGTCGATCGCCGCATCGCCCGTAACGATGTAGGCGAGCCGCGTGACGAGGGCGGATTCGATGCCGTTCGGGCGATTGGCCGGCGGCTCCTCGGCGCGCGCCGGTCCGGGCGGGATCGCGGCGGCAAGCGCCAAGGCGGCGAGCGCCAGGACGGCGGGGCGCCCCCGCAGGCGCCCGGCTCGGCGGGCGAGGAAGCCGCCGAGCCAGAGCGCGGCAAGCGTGTCGAGGACGAGAAGCATCAGCGCCAGGGTGAAGAGCCCGGCGCGCAGGTCAAGCGTCTCCGCGCCGGCGAGCGATCCGGTGCGAGCACCCGTAAGGGCCGCGAGGTCGAGGGGCTTCAGGGTGTCGCTGCTCCGCAGGGCATTGACGGCGATGCCGGCGTCCGGCGGCCCGTAGAAGCCCGGCGGATGCTCGCCCGTCGCCCGGTCGCCGTAATCCGCCGAGACCGCCACGGCGGAGGCCGGCGGGCTGCCGAGCGCTCCGAACCCGTCGAGGGTCAGGCGCGGGGCGAGCACCGCCGCGGGGCCGCCCTGCCCGGCCGCGGGCGCGGCGCTGCCGGCGAGGCCGACGACGCGCCTGAGCATATCGATGAACAGACCCGAGAGCGGCAGGTTCGACCAGGTGGTGTCGGCGGTGACGTGGAACAGCGCCACGAGCCCCTGCCCGCGCTTCTCGGCGGTGACGATCGGCGTACCGTCCTCGAGCGAGGCCCAGGTCCGGCTCGGCAGGTCGCCATCGGGCTCGGCGAGGATCTGGCGGCGCACGCCGATGTCGGCCGGCGGCACCAGTCCGGCGAAGGGGCTCTCGGGCGCGAAGGGCGCCAGCGTCTTCGGGCTGTCCCAGGAGAGCGTGCCGCCGAGTGAGCGGCCGCCCCGGCGCAGGCGCACCGGCACGAGCGGGTCGTTGCCGGCGGCGAGGCGGGGACCTGCGAAGCGCAGGAGCACGCCGCCCTCATCCACGAACTTGGCGACGCGGGCGCGGGTCTCCTCGTCCATGGCGCCGACATCGGCCAGCACCAGCACCGAGACCTGCCCGTCGAGCATCTGCGCGACGGACTCGGCCACGCCCTTCGCGCCGCGGGGCTCCTGCACGTCGGCGAAGGGCTGGAGGGCGCGGGCGAGGTAGTAGGTAGGGGCCAGCAGCGGCTGCGCCTGATCGGCGGTGCCGCCGAAGACGATACCGACGCGGCGCCGCTTGCCGCGCTCGTCCATCAGCGTGACGGCCCCGGCCGAGCGCTCTCCGGCCACCTCGATGCGCGCGATGGCGTTGCGCAGCTCCACCGGCATTTCGAAGCCGACATCGGTCTCCGTGGCGTCCGGCGCGAACCGGAAATCGTGCTCGGCGAGCGGCAGGCCCTTGGCGTCGAGCGCCCGCAGCAGGCCGGCGTCGCGGCCGTTCGGCGCGGCACGCAGCACTCGCGCGGTGAGGCGGCCGCCGGCATCGGCGGCGCTCAGCGCCAGGGCGGGCGGGCGCTCGGCGGCGAGGATCGTCAGCCCGGCGCCGGTTCGGGCGACCAACGGGCCGAGGCCCTTGGCGAGATCGTCGCCGGCATCCGCCACGCCGTCCGCGATCCAGACGATCTCGGCACCGGCCTGCTTCTCCAGGAAGGCGGTGATGCTTGAGAGATGGGCGGCGCGGTCGCCGAGATGCGGGCGCGGCGCCACGGCCCGCAGGCGCTCCAGCGCGGCCGCGGGCTGGCGGGCCTCGACCGGCGCGGCGGGCTCGGCGGTGGCGAGGACCGCGACGGGGCGGCCATCGCGGGCGGCCCCTTCCACCGCGTCCTGGGCGACGCGCATCCGCGTCCGCCAATCGTGGGCGGCGGTGAACCCGTTGTCGATCATCACGAGGAGCGGCGTCCGCGCCCCGGTGGCGCCGATGCCGGACGGGCTCCAGACGGGTCCCGCCACGGCGAGGATCAGGGCGGCGGCCGCGAGAAGGCGCAGGATCAGCAGCCAGGGCGGGGTGCGCGCCGGGCTCTGGCGCTCCGGCAGCAGGTCGGCCGCGATCCGCAGCGGCGGGAACGCGATCCGCTTCGGACGCGGCGGCGTCACGCGCAGCAGCCACCATAGCACGGGCAGCGCCGCGAGGGCGGCGAGCGCGAAGGGCGCGGCGAAGGTCAGCGGACCGAGCATGCCGTCCTCAGGCCGCGCCGCGGGAGGCGGCGACGAGCGTCAGCAGCCGCAGCGCCGCCTCGCTCGCCGGCCGGTCGGTGCGATGGATCGTCAGCGTCCAGCCGCGGGCGCGGGCGATCTCCGCGAGGCCCTCCCGGTGGATCGCGATGCGGCGGCGATAGGCCGTGCCCCAGCCCCCAGCGTCCCCGATGGGCAGCTCGTGGCCGCTCTCGGGGTCGTGGAGCACCGCCTGGCCGGCGAAGGGGAAGCTTTCCTCGATGGGGTCGACGATCTGTACGAGATGCCCCCGAGAGCCCCGCCCGGCGATGTCGGCGACGGCCGCCCCGACGCGATCGAGCGGTGTGAGGAAGTCGCTCATCAGCACCGCCTCGTCGAAGCGGCCGGGACTGGCCCGCGGCGGCAGGTCCTCGGTGAGGCCCGCCTCGTCGGCCACGAGGGCGCGGGCGAGGCCCTCTACGATCCGCCGTGAGGCGGTCGCCCGCGTCAGCCCGAGGAGGCCGACCCGCTCGCCGCCCTCGACCAGGGTGTCGGCCAGCGCGAGCCCGAGCACCAGCGCCCGGTCGACCTTGGCGGCCAGCGCGAGGTCCGAGGCGAAGCCCATCGAGGCGGAGCGGTCGATCCAGATCCAGACGTTGTGGGCGGCCTCCCACTCACGCTCGCGCACGTAGAGCCGGTCGTCGCGAGCGGAGCGGCGCCAGTCGATGCGGGCGGCGGCCTCTCCCGTCACGAAGGGCCGGAACTGCCAGAAGCTCTCGCCGGGACCCGCCCGGCGGCGGCCGTGGAGGCCGTGGGCGAGGCTCGTGGAGACGCGCCGCGCCTCCAGCACCAGCCGCGGCATCCGCTCGGCGAGCGACAGCGCCCCCTCGGTCTGGCCGCGGCCGGGCCTGCGCTCGGTCTCGCCGAGAAGGCGGGTGGCGACCATCCGCTAGAGCTTGCCCGCCAGTGTCGCGATGAGTCCCGGCACGGTCTCGCCGTCGGCGCGGGCTCCGAAGGTGAGCGCCATGCGGTGCTTGAGCACGGGCTCGGCGAGCGCCTTCACGTCGGCGACCGAGGGCGCGACGCGGCCCTCGATCAGGGCGCGGGCGCGCACGGCCAGCGTCAGCGCCTGGCTGGCGCGGGGGCCGGGGCCCCATTGCAGCTTGTCGCGGATCGCGGCGTCCCCGCCCTCGGGCCGGGCCGAGCGCACGAGGTCAAGGATCGCCTCGACCACGCTCTCGCCGACCGGCAGGCGCCGCACGAGGCGCTGGGCGGCGAGCAACTCGTCCGTGGTCATCACCGGCTTGGCGCGGCTCTCCTCGGCGCCTGTCGTCTCGATGAGGATGCGCCGCTCCGCGTCCCGGTCCGGGTAGCCGACGTCGATCTCGAGGAGGAAGCGGTCGAGCTGCGCCTCGGGCAGCGGGTAGGTGCCCTCCTGCTCGATCGGGTTCTGGGTGGCGAGCACGTGGAAGGGGCGCGGCAGGTCGTGGCGCTCGCCGGCCACCGAGACGAAGTGCTCCTGCATGGCCTGGAGCAGCGCCGACTGGGTGCGCGGGCTCGCCCGGTTGATCTCGTCGGCCATCAGGAGCTGGCTGAACACGGGTCCGCGCACGAAGCGGAAGGAGCGCCGCCGGTCGGCATCCTCGTCGAGGATCTCAGTGCCAAGGATGTCTGAGGGCATCAGGTCCGGCGTGAACTGGACGCGCCTCGCATCGAGCCCGAGCACGGTGCCGAGCGTCTCCACGAGCTTCGTCTTGGCCAGGCCCGGAAGCCCGACGAGGAGCCCGTGGCCGCCGGCCAGGATCGTGACGAGCGCCAGGTCGACGACGTTCTCCTGCCCGAAGATCACACCGTGGATCGCCTCGCGGGCGCGACTGACGGAGCCGAGGCTGGCCTCGGCCGCCGCGACGATGCCCTCGTCGAGGCTGGTGGCGGGTTGCGCGCCCTGCGTCATGGAAGCCTGTTCTGTATGCGACCGCCACCGGCGGTCCGGACAAGGCGGGGAGTGGACGCCGTTTTCCGCGACCATGCAAGGTCGGCGTCGCCGCACGCCGCCGAGGCGCCTCGATGGAACGTCGTTCCCCGCCCCGTTCGCCGCGGACCGTTGATCGGCGCGGGCGCCGCTTCTATGCCGAAGGCCATGACCCGCGAGACCGCAGACGCCGAAGGCCCAGCCACCCTGCCCGAGGGCTTCGTGCCCGGCGGCGCCAGCGGCTTCTTGGACCTCGTCGGCCCGGTCTACGTGCGGCAGGCGGACGGCGCCTTCGGCTTCCATGCGGAAGAGAAGCACGCGAACCTGATCGGCGTCGTCCATGGCGGCATGCTGATGAGCCTCGCGGACCGGGCGCTCGGCGTCGCGGCGATGCGGGCGGCGGACGGGGCCAACTGCGTGACGATCGAGCTCGGGATGCAGTTCGTCGGCGCCGGCCAGATCGGCACCTGGATCGAGGCGCGGCCCTTCGTCGTGCGGCGCACCGGCTCCCTCGTGTTCCTGCGCGGCGAGGTCGTCTCCGGCGGCGACGTGCTGGCCTCCGCCTCCGGCGTCTGGAAGATCCTGCGCCGCCGGCCGAGCGAGCCGGTTCCCGGCGCCGCGGCCGACCCTAGCTGAGACCGCATGGCCGACGAATCCGACCGACCGCCGACCGACGATCCCGCCCTGAGCCGGCTGAGCGCGGCCCTCGCCGGGCTGCCGAAGAACCGCCTGCCGCCGGTCGAGCGCTGGAACCCGGACTCCTGCGGCAGCATCGACATCCGTATCGGGGCGGACGGCACCTGGCATCACAACGGCACCCCGATCCGCCGGGAGAAGCTCGTCAGGCTGTTCTCGACCATTCTGCGGCGGGAGCCCGATGGCAGCACCGTCCTCGTCACGCCTGCGGAGAAGCTGACGATCGCCGTCGACGACGCGGCCTTCGCCGCCGTCGAGATGGCGGTGGAGGGCGAGGCCGAGGCCCGAAGCATCGCCTTCCGCACCAACGTGGACGACCTCGTCCGCGTCGACTCCGAGCATCCGCTGCGCTTCGAGGATGGCGACGACGGGTTCCGCCCCTACGTCCATGTCCGCCGGGATCTCTGGGCGCGGCTGACGCGACCTCTGGCCTACGCTCTGGCCGAGCTGGCCGAGGAGCGCGCCGTCGAGGACGGCACCGTCCTCGGGATCGCGGCCGGCGGCGATTTCCACGTCATCGGTCCCGCGCCCCACGAATGACCGCCGCCGAGGAGATCCTTGAAGAGTCTGCCGGCGACCTCGCCGAGGCGCTCGATCCGCTTGGCGTCTTCCTGGCGCGGGCAGGACGCTGCCTATCGGCGCTCGCCCCCGCGCCCGGCGCTCCGCTGGCCAATCCGCAGGGCGACCACAGCCTCGACCCGAACCCCGACGCGGTGAGGCCCGCCCTGCCCTACCGGAGCGCCGCTGTGCTGGTGCCGGTGATCGCCCGCGAGCGCGGTCTGCACATCGTCCTGACTCAGCGCGCGGCGCATTTGCGCGACCATTCCGGGCAGGTCGCGTTCCCCGGCGGCAAGATCGAGCCCGGCGATCCCGACCCCGCCGCGGCCGCGCTCCGGGAGGCGGGGGAGGAGATCGGCCTGAGCCCTGATGCGGTGCGGGTGCTCGGCTATCTCGACCCCTATCTCTCGGCCACCGGCTTCCTCGTCGTGCCCGTCGTCGCCCTCGTCGCCGAAGGCACGCGCTTCGTGCCCGACCCAGCCGAGGTCGCCGAGGTGTTCGAGGTGCCGCTGGATTTCCTCCTCGACGCCTCCCGCTACGGACTGAACAGCAGGCTCTGGCAGGGACGGACGCGCTACTACTATGCCCTGCCCTTCGAGGGCCGGGTGATCTGGGGCGTCACGGCCGGCATCCTCAACAACCTCCGGGAGCGCCTCGCCGCCGCGCGCTGACGCTCGATCGGACGCCGACCCCGCTCGTTTAAGTCGAGAATCCGACAATTGGACGGGTCTCGCAGGCCGCTTGTTAAGGCACTCTCGGCAAGCTGGGGGCACGCCGGCCGCCGGCCGAGGTCTCGACCGAATGTTCGCTCTCCACGAGTCTGAGGATGTCTACAAGGCGCTGGTCGCAGACCTCGCCTACGCCGCCGTTCCGACTGCCGTCATGGGCGCGACGATCGTCGTCGTCGGGTCCTTCGCCTGGAGCGAGACACGCGATCCGGCCGTCTTCGCGGCGACCCTCCTGGGATGCTTCGCCTCCCTCGCCAAGCTGGTGCTGACCATCCTCCAGGGACGTCGCAACCAGGCCGGCGTGCTCGGTCTCGCGGAAACCCGCTGGATCGAGCTGGCACATGCGGTCATCACGGCGTTCGTCGCGCTCTCGGTCGGGAGCCTCGGATCGCTGCTGTTCCAGCAGAGCAACCTGCCGCTTCAGATGCTGGGGACGGGACTGATCTTCGGCTACTGCGCCGGCGTCGTCGCCCGCGTCTCGATCCGTCCGCGCATCGCCGCCATGGCGATCCTGATCGCGGTGCTGCCGGGGATCGTCTCCGCGGCACTGTTCGGCGACCCCGCGCACGGGATCGTCGCGGGCGTCTTCCTCACCTTCCTCCTCGGCGGCATGGAGAGCGTCGCCCACATCTACCGGAACGCCAGCCGGCGGATCACCATGCAGCTTCAGATGGCGGCGCTTGCCCGACGCGACCCCCTGACGGATCTCGCCAACCGGCTCGGGCTTCGCGAGCGCTTCGACGCCCTGGCCCGTCCCGCCGGCCGGCTCGTCGCGATCCACGCTTTCGATCTCGACGGCTTCAAGGGGGTGAACGACCGGCACGGCCACGCGGCCGGCGACGCGCTGCTGCGCGCCATCGCGGTCCGGGCCCGGTCGCTGAGCCGCGGCGACGACATCGTGGCCCGGATCGGCGGGGACGAGTTCGTGTTCGTCCAGACCGGCCTCACTCATGCCCGGGAGGCAGGCGGACTGGCCCGCCGGCTTCACGCCGTGCTGACCGAGCCGTGCCGGATCGGCGGCACCGAGCATCGGATCGGGGTCAGCCTCGGCTACGAGGTCGCCCCGGCGGAAGCCGCGGATCTCGACACGCTGTCGGGGCTGGCCGATCACGCCTCCTACGTGGCGAAGCGCCGGGGCGGCGGCATCGTCGAGGCCGGTGCCGACCGGGGCGGACACGAGAAGCTCGCCGGACTGCGCCTCCTGGCCTCCTGATCCGCCGCCGGTCCGGGCCGGCGCGAAGCCCGGCCGATGCGACACCCCGCCTGGCCGAAGGCGCCCCGCGCCGCTTCGGTGATGGGGCGGGGTGCCCTATCATACCGCGCGAGGATGCGAGCACGGCGCCGCCGCGCCGTCATCCCGGAGCCGGTCCCTTCATGTTGCGCCGCGTGTTCGAGGAAGTCGGTCTCTTCCTCATCCCGTTCGTCCTGTTCTTCCTCTATCTCCTCCTCGTCGGCCGGAACCCCCTGCACCGCACCCACTGGGACGCGCAGATTTTCCGGCTGGTGATGGCCGGGCTCGGCATCGTCATCGCGTCCCTGGTGCTCAGCGGCCTGCTCGGCGAGCGGCACGGCGAGGGTTACGTGCCCGCGCATATGGAGAACGGTCGCCTGGTGCCGGGCCGGTTCCAATGAGCGGGGCGATCCTCGATCGGGACGGCCCTGCCCGGCTGCTCCGGCGGCCGGGACTGGCGCGCATCCTCGACGCCCTGCGCGAGCCCGGCGAGGAGACGCGGATCGTCGGCGGCGCCGTGCGCGACGCGCTCCTCGGCCGCGCCGTCGCCGACATGGACCTCGCCACGACGCTGACGCCCGACCGGGTTGTGCGGGCGGCAGAGGCCGCCGGCCTGCGGGCCGTGCCGACCGGCATCGCCCACGGCACCGTGACCCTGCTGGCCGGGGACGAGACCGCCGAGGTGACGACGCTGCGCGAGGATATCGAGACCGACGGGCGGCACGCGATCGTCCGCTTCGGGCGCGATTTCAAGCTCGACGCCGAGCGCCGCGACTTTACCATCAACGCCCTTTCGCTCGGGCTCGACGGCACCCTGCACGACCCGGCCGGCGGCCGTGCCGATCTCGCCGCGGCGCGGGTGCGATTCATCGGCGATCCCGACACGCGCATCCGCGAGGATGCCCTGCGGGTGCTGCGCTTCTTTCGTTTCCATGCCCGCTTCGGCGGCGAGGCACCCGATCCCGAAGGGCTCGCGGCCTGTATCCGCGCGCGGGACGGCCTCGCCCGCCTGTCGCGGGAGCGGATCAGGGCCGAGCTTCTGAAGCTCCTCGCGGCGCCGGGGGCGCTCGCGGCGGTCCGCGTGATGAGCGAGGCAGGCCTTCTGCAACGCCTCGTCGGCGGCATCGGCGATCAGGGCCGCCTCGGCCGGGCCATCGCCGCCGGCCTGCCCGAGGTGTCGCGTCTCGCCGCCCTCTGCGTCTGGAACGGCGACGACGCGGAGCGGCTCGGCGAGTCCCTGCGGCTGTCCCGCGCCGAGCAGCGCGTCCTTCTGAGTTATGCAGACGCCCTTGCTTCCCTGCACGGGCGTGACCGCATCGACGGACCGGATGTCCGGGCGCTCCTCGCCATGCATGGCGAGGCCGCCGTGGCGACCCTGGCGGTGCTCGAAGGCGAGCCGCGCCCGCGCGTGAGCGACGGGGCGCGCGGGATGTTGGCGCAGGCGAGTGCGGCCGACAGCCCGCGCTTTCCCCTCGCCGGGGCGGATCTCGTGGCCGGCGGCGTGCCGCCGGGCCCGGCCGTGGGGCGGGGGCTCGCCGCCGCCAGGGCGCTGTGGCTCGACCTCGGATGTCCAGAGGACCTGTCGGCGCGGCAAACGCTCCTGAGCAAGGCCTTCGAGGCGGCCAAGGCTTGAGCTCGGGATCGCGTCCCGCCGCACCCGGCGCCGCAGAAAAAAGAGAAAGCCGCGCGCCCCTCGCGAGGGGCCGCGGCTTCGATGCCGTGCGGAATGCCCGGCCGGTCAGAGACCCAGCGCGATCTTCGATTCCTGAAGCTGCACGATCTGCCCGTTGAGGGCCTCGCGGACCTTCGGATCCTCGCTGGCGTCGCGCTGAAGCTCGACCGCCTCAATGTCGCGGTTGATCGTCTCGGGCGTGACTTCCTCGACCGGGGCGGCCCGCTCGGCGATGACGGTGACGCCGGTCGGGCCGATATCGGCGAAGCCGCCCTGCACGAAGATGCGCTTGCCGGCGTTCTGGCGCTCGGTGACGACGATGACGCCGACCTTCAGGGAGGTCAGCACCGGGGCGTGGCCCGGCAGCACCGTCATCTCGCCCTCGGTGCCGGGGATCTGCACGGCCTCGACCTGGCCGGAATAGAGCACCCGCTCGGGGCCGACGAAATCGAACTGGAAGGTGGCCATCGGATCGGGGTCCCGGTGTCTCGTCGTTCGCGTGGGGTCGCGCGCCTTGTGGGGCGCGCGGGTCCGTCTGTCAGGACCGGCGGCGGTCGGCGAGGAAGCCGAGCCCGAAGCCGATCAGCGCGCCGACCGCCGCGAAGGCGCCGACATGCTGCCACTGGCCCTGGGTCATCTCGCCGCCGCGGGCTCCGGCCGGCCGGTCCCCCTGCACCTCGATGCTGAGGGGACCGAGCTTGATCTCGGCCGCCTCAGGCCGGGTCAGGTAGCCGACGAGGCCGCCGGCCAGGAGGCCGACGACCAGCAGGATGACCTTGCCGTTCATGCTCGAAGGCTCAGGCCGCCTTCAGCTTCTTGGCCTTCTCCTGGGCCTCCTCGATGGAGCCGACCATGTAGAAGGCGGCCTCCGGGAGATCGTCGTACTTGCCCTCGACGAGACCCTTGAAGCCCTTGATGGTGTCCTCGAGCGCCACGAGCTTGCCCGGCGAGCCGGTGAAGACCTCGGCCACGTGGAAGGGCTGCGAGAGGAAGCGCTCGACCTTGCGGGCGCGGGCCACCGTCAGCTTGTCCTCCTCGGAGAGCTCGTCCATGCCCAGGATCGCGATGATGTCCTGAAGCGCCTTGTAGCGCTGCAGGGTCTGCTGGACGCGGCGGGCGACGTCGTAGTGCTCCTCGCCGAGGATGGCCGGCGACAGCATGCGCGAGGTGGAGTCGAGCGGGTCCACCGCCGGGTAGATGCCCTTCTCGGCGATCGAGCGCGAGAGCACGGTCGTGGCGTCGAGGTGGGCGAAGGAGGTGGCGGGCGCCGGGTCGGTCAGATCGTCGGCCGGCACGTAGATGGCCTGCACCGAGGTGATCGAGCCCTTGTTGGTGGTGGTGATGCGCTCCTGGAGGGCGCCCATGTCGGTGGCGAGCGTCGGCTGGTAGCCCACCGCCGAGGGGATGCGGCCGAGAAGCGCCGACACCTCGGAGCCCGCCTGCGTGAAGCGGAAGATGTTGTCGACGAAGAAGAGCACGTCCTGGCCCTCGTCGCGGAACTGCTCGGCGATGGTGAGGCCGGTGAGCGCCACGCGGGAGCGGGCGCCGGGGGACTCGTTCATCTGGCCGTAGACCAGCGCGCACTTGGAGCCCTCGGCCGAGCCGCCGTTCTCCTTGGGGTTCTTGTTGACGTTGGACTCGATCATCTCGTGGTAGAGATCGTTGCCCTCGCGGGTGCGCTCGCCGACGCCGGCGAACACCGAGTAGCCCGAGTGGGCCTTCGCGATGTTGTTGATCAGCTCCATGATGAGCACGGTCTTGCCGACGCCCGCGCCGCCGAACAGGCCGATCTTGCCGCCCTTGGCGTAGGGGGCGAGCAGGTCGACGACCTTAATGCCGGTGACGAGGATCTGCGCCTCGGTGGACTGCTCGTCGTAGCTCGGCGCCGGCTGGTGGATGGCGCGGAAGGTGGTGGTCTCGATCGGGCCGGCCTCGTCGATCGGCTCGCCGATGACGTTCATGATGCGGCCCAGCGTGTTGTGGCCGACCGGAACCTTGATCGGCTCGCCGGTGTCGTGGACCTCCTGGCCGCGCACGAGACCCTCGGAGGTGTCCATGGCGACGCAGCGCACGGTGTTCTCGCCGAGCTGCTGGGCGACCTCGAGGACGAGGCGGTTGCCCTGGTTCTTGGTCTCCAGCGCGTTGAGGATCTCCGGCAGGTGGCCGTCGAACTGCACGTCGACCACGGGGCCGATGACCTGGGTGATGCGGCCGACGAGGTTGGTGCCGGCGGGGGCAGCGGTGTTCGCCATGATGTGCGTTTCCTTCGCGATGCGGTCGGTGTCGCCAGAGAGCCTCAGAGGGCCTCGGCGCCGGAGATGATCTCGATGAGTTCCTTGGTGATCATGGCCTGACGCGTGCGGTTGTAGATCAGCGTCTGCTTCTTGATCATCTCGCCCGCGTTGCGCGTGGCGGAATCCATGGCGCTCATGCGGGCGCCCTGCTCGGAGGCGGCGTTCTCGAGGAGCGCCTTGTAGACCTGCACCGTGAGGTTCTTCGGCAGCAGCGTCTCGAGGATGACCTCCTCGCTCGGCTCGAACTCCAGGGCGGCGTTGCCCGCGGCGGCGGGCGCCTCGCCAGCCTCGGGAAGCTCGGCCGGGATCAGGCGCTGGGCGGTCGGGATCTGCGAGATCACTGACTTGAACTGCGCGTAGAACAGCGTCGCCACGTCGAACTCGCCGTCCTGGAAGCGGGCGAGGATCTTGTTGGCGATCTCGGCGGCGAACTCGTAGTCGA
Organism: Methylobacterium jeotgali; assembly: GCF_022179345.1. Taxonomy (GTDB): domain Bacteria; phylum Pseudomonadota; class Alphaproteobacteria; order Rhizobiales; family Beijerinckiaceae; genus Methylobacterium; species Methylobacterium jeotgali. The sequence goes on along the minus strand of NZ_BPQR01000001.1, from coordinate 103,952 downwards.
CCGGCTTGTTGCCGCGGATGTCCATCGTCTCGACGATCTGCTCGCGGAACTGGCGACGCAGCACGTCCTGACCCTTCTTGCCCACGGTGAAGATCTTCACCGTCTTGCCCTCGGCCATCAGCCGCTGGGCGTGGTCGCGGGCGAGGCGCGCGATCGAGGAGTTGAAGGCCCCGGCGAGGCCGCGGTCGCCAGTGCAGACGACGAGCAGGTGCACCTTGTCCGATCCGGTACCCGAGAGCAGCCTCGGGGTGCCTGCGCCGCCGACGAGGTTGCCGGCGAGGTTGGCGAGCACGCTCGCCATCTTCTCGGCGTAGGGACGGCCGCTCTCCGCGGCGATCTGCGCGCGCCGGAGCTTGGCGGCGGCGACCATCTGCATGGCCTTGGTGATCTTCTGCGTCGCCTTCACCGAGGTGATGCGGTTGCGCAGATCCTTCAAACTCGGCATCGGCCGTCTTCCACCTGTCTCGCCGCGTCGCGTCCGTCGCCGCCCGCTCGGATGCGGGCGGCGTGCTCGTCAGGCCGGGTTCAGTTGACCGACCGGGCGGTCTCCTCGACCGCGGCCTTCAGCTTGCCGGCGTTCTCGTCGGAGAGGTCCTTCGAGTCGCGGATCGCGGCGAGCAGGTCGGCGTGCTTGGTGCGCAGGAGCGAGAGCAGCGAGTCCTCGAAGGCGCGCACCTTGTTGAGGGGCAGCTTGTCGAGGTAGCCGTTCACGCCCGCGTAGATCACCGCGACTTGCTCTTCCATCTTCAGCGGCGAGAACTGAGGCTGCTTGAGGAGCTCCGTGAGGCGCGAGCCGCGGTTCAGGAGCTGCTGCGTCGAGGCGTCGAGATCCGAGCCGAACTGCGCGAAGGCGGCCATCTCGCGGTACTGCGCGAGCTCGCCCTTGATCTTGCCAGCGACCTTCTTCATCGCCTTGGTCTGGGCGGCCGAGCCCACCCGCGACACCGAGAGGCCGACGTTCACCGCCGGGCGGATGCCCTGGTAGAACAGGTCGGTCTCGAGGAAGATCTGGCCGTCGGTGATCGAGATCACGTTGGTCGGGATGTAGGCCGAGACGTCGTTGGCCTGGGTCTCGATGACCGGCAGCGCGGTCAGCGAGCCGGCGCCGGCGGCGTCGCCCATCTTGGCGGCGCGCTCGAGCAGGCGGCTGTGGAGGTAGAACACGTCGCCGGGATACGCCTCGCGGCCCGGCGGGCGGCGCAGCAGCAGCGACATCTGGCGGTAGGCGACGGCCTGCTTGGAGAGGTCGTCATAGACGATCACGGCGTGCATGCCGTTGTCGCGGAAGTACTCGCCCATGGCGCAGCCGGCGAAGGGGGCGATGAACTGCATCGGCGCCGCGTCGGAGGCGGTGGCGGCGATGACGATCGAGTACTCGAGCGCGCCCTGGTCCTCCAGGACCTTCACGAACTGCGCGACGGTGGAGCGCTTCTGGCCGATGGCGACGTAGACGCAGTAGAGCTTCGTCTTCTCGTCGGTGCCCTCGTGGCCGGGCTTCTGGTTGAGGATGGTGTCGAGCGCGATGGCGGTCTTGCCGGTCTGGCGGTCGCCGATGATCAGCTCGCGCTGGCCGCGGCCGACGGGGATCAGCGCGTCGATCGCCTTGAGACCGGTGGCCATCGGCTCGTGCACGGACTTCCTCGGGATGATGCCCGGTGCCTTCACGTCGACGCGGCGGCGCTCGGTCGACTGGATCGGGCCCTTGCCGTCGATCGGGTTGCCGAGGCCGTCGACCACGCGGCCGAGCAGGCCCTTGCCGACCGGCACGTCCACGATGGCGCCGGTGCGCTTGACGGTCTGGCCTTCCTTGATCTCGCGGTCGGAGCCGAAGATCACGATGCCGACGTTGTCCTGCTCGAGGTTGAGGGCCATGCCGCGCACGCCCGACTCGAACTCGACCATCTCGCCGGCCTGGACGTTGTCGAGGCCGTAGGCGCGGGCGATGCCGTCGCCGACGGAGAGGACCTGTCCGACCTCGGTGACCTCGGCCTCCTCGCCGAAGTTCTTGATCTGCTCCTTCAGGATCGCGGAGATCTCGGCGGCGCGGATGTCCATCGTCGTGCCTCTGTCCTTAAACGTGTGCGATGTGCGTGCGAATGCGGCGTGCGGAGGGCGCTAGCGGGCCTCGCGCATCGCCAGGCGGATGCCGTTGAGCTTGGTGCGGAGCGAGGCGTCGACCATGCGCGAGCCCATGCGCACGACGAGGCCGCCGATGAGGCTCGGGTCCACGTGCAGGTCGATGGCAACGTCCGCCTTGGCCACGTCCTGGAGCGACGCCTTGATCTCTTCGAGCACCGCGTCCGAGGGCTTCTCGGCGACGCGGACCTCGGCGCGCACGATGCCCTTCGAGGCCTCGACGCGGCTGCGGAAGGCGCGGATCATGTCGGGAAGGGCGAAGAGGCGCCGGTTGGCGGCGACCAGCCGGATGAAGTTCGCGGCCAGGCCCTGGATGCCGGCCTTGTCGAGCACGGCGCCGACGGCGGCGGCCTGCTGCTCGCCGGTGAAGACGGGGCTGCGCACGAGGCGGCCGAGATCGGCGCTCTCCTTGAGGAGCGCGTCGAAGCGCTCCAGATTGTCCGAGACGGCGTCGAGCTGGCGCTCGTCGCGGGCCAACTCGAAGAGGGCGGATGCGTAGCGGCCGGCGACGCCTGACACCAGGGAGCCCGACTCGGAACCGTTCTGCGCCACCCGCCGCTCTCTCTTGTCCTTGCCTTCGGGCTGCGCCGTTTCGCATCCATACGATGCCAGGCGTCGGCGCCCTCGGGAATTGGAATGGTGCCGGCGCGCATGAGCGGGTCGTGGAGCCCCCTCCGCCGGCGCGGCGACCGCCTAGCATGGCCGCTGGGGGACCGCAAGGACGGGCTCTCGCTCGCGTGATCCTTAGTCCCGTCCCCGCTGCGCCGGCTGGTCTCAGCAGGCGAGCCGGTCGCAGCGGCGGGTCGCGGCGATCATGCCGGCGAGCGCCTTGACGCCGGGATGCCCGAGGATGCCGCCGTTGCCGAGCACGTAGGAGGGCGTTGCGTAGAGGCCGAGATCGGCCGCCATGCGCATGTGGCTCTTGAGGGCCTCGCGGACCTCGTCGCTATCGGCGATCGTCTCGATCTCTGAGGCGGAAGCGCCGAGCCGCCCGGCCGCGGCGAGCGCCGCCGGTCCGTCGATCCGCCCGGGGCGCCCGAGCAGGTCGCCGTAGAGGCTCCAGGCCGCCGCCGAGCCGAGCTTGCGCTGCACGGCGAGCGCCACCTTCGCGGCCTGGGCGGACTGGGCCGAGAGGATCGGGTTCTGCACGAGGCCGATGCGCAGGCTCGGGTCGGCGCCCGCCAGCGCGATCACGTCGGCCGCCGCCTTGCGGCAGTAGGGGCAGTTGAAGTCGAAGAACTCGTAGAGCGTCGCCGTCGAATCGCGGGGGCCGACATAGGTGACGCCGCGCAGGCCCGCAATCTCGCCGGTGATCTCGCCGGGCAGCGTGGTGTTGGCGACGGCGTGGCCGTCGTCGCCGGTGACGGCGAAGCGCTGGCCGTAGCTCTGCGCCGCCGCCCGGCCGCTGCCGAGGGCGGCCATGCCGAGAGCGGCGGCGAGAAGGGTCCGGCGGTCGGGGTTCATGATGCTTCCGGGCTTGCGAGCGGGTGGCGCTCCTTAGCGCCTTTCGCCCCTGCGCGCAGTCCGGTTATGCGGGTCGCGCGCCGCTAGCGGAGCGATCCGGGCCGGTCGCCGGCGGCCCAGCTCAGGGCCTGCTCCAGCCGGTCGTTGCCCCAGAACAGCTCGCCGTCGTCGGTGAGGAAGCTCGGCGCGCCGTAGAGGCCGCGGGAGCGGGCCTCCTCACCGGCGACCCGCAGGCGGGTCTTGTTGGCCTCCGCCGAGGCGGCCTTGAGAAGCTGGGGACCGTCCAGATCGAGGCCGTCGAGGATCGCGGCGACCGCGGAGGGCTCGGCGATGGAGCGCCCCTGCGCGAAGGAGGCCGAGAACACCGCCTTGGTGAAGGGCACGAGCCAGGGCTCGTCCGCCCCGAGAATCGCCACGCGGGTGGCGCTGAGGCTGTTCTGCGGGAACGGGTCCGGTTGCGTCAGGGGCGGCAGGCCGTAGGCGGCCGCCTGGCGCTCCACATCCCGCCACATGTTGCGGCCCTTGGCCGGGAACAGGTTGAAGGGCGAGGAGGTCCAGCCCTGCGCGGCGAAGACCGGGCCGATCAGGAAGGGCCGCCAGCGCACCGCGACGCCTGCCGCCTCCGCCAGCGCCTCGATGCGCATCGCGCTCAGATAGGAATAGGTGGATGCGAACTCGTACCAGAACTCCAGCCTCGGCCGCGGCATGTCGCTCGTCTCTTCGCTAGGGGCTGGATGTTCGGACCGGCGAGGGCGGCGCAATCTCCGCGCCACATAAGCCTCGCTGCGTGGCGAACGCGCGACCCCGCCGGCCGGTTGCAGGCGCACCGCCCGCGCGATAAGCCGCGCCCCATCCGGCCCTACCCGAGGCGTCACAGGCTCATGTCCGAACCGAAATCCGTGAAGAAGGTCGTGCTCGCCTATTCCGGCGGCCTCGACACCTCGATCATCCTCAAGTGGCTCCAGACGACCTACGGCTGCGAGGTCGTCACCTTCACCGCCGATCTCGGCCAGGGCGAGGAGCTGGAGCCGGCCCGGAAGAAGGCCGAGCTTCTCGGCATCAAGCCCGAGAACATCTTCATCGAGGACCTGCGCGAGGAATTCGTGCGCGACTACGTGTTCCCGATGTTCCGGGCGAACGCGGTCTACGAGGGCGTCTACCTGCTCGGCACCTCCATCGCTCGGCCGCTCATCGCCAAGAAGCAGATCGAGATCGCCGAGCAGGTCGGAGCGGACGCGGTCTGCCACGGCGCCACCGGCAAGGGCAACGACCAGGTCCGGTTCGAGCTCGGCTACTACGCGCTCAAGCCCGACGTGACCGTCATCGCCCCCTGGCGGGAATGGGACATGCGCTCCCGCGAGGCGCTGATCGCCTTCGCCGAGCAGCATCAGATCCCGATCGCCAAGGACAAGCGCGGCGAGAGCCCGTTCTCCGTCGACGCCAACCTCCTGCACGCCTCCTCCGAGGGCAAGGTGCTGGAGGATCCGGCGGTCGAGGTGCCGGACTACGTCTACTCTCGGACGCTCTCCCCCGAGGAGGCGCCGGACACGCCCACCGTCATCACCATCGGCTTCGAGCGGGGCGACGCGGTCTCGATCGACGGACAGGCGCTCTCGCCTGCGAGCCTGCTCGCCAAGCTCAACGAGCTCGGCCGCGCCAACGGCATCGGCCGCCTCGACCTCGTCGAGAACCGCTTCGTCGGCATGAAGAGCCGCGGCATGTACGAGACCCCCGGCGGCACCATCCTGCTGCCGGCGCACCGCGCCATCGAGTCGATCACCCTCGACCGTGGGGCTGCGCACCTCAAGGATCAGATCATGCCGCAATACGCGGAGCTGATCTACAACGGCTTCTGGTTCTCGCCGGAGCGGGAGATGCTCCAGGCCCTCATCGACAAGAGCCAGGAGAAGGTCACCGGCGAGGTGACCCTCAAGCTCTACAAGGGCGGCGTCCACGTCGTCGGCCGCAGCAGCCCGAACTCCCTCTACGACCAGGACCTCGTGACCTTCGAGGAGGGCGCCGTCGCCTACGACCACCGCGACGCGGCGGGCTTCATCAAGCTCAACGCGCTGCGCCTGCGCACGCTCGCGCAGCGCAAGAAGCGCGAGGGCTGAGGCTTAGGCGGGATCGGGAAGCCCGGTCCCGCCGCCATTGCCTCCGCTACCGGTCTGGGTGAGCGAGCAGGATGTCGCTCACCTCGTCCGAGAAGCGCCGCGGCGTCCCGTCGAGGATCACCGCGTCCGAGCCCGCCGGGTCGCGCCGGCCCCCCGGCATGCCGTAGTCGAGGAGCGCCTCGGCGCAGCCGACCCAGTCCCCGAACTGGTTTCCGGCCCCCTGGGACTCGTTGGTCGAGGCCCAGGACAGGGTCCCGGCGACGTGGTCGCCGAAGCCGTGCCGCTCCCGCCAGCTCGCGCCCTGCTCGAGAAGAAACCGCGCGAGTCCGGCATCGCCCCGGAATACGGCGTGGTTGAGCGCGGAGGCGTCCCAGTCGCCGCCGCGCGTCGCCAAGGGCCAGCCGAGCCGCACCATGAGCCGCACGGCCTCCCCGCAGCCGAGCGCCGCCATCTCGGGGAGCTGACGCAGCTGCGCCTCCGGCAGGCTCTCCGGCAGGTCCGGATGGCGGGCGCGGAGGGCCGAGGCGGTCGCCGCGTCGCCCGCCGCGCAGGCCGCAACGAACCGGTCCGCCTCGCCGATGGCCTCAGTGGCGCCGGCCTTCGCCAGCAGCTCCGCGACCTCCGGGAGCCCGAAGCGCAGCGCCAGCGCGAAGGCGCCGGTTCCGTCGCGCGTCCGGGCGCCGGGGTCGGCGCCCGCTTCCAGCAGCGCTGCGACATGGGCGCGGGAGCGGCGTCGCCTGATCGCCCAGAGAAGCGGCGTGCCGTAGGCGTCCGTAGGTTCGCCGCCCGGCGGCTCGTCCGGATCGGCGCCGTACGCGAGCAGCAACCGCAGCGCCTCGACATCGTCGAGGTCGAGCACCCGGTAGAGCGCGTTCGTGCCGGCGATCCGCGCGCCGGCCTCGAGGAGGAGCCGCGTGCAGCGAATGTCTTCCAGGGCGTGATAGAGGGACTCGCCGTCGTTCGGGTCGGCTCCGGCCGCCAGGAGCATCCGGGTCAGCTCGGGATCGCGGTTCTGGCCGGCCGCGCCGTAGAGCGCCGAGAGAGGCGAGGGAACCGCCGGCTCGCCGGCAGCAGCCCGCCAGCGGCTCCGGATCTTCTGGTCGGGATCGGCGCCGCGATCGAGGAGCAGGCGGGTGCAGCCGATCAGGCGCTCGCGATAGACCGGCTGCGTCAGGAGGCTCGAATGCGCCACCGCGACGAGCGGCGGAAGGCCGAGCGGCCCATCGGCTCGGCCGATCCATCCGGGGTCCGCTTCGATGGCGCGGCGCAGGGCCGCCTCGTCACCGACGGCGCAGGCGAGACTCGGATCGCCCTCCGCCAAGCCGGGCTCGCTCTCCAGCAGACGCGCGGCCGCCGCCGGACTTGCCCTTCCCGTGCCGCCGGTGATGTCGCCGGCATAGACGAGTCGCAGCCACTCGTAAGTGGCCGCGGCGCGGTCCGAGGTGCGCGAGCGGCGCACCAGCACGAAGCTCCGAAGCTCGTGCCAGGACGGGAACCCGTACTCCCGCGCGAGGCAGGATTGGGCGTCGTGGAGGCGCAGGCCGAGAGCGGCGATGGCTCCGTCGGGACGTCCGGCGGTAGCCGGCAGCCGGTCGCGGAACCGGGCCAGCGCCTGCGGGTCACCCCGCCGCGCGCTCGCGTGCAGGTCCTTCGCCTGTCGTTTCAGATGGTCGAGATCGGGTCGGTCGGGGAGCCGCATCAGGGAGCCTCCGTGCAGAGACGCCGAAGGCCCGCAGTCCGGCTGCACGAAAGGGTCCGGTCGATCGGATCACGAAGGCAAGTGGGCTCAACCCTTCCCGCGGGCCCGGGCGCGGCTTGCTCCGCGTCCCTCCTGCTAGCGCGACGCCGGCCGGAGCGTCAACGCCGAGCCTCAGGCCGGCTCCCAGCCGATCGTGCCCTCCGGCTGGCGGTAGAGGCCCGGCCCGAGATCGGCGTAGCGCAGGAAGATCTGCATCGCCGGCTGCATCTCCCGGTGGAGGCGCTCCAGGCGCGCCTCCTCGGCGTCGCTCATGATGGCGCGGCCGGTCTCGTCCTTGGGCGGGGCCTCGCCGAGCCGGACGGCCATCTCGACCGTGTACCAGGTCATGGCGCCGTAGGGCCGCTTCGGGTCGACGCCGGGCACGTCGTACTCGTCGTCCCAGCGCAGGCTCAGCGCCGGCAGCAGCCTCAGGTGCTCCTCCGTCACGTCGAAGGTGATGTGGGCGGGCGTCTCGCCGGTGGCACCGTCCCGGAAGACGTCGCCCACGTCCGACGGCTCGAGCTTCGCCAGGGGGTTGTGGTACTGGTAGCGGCCCGGCTTCAGCCTGGCATGCTCGAGGAAGACGGCGAGCGCGTCGCCCAGCGCCCTGTGCTCCTCGTCGGCGCCGTCGTCGTCCCCAGTGACGTTGGAGATGTCGCCGTCCCGGTCGGTGCTGCCGTAGGGCGCGTCCGGATGGACGATCGGCGCGCCGGATTCGGTGCCGTCCCAGGCGACGACCATGCGCCGGATCAGCGCGATCCGCTCCAGGGTCAGCTCGAAGGTCCGCTCGTCGCTCATGCCGTCCCCCGCCGGCATCCCTTCGGCCGGCGCGGCGGTTCTACGCGAGGCGTCCGCGCTTCGCTACCGCGCCTGGACGCAGCCGAGCAGGCCCCCGAGGCCGCCCATCATCGACTGGATGCGCGCCGCCCGCGTCCTCACTCCCCGCGACGGCCGGCCGGCGCTGCGCTCGATCGGGTTCGGCAGGATGGCGGCGAGCAGCGCCGCCTCGCCGCGGGTCAGGGAACGGGCGTCCTTTCCAAACCAGTGGCGGGCGGCGGCCTCGGCCCCGAACACCCCCTCCCCCCACTCGGCGACGTTGAGATAGATCTCGATGCCCCGGCGCTTGCCCCAGACCGCGTCGGTGAGCAGCGCCAGCGGGATCTCCAGCGCCTTGCGCAGGTAGGACCGGCCCGGCCACAGGAAGACGTTCTTCACCGTCTGCATCGGCAGGGTCGAGGCGCCGCGCGACGGGCCGTCCTCGTCGTCGACCACGTCCCGCAGCGCGCTCCAGTCGACGCCGCCGTGCAGGCAGTAGCGCTGGTCCTCGGAGGCGATCACCGCCTGGACGAGGTTCGGCGAGATCTCGGAGAGCGGCACCGGCCGGTAGTCCACACCCTTCAGCGTCAGCCAGCGCCCGAGCATCAGGGTTGAGGGCGGGCTCACTGCGCTATAGACGAGCGCGAGCGCCAGCGTGAGGACGATCAGGCCGATGGGAAGCACGAGCATCAGGGCGGCGAGCCGCCGCGCGAGGCTCTTCCGCGGCCGCGCGTCCCTCGGCGTCCCGACCCGCCGGAGCGCCTGACCGGCGTCGTCCTCCCTCAACGGCGCTCCCATCCTCACCCGACGGCGTCTCCCCCAGAGCCTTCTGCAGGCTTCCGCGACCAGGGCCTCCCCCATGACCTCAACGCAAGCTTCCCCCGCTCCGGTCAAGGCGGATGCGGCCGGCGACGCCTTTTCCCACAAGCTTGCAGCGGTGGCCGACACCGTCGAGCGCTTCCTGGTCGAGCGGCTGGGGCCGAAGGTCGGGCCCGGCGAGATCGCCCGGCCCGAGCGGCTGATGGAGGCCATGCGCCACGCGGTGCTCGGCGGCGGCAAGCGCCTGCGGCCGTTCCTCGCCGTGGAGACCGCCCGGATGCTCGGCGGCCCCGAGGCCGGGGCGCTCGCGGCGGGCGCGGCCATCGAGCTCGTCCACTGCTACTCCCTCGTCCACGACGACATGCCGGCGATGGACAACGACGACATGCGCCGCGGCAAGCCCACCGTCCACAAGGCCTATGACGAGGCGACCGCCATCCTCGTCGGGGACGCGCTCCAGACGCTCGCCTTCGAGATCGCCGCCGACCCGCAGTGGCAGACGGACGCGGAGGTGCGCGCCGCGGTCGTGCTCGGCCTCGCCCGCTCCTCCGGGCTCGGCGGCATGGTCGGCGGCCAGCTCCTCGACCTCGCCGCGGAGGGCCGCTTCGGGGCGGTCTCCCTCGACGTCGAGGATACCCTGCGCATGCAGGCGATGAAGACCGGCGCCATCCTCGCCTTCTCCGTGGAGGCCGGCGCCATCGTCGGCCGCGCCACCCCAGACGAGCGGGCCGCGCTGCTGCGCTACGGCCTTGCGCTGGGTCAGGCCTTCCAGATCGCCGACGATATCCTCGACCGCGAGGCCTCGCCCGAGGCGATGGGCAAGGCAACCGGCAAGGACAAGGACGCCGGCAAGGCGACCCTCGTCGACAGGCTCGGCCTCGAAGGCGCCCGCGCCGAGTGCGACCGCCTCGTCGGCGTCTGCGAGGAGGCGGTCTCCCGCTGGAGCGAGCGCGCCGAGACCCTGCGTCAGGCCGCCCGCTTCACCGTGGCCCGCAAGACCTGAGAGCCGCGGGCCGATCCGACGGCTCGATCGAGCTCGGAACGGCCGTCACCGGCAGGCGGCGCGCCGTGCCTCTCCATGCGGCATCGCGTGCGGGGATGATGAGCAATCTGAGATTGCATTGTCCGGGCAAGGACGTAAGGTATTCGGCGTCACTGGGTCCAGGTAAACCCCCTGCGCCAGGTGTGACACCTCAACTTGGCGCGTCGTTCTGCGGCGCGCCTTTTTCATTTCCGAGTCGTCTCTGGATCGAAAAGGATCGTCTTTGCCGTAGTTTGTTTGAGTGATAGGATTGTAGACTTTTCAATGAACTCAAGAAAGCTTGTTTATATATCGTATTTACTCATACAGAGTGCACGAGCAGGAGGGAGTAACGATCGTAATATATGCCTCCGATAAGCGGTTTGAGGCGCTCCGTCGCCGGCCATTACTGTGCATTCTGCGCGCACCGGTTGTCTCTCGCGCGGACGATCGATGACGGCTCCGACAAGGCCATCGGAAAGGCGAACACCGAGACCGTGCTGGAACTCGTCAGGCAGCATCTCGCCCGTCCGGACGCCAAGATCACCGAGCTGCGCCGGAGCGAGGGCTCGGCCATCTGCGGCTCGGTCGGCTTCAAGAACCGGGACGGACTCTAAATGGGCGAGCGCGGCTTCGTCGCCGATCTCGCGGCGCGCAGCTTCGGCCGCGTCCCGGAAGGACCCGAGCTTATGAACCCCCGCACGCCGGGCTTCGAGGAGAAGAAGCGGATCCGGCAGGCCTATTTCCGCCTATGCCTGGACTGAGGCCGGGACCATGGTGCGCCGCGCCTTGCCAAGGCCGGTCCCCCGCCGATAGAGCCCTGCCGCGATAGGATCGCGACAAGACCATGAGTGACGCCATGACCACCTACAAGCTCCTGCTCCTGCCCGGCGACGGCATCGGCCCCGAGGTCATGGCCGAGGTCGAGCGCGTGGTCGCCGTGCTCGGCGAGGCGGGACTCGCCTCCTTCGAGACCGAGACGGACCTCGTCGGCGGCGCCGCGGTGGACGCGCACGGCGTGCCGCTCGCCGACGCGACGCTGGCTCGGGCGCGCGCCGCCGACGCCATCCTGCTTGGCGCGGTCGGCGGCCCGAAATGGACCGGCGTCGCCTACGAGAACCGCCCGGAGGCCGGCCTGCTGCGCTTGCGCAAGGATCTGTTGCTCTTCGCCAATCTCCGCCCGGCCCTGTGCTACCCGGCGCTCGCCGATGCCTCCGCCCTCAAGCGCGAGCTGGTCGAGGGCCTCGACATCATGATCGTGCGCGAGCTCACCGGCGGCGTCTACTTCGGCGAGCCGAAGGAGATCACCACCCTGCCCGACGGCTCGAAGCGGGCCGTGGACACGCAGGTCTACACCACGGGCGAGATCGACCGGATCGCCCGCGTCGCCTTCGACCTGGCGCGGAAGCGCGGCAACCGCGTCGCCTCGGTCGAGAAGAACAACGTCATGAAGTCGGGCGTCCTCTGGAAGGAGGTCGTCACGCAGCTCCACGCCGCCGAGTACGCCGACGTGGAGCTGGAGCACGTGCTCGCCGACAACTGCGCCATGCAGCTCGTGCGGCGCCCCAAGCAGTACGACGTGCTGGTGACCGACAACCTTTTCGGCGACATCCTGTCGGACGCCGCCTCCATGCTCACCGGCTCGCTCGGGATGCTGCCCTCGGCCTCGCTCGGCGAGGTCGGCGCCGACGGCACCCGCGCCGCCCTCTACGAGCCGGTGCACGGTTCGGCCCCCGACATCGCCGGCAAGGATGCGGCGAACCCGCTCGCCATGATCGGCTCGCTCGCCATGTGCCTGCGCTACTCGTTCGGCCTCGGCGAGGCGGCGGACCTCGTCGACGGCGCCATCACCGACGCGCTGGCCGGCGGCGCCCGCACCCGCGACATCGCCTCGGAGGATTCGAAGGTGCTCGGCACCAAGGGCATGGGCGAGGCGGTGGTCGCCGCGCTCAAGTCCCGCATCGGCTGAGGGGCGGCGGCGCTCAAAGAGAAAGGGCGCCGGCTGCGAGGCCGGCGCCCTTCTTCGTTCGAGGTTCGGGCGAACCTAGTACGGCGCGCCGTAGCGGGCGCGGTACGAAGTCGGGTCGATCACGTCCACCGCCGAGAAGTCGACGTTGCGGATCGCGCTGGAGCGGGCGCCGATGAACGGGCCGTTGGTGATCGGATCGGGCAGGCTGCCGGCACCGAACAGGTCGTTGCGGCCGTAGGGCGGCGAGTTGAGGTTCGCGGCGGCGATGAAGCGCGGGTTCGTCGCCGGGTTGCCGACGGCGCCGCTATTCGGCTCCACGACGTTGCCGGCGTCGAGCCAGCTGCGCGGGCGGATGCGGATGGGGAGCGGCTGGCTCACCCGGTAGTAGCCGCCGGGAACGTAGCGGGTCTGCGCCTCGGCCGCGGTGCCGAGACCGATGCCGATGACGGCGAGGGCGCCCATGAGGGCGATCGAACGAGAGCGCATGGATGCACCTGGAGTTTGAAGCCGAAACGAACCTGGCACGGACCGCTTAACGATCTGCCGTGTCTTGCGGAGATGACGTTCCAGCGCGGCCGTAGTTCCCTGTCATACGGCCCTGCTTGGCGCAGAGCCATAAAGAAGCCTCAATTCTTCGTGCGCGTCCGCACATCGCTCGTCACCGCACGGCAGCGCGGGTCGCGCCGACTCTCTGCCACGCGGAACAGGGCCGCCGTGTCGGCGGAGGCCGGACCGGCCAGCGTGAGGCGGTCGAGCAGGCAGGCGAGCGCCTGCGGCTCCGGCGGCCGGCCGAGCGGCGCGCAGAGCCAGCCCTCGATCCGTACCGGCCGGGGATCGGCCGCGGCGAAGCCCGTGCAGACGCGGCCGATGCCGCCGACGAGCGTGGCTTCCAACGTCTCGACGGCGCCGAACTTCGTCTGGACGAGGCCGCGCTCGCCGGTTCGCGTGACCGCGAGTCCCGGCCCGTCCGCGGCCCGGCGGGCCAGGGTCACGAACAGGCTGCGGCTCCCCTCCTCTTGCGACTCGCTCAACGCGACCAGCGCGTGCGCGCTCTCCACGGTCTCGAAGGCGCCCTCCGAAAGTCTCGTCTCGCCGGAGACCGGCAGCGCGGTGCGGGGTAGCGCCCCCGTCGAGTCGGGCTCTTCGAGCTTGAGCCGCAGGCCGGTCGGAGCTTCGGCGGGGCCGGGTGCGTCAGGAGCGCCCGGCGCCAGGGCGACGGACAGGGAGCCCCCGCCGGCCACGGGCGGATGCGCGCGCAGCGTCTCCCGGGCGAGCAGGCTGAGGCCGAGGACGAGCGCGGCGGCGAGGATGCGCAGGCTGGCGCGAAGACCGGAGTTCGTTGCCGCCGGAGGCGTGCGGCCGTCCTCGCCGCCGCAAGAGGCGCCGTCTTCGCGTTCCTGCTCTGTCCATCGCGCCATGAAGCCGATGTCCGCTCTTCGGCGAGCCTCGGGCTCGCGCAGGCGGATAGTCTCGCACGGCGTTCCCTTCCGAGCGGTTACCGATGCGTTGCCGCCGATCGGCCCCGCGTCCCGCGCCCTTGACAGCGGCCTCCCGCGGCGCTCTTGCTCCGCGCCCCGGCGCCCGCGCCCGCGATGGCCGCCGTCCGGGACCTGCGCGAGCGGCGAGAGGGCCGCGCGCGCCGGAGACGGCGCCGCTTCGGCGCCGAGGAAGCGGAGTTTCGAGATGGGTTACAAGGTCGCCGTCGTCGGCGCCACGGGCAACGTGGGCCGCGAGATGCTCGACATTCTGGCCGAGCGCGCCTTCCCGGCCGACGAGGTCGTGGCGCTGGCCTCGCGCCGCAGCCAGGGCCAGGAGGTCTCGTTCGGCGACAAGATCCTCAAGGTCAAAGCCCTCGACACGTACGACTTCTCGGACACGGACATCTGCCTGATGTCGGCGGGCGGCGAGACCTCGAAGGAGTGGTCGCCGCGGATCGGCCAGCAGGGCTGCGTCGTCATCGATAACTCGTCGGCCTTCCGCTACGATTCCGACGTGCCGCTGATCGTGCCCGAGGTGAACGCCGACGCCATCGCCGGCTTCTCGAAGAAGAACATCATCGCCAACCCGAACTGCTCGACGGCGCAGCTCGTGGTCGCCCTGAAGCCACTGCACGAGGCCGCGACCATTAAGCGCGTGGTCGTCGCGACCTACCAGTCGGTCTCCGGCGCCGGCAAGGACGCCATGGACGAGCTCTTCAACCAGACCCGCTCGGTGTTCACCGCCGGCGACGTCAAGGTCGAGAAGTTCACCAAGCGCATCGCCTTCAACGTCATCCCCCACATCGACGTGTTCATGGAGGATGGCTACACGAAGGAAGAGTGGAAGATGGTCGCCGAGACCAAGAAGATGCTCGACCCGAAGATCAAGCTCACGGCCACCGCCGTGCGCGTGCCGGTCTTCATCGGGCACGCCGAGGCGGTCAACGTCGAGTTCGAGCGGCCGATCACCCCCGAGGAGGCGACCGCGATCCTGCGCGCGGCACCGGGCATCCTGGTGGTCGATAAGCGCGAGAATGGCGGCTACGTCACCCCCCACGAGGCGGCGGGCGAGGATGCCACCTACATCTCGCGCATCCGCGAGGACGCGACCGTCGAGAACGGCCTCAACTTCTGGTGCGTCTCGGACAACCTGCGCAAGGGCGCCGCCCTCAACACGGTCCAGATCGCCGAGGTGCTCGTGAACCGCGGCCTTCTCAAGAAGCGCAGCGCGGCGGCCTGAATCTGGGCCGCATCGCCGACCATCGATCGGGCGCCGTTTCCGCAGAGACGGCGCCCGTTTTTTATGGCCTGAATGAAGTGGGTATTTTTCCCACATAATCGGGAAACAGTCGCGCTGCAGAAGGAGGGGAGCTTCACTCAACGGCAGCGCACCCGTGTCCCCACTCAAGGCCCCCCGTCCCCGGCTCACGATCCGCGAGGTCTTGTTCGTCGCCTTCGTCGCCGCCTGGGTGCTGGCTGTGGTCATGACGGACCGGGCCGTGCCGCTGACGCCGCCGGTCGTCTCCTATGCCTCGGCCGTCTCACGCTGAGGCGGCGGCCTCCAGGGCGTCGACGTCCCCGTCGCCGATCGCCCGGAGATGCCGGGTGATGCGCTCCGCGTCCCAGTTCCACCAGGCGATCCGCCGGAGGCGTGCGACGTCGGGCTCCGGGAAGCGCAGGCGCACCACGCGGGCCGGGTTTCCGGCGACGATCGCGTAGGGCGGCACGTCACGGGTGACGACCGACATCGCGGCGACCACCGCACCGTCGCCGACCGTCACGCCCGGCATGATCGTGCTGCCATAGCCGAGCCAGACATCGTTGCCGATCACCGTGTCGCCCCGGTTTGGGAACTTGCCCTCGATCTCGTAGGCTTGCGCCCAGGCGCCGCCGAAGATCGGGAACGGGTAGGTCGAGGGCGCGTCGAGCCGGTGGTTGCCGCCGTTCATCAGGAATCGCGTGCCGGCCGCGATGGCGCAGAAGCGGCCGATGCGCAGGCGGTCGCCGAGGAAGGCGAAGTGATAGAGGATGCTGTCGAGGAAGGCCTGCGGCCCGGCCGGGTCGTCGTAGTAGCTGTACGCGCCGACCTCGACGTTCTCCGGCAGGTCGAGATTGCGGATGAACACCGTCCGCGGATGGCCGGCGAGGGGATGGAGCCCGGCCGGATCGGGGCCGAATCGCAGGTCGTGCGGCATGGAGGGACCTTCGGTTCGCATCGTGCCGGGGCAGCTATGGCGTGCGGCCGCGCCGGGAAGGGCGCTGCCTGTGCGGGTACCGCTTGAAACGGGGGCGATACGGCGTTACATCTGCTTCATCAGTTCTGGTTGCAGTCGAAAGGCTGCGGTTCGGGAGTGGGCCCCACCGGGTCCGCTCTTTTTTATTGCCGCCGCCCAGCGCCAGCCAGCCTCGACCCCGAACGGAGACGAAGGCCCGAGCCCATGGCGGAGCCGAGCGAGAAGCGCATCCTCAGCGAGAGCGGCGTCGCCGCGCGCGTGGCGCAGGTGGTGGAGGCCCCGATCGAGGGCCTCGGCTTCCGCCTCGTGCGTATCCGCGTGCTGACCACGCAGGGCTGCACCGTGCAGATTATGGCCGAGCGGCCGGACGGCACCATGACGGTCGAGGATTGCGAGACGGTGAGCCGGGCGATCTCGCCGATCCTCGACCTCGACGACCCGATCGGCGGCGCCTACTACCTCGAGATCTCCTCGCCCGGCATCGACCGTCCGCTGGTGCGCGCCTCGGATTTCGAGCGCTGGGCCGGCCACGAGGCGAAGCTCGAGCTCGCCCGGCCGATGGACGGGCGCAAGCGCTTCCGGGGCATCATCGGCGCCCCGAGCGCCGACAGGCGCACCGTGCCGGTCGAGCTGGCCGACGTGAAGGAGGGTTTGCCCTCCCGCTACGACCTGACGCTCGCCGACCTCGCCGACGCGCATCTCGTGCTCACCGACGAGCTGGTCCGCGAATCCCTGCGCCGGGGCTCGGCCCCGCCGCAGGACGACGCGGAAGACGGCGAGGAGGAGGCGGCCGAGCCGCTCCGCCCCACCCGCGAGATCCCGGCACCGCAGCGGCCCCAGCGCAAGCCGGGCAAGCCCCTCAAGGCCAAGACCAAACTGCCGAAATCCGACGCCGACAAGGCCAAGCCCGCCGGCGTCACCAAGGCCGTCCGCGTGAAGGATAGCGGCCGCCTCCACTAGCTGCGCCGCGGCGCGCCCCGCGCGCCCGGACGAACCGTCGAGACGAACAGAAGGAACGCCACAGATGGCCGTCGTCAGCGCCAACCGGCTCGAGCTTCTCCAGATCGCCGATGCGGTCGCCCGCGAGAAGGTGATCGACCGCCAGATCGTCATTGAGGCGATGGAGGAGGCGATCGCCAAGGCCGCCCGCTCCCGCTACGGCGCCGAGACGGACGTGCACGCCGAGATCGACCCCAAGACCGGCGCGCTGCGCCTCTCCCGTCACCTCTACGTGGTCGATCAGGTCGAGAACGACGCCCGCGAGATCACCGTCGACCAGGCCTCCTTCTACAATCCGGCCGCCAAGGTCGGCGACGTCATCTCCGACACCCTGCCGCCCTTCGACTTCGGCCGCGTCGCGGCGCAGTCGGCCAAGCAGGTCATCGTCCAGAAGGTCCGCGACGCCGAGCGCGACCGTCAGTTCGACGAGTACAAGGATCGCATCGGCGAGATCGTGAACGGCCTCGTCAAGCGCGTCGAGTACGGCAACGTCATCGTCGACCTCGGCCGCGGCGAGGGCATCGTGCGCCGGGACGAGATGATCCCCCGTGAGACCTTCCGCCCCGGCGATCGCATCCGCTCCTACCTGTTCGACGTGCGCCGCGAGGTGCGGGGCCCGCAGATCTTCCTGTCGCGCTCGCATCCGCAGTTCATGGCCAAGCTCTTCGGGCAGGAGGTGCCGGAGATCTACGACGGCATCGTCGAGGTGAAGGCGGTCGCCCGCGATCCGGGCTCGCGCGCCAAGATCGCCGTGATCTCGCGGGACGGCTCCATCGACCCGGTCGGCGCCTGCGTCGGCATGCGCGGCTCGCGCGTCCAGGCGGTGGTCGGCGAGCTTCAGGGCGAGAAGATCGACATCATCCCCTGGTCCGAGGATCAGGCCACCTTCATCGTCAACGCCCTCCAGCCGGCCGAGGTCGTGAAGGTGGTGCTCGACGAGGAGGCCGACCGCATCGAGGTGGTCGTGCCCGACGACCAGCTCTCGCTGGCCATCGGCCGCCGCGGCCAGAACGTACGCCTCGCCTCGCAGCTCACCGGCTGGGACATCGACATCCTCACCGAGGCCGAGGAGAGCGAGCGCCGGCAGAAGGAGTTCGCCGAGCGCACCCAGATCTTCATGGAGGCGCTCGACGTCGACGAGACGGTCGGCCAGCTGCTCGCGGCGGAAGGCTTCCGCTCGGTCGAGGAGATCGCCTACGTCGAGACGCAGGAGCTCTCCGGCATCCAGGGCCTCGACGAGGAGACTGGCGCCGAGATCCAGGCCCGCGCCCAGGACCACCTCGCCCGCATCGAGCAGGAGCACGACGACCGTCGCCGGGAGCTCGGCGTCGCCGACGAGCTGCGCGAGATCGAGGGCGTGACGACGCCGATGCTCGTCGCCTTCGGCGAGAACGACGTGAAGACCATCGAGGACCTTGCCGGCTGCGCCACCGACGACCTCGTCGGCTACACCGAAGGCCGCGGCCCCGAGGCCGTGCGCCACGCGGGCTTCCTCGACGGGTTCGAGCTGTCCCGCGCCGAGGCCGAGGCCCTGATCATGGCCGCCCGCCTCCATGCCGGCTGGATCGAGGCGCTGCCGGAGCCCGAGGCCGAGACCGAGGAGACGGACGCCGAGGACGCGCCCGCCGAGGCCCAGGCCTGAGCGGAGCCGGATCGGGATGTCGGGCGCGGCGGAGACGGTGGAGGCGGACGGGCTCGATTCCGGGCCCGCGCGCGGCCGCCACACGCCCGCGCGGACCTGCATCGTCACCCGCGCGGTGCGCCCGCCCGAGGAGATGATCCGCTTCGTCCTCTCGCCCTCCGGCGAGGTGGTCGCGGATCTCAAGGGCCGGCTCCCCGGCCGCGGGGCCTGGGTGAGCGCCCGCCGCACCGCCGTGGCGGAGGCGGTGCGCCGCCGTCAGTTCCAGAGGGCGTTCAGGACCGCCGAGGCCCGCGCTCCGGCGGAGCTGCCCGACGGCATCGCGGCGGCGCTCAGAGCGGATCTGCGCCAGTCGCTGGCGCTCGCCAACAAGGCGGGCTGCGTGGTGGCGGGCTTCGCCAAGGTCGAGGCGGCCATCGGCGAGCCGGCGGGAATCTCCGGCCTGATCCATGCCCGCGACGGCAGCCAGGACGGTCTGCGCAAGCTGCGCGCGGCATTGTATCGCCGCCTCGGGGACGCCATATCACGCGTTCCGGTTCTGGATGACCTGTCCAATGAGGAATTGGACATGGCCTTGGGCCGGGATCATGTGATACACGCGGCGCTCGTCGCTGGAGTCGGCTCGGCCGGCTGCCTGGCGCGTTGGCGTCGGCTTCGTCTCTTCGAGGATGCGGTCGACACGACCGAGGCCGGTTCCGCCGATCACGGCGAGGCCGGCTCCGCTCCGCACGACGAGACGGGATTCTCCACCGGCGCCCCGCAGGTCGCCGGTTCACGGGACGATGGAACCCCCCAGGGGTCAGGCTGAATGAGCGATACGAACAACCCGGGCGACAAGACTCTGAACAAGGCACCCTCGAAGCCGCTCTCGCTGAAGCGTCCGATCGAGTCGGGAACCGTGCGTCAGAGCTTCTCCCACGGCCGCTCCAAGCAGGTCGTGGTCGAGACGGTGAAGCGCCGCGTCATCGGCGCAACGCCCGGCACGCCCGCCCCCCGCGAGGCGGCGCCCGCGCCCCGTCCGGCTCCCGCCGCACCGGCTGCTGCGCCCGCCCGCCCCGCGGCTCCGGCTCAGCGTACCGGCACCGTCCTGCGCACGCTCAGTGAGTCCGAGCGCGACGCCCGCGCCGCGGCCCTGGCCGACGCGCAGCGCCGCGAGCAGGAGAACCGCCGCTCCGCCGAGACCGAGGCCGCCGAGCAGCGCGCCCGTCAGGACGCCGAGCGCCGCGAGCGGGAGGCCGCCGAGCAGCGTGCCCGCGAGCAGGCCGCTGCTGCTGCGGCGCCCGTCGAGAAGCCCGAGCCGGCCGCTGCGCCCGCTGCCAAGGCGGAGCCCGAGAAGGCCCCTGCCCCGGCGGCTGCGCCCGCCCTCGTTGCCGAGCCCGCTCCGGCTGCCGCGGCGCCTGTCCCGGCTGCGCCTCCGCCGCCCGCCGCTGCCACCGCGCCCGCTCCGGCTGCGACGTCGGCTCCCGCGCCCGCCCCGCGCGCTCCGGCCCCGGCCGCTTCCCGTCCGGCCGCCCCCGCAGCGGCGCGTCCTGCGGTCCCGCGCCCGGCCGCGCCTGCGGCGCGGCCGCCGCTGACGGCCCGCCCCGCGTCGGCCGAGCCCCGCAAGGTGCTCACGGCCGACGTGCGCAAGCCGCGCGACCTCAATTTCATGGCCCGTCCCGCTCCGGCGCCCGAGCCCGAGAAGGCGCCGAGCGCCACGACCGCCGCCCGCCCCGCCGGCGCCACGGCCGGCCGTCCGGCCGGTCGCGCCACCCCGGCGATGGAGGACGAGAGCGATCAGAAGCGCGTGATCCGGCGGCCCGGCATGCCGCTCAAGATCATCACGCCGCCCAAGACCCCCCGCTCCCCGGGCGGCGACCGCAACCGCGGCCGCCTCACCATCGCCAACGCCACCTCGGGCGAGGACGAGCGGACCCGCTCCGTCGCCTCCTTCCGCCGGCGCCAGCAGCGCATGAGCGGCCACCGTCAGGCGGAGCAGAAAGAGAAGTTGTCCCGCGAGGTCACGATCCCCGAGACGATCACCATCGCCGAGCTCGCCAACCGCATGTCGGAGCGGGCGGTGGACGTGATCCGCATGCTCATGAAGCAGGGGCAGATCCACAAGATCACCGACGTGATCGACGCGGACACCGCGCAGATCATTGCCGAGGAGCTCGGCCACACGGTCAAGCGCGTCGCCGAGTCCGACGTCGAGGAGGGCCTCCACGACGAGGAGCCGGACACCGAGGACGACCTCGATCCGCGCCCGCCGGTCGTGACCATCATGGGCCACGTCGACCACGGCAAGACCTCCCTCCTCGACGCCATCCGCAAGGCGAACGTGGTCGAGGGCGAGGCCGGCGGCATCACCCAGCACATCGGTGCCTATCAGGTGGCCTCGCCCTCGGGCGATCTCATCACCTTCATCGACACCCCCGGCCACGCGGCCTTCACCTCCATGCGCGCCCGCGGCGCCAAGGTGACGGACATCGTGGTGATCGTGGTGGCGGCCGACGACGGCGTGATGCCCCAGACCATCGAGGCCATCCAGCACGCCAAGGCGGCCGGGGTCCCGATGATCATCGCGGTCAACAAGATCGACAAGCCCGACGCCAAGCCGGAGCGGGTCCGCACCGAGCTGCTCCAGCACGACATCCAGGTCGAGTCGATGGGTGGCGAGACGCTGGAGTTCGAGGTCTCGGCCAAGACCGGCGCCGGCCTGCCGGAGCTGCTCGAGGGCATCCAGATCCAGGCCGAGATCATGAACCTTCGCGCCAACGAGAAGCGCGACGGCGAGGGCACGGTCATCGAGGCCCAGCTCGACCGCGGCCGCGGCCCGGTGGCGACGGTGCTCGTCCAGCGCGGCACCCTGTTCACCGGCGACATCGTCGTGGCCGGCGCCGAGTGGGGCCGCGTGCGCGCCCTCATCGACGACAAGGGCGAGACCATCCAGTACGCCGGCCCCTCGGTGCCGGTCGAGGTGCTCGGCTTCAACGGCACGCCGGAGGCGGGCGACCGCGTGGCGGTGGTCGTCAACGAGTCCCGCGCCCGCGAGGTCACCGAGTACCGCGCCCGCCTGAAGCGCGAGCGCCTCGCTGCCCGCACCGGCGGCGCCAACCGCTCGCTCGTCGACATGATGCGCGAGATGAAGGAAGGTGCCGGCCGCAAGGAGCTGCCCGTCGTCATCAAGGGAGACGTTCAGGGCTCGGTCGAGGCGATCTCCGGCGCGCTGGAGAAGCTCGGCAACGACGAGGTCGGCGCGCGCATCCTGCTCGCCGGCGTCGGCGGCATCACCGAGTCGGACATCACCCTGGCGCAGGCCTCGAAGGCGTTCGTCATCGGCTTCAACGTGCGCGCCCACAAGGAGGCGCGGGAGTCGGCCGAGCGCAACGGCGTCGACATTCGCTACTACAACATCATCTACGACCTCGTGGACGACATCAAAGCCACGCTCTCGGGGATGCTGCCGCCGACGCTCCGTGAGGAGCGCCTGGGCGAGGCGGTCATCCAGGAGGTGTTCGAGGTCTCGAAGGTGGGCAAGGTCGCGGGTTGCCGCGTCACCGACGGCATCGTGGAGCGCGGCGCGCATGTGCGCCTCATCCGCGACAGCGTCGTCATCCACGAGGGCAAGCTCAAGACGCTCAAGCGCTTCAAGGACGACGCGAAGGAGGTCACGAGCGGCCAGGAGTGCGGCATGGCCTTCGAGAACTTCGAGAACATGCGCGCGGGCGACACCATCGAGTGCTACCGGGTCGAAGAGATCCGCCGCACCCTCTGAGGCGAAGCCTCACTGCCTGATCGGGCGGTCGCGGCCTCGAGGCTCGCGACCGCCTTTTTCGTTTGGCCCTGCGCGGATGCCGACACGCCGCGCCGACGTACCACGGGCTTCGTCATGACCCAGAAATCCGCCAAGACCGGCCCCTCCCAGCGCCAGCAGCGCGTCGCCGAGCTCGTGCGTCACGCGCTCGCCGAGGTGCTTCAGCGCGGCGACGTGCAGGACCCGGTGCTGTCCTCCCACGCCGTCACGGTGCCGGAGGTGCGCATGTCGCCGGACCTCAAGCTCGCCACCGCCTACGTGATGCCGCTCGGCGGCCAGGACGAGCGGCCGGTGATCGAGGCCCTGGAGCGCCACCGGAAGGTGCTCCGCCAGGAGGTCGCCCGGCGGGTCAGCCTGAAATACGCTCCCGAGCTGCGCTTCCGCCGGGACGAGACCTTCGACGAGGCCGCCCGCATCGACGCGCTCCTTCGCAGCGAGCGGGTGCAGCGGGACCTCGAGGCGCCCGACGACGCGGTGGAGACCGACGAACCCTCCGCCTCCCGCGGGAATTGACCCGGCGCCACGCCCGTTTCCGTCGAGAGGGCGTGGTCCGCGACCCCGATCTTCCCGCGCTCCCCGTGCCGGCCCTGAATCCGCCGCGGCAGGGAGCGCTCCAGACCGCCGGACAGCTTCGTCCGCCGAGGCAGCGATGAACGACGATACCGCGCAGAACGCCCCCTCCCCGGCCGGCCGGCCTCCCTTCGCCCGCGGCCCGCGCTCCGGCCCCCGGCCGGATCGGCCGAAGAAGCGCGACGTCAACGGCTGGGTCATCCTCGACAAGGGCGTCGGCATGACCTCGACCCACGCGGTCGCCTTGGTGAAGCGCGCCTTCAACGCCAAGAAGGCCGGCCACGCCGGCACCCTCGACCCGCTGGCCTCGGGGCTTCTGCCCATCGCGCTCGGCGAGGCGACGAAGACGGTCCCCTTCGTCATGGACGGCCGCAAGGCCTACCGCTTCACCGTGACCTGGGGCGTCGAGACCGACACCGACGACACCGAGGGCCGCCCCGTCGCCACGAGCGAGGCGCGGCCGGCCCGCGAGGCCGTGGAGGCCGTGCTGCCGCGCTTCGTCGGCACCATCGAGCAGGTGCCGCCGCGCTACTCGGCCATCAAGATCCAGGGCGAGCGTGCCTACGATCTCGCCCGCGACGGCGAGACCGTGGAGCTGGCGGCCCGGCCCGTCGAGATCGACCACCTCGCCGTGGTCGAGCACGACGGCGAGCGCACGGTGATCGAGGCCCAGTGCGGCAAGGGCACCTACGTGCGGGCGCTCGCCCGCGACCTCGGGCGCCTGCTCGGCTGCTACGGGCACGTCTCGTCGCTCCGCCGCACCCGCGTCGGCCCGTTCACGGAAGCCGATGCCTGCGCCGTGACGGCGCTGGAGGGCGATGACGGCCTCGCGCATCTGCGTCCCGTCGAGACGGCGCTGGCCGAGCTCGAGTCGGTCACGATCTCCCGCGACATGGCCATGCGGCTGATGCGCGGCCAGCCGGTGATCCTGCGCGGGCGCGATGCGCCGGCCGAGGGCCGCATCTTCGCCACCTGCAACGGCGTGCTGGTGGCGGTGGGCGACGTGGAGCGGGGCGAGCTTGTGCCGCACCGCGTCTTCCATCTCGGCGGAGCGCAGGGCCGCAACTGAGGCCGATGCCTACGCGTCCTCGCCGAGGTCGCGCGGGCAGACGAAGCGTTCCAGCCGGCCCTCCTCCTCGGCGATCGCCGCCCAGGACGGCGCCTCGAAGTCGATGACGGCGAGCGCCGCGGTCGGGAACTGCGTGGCGATCCGCCGCCGCGCCTCGCGGTTCCCCGAGCCGATCAGGGTCTCGGCGAGGTCTTCGAGGCCGGGATTGTGGCCGACGACGAGGAGGCCGGCCGCCTCGTCCGGCGCTGCCCGCACGATCGCCAGGAGCGCCGCTGCCGGCGCCTCGTAGATGCCGCGCTCCCACTGGACGGGCAGCCCCTCGAACACGTCCTGCACGGCGGCGAAGGTCTCGCGCGTGCGGGCCGAGGGCGAGACGATCGCGAGGTCCGGCCGCAGCTCCTCCGCGTCGAGATAGCCGGCGATGGCCGGTGCGGCGCGGCGGCCGCGCGGGTTGAGGGGCCGGTCGATGTCGGCGACGCCGGGCGGCCGGTCGGACTTGGCGTGGCGAAGGAGCAGAAGGCGCCGCATCTCAGGAGAACCCGACCGGGGCGTGCGGCACGTAGAGCTCTTCCAACGCTTCGGTCTCCTGCTCGTTGAGGCGTAGCCTGAGTGCGGCGACGGCGTCGTCGAGATGCTGCGGCTTCGAGGCGCCGATGATCGGCGCGGTCACGCTCTGCCGGCTCGCCACCCAGGACAGCGCCACCTGCGCCCGGCTGACGCCGCGCATCGCGGCGATCTCGGCGACCTTCTCGACCACCTGCCGGTCGGCCTCCTCGGTCTTCCGGTAGAGGGTCTTGCCAACCTCGTCGCTCTGCTGGCGGGCGCTGCTTTCGTCCCAGTCGCGGGTCAGGCGGCCGCGGGCGAGCGGGCTCCAGGGGATGATCGCGACGCCCTGGTCGGCGCAGAGCGGGTGCATCTCCCGCTCCTCCTCCCTGTGGAGGAGGTTGTAGTGGTCCTGCATCGTCGCGAAGCGCGTCCACCCATGGCGATCGGCGGTGAAAAGCGCCTTGGCGAACTGCCAGGCGAACATGGACGAGGCGCCGAGGTAGCGGGCCTTGCCGGCCTTCACCACGTCGTGGAGCGCCTCCAGCGTCACCTCGATCGGCGTGGCGTAGTCCCAGCGGTGGATCTGGAAGAGGTCGACGTAGTCCGTGCCGAGGCGCTTCAGCGAGGCGTCGATAGACTGGAAGATCGCCTTGCGGGAGAGGCCACCCGCGTTCGGCGCCTGCGACAACGGGAAGTAGCACTTCGTGGCGATGACGAGGGAATCGCGGTTCCCGTAGTCCCGCAGCGCCCGCCCGACGATCTCCTCGCTGGTGCCGTCCGAGTAGAAGTTCGCCGTGTCGAAGAAGTTGATCCCGAGATCGAGCGCCTTCTTGATCAGCGGCCGGCTCTCCTCCTCCGGCAGCGTCCAGGGATGCGGGCCGCGCTCCGGCACGCCGTAGGTCATGCAGCCGAGGCAGAGCGCCGACACATCCATGCCGGTGCGGCCGAGCTTCTTCATTTTCATGGGACGGGTCCCTTCGTAGCCCCTCGGCCTATGTGGTCGTATCGGCGTGATTGACGAGAGGCCGAAGCCTCAGCCCCGGCCGTCCCGGCGCATCATGAAGGCGAGCTTCTCGAAGAGGCTCACGTCCTGCTCGTTCTTGAGCAGCGCGCCGTGCAGCGGCGGGATCAGCTTGCGCGGGTCGCGCTCGCGCAGCTCCTCCGGGCCGATGTCCTCGGAGACGAGGAGCTTCAGCCAGTCGAGAAGCTCGGAGGTCGAGGGCTTCTTGCGCAGGCCCGGCGCCTCGCGGATCTCCAGGAAGATCCGCAGCGCCTCCTCGACCAGCCGGTGCTTGATGCCCGGATAGTGCACCTCGACGATGGCCCTGAGCGTCTCGGCGTCGGGGAAGCGGATGTAGTGGAAGAAGCAGCGGCGCAGGAAGGCGTCCGGCAGCTCCTTCTCGTTGTTCGACGTGATGATCACCACCGGCCGCCGCTCGGCCCGGACCGTCTCGCCGGTCTCGTAGACGTGGAACTCCATCCGGTCGAGCTCGGTGAGGAGATCGTTCGGGAATTCGATGTCGGCCTTGTCGATCTCGTCGATGAGGAGCACCGGCCGCACGGGATGCGTGAACGCCTCCCAGAGCTTGCCGCGCCGGATGTAGTGGCCGATCTCCGAGACGCGCGGGTCCCCGAGCTGCGAGTCCCGCAGGCGCGAGACTGCGTCGTATTCGTAGAGTCCCTGCTGCGCCTTAGTGGTCGACTTGACGTTCCAGGTCAGCAGCGGCGCGCCGAGGCCTCGGGCCACCTCCTCCGCCAGGACCGTCTTGCCGGTGCCGGGCTCGCCCTTGACGAGGAGCGGACGCTCCAGGGTCACGGCGGCGTTGACGGCGACGGTGAGATCGGGCGTCGCGATGTAGGAGTCGGTGCCGGTGAAGCGCATGGACGTCCCGTGAGTGGCCGGAGGTGCCGCCGGCCTACGCGGTCGGGGCGGGAGCGGCAAGCGTCGTCAGGGATTCGTTCGGTATCGTCGGCGTTTACGATATTCGCCGCGTGGTGTCGCGATCTGTGTGACTCTTTCGAAAGGGCTTGCGCGTAAATCTCGGGCCGGAACCGCTGAACCCCCGGGCAATGTCGCTCCTCTCGCCAAAACTGTGCTTGCCGGATTGGGCCGGACGCTTCGCCAGGGCCCGCGACGGCGCCGTGGCGCTGGAATTCGGCCTCATCGCGCTCCCGTTCCTGGCGATCCTCGGCGCGATCATTCAGACCGCCTTCACCATGTGGGCGAGCCAGAGCCTCGACCGCACCCTCCAGAACACGGTGCGCCAGCTCTTCACGGGCCAGTTCCAGACCGACAACTCCGATACCAAGGACCCGGCGATCCTCCTCGCCCGCCTCAAGGCGAACATGTGCGGCTCCGGCGCCACCAAGGTCACCACGACCTTCAACTGCGCCGATGTCCGCCTCGACGTGTCCCAGGGGGCGTCCTTCTCGTCGAGCGCCCCGCCCGGAGCGATCAACAACGCGACGGGCGACTGGAATTCCGGCTTCGGCAAGAACTACGTCTGCGCGGCGCCCGGCAGCATCGTCGTCGTCACTGCCGCCGTGAAGTTCCCCGTCTTCTTCAAGCTCCTGAACCTCGGCGTGGTCAGCTTCGCGGACGGATCGCATCTGCTCCAGTCGACGGCCGTGTTCCGGACCGAGCCCTACCAGGCGCCCGCCGGGAAGGGATGCTGACGATGGCGGCCTCTCCCGCCGCCGGGCGGCCGCCGCGGCGGTCCCTGAGCGATCTGGCCCTCCGCTTCCGACGGGAGCGGGAGGGCGTCTCGGCCGTCGAGTTCGCCCTCGTGCTGCCGATCATGCTGACGATCTGGGCCGGCGTGTCCGAGTTCGCCCATGCGGCCGATTACTGGCGCAAGCTGACGCTGCTCTCTCGGACGGTCTCCGACCTCACCGCCCAGGGCGACGTCGTGACGGTGAGCGCGGGCAAGTCGAACCCCGAGATCAGCGCCAACCTGATGAAGGACATCCTCGGGGCGGCGACCTCCCAGGTGCGGCCCTTCGATGCCTCCACCGTCAAGATCGTCGTCAGCGCCATGATGGTGCCGGCGCCCGGTGCCGGGGTGAAGCCGCAGGTCTGCTCGAGCACAGCCAACGCCAACGCGGTCGGCCGCTCCGTCGGCGTGGCGAGCGACCTGACCGTACCCGCGGGCTTCCAGACTCAGGGGATGCGCTACGTGCTCGCCGAGGTGAGCATGACCTACAGCCCGATGCTGGGCTCGAGCTTCGCCAAGCTGTTCTCGTCCGCGGGCACGATCGTGCTGCGCTCGTCGATGCCGTGGCCCACCCGTGGTGGCGCCACCGTGAACAGCCCGCTCTTCAAGGAAGTGATCCTGCCCGGAGGCAAGGCATGTCCCATCATCTGAAGGGGCCCGATCCGCGCCGGAACCTGCGGAGGCGGATCGCCGCGTTCGCATCGGCCCGCGATGGAAACATCGCGATGATCTTCGGCCTGACGAGCATCCCGCTGCTGTTCTTCGCCGGCGCCGCCGTCGATTACGGCCTCGCGACGCGCCTAGAGACGCGCCTCCAGGCCGCCACCGACGCGACGGCGCTGACGCTCTGCCAGACCGCCAACACCACGACCCTGGCGCAGATGCAGATTCAGGCGCAGTCGATGATGGAAGGCTACATGGGCTCGAGCGGCCTGACCGTCGACCCGCTGGCCATGTCGCTCAACCCGCGCCAGATCACGCTGACGACGCACGCGGTCGCCACGACCTACTTCAACAAGATCACGCGCGTGAACAGCACCGTCGTCGGTGCGGCGGCGCGCTGCGCGACGCCCGTGCCGAAGACCTTCGAGATCGCGCTGGTCCTCGACAACACCGGCTCGATGGCGATCTCGAGCGGCGGGCAGAGCAAGCTCCAGGCGGCTCAGACAGCCGCCAAGCAGTTCATCGACTACGTGAAGGGCAACGCCGCCTTCGCCGCCGATACCCGCATCTCGATCGTGCCCTTCGCCTCTGCGGTCGCCGTGAACCCGACGACCTACCGCTACGCGAGCTGGATCGACCAGCAGGGCAAGTCGTCCCTGCACTGGACCAACGTGACGGACCCCGACGGCTCGAACTTCAAGAGCCGCTTCGACATCTTCGCCAAGCTGCAGAACGTCTATTCCGGCTGGGGCTGGGGTGGCTGCTTCGAGACGCTGCCCTACCCGCGGAACGTCTCGGACGTGGCGCCGACCGGAGACAACGACTCGCTCTACGTGCCGATGTTCGCACCCGACGAGCCCGGCGACGGCACCACCGGATCTCAGAAGTACAAGAGCAGCGGTACGAACTACTATTCGCTCAACAGCTACATCGACGACGGCGACAGCAGCGGATCGTGCAAATCATCGTCCAGCATGAATTGGGACGACGCGCAGTCCCGCGCCTGCAAGTACGTCTCCCCGAAGGATGCCTCGCCGACGAACAGCGGTGCCTCGGGCGTCCCGAACGGCCCGAACTACGGCTGCACGACGAAGCCGCTCCAGCGGCTCACCACCGACGCGACCGTCCTGAAGTCCCTCGTGGACAGCATGGCGCCTCTCGGATCGACCAACATCCACGAAGGCTTCATGTGGGGCTGGCGCACGCTCTCCCCGAACAGCGTCTTCGCCGACGGCGCATCCTACAGCTCCAGCACCGTCAACAAGATCATCATCCTGATGACCGATGGCGAGAACAGCTGGCCGACCTATTCGAGCAGCTGGAACCAGTCGCAGTACTTCGCGGCCGGATACCTGCGCAACGCGAACGGCAGCACGCCGAACCCGCGTCTCCCACCGGGCAACCAGAACGTCTCCAACGCGACGAACGCCCGCGCCGCCCTCGACGCCCTGACCGCCACCGCCTGCACCAACGCCAAGACGGCGGGCATCTCGGTCTACACGATCGGCTTCAGCGTGCCGAACGACCCGATCGATGCGCAGGGCCTGAGCGTGCTCTCGAAATGCGCGAGCTCGGCGAGCCAGTACTTCGTCGCCAACGACTCGAGTAGCCTGATCGCGGCCTTCGACCAGATCGCCAAGAGCATCGGCACGCTCCGCCTCACGCAGTAGGGCGGGGCGTGAGGCTCAAAGCGACTTGCCGTCGTGCCAGACGCAGTTCTGGGCGAGGATCGAGAGGTTGACGTCGGACTTCTGCGGCTGCGGCAGCACCCGGCCGTCCATGGCGAGGTCGATCTTGATCTCGACCTGGCCCTTGGCCTCGTTCGAGCGCCGGGAGAAGTAGCAGTACTGCTGGAAGGGCTTGTCCTCCGCGGCGCGGAAGTTCCAGCCCGAGACGATCTGCCCGTCGAGATAGGGCACCTGCTTGAACACCGTGAAGGTGGTGTTCACCGGGGCTTTCGAGGCGGGCACGGCGTCGTCGCCGAGCTGCGCCTTGGTCGGCACCGGCGCGGCGCTCTGCTTGGGCAGGCCCTCGAGCTTGAGGGTGTTGTCGGTGAGCGTGACCTCGCCCTTGGTCTTCAGCGTCACGTCGGCGAGCGCCGTCTGGAGCGCGGTGGCGATGCGCTCGGCGGCAGAGGAGTACTGCGTGACGTAGGAGTAGCCGTAGGCCGCGGCCCCGATGCCGATGCCCGCGAGCGCCGCGAAGGCGCCCGCGCCCAGCGCCCGGAACAGGAAGGCGCGGGCCGCGATGATCCGCGACTCCGCCCGCAGCCGTCCGTTGACGTGCTGGGCGAGCGCGATGTTCTCCGGCGAGCCGTCGGCGAGGTAGCTCATGCCCCGGCTCCCGCGGTCGCGGCGTTGGGAAGCGACGGCCCGGCGGGCCGGCGCTGCTCCAGCGGGATCGCCGCGCCGGAGGCGACCGCCTCGCGCACGGACTTCTGGAGCGAGGTGTTGACCTCCCGCACGATCCCTTCCGCGAAGGGCGCGAGCATGTAGGTCGCGGCTTCCGGGTTGACCGCCGCGCCGAGATCGTCCTCGTCCATGAAGGTCTTGCGCACCGACACGGCGCAGAGCGCCAGGATCGTCGAGGCGAAGGCCGCGCAGAGCGCCGGGATGAACACGAAGATGCGCAGGAAGGCGTGGACCTGCGCATCGGTCACGTCGATCGGGTCGACGCCGTAGACCATGGCCGTGAAGGAATGGAGCTGCGAGCGGTTGACGGCGTTCCGGTAGGCCTGCTCGGCGTCCGCCACGCGGCGGTCGGCGTTGCCGCGGTCGAGCCCGCCGCGGGCCTTGCGGGCCTCCTCCAGCTCCTTGGTGACGGCGGCGCGGTCGGCGCCGGCCTTGGTCACGCTCGCCGAGAGCGTCGCCACCCGCGGGTCGGCGATGCACTTGAGGTTCGAGTACCTCACCCCGCGGCTGTTGGTGCCCTGGATGCGCTCGCAGCGCTGCGCCGGCAGGCCGGCGAGCTGCGAGGCGTTCTCGGCGGAGCGCTTCTCGATCTGGTCGAGCTCGGCGGTGTACTGCCCGACGCGGGCGTCGGCGGCCGCGATGCGGGTGTCGAGGCTGGCGCGGTCGGCCTGCGCGTCCTTGAGGGCGGTCTTGGTCTTGGCCGCGTCCATCAGGCGGGGGTGGAACATCATCTCGCCGAGCTGCGAGACGGACTTCGTGGTCACGCCCGCCGCGAAGATGATGCCGAGGATGGCGAGCCCGCGCACGAAGTAGGAGCGCTGGGTGCGCGCCAGGATCGCCAGAGGCACCCGGCAGAGCTCCACGGCCGCGTAGACCAAGGGCGCCAGCAGCATGAAGTAGAAGCTGCGCGAGTCTCCGTCGCTGTAGACCCCCGCGAACAGCCAGGCGCCGCCGAGCGAGGCGCCGATGACCATGAACTCCACGAGATACGCGATCGCGACGTAGCCCCACTTGATCCGGAAGCCCTTGCGGACGGCCCGGTCGAGCCTCCAATCGTCGGACTCGACCGCCCAGGCGCGTCGCTCGCGCTGGACCTCCCGGCTCGGGGGTGTCTTAGGCATGGGGGCCTCACGCTCGCCCGCGCGAACGCTGCGGGGTTTCACACTTCCTTAAGGCCTGCGGCTAAGGCCGCATGGTGGCGAATTTGCGCCGCAACGCGTCGTCCACGGCAAAGCGTTGCCGGAACGCGTTCTTCACCTGTCTCGCCGATGCTGCCGGGGCACGGCAGAAGGCATCCTTCGTGACCCCCGAGACCGATCCCGCAGCCCCCGAGAGTGCCGGCGCCGCGCCCGCGCACGGGGTTGCGGGCTGGCCCTTCGGCACGCCGGAGCCCACGCCGGCCCTCCCCGACAGGTTGCCGGACGGGCGCCCTTGGGGCCCCGTCGAGGTGCTGATCGTCGCAGGCGATGATCGCGCAGCGACGCTGGCCTCTGTCGAGCGGCAGGATCACCCGAACGTCCGCGCCCGCTGCCTCCACGACGCATCGGAGATCCCGGAAGCGGTCTCGGCGAGCGCGGCCGATCACCTGTTGGTCCTCTCGGGCGGGGACATGCTCGCGCCGGGCGCCCTCGCCGCCCTCGCCCTCGAGGCCGCCCTCACCGGCGCCGCCGCCGTGGCGGGGTTGCGCATCCTCTACGGATCGGAGGTCCTCGCCTTGGACGCCCCGTCCCTCGCCGCCCCTTTCCCAGGCGACGGCATCCTCTTCACACGCATCGCCCTCGCGCCCCATGCGCATCGGCCACCAGCGGAATGGTGGAGCGCGCTTGGCACCCCCGGCGCGGCGCGGATGCGGATCGGGCGGCCGGTCCTGCTGCACGGGATGCGCGAGGCTCCAGCGCCGCTGGCCTCCATCCGCGTCGCCTCGCTGACCGGCACCGGCTATCGCGGCGGCGCCGGCATCGCCCATCGCCGCCTGACGGAGGCGCTGACCCTCTCCGGCCACCGGGTCACGCATCTGCGGCTCGCCGACGAGTCCCCGCCTGCCGCCGCGGAGTGGACCGAACGTTTCCCGAAGGCGGAGGCGACCCTCCGTCAGGGCCCGTTCGACTGGGTGCTCTCGGGCAACCTCCACGAGACGACCCGCAGCCTCGGCGTCCTCGGCCGGATCGGCCGCCATACCCGCACGGCGGCCGTGCTCCACGACCTCTTCCCGCTGACGGGGCGTTGCGCCCATCCGAAGGGATGCGAGCGCGTCCTCGCCGGCTGCGACGCGGCCTGCCCGACGCCGGACGAGTTTCCGCAGCTCGCGCCCTCGCGCATCGCCGCCGCCCATGCCGAGAAGCGTGCCGTGCTCGCCGACCCGCGCGGGCCGCTGCTGCTGGCCAACTCCGCCTGGACCGAGCGGACGGCCCGGCGCCTCGCCCCGCCGGCGGCACGCATCGCACCCGTGACGCTGACCGCGCCCGCTCACGTGTTCCGCCCGATGGATCGGATGGCGCTCCGGGCTCGGCTCGGACTGCCGGCCTCCGACGTGCTGGTGATGTTCTCCGCCGTCATCGCCGACGCGCCGGACAAGGGCTTTTCGGACCTTGCCGCGGCCCTGCGCGCCGTCGCCCGGCCGGGCGTCGGCTTCGTCGCCATCGGTCGCCTCGACGATCCGGGCCGGCTCGGCCTGCCGAACCTGCACGCGCCCGGCCTCATCAGCGACGAGGCGACGCTCGCCGCCTGGTACGGCGCCTGCGACCTCCACGTCACCGCGAGCCGCCACGAGACCCTCGGCCAGACCCCGATCGAAGCCGGGCTCTGCGGCACCCCGACGCTCGCCTACCGCCTCACAGGTCTCACCACCTCGGTGATCGACGGCGTCAGCGGCATCCTCGTCGAGCCGGAGCCCGGCCGGCTCGCCTCGGCCCTGGCCGATCTGGTGCGCGACCACGGCAGGCGCGAGCGCCTCGGCGCCCTCGCCCGGATCGCCCTGGAGAACCGCTTCAGCCACGGCGCCGCGGCGCTCTCGCTCCACGACGTCCTCGTCGCGCAGGGCCTTCTGAACGACGCGCCGCCGCGCTTCCTGCCCGGCCTTCTCGCCCGCTACCCCATGGCCGCCGCCCCGGCGGCGCCCCGGCGCGGGCTCGTCGCGGCGCCGAGCCGTCCGCTGGTGGCGCGGCTGAGGCGGGCGAAGCAGGCGGTCTTCGGGCGGCGGATGCCGCTCTGGGCACGCCGCGCCCTGTTTCTGACCGCACGGTTGCGCGCGGCCTTGCGGAGCCGTCCCTCGTGAGACGGCGCCTCTACGTCGACCAGACCCATGTGCGCGGCCACGTCACCGGCATCGAGCGGGTCTCGCTCGGGCTGTTCTCGCCGGAGCGGCTGGCGCCCCACGAGGTCGTGCCGGTACGAAGCCGCGGCCTGCCCGGCATGATCCTGACGCAGCAGCTCGGCCTGCCCCTGCGCGGCCTCCTCGACCGCGACGCGCTGTTCCTCTTCGCCGGGTTTCCGCCGGGACCGGCCTGCGCGCTGATGGGCGACCGGCTGCTCCTCTACGTCCACGACCTGTTCCTGCTGACCCGCCGCGACGAGCTGAACGCCCGGGCGCGGGCCTACATGGCGCCGAGCTTCGCCCTGGCGATGCGCACCGTCCGCCGCTTCTTCACGAACTCGCTGACCACCGCCGCCGAGCTGCGCCGCCACTGCCGGCCCGAGGCGCTGGTCGCACCGTTGCGCCCTTCCGTCCCCGACGTGTTCGGGCTCGGCGGCATCGCCGGGGCGGCTCCGTTCCGGCCGGGCGAGCCCCTGCGGATGCTCGCCATCGGCACCATCGAGCCGCGCAAGGACTACCCGGCGGCGATCGCGCTGACCGAGGCGTTGAACCGCGCCGGGTTCCCGGCCGAGCTCCACGTCGTCGGCCGGGTCGGCTGGGGCGAGCATCCCTATCTCGCCGCGCCGCCGCCCTTCCTGACGCTACACGGCTACCTCGGCGACGAGGCTCTGAGGGCGCTGGCCGAGACGTCCCATCTTCTCCTCTCGACCTCCAAGGCGGAGGGACTCGGCCTGCCGCTTCTCGAGATCCAGCACGGCGGCCTGCCCGTGGTGGCGCCCGAGGCCGAGGTCTTCACGGAGGTGCTCGGCCCCTCGGGCCTGTTCGTCCGCCCCGGCGATCCCGCGGGCGCGGCGCGTCTCGTCGCCGAGGCCGCCGTCTCGGGCCGGCTCGGACGGGCGGCGGCCCTGTCCCGCCCGAACGTCGCGCGCTGGAACGGTCTCGCCGAGGCCGACACGGCCCTGTTCCTCGCGTTCCTCGATCGCGGGCCGGCGGTCTACGGCGACCGGGACGCGCGCTGATGCCCCTTCCGGAGTGGCGTTAACACTACCCGCTAAGTTCGTTCGGCGCAGGCACAAATCCCTCCTATCTCAACCGCTGCCTGAGCGCTCGTCGGCCTTCGGGCGGCACGGCAGCTGCGTAGATTGCCCCGTCGGTCTCCGTACCGCCCGAGCCCTGTGCCGATCCGGCACGGAGCGGCGCGAAACGGATCAGACCGGCGACAGGCATCCGTCCGGCGCGGGACGCGACGGGCAGATCAGGGAATGGTGTCCATGTTCGATTTCGCGACGCCCCTTCGCAACGATCCGCCGCCGGCGCCCCGCCCGTCGGAGCCCGGCCGGCCCGACCTGCGCACGGTGCTGCGCCGCCTTCGGCAGGGCACCAGCACGATCCTTCTCGGCGGCGCGGTCAGCGTCGTCGCGGCGGTGGCGCTGCTCGGCCTGGCGACGCCGAGCTACACCTCGAACGTCCAGATCCTCATCGACCCGTCCGACCTTCGGGTCGTCGAGAACGAGGTCAGCGCCCGCACCCCGCAGGCCGACAGCGGGGTCTCCCTCGCCGAGAGCCAGGCGCGGGTGATCCAGTCGGACAGCGTGCTGCGCCGGGCCGTCGTCGCCCTGCGCCTCGACCAGGACGACGAGTTCGTGCGTCCCGAATGGGACAGCCCGGTCGTCAACGGCCTGAAGTCGATGCTCGGGATGCTGCCGCCCCCTGGCGGCCGCGACCCGGTCAACCTCGCCCTCGACGCGCTCCGCCTGAAGCTCGCGGTGCGGCGGCCGGAGCGGACCTTCGTGATCGACGTCTACGTGCAGTCCCGCGAGGCGGAGAAGGCCGCGCGCATCGCCAACGCCATCGCCGACGCCTACTTCCGCGAGGAGGCCGCCGCCCGCACCGAGGCGGCGCGCCGCGCCTCCGACGCCCTCGTCGGCCGGCTCAACGCCCTGCGCGGCGACGTCGAGGAAGCCGAGCGGCGGGTCATCGCCTACCGACAGGACCACCGGCTCGTGGCGTCCAGCGGCAGGCTCCTCACCGACCAGCAGCTCGGCGACCTGAACCAGCAGCTCGTCACGGCCTCGATCCGCACGGCGGAGGCCAAGTCGCGCCTCGATCAGGCCCGGAGCATGAAGGCCGGCGACGCGAGCACGGCGCTGCCCGAGATGCTCCAGTCTTTGGAGATGCAAGCCCTGCGGCAGCAGTTCGCGACGCTCTCGCGCAACACCGCCGAGCTCGCCACGCGCCTCGGCACGCGCCATCCGGCGATGGCCGAGCAGTACGCCCAGCAGAAGGACCTGCAGCGCCTGATCCAGCGGGAGAAGGAGCGGATCATCGAGACGACGCAGAAGGACTACGACCGCGCCGCCGCGAGCGAGGCGGCCATCCGCACCAACCTCGACCGGGTGAAGACCGAGACCGCGACGAGCGACCGCGCCAATGTCGGCCTGCGCGAGCTGGAGCGGACCCTGGAATCGCGCCGGGGCGTCTACGAGGCGTTCCTGAAGCGCTCCCGCGAGGCCAGCGAGCAGGAGCGGCTCAACAGCACCAACGTGCGCGTCATCTCCCAGGCGACTCCGGCGCGCCTGCGCAGCTGGCCGCCCTCGCCCAAGGTCGTGCTGCCCGTCGCCCTCGTGCTCGGCCTGATGGCCGGCGCCGCGCTCGCCTATCGGCGCGTCAGACGGCGCGAGGGCTTGCCCGCCGCCGCACGAACCGGCGCGCTCATCCCGGTGCCCGCCCGCGCCTTCCGGGCCGCCGATGCGTGACGTTCCCGATACCTCCATCCTGCCCGAGACGCTGATGGCCCGCCGTCTGTACCGACTGGACGCTCTCTCGGACCCGTTCCTGCGGGACGACCGGTCCCGCCCGGAGGCCGTCGCGTCGCGGGCCGCGACACCGGTCGAGCCGGCCGCGGCGACGGTGCCCGCGACCGCCACGCTGTTCGGCATGGCGTTCCGGGTCGACTCGGCCGAGGCCATCCTGCGCTCCGTCGCGGCGGCACCCGCGACCGCGCCGCGCCTGATCACCACCGCCAATGTCGACCACACGGTGGTGCTCTCGCAGGATCCGGCCTTCCGGGCAGCCTATGCCGGAGCCGCCGTGCGCACCCTCGACGGGACGCCCCTCGTCTGGCTCGCCCGGCTCCTCGGGGCGCGGGCGGCGCAGCGCATCACCGGGCACGATCTCCTCGCGGCGGCGCTCTCCGCTGCGCCCGCGCCGAACGACCGCATCTTCCTGATCGTCGCCGAGGAGGAGGTCGGCACGCGGATGCGGGCGCTGCTCGCGCGGATCGGCCATCCCGCCTCCGCCGTCGCCGTCGCGGTGCCGCCCTTCGGCTTCGAACACGACGCCGCCTTCGGCCGGACGCTGGCGCAGCGGATCCGCGAGCATGGCACGACGCTGCTCGTCATGGGCGTCGGGGCGCCGAAATCCGAGGTCTGGGTGTCGCGCCAGGGCGCCGCCCTCGGAGGCCCGGTGGTGCTGTCCGTCGGCGAGGCGCTCAACGTGGCGGCGGGCCTCGTGCCACGGGCGCCCGTCCTGATGCAGCGGATCGGCCTCGAGTGGCTCTTCCGCTTCCTGCTGGCGCCGCGCCGCCTGTTCCGGCGCTACTTCCTGCGCTCCTGGCGCTTCCTCGCCATCGCCGGCCGGGAGATCGCCGGCGCGGTGCGGCGCCGCTGAGGCCGTCTCCGGCCGTGTCGGAGGCGTGAGGGAGCCGAAATCCTCCCCGCGGCGCAACCGGCGCGCTATGATAGGGTCGAATCCCGGCCCGGCCGGCCGGGAGCACGGGCCGCCGCCCCATCCGCATCGTCGAACATCGCCCCGCGCTTTCGCGCGAGCGGCGGCATTCATCCTGCACACGGCGTCCCGGACCCGTCGACGAGAGGTTCGAGCGCGACCGCGATGCCCGAGGTTCATGCCGCCTCCTACAAGGAGGCGATCCTCTTCCTGGTGACGGCCGGCATCGTGGTGCCGCTGTTCCATCGGCTGCGGATCAGCCCGGTGCTCGGCTTCATCGGCGCGGGCGCGTTGCTCGGGCCCTTCGGCCTCGGGCGGCTGGCGGACGGCCATCCCTGGCTCGCGCCTGTCACCATCGGCAACCGCACGGAGATCGCCCATCTCGCCGAGTTCGGCGTGATCTTCCTGATGTTCATGATCGGCATCGAGCTCTCCTGGGAGCGCCTGCGGACCCTGCGGCGCCTCGTCTTCGGGCTCGGCTCGATCCAGGTGCTGTCCTCGGCGCTAGTGATCGGCGCGATCCTCTACGGGCTGAAGGTGCCGGTCGCCGCCGCCGCGATCGTCGGGCTGGCGCTCGCTCTCTCCTCCACCGCCGTGGTGCTGCCGGTGCTCGCCGAGCAGAAGCGGCTCAACACCCCCGCTGGCCGGGCGAGCTTCGCGGTGCTCCTGTTCCAGGACCTCGCCGTGGCGCCGGTGCTGTTCGCCATCGCCGTGCTCGGCCGCAACGACGGCGCCCATATGGGGGCCTCGCTGGTGCTGGCTCTGGGCCAAGCGGCGATCGCCATCGGCGCCATCGTCGTCGCCGGTCGCCTCGCCCTGCGGCCGCTGTTCCATCTCGTCGCGCGTACCCGCTCGCCCGAGCTGTTCATGGCGGCCTGCCTGCTCACCATCGTGGCCACGGCGCTGACGGCCGCCGCCAGCGGCCTCTCCATGACGCTCGGCGCCTTCGTCGCCGGGCTGCTGCTGGCCGAGACCGAGTATCGCCGGGCCATCGAGGCGACGATCGACCCGTTCAAGGGCCTGCTGCTCGGCGTGTTCTTCCTGTCGGTCGGCATGAATCTCGACCCGGCCCAGCTCGTCGCGGCGCCGGCCACGATCCTCGGCCTGTCGCTCGCCCTGCTCGCCATCAAGGGCGCGATCGTGATCCTCGCCGCGCCCGTCCTGCGCATCCCGAGGCCCGTGGCGACGGAGGCGGCGCTGCTCCTGGGCCCCGGCGGCGAGTTCGCCTTCGTGCTGATCGGCGGCGCCGTCGCCGTGGGGCTCGTGCCGGAGCCCGTGGGGGCCGCGGCGCTCATCGTCACCACCGTCACCATGGTGGCGATCCCGCCGCTCGCGGCCCTCGGCCGCCGGATGGGGCGGCGCGTCACCGCCGCGCAGCTCGGGCGGGCGCGGGCCGAGCCGCCGCCGGACAAGCAGCAGAACCGGGTGATCGTCGCGGGCTACGGGCGCGTCGGCCGTCTCGTCGGCGACATGCTCTCGCGCCACAAGATCCCCTACATCGCCCTCGATTCAGACCCGGCGCGGGTGACGGAGCTGCGCCGCCTCGGCAACCCGGTCTATTTCGGCGACAGCGCCAACCCGGAGATGCTGCGCCGCTGCGACATCGCCTCGGCCCGCGCCCTCGTCGTCACCCTCGACAACCCGGCCGCCGTCGAGGCGGTGGTGCAGGCGGCCCGCGCCGAGCGGCCCGACCTCACCATCGTCGCCCGCGCCCGCGACGCCCGGCACGCCACGCAGCTCTACGAGATGGGCGTGGACGACGCCGTGCCGGAGACCATCGAGGCCTCGCTGCAACTGTCGGAGGCGGTGCTCGTGGATGTCGGCGTGCCGATGGGCCTCGTCATCGCCTCGATCCACGAGCGGCGGGACGAGTACCGTGTCATGCTCAAGCGCAAGGAGAGCGATCAGCGGCCGGTCTTCCGGGCCCGCCGCACGGTCGGCAAGGGCGTGGAGCCGCCGGGCCGCGATGCCGCCAGGGACGAGGCCGCCGCGAAACGCGCCTGAGAGGAAGCAACCCGCGCGGCAGCCTTCAGGCCGGGTGCCGCGCCTCGCCCTGGGCGTCCGCCTGGGCCCGGCGACGGGGTGCGCGCACCGGGCGCTCCGCCGGCTCGAATCCGGGCGCGAAGGTGCAGCGGTAGACGATCTCGTCCGGCGGCCCGAGAGAGGTCGCGAGCGGGATGCGCACGGTGTCGCCCGAGTAGTGCCAGTTCCGTGTGCCCTTGTCCCAGTAGAGCCACACCGTGTCGGGCCGGCCCCGCAGCGAGAAGATCGCGGCCTTCTTCGAGAGCGCGTGCACCGTGCGCGGCTCCATCATGCCCTTCTCGCGATAGGCGACCTGGGCGGCCTCCGGCTGACGCTCGATGAACGTGTTCCGGACGATTTGAATCGTCGCGCCCGGCTGAGCGAGAAATCGCTTGAAGTCGCTCAAGGAGCGCAAGACAATAGCCATGACGCGTATCCCTCGACTCGGGAAACACTTACCCCCGAGACGCATGTGACAAGCTGCGCACGCTGTTCTTGATTCCGATGACAGTGCATGTCGCTCGAACAAGGCGAGTGCCCTGCCTATCAACAGGAATCGGGACTTATACCCAGCTTCGGCCGGCTTATCCCGAGGGGCCCTTCCGACCCCCTCCCCGCCGCTCCGTGGGAACTGCGCAGGCGCCTACCACCCCCGCGCCTTGACCGTCGGGGTCCCCTGCGGCCATCTCCGCCGATGCTGCTCCAGTTCTTCGCCGCCCTGCGCGAGGCCCGCGTCCCGGTCACGCCGCGGGAGTACCTGACGCTGCTCGGCGCCCTCGACCGCGATCTCGCGGGCAAGCGCGTCGAGGATTTCTATCACCTCGCCCGCGTGGCGCTGGTGAAGAACGAGCGCCATCTCGACCGCTTCGACCGGGTGTTCGGCACCGTCTTCAAGGGGCTCGAGACGCTCGGCGACGGTGAGGGTCAAGGCCCGACGCCGATCCCCGAGGAGTGGCTGCGCAAGCTCGTTGAGAAGCACCTCTCCGAGGAGGAGAAGGCGGAACTGAAGGCGCTCGGCTGGGACCGGCTGTTCGAGACCCTGAAGCAGCGCCTCGCCGAGCAGAAGGGACGCCACCAGGGCGGCTCGAAATGGATCGGCACCGGCGGCACCTCGCCCTTCGGCGCCTACGGCTACAACCCCGAGGGCATCCGCATCGGTCAGGAGGGCAACCGGAACTTCCGCGCCGTGAAGGTCTGGGACAGGCGCGACTTCCGCGACCTCGACGACGGCCGCGAGCTCGACACCCGCAGCCTGCGCATCGCGCTCCGGCGCCTGCGCCGCTTCGCGAGAGCCGGCGCGGCCGAGGAGCTCGATCTCGACGGCACGATCCGCTCAAGCGCCGCGCGGGGCTATCTCGACCTGCGCCTGCGGCCGGAGCGGCGCAACGCCGTGAAGGTGCTGCTCCTCCTCGACGTCGGCGGCTCGATGGACGGCCACGTGATGCTCGCCGAGCAGCTATTCTCGGCGGCGCGGGGCGAGTTCAAGAACCTCGCCCACTACTACTTCCACAACTGCCCCTACGAGACGCTCTGGCAGGAGAACGCCCGGCGCCACGAGGCGCGCATCCCGCTCCTCGACGTGATCCGCACCTACCCGCCGGACTACAGCGTCGTCTTCGTCGGCGACGCCTCCATGAGCCCCTACGAGATCGCCATGGCCGGCGGCTCCGTCGAGCACTGGAACGCGGAGTCGGGCTCGGCCTGGCTCCAGCGCATCCTCGACCACTTCCCGAAGGCGGTCTGGCTGAACCCGGTGCCGGCCCAGCACTGGGCCTACACCCAGTCGATCGGCATGGTGCGCGGCCTCATGGGCGGCCGCATGTTCCCGCTGACGCTCGAAGGGCTCGACGGTGCGATGCGCGCCTTGATGCGGTAGGCGCCGCGCTCAGCCCTGGCGGGCGGGCGTCGTGACGGTCAGCCCGTCATACTCGGGCTCGATGCGGATCTGGCAGGAGAGGCGCGAGGTGTCGCGCACGTCGGTGGCGAAGTCGAGCATGTCCTGCTCCATGTCCTGCGCCTTGCCGACCCGGTCGATCCACGCCGCGTCGACGTAGACGTGGCAGGTGGCGCAGGCGCAGGCGCCGCCGCACTCGGCGTCGATGCCGGGCACGTTGTTGCGCAGCGCCGCTTCCATGACGGTCGCGCCGACCACGCCCTCGACCGTTCGGGCTGTCCCGGCATGGTCGATGAAGGTGATCTTCGGCATCGATGACTCCCGCCCCGCCCGGCGATTGAATGGTGAATGCCGCGCGGCGCCGCCTGCTTGGAGGGGGCCGCCACGGATTGCAAGGGCCGCGCCCGCCGTTCTCGCGTCCCCGCGCGCAGCAAGTGGGCTCCCTGTGGCGCGGCGGCGAGGGCCGGCAGCGCCGCTGCGTCAAAGAAATGCAGCCGCTGCCGGACCGCTCAGCCGCGCCGCCCGATCTCGGCGACGGCGGCCTCGGCCGCGGCCGTCAGCACGGCGAGCGCGTCCGGTGCTGCGCTTCCCGTCACGCGAAGGCCGGCCTCGAGGGTCTCGCAGGCGGCCGCGACCCGCGGCGCGCCGATGCCGGCGGCCGAGCCGCGCAGGGTATGGGCCGCGTCCGCCCGGTCGGCCGCCGGCAGCGCCGGATCGAGGATCTTCGGGACGAGGCTTCCGCACTGGCCGGCGAACAGGTCCAGCAGCTCGCGGGCGAGGCTGGTGTCGCCGCCGGTCTGCGCGGCGAGATGGGCGTGGTCGATCTCAGTGCTCACCGCTCGTCCTGCCGCCATGCCCGGGCGCGTTCCGGCGGTCCCCGGCTGTCCACAATGCGGGTGCCCGTCGGGCCGACCCTTAAGCCTTGTCCGGCCATGGAGATAGCTGCGCTCCGGCCCGGCGCGGCCGGCGTGGTAACCATTCCGTTAAGGTTTTTTCGAGCCGTCCCCGC
Source organism: Methylobacterium jeotgali (assembly GCF_022179345.1). GTDB lineage: Bacteria > Pseudomonadota > Alphaproteobacteria > Rhizobiales > Beijerinckiaceae > Methylobacterium > Methylobacterium jeotgali. Next base: position 61,792 of record NZ_BPQR01000001.1, on the reverse strand, counting down.
CTTCGGGTATTCCGGGAGGGCGGCGGCGTCTAAGCTTCCTTGGTAAACGGGTAGTTGTGTCTCCGCTGCCGGGCGCGGCCGGCAGCGTTCAAGACCACGCGTACAGAGGCGTTGCATGGCCACCGAGAAGAAGCTCAAGGATCCGGCCGAGGCGGCGCTCTCGGCCATCGAGCAGGCGCTCAGCCTCGACGTCCTGACCCGCGACGGCGAGACGCGGCCCGAGCCGCGCCTGCCCGATGTCGGGGACGGCGACCCCCTCGTGGAGGCGGCCGGCCGCACGCAGCCCCCCCGCCTCGATCTCGATCCGCCGCTGTCCTCCGAGGTGCCCGCGCCCGATCAGCCGCGCCCGGCTCGCGAGGGCGGCCTGCTGCCGCCCGACCGCTCGCTCGTGGCCAACGACGACCGCCGCAACATCGGCGTGCTCCAGCAGACCCTGCGGGTGCGCACCTCGAAGCGCCCCTACCTGTTCGCGGCGCTCGCCGCCCTCCTCTGGATCGGAGGCCTGACCGCGCTCGCCTCAGGCCAGGCCGGCGGCGACCTCTCCGGCGTGCTTGCCGGCCTCACGCCCGTCCAGGGCGTGATCGCCGCCGCCGCGCTGGCCCTGCCGCCGCTGCTCTTCGCCGTGGCGGCGATGCTCGCCGTGCGCGCCCAGGAGATGCGCCTCGTCGCCCGCGCCGTGGGCGAGGTCGCCGTGCGGCTCGCCGAACCCGACACCTTCTCGACCGACGCCGTGCTGACCATGTCGCAGACCGTGCGCCGCGAGGTGGCGGCCGTGGGCGACGGCGTCGAGCGGGCGCTCGCCCGCGCCGGCGAGCTGGAGACCCTGGTGCGCGGCGAGATCGCCACCCTGGAGCGGGCCTATTCCGACAACGAGATCCGCATCCGCTCCCTCGTCGACGAACTGGTGGCCCAGCGGGAGTCCATCGTCGCCAACGCCGAGCGCGTGCGCGGCGCCATCTCCGGCACCCATCACAGCCTGAGCCAGGAGCTGGAGGGGGCGGCCGAGAAGATCGTCTCGGCGATGACCGGCGCGGGCGAGCGCGTCACCGGCGCCATCGACGCCCGGGGTGCGGCCGTCTCCCAGGCGCTCGGCGAGCGCGGCGACACCATCACCGCGGCGCTCGGCCATGCCGGCGACCGGGTGGTCGAGGCGATGGCGGGCCGCGCCGCGGAGGTGACGAAGGCGCTGGAGACCACCGGCGGCCACATCACCGGCACGCTCGCCGACAACGCCGCGCATGTCGCCCGCAACCTCGCCGAGACCGGCGCCGGAGTGATGGAGGCGATCACCCGCCAGGGCACCGAGGTCCGCGAGACCTTCGAGCGCTCCGCCCAGACGCTGGAAGGCACCTTCCTGACGCGCGGCAACGACCTCGCCGAGCGCTTCTCCGCAACCGGGGGCGATATCACCGCGCGCTTCGCCGAGACCGGGGAGTCCCTGCGCGCCCAGGTGTCCGCCGTCGGCGCCGCGCTGTCCGAGGACATCGCCAGCCGCGGCGCGGCGCTGCGCACCGACATCGAGACCGCCGGCGCCAGCGTCTCCGACCTCATCGAGAACCGGGGGCGCGAGACCCAGGCCGGCCTTGCCCTCGCCGCGAGCGGCGTGGTCGAGACCTTCTCGTCCCTGGGCCGCAGCTTCGAGACCAGCGCCGAGGGCGCCGTCGCGAGCCTGCGCGCCGCCGCCGGCACCCTCGGCACCGAGGTGTCGGACCGCGCCGCCGAGGCCGCCGACCTCCTGCGCCGCACCGCCGAGGAGGCGAGCGTCACCCTCGGCGCCAGCGCCAGCGAGGCCACGCAGTCCATGCGCCGCTCGGCCGCGGGCGCCACGGGCGAGCTGGAGGCCCGCACCGTCGAGGCCGTGCAGATCTTCGAGCGACGCCTGGCCGCTACTGTGGAGGAGCTGTCCCGCCGCACCGCCGAGGCCGCGGCCCGGCTCGCCGACGCCACCGAGGGCGCGGCCGGCGCCGTCACCGAGCGCACGGGCGAGGCGGTCGCGCGCTTCGAGGCGTCGCGGGACGACCTGCGCCAGTCCGCCGACGCGGTGCTGCTCGCCGTCGAGACCGGCACGGCCGGCATCCTGTCCCGCTTCCGCGGCTCGGCCGACGAGCTGCACGGGGAGCTCGGCCGCCGCGTCGAGGCGGCCACCGCCAGCCTGCGCGAGACGATCGAGGCCCTCGACCGCGATCTTGGCGCCCGCGCGGCGACCGCCGCCTCCGTCGTCACCCGCGCGGCGGACGGCGTCGGCGGCACGCTGAACGCCAAGCTCGCCGAGATCGAGACCGCCTTCGAGAACCACGGCCGCGGCATGAGCGAACTGATCGCCGGCCAGGTCGACGACGCCCATACCCGCCTCGCCGGCACCGGCCGCGACATCGTGCTCGCCGTCGCGGCCCAGGGCGCCCGCGTCACCGACGCCCTCAACCAGACCGGCGCCGCCTTCACCGAGGCCGCCGATACCCGGACCCGCGCCATCGAGCAGGTCCTCGGCGACCGCCTCGCCGCCCTCCACGAGACCATCGCGCGGGGCGATATCCTCGCCGACCGCATCTCCCGCGACACCACCTCCCTCGGCGCCTTCGTGGTCGATCAGCTGGAGAGCATGGACCGCATCGTCACGGTGCAGGGCAAGGCGGTCGCCGACGGCATCGCCGAGCGCGCCCGCGAGGCCGGCAAGGCGGTCGAGACCCATCTCGGCGCCCTTGAGGAGCGCTCCGCCCGGCGGACCGCCGAGATCGAGGAGACCTTCGGCAACCTCGTCGGCCGCGTCGACGCCCATCTCGGGGCGCGGGCGACCGCCCTCAACGAGGCGCTGGTCACGCGCACCGGCGAGATGGCCCGCATCATGACCGAGGGCGGCCGCGACCTCGTGCAGGCCCTCGACGGCCGCACCGAGAGCCTCGCCCAGGACATCGCCGGCCGCATGGCGAGCCTCGGCGATGCCCTCGGCGCCCGCTCGGCCGAGATCGGCAACGGTTTCGAGCGCCGGGGCGCCGCCCTCATCCAGGGGCTGGAGGAGGTCGCCAAGCGCCTCGATGGAGTCGCCTTCGCGCGGCTGGAAGCCGTCGGGACGAGCTTCGACGCCCGCAGCCGGGCCGTCGAGGAGGCGCTCGCCGCACGCACCGAGGACATGGCCGGCCGCGTGCTCGCCCTTTCCGAGGCCCTCGCGCAGACGCTGCAGGTGCGCTCGGCCGAGATCGGCGAGGCCTTCGACGAGCGGGCCCGCGGCCTGGCGTTGCGCCTCGACGACACCGCCGCCCGCTTCGACAACGGCATCGTCGCCCGGCTCGAGGCCATCGGCGAGGCCCTTCACGAGAACGGCCGGCGCATCGAGGGCACCCTCGGCACGCAGGCCGACACCATCCGCGCCGCCTTCGACGCCGGCGCCGGGGAGATCGATCGCCTCGTCGCCGAGCGCACCGCTGCCATGGGCGAGGAGATCGAGACGCGCGGCAAGGCCGTGTTCGGGGCGCTCGGCGCCCGCATGGCCGAGCTCGGCCGGCTGTTCGACCGCGGCGGGGCGGGTCTCGGCGAGGTCCTCGACCGGCGCGGCGAGACCGTCGTGGCGCGCCTCAACGAGGCGGCGACCGAGATCGAGCGCCTGCTCGGCGAGGGCGAGGGCCGCATCACCGCCGCCCTGCGCAGCCGCGCGGAAGATCTCGCGCATCTGCTCGACGAGAGCATCCAGGCGGTGCACGGCCTGCTCGATGCCCGCTCCACGGAGCTTCGCGGTGTCATGGACGGCCGCGTGGACGAGATGCGCGCCCTCCTCGACGGCCGGGCCGGCGAGATCGCCGGGCTCCTCGAGGCGCAGGCCGCGACCTTCGAGGATCGGGCCCGCGCCATCGGCACCGGCCTGGAGGATCGGGTCCGCGATCTCGATACCGTCGTCGCCAACCGCAGCGAGGCCTTCACCCAGCGTCTCGACAACCGCATGAAGGTCTTCGCGAGCCTCGTCGCCGCCCGTGGCGATGCCCTCGCCACCGCCTTCGACGACCGCCACGACGCCTTCGCCGCCATGGCCGAGGAGCGGATCGCGGCGCTCGCCGCTGCCTTCGACGAGCGCGCCAAGGTGCACGCCGCGGCGGCCGAGGCCCATGTCGCGGCGCTCACCGCCGCGCTGGACGAGCGCAACGCCACCATCGCCGCCCTCCTCGACGAGCGCACCGCCCGCATGGGCGACGGCTTCGAGCGCCGCGCCACGGCGCTCGGCGCCCTCGTGGACGAGCGCGGCGAGGCTCTGTCGCGGCGCCTCGCTCAAGGCGCCGAGCGGATCGTCCGGGCCATCGAGGAGCGGGGCGGCAACCTCGTGCAGACCCTCGACGCGACCGGTGGCGAGACCGCCCGGAGCCTGGAGGACGGCGTGACCCGCCTGCGCGACCTCCTCGACGGTCCCGCCCGGCAGCTCGCCGAGGATCTCGGCCAGCGGGGCGAGGCGATCGAGCGGGCGCTCACCGTCACCGGAGCGCCGCTGGTCGAGGCCCTGGAGAAGCGCACCCAGGAGCTCGCCGCCCGCTCCGCGGAGGCGGCGCGCCTGCTGCGCGCCTCCGTCGAGGAAGGCGCCGCGCGGGCCCTCGCCGGCCTCGCCGAGACCGGCGACCGGCTCCACGGGGATCTCGGCGGCCTCCTGGCCCGCATCGAGACCGCCAACGCCGCCCTCTCCGAGCTGGTCTCCGGCGCCGGCGAGAATCTCGGCGCCATCGAGGCGGGGCTCGCCGGCCGCGTCGAGCAGATCCAGACCGCCCTCGGGCGGATCGCCGCCGAGACGGTCCGGGCGAGCGACGGCGTCGGCGCGCAGATCGGCCTGCTGCAGGAGGTCTCGCAGGGGGCCCTCAAGGAGGCGAGCGCGCTGGCCGGCGCCCTCGATACCCATGGCCGCAGCCTCGCCGAGCGCAGCCGCGGCCACGTCGTGGCCCTGACCGACGCGGCGGGCACGCTCGCGGGCGTCGAGGAGCGCCTCGGCGCCAGCATCGCCGGCCGCGAGGAGGCGCTGAGCGCCGCGCTCGCCGGCATCGAGGAGCGCTCCACCGCCCTGGAGGCGCAGACGCAGCGGTTCGGGCAGTCCGTGGAGACCGCCCTGCGCGCCGCCGAGGAGCGCGCCCGCAGCGTCGGCGCCGAGCTGTCGAAGCAGGCCCGCGAGGCCGGCGCAGCGGTGACCGGCGAGTTCGAGCGGCTCCAGGCCGGAGCCGGCTCGGAGAGCGAACGCGCGACCAAGGCCGTCCGGGAGGCCGTCGAGGCGGCGACCCGCGAGGTGCGCAGCGTGTTCGAGCGCGCGCAGGGCCGCCTCGGCGAGTCCGTCGCCGGCCTGCGCGAGATGGCCTCGTCCATCCGCGGCGACCTCGAGGCGACCCGGGCCGAGCTCGGCCGCGGCGTCCTCGAGATCCCCCGTGAGACGCAGGACGCCACGGCGGAGATGCGCCGGGTGATCTCCGAGCAGATCGAGGCGCTCAACGAGCTCTCGGCCCTCGTCGCCCGCTCGAACCGCTCCGTCGACGTCGTGCAGCCCGTCGCCGCCAAGGCCGTGGCCGTCGCCCAGACTCCCCGGGCGGCAGCGCCCCAGCCGGCCGCGTCCCAGCCCGCTCCGGCGAAGCCCGCCCAGGTGCAGCGGCCGGCCGCCGGCAACGGTGCGGAGGCGGCCGCCCGGCAGAAGGCCGCCCCGCGGCCGAGCGTCCCGGCGGCGGCCCCCGCCCCCGGCGACAAGCGCGGCTGGCTCTCCGACCTGCTGACCCGCGCCTCGCTCGACGAGGACGAGGACCAGGCGCCCGCCGCTCAGCCGAAGGCGGAGACGGGTGCTCAGGGGCGCAGCCCGCTCGACACCATCGCCGCCGACATCGCCCGGATGATCGACCACGCCACCGCGGTCGACCTCTGGCAGCGCTATCGGCAGGGCGAGGCCGACCTGTTCACGCCGAAGCTCTACACGGCGCAGGGCCGCCAGACCTTCGGCGAGATCCAGCGCCGCTACCGGGCCGATGCGGAGTTCCGCAAGACCGTCGACCGCTACGTGAACGAGTTCGAGCGGCTGCTCGGCGAGGTCTCGCGCAACGACCGCGACTCGCGCCGGGCCGACGCCTACCTCACCTCGGAGACGGGCAAGGTCTATACCATGCTCGCCCATGCCAGCGGACGGTTCGAGGGCATCTGACCCTCGAGCCATCCATCCCGAAAGGAGCGCCCTGGCAGCGACATCCCCGCTGCCGGGGCGTCGTCGCTACAGGAGGCCGAGGCTGGCGAGCTCCCGGCGCAGCGCTTCCGGCAGCTCGGTGAGGCCGCTGCCTCCGCCGGCGTCGAGGTCGGGGGGCGCGTCGGCGGGTTCCAGGTAGCGCCAGCCCTGGAAGGGCCGGCAGGGCCTCGGCGTCACGGGCACGATGCTCGGATCGAGGACGATGCGGCATCGGGAGATGCCGTCCGTGCCGGTGAACGGCTCGATGGCGGCGATGGCCTGCCGGCAGCAGAGCGTGCCGCGGATCACCCAGTAGATCGACCCCTGCCCCGCGATCTCGGCGAGGCGCTTCGGGACCATGCGGGTGGTGTGCGAGGGGGTGTAGGCGCGCCCCTCCTCCGCGGCCTCGCGCGCCCAGCGGGTGTGGCGCGCTTCGAGGTCCGCGATCGAGTCCGGCCCGACGCTGAGCTTGAGAAGGTGGAGAATGTCCGGCGCGTCCCGTCCGCGTCCGGGAAGGCGGGCGCAGGGTCCCCTATAGCAGCACCGCCCGCCGGGGCACGAGCGGCCCTGCGGTCGCGGTGGCTCAGGTGAACAGGGCGAGCTTCTCTTCGAGGGTCAGCTCGTCGAGATCGGCGAAGTCCGGCATCGCGGTCTTGGCGGCCGGCTCGGCCTCGCCCTCCGCCGCATCATCCGCGGCCTCGGCCGTCGTCTCCGAAGCGGGGGAGGTCTCGTCGAGGAGGGCGAACGCGTCGGCATCGGCGCTCTCATCCTGGCTCGCGAATTCTGCCGCGAACGCCTCCTCCGGCTCCAGATCGAAGGCAGGATCGACCGCGACGCTCCCGGCCTCCTCGGCCGAGGTCTCGCCCTCGGCATCGAGCGGGAGCTCGGCCTCTTCGAGAGCCGCGAGGTCGGCCGGCACCGCATCCGGCGCCTCCTCGACCATCGCCTCGTCCGGCGCCGCTTCGCGGAGCGGCATCTCGGCAGCCGTCTCCTCCACGGCGGGAGAAGCCACGAACATGAGGTCCTCGTGCAGAGGTACCGTCCCGAACGCGGCGGCCGCAGGAACCACGGCCTGCGCCCGCGGTCCGGCCTCGCCCTGCTCGGCGCCGAGGCTCTCCATGTCGATGAAGCGGTCGACGTCGGTCTGATCGAGGGGACCGAGGGACGGGTCGACGGCGAATGTCTGCGATCCGGCGCCGGGCGCCGGGGGCACGCTCTCGTCGCCGCCCCAGATGCCGATCATCGCGATCAGCCGTTCTTCCAGGTAGCGGAGGGTATGGACGACGCGGCTGGTGGGCTGCGCCGTGAGGTCCTGGAAGGAGCAGGCGGTGTAGATCTGGGTCGCGTGCCGGTCGAGCTGGTCGCAGAGGCCGTTGTCGACGCCGTTCTCGCGCAGCGTCCAGGCGAGTTCCTGCACCTCCTCGGCCGCGCCGAGGATGTCGGAGGTCGCCTGCTCCGTGGAGCGCACGATGGCGTCGAGCGCTTCCGAGGCGCCCGTGAGGCGGCTCTGGTCGTGGCTCGGGGCGCTGATCGCCGCGATCTCGGCCTTGGTGCGGGCGATGGCGTTGGCCATCTCCATCAGGTCGCCCCGCAGGCGCCCGACACCGTCGAGGGAGCGCTCGCCGGAGACGGCGTTCTCCAGCTTGCCGATGGCGGAGAGCAGCACCTCGGTGTCGGCGTTGCGGTTGCGGCGTGCGTACTCCGAGAGGAACCAGCGCCCGCGGGCTGTCTCGGCGACCGCCGCCTCGATCACCTCGTAGGCGGACGGATCGGCCGGGCTCAGGAACTGCGATCCTGACATTCTCTGGTCCTCGGAGCCGGCGCCTCGAACGGACCAGCCCTCACGCAACCCCGGCAATTTGACAGAACGGGCTTAACGGGCGCTTACGCTGCCGCCCGCCCCTTCCTCTCCCAGCCCCGAAGGCCTTTGCCGACGCCCCCACCCCGCTCCGCCGGCCTCGCGCTGCTCTACGCGGTCGTGTTCGTCGAGATCGGCATCGCGATGCCGTTCATGCCGGTCTGGCTCGACGCGCTGGGCCTTGATGCCCGCATCATCGGCCTGCTGCTCGCGATCCCGATCGCCACGCGCATCGTCGCCACGGCGCCGCTGATGAGCCTGATCGACCGCGGCATCGGCCCCCGGCGGCTGGTGCTGCTGGCGAGCCTCGGCCTCGCGCTCACCTACGCGATGATGCCGACGGCCGCCGCGTTCGGCTGGCCGCTCCTCGCCGTGCTGGTGGCGGTCAACGCGATCGCGGGGGCGCCGCTGGTGCCGAGCATCGACTACCTGACGCTCGCCGCCGTGCGCCGCGACCCGCGCCTCGCCTACGCGCGCATCCGCATGGCCGGCTCCATCGGCTTCCTCATGGCCAACCTCGCTGGCGGCGCGCTGCTCGCCGGGCTCGGCGGGCAGGTGGCGGTGCCCCTGCTTCTGACCGGGCTCGCCCTGTTCGCGAGCGCCGTCGCGGCGGCGAGCCAGGGGCCGGAGCCTGCGGAGCCGCGGCCCGCGCCGGTGGCCGGGCGCCCTCCTCTGCCCCGCGTGCTCTGGCTCTCCATCGCCGCCGCGGCGCTCGTCCAGGCGAGCCATTCGGCGATCTACGGCTTCGCGGGCATCTACTGGACGGCGCACGGCCTCTCGACGGCCGCTGTCGGCGCGCTCTGGGCGGTGGGCGTGGCGGCGGAGATCGTCCTCTTCGCCCTCGTCGGGCGCCTGCCGGACCCTTGGCGAAGCCCCTTCCGGCTTCTTGCCATGGGCGGCGCGGCGGCAGCGGTGCGGGCGCTCGGCATGGCCGCCTTCGGCAGCGACCCGCTGGTCGCCGGGTCGCTCCAGCTCCTGCACGCCTTCACCTTCGGGGCGACGCAGCTCGGCGTCATGGCGGCCGTCTCCCGCTTCGCGCCGGAGGGCGCCCGCGGCCGCGCCCAGGGCACGCTGAGCGCCGTGAACGCGCTCGCCGCCGCCGGATCGACCCTGATGAGCGGCCTCGCCTACCGCGAGGCGGGGCCGGTCGCGTTCCTGCTGATGGCGCCGCTCGCGCTCGCCGGCCTGACGCTGACGGCGCTCGCCGCGCGGGAGGCAAAACGGCCGAGGTTTGGCCCCGGACCCTTCGACAGGGTATGTTAACCGCGTTCCCGCCTGATCCGGCCGTGGGCGGCGGCCGGCTCGCATCGCGGCGCGGGGACGGCAGCAGAACGGGAACGGGCACCGTGCGGGCAAGAGACTCCCATCTCGACGCCACCCTCGACGACGGTCGCGCGAGCGCGCAGGTCGATGCCGCGGGTGGCCGCGTCGCGCTCTCCGGCCGCTGGACGGCGGACCAGGGCCCGGCGGTGGAAGCCGCCGCCGCCGGCATCGCCGCGCTGGGCAGCCGCCCGGTCGAGATCGATCTGCGCCGCCTCACCCGCCTCGACACCCTCGGGGCCTGGGTGCTCGAGCGGACACGGGGCGAGATCGAGGCGGGGGGCGGCGCCGTGGTCTACACCGGCACGACGCCGGAGCATCGCATCCTCCTGGGCGAGATGGGCCTGCGCCAGCCGGAGGCGCCGGCCGGGCCCCGGCATGGGCGGGTCTACGCCTTCCTCGACGCCACCGGCCGCCGCACCGTGCGCGGCGTCAAGGAGGTCGTCTCCGGGATCGCCTTCCTCGGCGAGGTGGTCACGGCCTGCGGGCGCGTCGCCCTGCGGCCGGGCACCTTCCGCACGACGGCGCTCGTCAACCAGATCGAGCACGTGGCCTGGCGCGGCGTGCCGATCATCGCGCTGATCTCGTTCCTCGTCGGCGGCATCGTCGCGCAGCAGGGCATCTTTCAGCTCCAGCGCTTCGGGGCGCAGACCTTCGTCGTCAACCTCATCGGCCTGCTGATCCTGCGCGAGCTCGGCGTGCTGCTCACCTCGATCATGGTCGCGGGCCGCTCCGGCTCGGCCTTCACCGCCGAGATCGGATCCATGCGCATGCGTGAGGAGGTCGACGCGCTCCGCGTGATGGGGCTCGACCCCATCGAGATCCTGATCGTGCCGCGCATCCTTGCCCTGGTGATCGGCCTGCCGATGCTGACCCTGGTCTCGTCGCTCGCGGCGCTCGCCGGCGGCGGCCTCACGGCGATGCTCTACGGCGGCCTGACGCCGGAGGCGTTCCTGGCGCGCCTCCAGGCAGCGATCTCCGTGCATCACGTGTGGGTCGGTCTGATTAAGGCGCCGTTCATGGCGCTGACCATCGGGATCATCGCCACCATCGAGGGCTTCGCGGTGGAGGGCTCCGCGGAGTCGCTCGGCCGCCACGTCACCGCCGCAGTCGTCAAGTCTATCTTCATGGTGATCATGCTTGATGGACTCTTCGCGGTGTTCTTCGCCGCCATCGATTTCTGAGCCCCGTGCAGAGCTTGCCCCCTCAACCAGCCGGTGCCGGTGCGGACGCGCTGATCCGCGTGCGCGACCTCGTCGTGGGCTTTCGCGACCGCACCGTGCTCAAGGGCCTCAACCTCGACATACGCCGGGGCGAGATCCTCGGCTTCGTCGGGCCCTCCGGCCAGGGCAAGTCGGTCCTGACCCGCACCATCCTCGGCCTCGTGCCGAAGCGTTCGGGCACCATCGAGGTGTTCGGGGAGGACACGGACGGGCTCACCACCGCCCGCCGCCGGCAGATCGAGCAGCGCTGGGGCGTGCTCTTCCAGCAGGGCGCGCTGTTCTCGGCGCTCACCGTGAAGCAGAACATCCAGATGCCGATGCGCGAGCATCTGAACCTCTCCGGGCGCCTGCTCGACGAGTTCGCCCGGCTCAAGATCGAGATGGTCGGGCTGAAGCCCGACGCCGCCGACAAGTTTCCCTCGGAGCTCTCCGGCGGCATGATCAAGCGCGCGGCGCTCGCCCGCTCGCTGGCCCTCGACCCGGAGATCCTGTTCCTCGACGAGCCGACCTCGGGCCTCGACCCGATCGGCGCCGGCGAGTTCGACGAACTCGTGGCGACCCTGAAGCGCACGCTGGGGCTGACCGTGTTCATGGTCACCCACGATCTCGACAGCCTCTACACCGCCTGCGACCGCATCGCGGCGCTGGGCGACGGGCAGATCATCGCCGAAGGGCCGATCGAGGCGATGCTGGCGAGCGACCACCCGTGGCTGCGCTCCTACTTCCACGGCAAGCGCGGCCGCTCGCTCGCGGCGCCCGCGGCCGCCGCGCGGCGTGTGCTGCCGCACGGCGCGCCGGCCGCCAATCTCGCAGGGGTCTGACGCCATGGAGACCCGCGCGAACTACGCCCTCGTCGGAGCCTTCACCATCGCCGTGGTGCTGGCCGGCTTCGCCTTCGTGTTCTGGCTTCAGGGCGGCTCCTCCCGCCAGGTCCGCCAGGCCGTGCGGATCGTGTTCTCCGGCAGCGTCGGCGGGCTCGCCAAGGGCTCGGGCGTGACCTTCAACGGCATCCGCGTCGGCGAGGTGCAGGACGTGCGCCTGCTGCCGCAGGACCCGCGGCGCGTCATCGCCGCCGTTCAGGTCGAGCCGACGACTCCCCTGCGCGCCGATACCCGCGCCCGCCTCGATTCCGCGATGCTCACCGGCGTCTCGGTGATCGCGCTGTCGGGCGGCAACGCCGACGCGCCGGCCCTGGCCCAGGGCGCCAATGGCGAGCCGCCGACGATCTTCGCCGATTCCTCCGACATCCACGACATGATGGCGGCGGCCAAGCAGATCGCGCAGCGGGCCGACGACGTGCTCCAGCGCCTCGACAAGATCGTCGCCGGCAACGAGGGCGCCATCAACCGGACGCTCGCCAACGTCGAGGCCTTCTCGAAGACGCTGGCCGATGCCGGCCCCGCCGTGAGCAGCCTCGTCAAGGCCATCGACGGGCAGAAGCTCAACCGCATCGTCGACAACACCGACCGGCTCACCGCCTCTCTCGGCAACGCGGGCCCCGACATCGAGGCCGGCGTGAAGGACGCCCGCTCCCTGGCCGGCAAGCTCAACGCATCGGCCGACCGCATCGACGCCGTGCTGAAAGGCGCCGAGGGCTTCCTCGGCTCCGCCTCGGGGCAGGCCGGCACCAGCACCTTCGCAGAGGTCCGGGATGCCGCGATCTCCGTGCGTGACGCCGGCCGCGCCTTCCGCACCCTCTCGGAGAATCTCGACAAGCGCACCGCCAACATCGCCACGAGCTTCGGCCGCCTGAGCGGCACCGGCCGGCGGGAGGTCGAGGCCTTGTCCACGGACGGCCAGCGGACGCTCAACACCCTGAACCGCACCGTGAAGAGCCTTGAGCGCGATCCCTCGCAGGTGATCTTCGGCGGCAAGCCGTCGTTGCCGGAATACAACGGTGGGCGCTGAAAGCGTCCGCCCCGGAAACGCGGTGCGGCGGCGCACGGCACCGTTCGAGCTTTGCCGTATTGTCAGGGTCGGGCCGCCCTTCGCGAGGCGGCGCAGGTACACCCGTATGCGTTCTCGATCCCCCGCGTCCGTTCTCGGCGCCTGCCTGATAGCCGCCGCCCTCGGCGGCTGCGGCGGTGCCGCGCCGCTGACCTTTGACCTCGCCGCCGTCCCCGGGCAGGCGCGGCAGGGCGCGGTCGCGCGCGCGATCGTGGTGTCCGAGCCCACCGGCCTGCAGCCCTTCGAGTCCGACCGGATCATCGTGCGCGAGCCCGGCGGGGCGCTGTCCTTCCTCGGCGGCGGTCAGTGGGCCGACCGGCTGCCGCGCCTGATTCAGACCCGGCTCGTGCAGAGCCTCGAGAACTCGGGCCGCCTGCGCTCGGTCAGCCGCCCCGGCGACAAGGTCGCCTCCGACTACCAGCTCATCAGCGAGATCCGCGCCTTCGACATCGCCGCCGGCTCCGGCGAGGCGGTGGTCGACCTCTCGGCGAAGCTCATCGCCGACGGCAGCGGCAAGGTCGTCGCGGCCCGCGTCTTCACGGCGCGTGTGCCGGTGGCGAAGGTCGATCCGGGCACGGCCGCCGCCGGCCTCGACGCGGCGCTCGCCAACGTGCTCGCCGATATGGTGCGCTGGGTGAACGCCGGCCGCTGAGCGCACCCCTTCAACCCACGTACTGCTTCAGCACCTCGATCCCGGCGAAGGGCGCCGGCCAGAGCACGATCCGGTAGCGGTCGTCGCCGTCGAGCCTGTCCTCGGACAGGGTGTCGAGGCCCGCGAAACAGACCCGCACGCGGTAGGTGTCCGGCGCCAGATCGATGACGTCGATCGATCCGCCGGTGCATTCGTGGATCTCGAGCTGTCCGGACGGCAGGGCGAGGCTGCCCTCGGCGACGTGATCCCAAGGGTCGAGAGCGGGGTCCGGCGCCGCGGACACGATCTCGATCTCGACGGGCACCTCCATGTTCCGCTCCGGCTGCACGACGAAGAGGTGATCCTCGACCTTGATGCGCCGCTCAACGTCCTCCGGCTTGAAGATGAGCGACGTGTCCGGCGCCGCGCCGCGGTCCCAGAGGTAGAACTGATGGTAGTCCGCGAAGATCGCATACCGGCGGATCATCGATCCTACTCCATCACCGCCGCCTTCATGATGACGACCATGGTCGCCCGGCCCGGCTCGTCGCTGACGCAGCGGACGGTGTGGGGGCGGTCGCAGCGGTAGCGCAGGGTCTCGCCGGTGCGGGCCCGCTGCACGACCCCGCCGATATCGACCTCGAACACGCCCTCGCTCACCGAGAGCGACTCGACGGAGCCGCGCTGGTGGGGATCGGAATCGAGCACGCCGCCGGGGTCGGCCGAGACCTCGTACCACTGGAGCCACTCGACGGTCTTGATCCAGCCGATGATGGCGAGGCGCACCTTGCCGTCCTCGGAGAGCAGGATCGGCGTGTCGGCCCGCGACGAGCGCTCGAGGAACGGCTCCTCGTCGCTGCTCGCCAGCACCCGCTCGATGGAGACGTCGAGCGCCTGGCTGAGGCGCCAGATCGTGGCGAGCGTCGGGTTGGTCTCGTTGCGCTCGATCTGGCTGATGATCGACTTCGCCACGCCCGACTGCTCGGCCAGCTCGGAAAGCGACAGGTTGTAGGCCTTGCGCAGCCGCTGGATGGTCTTGCCGAGCTGTCCCGAGAGGAGCTGGGCCCCGTTCAGCAGGTCCCGCGGCTTGCCGCGCTCGACCCGTTCCGCACTGTCCTGCATCGTACCCGATCCACGAGATCGTTCCGTTATCCGAACGATCGTGCGTTACTTCAAACGCAAACGGGCGGTTGATTCAAGGGATTCGGTCTCCTCGTTCAAGACCAGACGGCATGGAAGTGGTGGACGGGCCCGTGGCCAGCTCCGATCGACAGCCGATCAGCGGCCGCGATGGCGGCGGTGACGTAGCGCTTGGCCTGGACCACCGCTTCGACGAGCGAAAGGCCGCGGGCGAGCCCGGCGGCGACGGCGGCCGACAGGGTACAGCCGGTGCCGTGGGTGTTGTGCGTGGCGATCCGCTCGGTGGCGAGGCGGCGCAGCGTCCCCCCCGCCGTCACGAGATGGTCGACGCTCTCCGAGCCCTCGGCATGCCCGCCCTTCACGAGGACCGCCGGCGCCCCGAGCGCCAGGATGCGGCGCGCTTGCGCCACGGCCTCGGCCTCCGTGCGCGCCACGGCCTCGCCGAGAAGGATGGCGGCCTCGGGCAGGTTCGGGGTGACGAGGGTGATCCTCGGCAGCAGATGCCGGCGCAGGGCGTCGACGGCGGACTCGGCGATCAGGCGGTCGCCGCTCGTGGCCACCATCACCGGGTCGAGCACCACGGGGCAATCGGGCGCGAGCCGGGCGAGGCCAGCGGCGACGGCGTCGATGACGGGCGCCTGCGAGAGCATGCCGATCTTGGCGGCGCGCACGGAGAGGTCGCCGAAGACGCTCTCGATCTGCGCGGCGACGAAATCCGGGGGCACGTCGTGGATCGCCTGGACACCGCGGGTGTTCTGCGCGGTCAGCGCCGTGACGACGCTCGCGCCGTAGACGCCGAGCGCCGAGAAGGTCTTGAGATCGGCCTGGATGCCGGCGCCGCCTCCGGAATCGGAGCCGGCGATGGTGACCGCGATGGGCGTCGTCATGCCCCGCCCCGCTCGGCCAGGGCCGCGTCGACCCGCGCGCGCAGGTCGCGGGCCCGCGCCTCGACGTCGCTCCCTGCGAACAGCGAGGAGATCACCGCGATCCCGTCAGCACCTGCCGCGATCACCGCTGCGGCGTTGCTCGCGTCGATGCCGGCGATGGCGCCGAGCGGCACCTCGCGCCCCCGGGCGAGGCGTGCCCGGAACAGGATGTTGCGAAGGCCGTCGAGGCCGACCGGCGGGTCCGGGTTGTCCTTGCTGGCGGTCGCGAAGACCCCGCCGATGCAGGCGTAGTCCACGGGGAGCCGGTAGAGCTCGTCGGCCTGCGCACCGGTCTTGAGCGTCAGGCCGACGATCGCTCCCGTGCCGAGCAGCCGGCGGGCGTCGGCGGGATGCAGGTCGGACTGGCCGAGATGCACGCCCTCGGCGCCGGCGGCGAGGGCGAGATCGACGCGGTCGTTGACGAGGACGGGCACCCGGCCCTCCACGGCCGTGCGGATCGCGCGGATGCGGGCGAGCGCCGCGCGCGCGTCGGGGATCGCCTTCTCGCGGTACTGAAGGAGGGTGCAGCCGCCCGCCACGGCCTCGGCCGCCATCGCCGCGAGGCGGCCCCCGTCGAGGCCGCTGACGCCGGTGTCGAGAAGACCGTAGAGGCGCAGGTCCGCGCCCGCGCCTGCCTCCCGGCGTCCGTCGATGCTCATCGCCGCGGCCTCCTCACGCTCCGGTCGGTTCCGTTTGGGCGCGCGCCGGGCGGAAGGCAAGCGCCGACGATCAACCGCGATCTCGGCGATGCGCGGACACCCGACGTTGACGCGCCGCACCGATCTGCAACACAGGAGCCGGGAGGGCCCGCGGCTCGGAGCACCTCCGGGACGCGGTGCGCGAGCGCGGTGGCGATGGCCGAGGCGACACGGAACTCCCAGGCCTGGACGGAGCCGAGCCCCTCGTCGGTCGGGCTGGTCGCGGTGATCGTGGCGGCCACGGGCGTCGAGCCGCGCATCCTCACCGTGCAGGCCGCCGGACAGTCGGAGGGGCGTGGGGCCGGGCTTCCCGCCGGCCCGCTGGTGCAGGAGCACGCCACCCTGGAGAAGGGCCTGCGGGCCTGGGTGGAGCGGCAGACGCAGCTCCGGCTCGGGCATGTCGAGCAGCTCTACACCTTCGGCGACCGCGACCGTTCGGCGGGCACCGAGGCCAGGGTGCACTCGCTTTCGGTGGCCTATCTGGCGCTGGCGCGGGAGCTGCGTCCCGCCGGGCTCGCCGAGGCCGGCTGGCGCAACTGGTACGCGTACCTTCCCTATGAAGATTTCCGGCGCGGCCGCCCCGTCGCCCTTGACGCCATCGAGCCGAAGCTGCTCGCCTGGGCGGCCTCGGCCGGCGACGCGAAGCTCCGCCGGCGGCGGGAGGACCGCCTCGGCCTCACCTTCGGGATCGGCGGCAGCGCCTGGAACGAGGAGCGGGTGCTGGAGCGCTACGAGCTTCTGTTCGAGGCCGGGCTGATCCCGGAGGCGCAGGGCAACGCCGGCGCGGCGCACCCGGGCGACCCGACCGGCATGCCGATGGCCTTCGATCATCGCCGGGTGCTGGCGACCGCGATCGGGCGGCTCCGAGGCAAGATCAAGTACCGCCCCGTGGTGTTCGAGCTGCTGCCGCCGACCTTCACCCTGCTCCAGTTGCAGAAGACGGTCGAGGCGCTCTCCGGCACGCTCCTGCACAAGCAGAACTTCCGCCGCCTCGTGGCGCAGCAGGGCCTCGTGGAGGAGACGGAGGACCTCACCACCGGCGCCGCCGGGCGGCCCGCCCGACTCGTGCGTTTCCGCCGGGAGGTTCTGATGGAGCGCCCGGCCCCGGGCCTTCGCCTCATCCCCGGCGCGATCAGCCGTGTCAGGCCGTGAGGCGCCAGACCGGCATCGGCCCCCGGCCCTTCACCTCGACGAGGTGCGGGCCCTCGAAGCGGTAGCGGCCTTCGAGCGCGGCGGCCACCGCTTCCGTCACCTGGATGCGGCCGGCGACGCCGTGGCTCTCCATCCGGCTCGCGAGGTTCACGGTGTCGCCCCAGACGTCGAAGATGAAGCGCGCCTCGCCGATCACGCCCGCCGTCACCGGCCCGGAATGGATGCCGATGCGCAGGCGCAGCGGCGTCCCGTCCGGATCGCGGGTGCCGGCGGCGGCCTCCATCATCTCGCAGGCGGCGCGCATCACCCCGTCGAGATGCCCGGCATCGGGGTGCGGGATGCCGCCGGCGACCATGTAGCAATCGCCGATGGTCTTGATCTTCTCCAGCCCGTGCCGTGCGACGATGCCGTCGAAGCGGCGGAACAGATCGCCGAGAAGACCCACCACGGCCGTGGGCTCCAGGCGCGCCGACAGGCCGGTGAAGTTCACGATGTCGGCGAAGAGGAGCGTCGCGCTGGGGAAGTCGTCGGCGATCGGATGCTCGCCGGAGAGCTTGCGAAGGGCGATCGACGGCGGCAGCACGTTGTGCAGGAGCGCCCGCGCCCGGTCCTCCGCACGGGCCAGCTCGGCCTCGCGCAGCCACGCGATGCGCTGGGTGCGGTCGAGAAAGTAGGAGCCCACGCCCGAGAAGCCGATCACGCTGGCGAGCCAGGCGCCCTGGAACAGCACGAGGAGCGGCGGCTCCGGGCGCAGCACGAGGGTCGCGACGAGGAAGGCCGCCAGCGCCAGCAGGGAGAGGACCGCGCCTTCCACGAAGGTCACGGCGCACAGGGCGAAGCTCGTGACCGCCGCCATCGTGAAGATCGCGCTCGGCGGGCAGTAGGTCAGCGTGTCCGGGGACATCAGCGCGACGCACAGCACCAGCAGCCCGGTGTTGGCGGCGACCGTCGCCGCGCCCGCCGCCTCGATCCAGCGCCCGGGCCTTCGGAGCGCCACCACCGCGAACAGGATCGCGGTCATCGCGATTCCGGCAAGGCGCGTCGCGAAGAGCCCCGGCGAGGGGTCGCTCAGTGTCGCCGCGTCGAGCAGCAGGAAGACGAGCCAGGTCAGCGCACCGGCAAGGCTGCTGATCGCGGTCGCCGTCCGGCGGAACGGCAGGCGGTCGGCATGGTATCGCCGCTCGAGCGCCGGGTCCCGGAAACGCAGGCTCAGCGGCCGGAACGCCCGGTCGGGCGGACGGGCCGCGGCGTCGATGCCGGATGTCGTGGCGGGAAGAGCCACGATCACTCTCAGTGCGGCTGGAGGAGGGCGATCGGGCCGGGCGTCGGGGTCGCGCCCCGCCGCTCCAGAAGGCCGGGCGGGGGCACCGGCGCCTCGATGGTGCAGATCACGCCCTCCGGCTCGTACAGGAGCTGCACGTCCCCGGCGAGCTCACGAGCGAGGCTGCGCTCGATCAGGCGGGAGCCGAAGCCCGTGCGCGTCGGCGGCACCACCGGAGGCCCGCCCCGCTCGGTCCAGCGCAGGGACAGGCGCGTCTCGTCTCCCCGCGAGACCCTCCAGCCGATCTCGACGGTGCCGCCCTCCTGGCAGAGCGCGCCGTATTTCACCGCGTTGGTGCCGAGCTCGTGCAAGGCCATGGCGATGGAGAGCGCCAGCCGCGGCGGCAGCCGCAGGGCCGGGCCGGAGATGCGGAACCGCGAGGGCTGATCCTCGGCGGCATCGAGGGGGCGCACGGCGTCGGCGACGACGGTGCCGAGCTCCGCCCCCTCCCAGCTCTCCCGCGTGAGCACGTCGTGAACGCGGGCGAGCGCCAGAAGCCGCGCCTCGAAGGCGGCGCGGGCCGCCCGCGCGTCCTCGCCCTCGAGCCGCCGCAGGGACTGGCCGGCGATGGACTGCACGGTGGCCAGCGTGTTCTTCACCCGGTGGTTCAGCTCGTGGATGAGCAGGAGCTGGTGCTCGGCGGCGAGCTTGGCGTCGGTGATGTCGACGTTGCAGCCGGTGTAGCCGAGGAAGGTGCCGGCATCGTCGAGCCGCGGCACGCCTTCGCATCGCAGCCAGCGCACGGCGCCGTTCCGGTCGACCACCCGAACCTCGCAGCGGAACGGCAGGCGCGCCGAGAAGGCCTCCGAGAACGCCGTCGAGAAGCTCTCGACGTCGTCGGGATGGACGATCCGCCGCCAGCCGGAGTTGGCGAGCTCGGAGGCGGGCACCCCGAACATGTGGTCGAAATGCATGTTCGCGAAGCTGACCTCGGCGTGCTCGTTGGTCATCCAGATCAGGGCCGGCGCCGAATCGGCCATGTGGCGGAACCGGGCCTCGCTCTCCTTCAGCGCCGAGAGGCCGCGCCGGGTCTCGGCCAGCGCCCGGTCGCGCTCCTCCTCGCGGGTGCGCAGGCGAAGCGAAGCGTCGGAGAGGACCTCGGCGAGGCGGCCGATCTCCTGAACCGGCGAGGCGAGGCGCGGGATCGCCTCGCCCCGCGCCAGCGCCGGGCCGGAGGCCGCGAGCTGCCGGAGCGGGCGCGACACCCGCGACCACAGGCTCACGGCGAAGTAGGAGGCGGTCGCCAGCACCAGCAGGGCGAAGGCCAGGAAGGCGTAGAGCCAGCGGTCGAGCCGCGCGTTGACGATGGTCTTCGGGATGCTGGTGCCGACCGTCCATCCCGTGAGGCGCGACTGGGCCTCGATCACCAGGACGGGCTGCCGCTGCCGGTTGCGGCCCTCCCAGACGCCGGGGGTCGTCGTCAGCGTCTCGCGCAGGCCCTGGTAGCGGATCTGCCCGATCAGCGCCGGCTGCGGAGGCTCCAGCGCCAGGATGTGCTGGCTGCGGTCGGAGATGCCGGTGGTCCAGCCCTCGACCGCCTCCCGGTCGAGGATGCCGGCGAGACGGCTCACCGGCACGTTGATGCTGAGGATGTAGGCGACCTCGCCGGAGGAGAGCACCGGCACCGCGACCGAGTAGGTCGACTGCTCCGGCGTTGTGCCCGAGGTGAAGCCCGAGACCGCGGCGCGGGGCGTGTTGGTGAGAATCTCCCGGTCGACCGGCAGGCTCATTACGGGCAGCGGGCCGCCGCGCTTCGTCGCCGTGCTGACGACGACCTGACCGTCGGGGCGGCGCAGCAGGATGTCGAGGTCGATCGCCTCCCGCACCAGCCGCGCCTGGGCGTCGAACGCGTCGATCTCTCCCTCCCGCAGGCGCGGCGAGGTTGCGAGCGTCTGGAGCACGGAGACGAGGCCCGCCGTGTCGCGGTCGACCGAGAGCGCGATGCCGCGCACGTTCTCGCGGGCGTCCTGCTCGAAGCGGGCGCGTTCCGCTCCGGCGTAGCGGGCGAGAAGGATCGCGGTGAAGATCAGGCCGGGGCCGATCAGCGCCACCACCAGGGCGACGAGGTAGAACTGGGTCGAGAGGCCGCGATCGCCGATGGTGCGCCCGCGCCTCGACAGGCGGGCGGCGAGGCCGCCCCGCGCCTCGGCGGCGCCTCCGGGCCGGTCGGCGGCCATCAGCGCTTGTCCGGCGCGGGGCCGGCGCGTCCCGCGATGAGTGCGCCCGCGATCATGGCCGATCGATATGGCCCAAGTCGCGAGTCGGGTCGAGGCGGTCGCGCACCCGCTGCTTGAGGGCCTTCACGTCGGGAAAGCCGTCGTCGCGCTTGCGCTCCCAGACGCAGTGATCGTCGACCCGGATCTCGAAGACGCCGCCGGTGCCGGGACGCAGGGCGACCTCGCCGAGATCGTCCTTGAAGGTGGAGAGGAGCTCCTGCGCCATCCAGGCGGCGCGCAACAGCCAGTTGCACTGCGTGCAGTAGGCGATCGAGACTCTCGGCTTGGGAGCGGCGTCCGGCGCGTCGTCCATGCCCGGCCAGAGGCCCCGCCCGCTCCCGCTTGTCAACTCTCGCCGGCCCGGCGCGACGGGCCGGTTGCCCTTTTTTGCGGCGGCGGGGTGCCTATCTGTCGCGAAGACCGGCTCAGCTTGTGCCGGAACGCACAGCACGAGGAGACTCCACCCGATGCCCGCAGCCCTGAGCGATGCCGGATCGCGCAGCCCCGTCCTCGCCCGCGTCTTCGGGGCGATCGCCGCGATGATGATGGCGGTCTGCCTCTCGGGCTGCGGCGCCATCAACCGGGTGCCGACGCTCGAGGAGCAGGCCAAGTCCTCCTGGAGCGAGGTGCAGAACCAGTACCAGCGCCGGGCCGATCTGATCCCCAACCTCGTCGAGACCGTGAAGGGCTACGCTCAGCAGGAGAAGGACGTGCTGACGAGCGTGATCGAGGCCCGCGCCAAGGCGACGAGCGTCAAGGTCGACGCCTCGACGGTCAACGATCCGCAGAAGTTCAAGGAGTTCCAGGACTCGCAGAACCAGCTCTCCGGCGCGCTGGGCCGCCTGCTCGTCACCGTCGAGCGCTACCCGGACCTGAAGTCGAACCAGAACTTCCTCGCCCTCCAGTCGCAGCTCGAAGGCACCGAGAACCGCATCGCGGTGGCGCGGCGCGACTACATCCAGTCCGTGCAGGCCTACAACACCGAGATCCGCACCATTCCCGGCCGCTGGATCGCCTCGTGGTTCTACCCGGAGGCGAAGCCGATGGAGACCTTCGCGGCGACTCCGAACGCCGACCGGCCGCCGAACGTGAAGTTCTAGGCCGCACCCGTGCCGGATGATCGGCGCCTGCGCGGGCTTCTCGCCCCGCTGTTCCTGCTCGCCGTCCTGCTGCTCCCGCCCCGCACGGCGTGGGCGGTGGACGTCGCGATGCCGCCGCTGACCGGGCGGGTCGTCGACGGCGCGGCCCTGCTGACCCCGGAGCAGCGGCAGGCCCTCTCCGAGAAGCTGAAGGCCCACGAGGACAAGACCTCCGATCAGGTCGTCGTCGCCACCGTGCGCACCCTCGGCGGCCTCTCGGTGGAGGACTACGCCAACCGCCTGTTCCGGACCTGGGGGCTCGGCCAGAAGAAGACCAACAACGGCGTCCTGCTTCTCGTGGCGCCCAACGACCGCAAGATGCGCATCGAGGTGGGCTACGGCCTCGAAGGCGCCCTGACCGACGCGTTGTCGAAGGTGATCCTGGCGACGGCGGTCGCCCCGCGCTTCAAGGCGGGCGACTGGAACGGCGGCCTCGACGCCGGGGTCGAGGCCATCCTCTCCGTGCTCTCGGGCGATGCGCAGGAATGGCAGCGCCGGGCGGAGGTCCGCGAGGATTCGAGCGACAACGCGCAGTTCGCGATGTTCTTCGCGGTGTTCGTGGTCATCATGATCGTCTTCGCCTTCATGGGCGGCCGGCGCCGGCGCGGACGGGGCGGGTTCGGCGACATCATCGTGCTGCCGGGCCCTTCCGGCGGCTGGAGCGGGGGGCTCTCCGGCGGCGGCGGGTTCAGCGGCGGCGGCGGGTCGTCCGGTGGCGGGGGAGCCTCGTTTGATTTCGACTGGTAGCGCCCGCACCGTCCTCGACGGACCGGCCCGCGAGCGGATCGCCGCCGCCATCGGCCGCGCCGAGGCGGCGACCTCGGCCGAGATCGTGGTGATGGTCGCCGGCCGCGTCGGCCGCTACCGCTCGGTGGCGCTCCTCGCCGCGCTCCTCGTCGGGCTGACGGTGCCCTGGCCGCTGATCTGGTTCACCCGCTGGAGCGCCGCCGACATCGCCCTGATGCAGGCGATCGTCGTGCTTGGCCTGCTCTCGGCGAGCCTGTACCTGCCGTTGCGGATCGCGCTCACGCCCATTCGGATGCGGCGGACGCAGGCGCGGCAGGCGGCGCGCCGGGCCTTCTGGTCCCGCGGGCTCTCCCGCACGAAGGGCCGCAACGGCCTGCTGATCCATCTGGCGCTCGCCGAGCGTCACGCCGAGATCGTCGCCGATGAGGGCATCCTCGAACGGGTCGAGCGTCCGGTCTGGGACGAGGCGCTGCGGCACCTCTCCGCCGCGCTCGAACGCGGCGAGACGGAGGCCGGGCTGATCGCGGCGGTGGAGGAGGTCGGGCAGGTGCTCGCCCGCGTCTTTCCGGGGAGCCCGGACGACGTGGACGAGCTTCCGAACCGCGTCATCGTGACCGGTTGAGACGAGACCTCAGCCGCCGGTGACGCTCATGTGCCGGGGGACGGCCGCCGGGCGGGCCCGCTCGATGACGAAGTCGTGCCCTTTCGGCTTGCGGGAGATCGCCTCGATCACCGCCTCCGTGACGAGCGCGTCGTCGGGCGAGGCCCGCAGCGCCGCGCGGAGGTCGGCGGCGTCCTCCTGGCCGAGGCACATGTAGAGCTGGCCGGTGCAGGTCAGCCGCACCCGGTTGCAGCTCTCGCAGAAATTGTGCGTCAGCGGCGTGATGAAGCCGAGGCGCCCGCCGGTCTCCTCGACGCGCACGTAGCGGGCGGGGCCGCCGGTGCGGTCGGGCAGCGGCGTCAGGGTGTAGCGGCTCTCGAGCCGGGCGCGGGCGACGGAGAGCGGCAGGAACTGGTCGGTGCGGTCGCCCTCGATCTCGCCGAGCGGCATGACCTCGATCAGGGTCATGTCCATGCCGTCGCCATGCGCCCAGGCGATCATGTCGGCGATCTCGTCCTCGTTGACGCCGCGCAGCGCCACCGCGTTGATCTTGACCTTGATGCCGGCCTCGCGGGCGGCCCGCAGCCCGTCGAGCACGACGCTCAGGTCGCCGCGGCGGGTGATGGCGCGGAACTTCTCCGGGTCGAGCGTGTCGAGCGAGACGTTGATCCGCTTCACGCCGAGGGAGGCCAGCGCGTCGGCGTAGCGGGCGAGCTGCGTGCCGTTGGTCGTCAGCGTCAGCTCCGAGAGCGCGCCGCTGTCGAGGTGGCGCGAGAGCCGCCGGAACAGGTGCATGATGTCGCGCCGCACCAGCGGCTCGCCGCCGGTGATGCGCAGCTTGCGCACACCGCGGTCGATGAACACGCCGCAGAGGCGGTCGAGCTCTTCGAGGGTCAGCAGGTCGCGCTTCGGCAGGAACGTCATGTCGTCGGACATGCAGTAGACGCAGCGCAGGTCGCAGCGATCCGTGACCGAGATGCGCAAGTACGTGATCGCGCGCTGGAACGGGTCGACGAGCGGCGCGGCCGGCAGAGGCCGTCCGGCGGGCGGTCGCATCTCGCGTTCACGTGGCAAAATCTGCATTCAATGCGATATGATGCCTCCGGGGCCGGCGGGCAAGCGCGCCGGTGCAACCCTCCCCATCGCCGTGTTCCGATCCCCGTCATCCGAGGAGCCGCCATGACCCCCGACCGTTGGCCGACCGAGATCCGGCTCTCCGGCGACAAGCGCATGCTCAACGTCGCCTTCGAGGATGGCGGCCGCTTCGCGCTGCCCGCCGAGTACCTGCGGGTGTCGAGCCCTTCGGCCGAGGTGCAGGGCCACTCGCCGGCCGAGCGCAAAGTGATCGGCGGCAAGAGCGACGTCGCCATCATCGCCGTCGAGGCGGTGGGCAACTATGCGGTCAAGCTCCGCTTCGACGACATGCACGACACCGGCATCTACGGCTGGAGCTACCTCTACGATCTCGGCCGCGAGTATCGCCGCCGCTGGGGCATCTACCTGGAGGAGCTCAAGGAGCGCGGGCTCTCGCGGGATCCGCGGGTTCCGGCGCCGAAGGGGCATGGCCACAGCCATGGCGGCGGGGGCTGCGGAAGCGGAAGCTGCGGCTGCCACTGAAGGCGACGACGATGCGCAAGGGCTATCGGCAGCTCCTCGAAGAGGCCGCCGCTGCCGTGACGACGCTCGAACCGGCCGAGGCCGCGCGTCTCGTCGCGGACGAGGGCGCCCTGCTCGTCGACCTGCGCGATCCCCGCGAGGTCGAGCGGGACGGACGCATCCCCGGTGCCAAGCACTGTCCCCGCGGGATGCTGGAGTTCTGGATCGACCCCGAGAGCCCCTACCACAAGCCCTACTTTTCCTCGGGAAAGCCGATCGTCTTCTACTGCGCCAGCGGCTGGCGCTCGGCGCTCGCGGCCCGGACGGCCGGCGAGATGGGGCTGGAGTCCCTGCATCTCGGCGGCGGCCTGAAGGCCTGGCGCGAGGCAGGGCTGCCGTTCGAGCCCGGCGGGCCGAGGCCCTAGACCTAGCGCATCGCCGAGGAGCCGCCCTGGTTCCCGCAAGGAGCCCCCCGAGCCGCGCGCCGTCTTTCCATCCGTCACCGCGACGAACCGAGGATGGGACATGCAATCCGGACACGTCACGCTCGAAGCGGCCGAGTCAGAGGCTTTCCCGACCTTCAAGAGGCAGCTTCAGGAGGCCTTCGCGGTGGCCATCATCGAGGAATTCGGGTCCCTCCCGAACGGTCCGGTCCCCTCCGACGCGGATCTCGATGGCATGATGTCGGGGCCGGGAGCCGTCGTTCTGCACATCCTCTGCGACGGACGGCGGGTCGGCGGGGCCGTCGTGACCATCGACGGCAAGACGCATCGCAACGCCCTCGATCTCTTCTTCATCGCGACGGGTGCGCTCGGTCGCGGCCTCGGCCTGAAGGCGTGGCGGGCGATCGAGGAGCGCTATCCCGAGACGCGCGTCTGGCAGACGCACACGCCGTACTTCGAGAAGCGGAACATCCACTTCTACGTCAACAAATGCGGCTTCAGCATCGTGGAGTTCTTCGGTCCTTACCATTCGGACCCGCATGGGCCCGGCTCCAACGATCTGCCGGGCGGCGGCGAGGCGTTCCGCTTCGAGAAGGTGATGAACCGCGCCGGCACGTAGCGCGCGGTCGGACCGCGACGGTGTCGCACACCAAAGGAAAAGGGCCGGCGTCGCCGCCGGCCCTCCCCGCCCCCTCAAGCTTTGCGGCGCCTTAGCGCTGGACGATGACGCGGGTGCCGACCTTCACCCGGGTGTAGAGGTCGCTCACGTCCTCGTTGGTCATGCGGATGCAGCCCGACGACACGGCGGTGCCGATCGTCTCCGGCTCGTTGGAGCCGTGGATGCGGTAGATCGAGCCGCCGAGATACATGGCGCGGGCGCCGAGCGGGTTCTCGAGGCCGCCCTTCATGTAGCGGGGCAGGTCGGGGCGGCGGCGCAGCATCTGGGCCGGCGGGCGCCAATCGGGCCACTCGCGCTTCATGGTGACGGTCTGGACGCCGCCCCAGGTGAAGCCCGGACGGCCGACGCCGACGCCGTAGCGCAGGGCCTGGCCGCCGCCGAGCACGTAGTAGAGCCGCCGCTCGGCCGTCGAGACGACGATGGTGCCGGCACCGTAGGGGCCGGCATAGGCGACCGTCTCGCGGGCGATCGCCGACATCTGCGGCACGGCGGAGCCGGCGAGCGGGTCGGCGGTGTTGAGCGAGGCGTTGGCGGTCGGCACCGCGACGGCGGTCGCCTGCGGGCGCACGCGCACGCTGAGCGCGTTGTCCAGCGGCTGGCGGGTCAGCGGGTCGATCTCGTAGGCGAGAGCCGGCGCGGCCAGCGCGGCGAACGCGCAGGCGGCCCCGGCCAGGAGCGAGCGAAGGGAACGCATCAGGGCCTCTCGTGGGCAGGCGAGTGTCGGGGCGACGCGGTGGAAAACCGATGCACGATGCGGTGCAGGACGTCGCCAACCGGTAAACGAGAGGGCCCCAAAGCCAAGCCGAAATCAGGCGTCCGGAAACGTTCGGCGCCGGTCGTGACTCGGTGGCAACACTGTGTCAGCTTTGCCATAAGCCGGCGCTTTCGCCCGGATTATTTCCTTTCCTTGCAGCAGCCTGCGGCCGCGGGCCGATCTCGCGCCGCGACGGCGACCTTGGTCGAATCGTGGCAACGCCGCGATGGTTGTGAAGGCGCGGGCCGAACGCCGTGTCGCGCCTTCGAGACGATCGGTGGTCATCTGTGGACGCGTGTGGACGGCCGAGGAGGCGTTCCCGTCGGAGCGTCAGGCGACGTCGAGCCCGAGGTCCACGATCGCGGCGCTGTGGGTGATCCAGCCGCAGGAGATCAGGTCGACGCCCGAGGCCGCCACGGCGCCGACGGTCTCGGCGTTGATGCGGCCTGAGGCCTCGGTGATCGCCCGGCCGCCGACCATCCGCACGGCGCGGGCGAGCGTCTCGGGGCTCATGTTGTCGAGGAGCACCGCGTCGACGCCGATGCCGAGTCCTTCCTCCAGCTGCTCCAGGGTATCGACCTCGAGCTCGATCTTCACGAGGTGGCCGACGCCGGCCCGCGCCCGCGTCACGGCGGGCACGATGCCGCCGGCCGCGGCAATGTGGTTGTCCTTGATGAGCACCGCGTCGTCCAGGCCGAAGCGGTGGTTGGCACCGCCGCCGGCCCGCACCGCGTGCTTCTCCAGCGCCCGCAGGCCGGGCGTGGTTTTGCGGGTGCAGACGATCCGCGCCCTGCCGTGCGGCCGCGCCGCCTCGACGAGGGAGGCGGTCGCCGTGGCGATCCCCGACATCCGGCAGAGCAGGTTCAGCGCGACCCGCTCGGCGGTGAGGATGCCGCGGGCGGGCCCGGAGAGCCGGATCACCGCGTCGCCCGGCGCGAACCGGGCGCCGTCGCCGCGTTCGATCGTAACGGAGACGGCGGGGTCGATGAGCGCGAAGGCCAGGGCCGCGGCATCGACACCGGAGACGGTGCCGGGCTGGCGCGCGGCGATCACCGCCTCGATGCGGGCCTCGGCCGGCACCACAGTGTCCGTGGTGATGTCGCCGGCCCGTCCGAGATCCTCGGCGAGGGCGGCGCGCACGATCGGCTCCACGAGGAGACGCGGCTGGGGGGCGAGGTCGGTGCTCATCGGGCCGGTGCTCACGAGGCGGGCACGGTTTCGTGCAGGGTCGCTTCGCCGGGCATGGTGCCGGCGAGCACGACCTCGCTGTGATAGGGCGCGGCGAGATCGGGGAAGTCGCTGCGCCAGTGGGCGCCCCGGCTCTCCCGGCGGCTCAGGGCAGCGCGGGCGACGAGGTGTCCGACGAGCGCCGCCGGGCAGCCCGAGAGCGAGAGCGCGTGCAGCGCCTCCGCCGCGCGGGCGAGCCCGTCCGCGTCGCGCACCACACCCACGTCACGCTCCATGATGGCGCGGATCGCGGCGAGATCGCCGACGCGCCGCGGCTCGCTCGTCTCGGGCAGGATCTCGGCCGTCGGCCCCGTGTCGAGGCCGTCGGCGATCCACCCGGCGAAGGCGAGGGCCTCGAGGAGCGAGTTGCTGGCGAGCCGGTTGGCGCCGTGCAGGCCGGTCGAGGCGACCTCCCCGCAGGCGTAGAGACCCGGCACGCTGCTGGCGCCAGCAGCGTCCACGCGGATGCCGCCCATGTGGTAGTGGGCTGCCGGCCGCACCGGGATCACCTGCCGGGCCGGATCGATGCCGGCGCCCGCGCAGAGCGCCGCCACGGTCGGGAAGCGGCGCGGCATCGCCTGCCCCAGCGCGCCGCGGGCGTCGAGGGCGACGGTGCGGCCCCGCGCCAGCGCCTGGAAGATGCCGCGGGCGACGACGTCGCGGGGGGCGAGGTCGCCGCCCTCGATGCCGGCCATCACCCGCGCTCCGGTCTCGTCGACGAGCACGGCGCCCTCGCCCCGCAGGGCCTCGGTGGCGAGCGGCATCGGATCGGCACCGGTGGCGATGGCGGTGGGGTGGAACTGCACGAACTCGAGGTCGCGCAGCACCGCCCCGGCGCGGGCGGCGAGCGCGAGCCCGCTCGCGAGGGCGCCGCGCGGGTTGGTGGTGGAGGCGTAGAGGCCCCCTGCCCCGCCGGTCGCGAGGACCACGGCCCGGCCGGGGATGCGGAAGCGGGCGCCGTCGCGCTCGGCCACGACGCCGCAGACGGCGCCGTGCGCGTCCCGCATCAGGTCGACCGCCGAAGCGACGACGATCTCGATCGAAGGGGCGCAGAGCGCCGCCCGCACCAGCGTGTCGAGGACGGCGCGGCCGGTGGCGTCGCCGCCGGAGCGCACGATGCGCCGCCGGCCGTGGGCCGCCTCGAGCCCGAGCGCCAGGGCGCCCTCCGGCGTACGGTCGAAGGGCAGGCCGAGGGAGACGAGCCAGTCGATCAGGCCGGGGCCGGCCGCCGCGACGCGGCGGGCGACCTCCGGCTCGGTGAGCCCGGCTCCCGCCGCCTCGGTATCGGCCGCATGCAGGCTCGGGTCGTCGTCGGCGCCGATCGCCGCGGCGATGCCGCCCTGCGCCCAGCCCGTGGCGGTGCCGGTGCCGATGGGAGCGCTGGCCAGCACCGTCACCGGACGGGGCGCGAGGCGGAGCGCAGTCGCGAGGCCGGCGACGCCGGCCCCGACAACGACGACCCGGTCGGCGGGATTGCGCGACAGCGCGTTCATCGCGGCCTCACGGCGAGCATGCGCTCGACGGCGCGCCGGGCGCCCTCGGCGACGGAGGGGTCGACGGTGACCTCCTGCGTCAGGGTCTCCAGCGCGTGCCGGATGTTGCGCAGGCTCATCCGCTTCATGTGCGGGCACATGTTGCAGGGCTTGATGAACTCGATGTCCAGGTTCTGCGCGGCGATGTTGTCGGCCATCGAGCACTCGGTGACGAGCACGACCTGGGGCGGGCGCTTCTCGACGACGTAGTTGAGCATCATCGCGGTCGAGCCCGAGAAGTCGGACTCCGCCACCACCTCCGGCGGGCACTCGGGATGCGCGATCACGGTGACGCCGGGATAGCTCTCCCGCACCTCGCGGATATCGGCAGGGGTGAATCGCTCGTGGACCTCGCAATGGCCGGCCCAGGTCAGGATCTCGATCTCGGGGCACTCCGCCTGGACGTTCTGGGCCAGGAACTCGTCGGGGATCATCAGCACCCGCGGCACGCCCAGCGAGCGCACCACGTCCACGGCGTTGCCCGAGGTGCAGCAGAGGTCGCTCTCGGCCTTCACCGCGGCCGAGGTGTTGACGTAGGTCACCACCGGCACGCCGGGGTAGCGCTCGCGGAGCGCCCGCACGTCGGCGGCGGTGATCGAGTCGGCGAGGGAGCAGCCGGCCCGGCTGTCGGGGATCAGAACCGTCTTGCCGGGGTTCAGGAGCTTGGCCGTCTCCGCCATGAAGTGGACGCCGGCGAGCACGATCACGTCGGCGTCGACGTTCACCGCCTCGCGGGCGAGCGCCAGGCTGTCGCCGACGATGTCCGCCACCGTGTGGAAGATCTCCGGCGCCTGGTAGTTGTGGGCGAGGATCACCGCGTTGCGCTCGCGCTTCAGGCGCAGGATCGCCTCGATGTCCGGCGCCAGCGCCGGCCACTCGATCGCCGGGATGTGCCGGCTGACCTTGGCGTAGAGATCCGGCAGCGGCAGCCCGCCGGGAACCGGCGACGGCGTCGTGCGGGAGAGCGGAGCAGTGGTGGCCGCCATGGCGTCCTCCTTTATGCTCAGTTTGAGCATTTCGACGCCTAACTTAGGGACGACCGGCACCCGAGTCCAGATATGCTAGTTCTGAGCATATCTCCCGCACTGCGGGAGACTGCGCCATCCGTTATCGCGCCGCACAGCGTCGCGGACGGCTCTCCGGGCGGTACAGACCCGGCTTCCCAAGGCGTCGGCGTCTTGCCTGCGCTGGGCAGAGCGTGTCGTCGGCGGCCGATAAGGCTTCGCCGTCGCCGTGAGACCGGCGCCTGGGCCTCTTCGGCTCGCGCCGATTGTGCATCTGCACAAAGAATCCGCCGGATCGCGTCGCCTCGATGCCTCGGGCACCGCGGTCCCCGCAGGGGCTGCATGGGTCGGTTGTGCGGGACGCGCGCTCGGGACGAAAGCCGTCTGAGGGCGCGGCAGATCCGTCCGGGTTGATCTATGTTGAAGCGGCGCCCGCGCCCATCGCCGACAAGCCTTCTCAAGGAGACGCCAAGCGCTCCGGGGCCTCAGCGATCGGGATCTTGATGACCGATGATACGACCGGCGACGACGGGATCGCCGCCGCGGACATCCCGCCGGGCCTGTCGGCCAAGGTTCGACAGCATCTCGGCCAGATCCTGCGGGACCTCTACGCAGGCGAGCGCCCTTCCGAGCCTCCCTCGCGCTTCGCGGAGCTCATCGCCCGGCTCGACGGCGCCGTCGCGGGAGGCAGGGAGCAGGATGAGATCGATTTCCGTGAGGGCTTTCTTCAGGCGGTGCCGAGCCTCCAGAACTTCGCGATGTCGCTCACGCGCAACCCGTCGCAGGCGGACGACCTCGTTCAGGACACGCTCCTGCGGGCCTGGCGCAGCCGGGCGGGCTTCGCGCCGGGCACCAACATCGGCGCCTGGCTGTTCACGATCATGCGCAACGCCTTCTACAGCGCCCATCGCCGCCGGGGCCGCGAGGTGCAGGACACCGACGGCGGCTATGCCGGCCGCGTCGGTACGGTGCCCGAGCAGGGCGGACATCTCGATCTCCAGGACGCCCAGGCGGCGCTCGGCCGGCTTTCCGCGCCGATGCGGGAGGCGCTGGTTCTCGTCGCCATCGAGAACCTCAGCTACGAGCAGGCGGCGGAGGTGCTCAACTGCCGCATCGGCACCGTGAAGAGCCGCGTCTGGCGCGCCCGGGACCAGCTCGCCGCCATGCTCGGCTACTCCGCCGACGAGGTCGGCGCCGACCATACCACTCTCTCCGTCCTCGCCGGCGGAACCCTCTCGGAAGCCTGACGCGCCCTCGGTTGACCTGAGCGGTCCGGCGGCCGAAACCGGTCGGGAGGATCGAGAGGGGCGAGACGTCGACTTTGCCGGATGAGAGCCGCGCGCCGCAGCGTTTCAACGCGGCCCGTTACTGTCTGGCGGAGAACGCCCGTCTGCGCCCGGACAAGCCGGCCCTGGTGCTCGCCGGTCCCGAGACGGCTTCCGTCCTCACCTTCGCCGAGGCGGATCGCGCCGTGCGTGGCATCGCCGCCGGCCTGGAGGCGCTCGGGCTGCCGCCGGGCGCGCGGGTGATGATCCGCATGGGCAACGAGGCGGACTACGTCCTCGCCTATTTCGGCGCGCTCGCCGCCGGCCTCGTCGCCCTGCCCTCCTCGCCGCAGCTCACCGCCGAGGAAGCCGGCTTCCTGCTGCGGGATGCCGACGCGAGCGTCGTCGTCCATGGAAACGGCATCGCGATCGAAGGCGCGGATGCGCAAGGGCGCATCCTGCTCGGTCCCGAGGCGATCGCGGCGATGAAGACCGGCCCGGCGCGGGAAGACTACGCCGACACCGCCGCGGAGGACCCGGCGACCCTCGTCTACACCTCCGGCACCACCAGCCACCCGAAGGGCGTGCTGCATGCCCATCGCGCAGTCCATGCCCGGCGTCCCATGCACGCCCACTGGCTCGGCCTCACCGAGGCCGACGTGATGCTGCATGCCGGCACCATGAACTGGACCTACACGCTGGGCGTCGGCATCGCCGACCCCTGGGCGGTGGGGGCGACGAGCGTGGTCTACGAGGGGCCGCGCGACCCCGGCATCTGGCCGGCCCTGATCGCCCGCCACCGCGCGACCCTGTTCGCGGCCGTGCCGAGCGTGTTCCGGCAGCTCCTGAAATATGCCGGCGCCGACGCCTCCGATCTCTCGAGCCTGCGCCACGGCGTGACGGCCGGCGAGGCCCTGAGCGCGGAGCTTCTGGAAGCCTGGACGCGGGCGACGGGCAAGCCGCTCTACGAGGCCCTCGGCATGAGCGAGGTCTCCACCTACGTGTCGAGCGGCCCGACCATCCCCGTGCGTCCCGGTTCGCCCGGCCGCCCGCAGCCGGGCCGGCGCGTGGCGATCCTGCCCGTCGACGGGCCGCCGGAGCCCCTGCCCCCCGACGAGGTCGGTCTGCTCGCCGTGCACCGCTCCGAGCCCGGCCTGATGCTCGGCTACTGGAACCGTCCCGACGAGGAGGCCGCGGTGATGCGCGGCGACTGGTTCGCCGGCGGCGACCTCGCCCGCCTCGACGCGGAGGGCTACCTCTGGTTCGAGGGCCGCAACGACGACCTTATGAACGCCATGGGCTACCGGGTCTCGCCTGTGGAGGTCGAGGCGGCGCTTGCCGCCCATCCCGATGTCGCCGAGGTCGGCGTGGCGGAGCTCGCCGTGCGCGCCGATGTCAGCGTGATCGGCGGCTTCGTGGTGCTGAAGCCCGGTGCCGTCGCCGACGAGGCGGCGCTGATCGCCTGGTGCCGGGATCGGCTCGCCGCCTACAAGTGCCCCCGCGCCATCCGCTTCCTCGGCGCGTTGCCGCGCACCGCCAACGGCAAGGTCCAGCGCAAGCGCCTCGCGGCAGCGTCCGCCCGATGAGCGCGGCGCCTCCCCTGCCGCTCTCGGTCTTCGTCATCGCGCGCAACGAGGCCGACCGCCTCGGCGCGACGCTGCGGGCCGTGCAGGGCCTCTCCGACGACATCGTCGTGATCGATTCCGGCTCGAGCGACGGCACCCAGGAGCTGGCGCGAAGTCTCGGCGCGCGGGTAATTCACAACGACTGGCCGGGCTACGGCCCGCAGAAGCGCTTCGGCGAGGAGCAGTGCCGGCACGATTGGCTGCTCAACCTCGACGCCGACGAGGTGATGCCGCCTGATCTCGTCGCCGAGATCCGCGCCCTCTTCGCCCGTGGCGAGCCGGACAAGCCGGCCTGGTCCGTCGGCATCGCCGAGGTCTTCCCGACGGAGAGGCGGCCGCATCCCTGGGCCTACACGCTGACGCCGGTGCGCCTCTACCGCCGCGACGTCGGGCGCTACTCCCCTTCCCCGGTGCACGACCGGGTGGCGCTGCCCGAGGGCACGCCGACGGGCCGGCTGCGGGGCGTGATCCACCATTTCTCGGTGCGCTCGCTCGGCGACCAGCTCGACAAGCTCAACCGCTACTCCGACCAGCAGGCGGACGACCTCGCCGCCCGCGGCGTCGCCATCCCGAGCTGGCGGGTCTTCGTGGAGCTGCCCGGCAACTTCCTGAAGGCGTATTTCGGCCGGCGGCACTTCGTGCGCGGCGTCTACGGTTTCCTGACGGCGATGAACTACGCCATCTCCCGCCATCTGCGTGTCGCCAAGCACTACGAGCGCCGCCACACCAGGGCGCCCGCGCCACAGCGCGACCCGGCAAAGCCCGAGCGCCTTGACCCGCCCGCACCGACCTTCTAGAGCCGGGGCCTGGGGAGACGTGGCCGAGAGGCTGAAGGCACTCGTTTGCTAAATGAGCATACCCCTAAAAAGGGTATCGAGGGTTCGAATCCCTCCGTCTCCGCCAGTTCAACAGTCTGAGTTCATCGGCGTTTTCGTCGCCGCAAGCTCTCTCTCGGCCTGTGGAGCGAACCTGTCGGACTTCACCGGTTGCGAGTACGTGCGCCTGGTGACGCCGCCTCAATCGCTGTTGCGAATCCGCTCGCGCCAAGAATCCAGCGTGTCGGCGATGGTCTGCTCCCAGGTGAATCGTGGCCTCCAGCCCAGCCGTTCGCGCAGCCGCGCCGCGTCGCCGACGGCGAAGGGCGTGTCGTTGGGGCGCAGGCGGGTCGGGTCCGGCTCGACGGCGATCGGCACGCGGGCCTGGGCGACGAGCGTGTCGAGGGCGTCGCGGATGGGCCGGGGATGGCCGGAAGCGACGTTGAGGATCAGGCCGGGCGGCAGCTCGGGCGCCGCGGCCGCCGCCGTGTAGGCCGCGACGACGTCGCGCACGTCGAGGAAGTCGCGCAGCGCCTCGAGATTGCCCACCCGCAAGGTCGGTTCCTGAAGGCCCGCCTCGATCCGAGCGATCTGCGCGGCGAAGGCCGGCACCACGAAGGCCTCGGTCTGTCCGGGGCCGGTATGGTTGAACGGGCGCATCCGCACCGCCCCAAGCCCGTCGCGGGCCATCTGCCCGACGAGAAGGTCGGCGGCGGCCTTCGAGGCGGCGTAGGGGTTCGTCGGATCGAGGAGCGCGTCCTCGTCGAGGGGCTCGGCGCCGCGCCGGAAGGTGCCGCCATAGACCTCCGAGGTGCCGACGAAGACGAAGCGCGCCCCCGGCGCGTGGCGCATCACCGCCTCGGCGAGATGCCGGGTGCCGTCGAGGTTGACCCGCCAGGTGCGGCTCGGATCGGCGCGGGCCTCCTGGAGCGCTGCGATGGCGGCAAGATGCACGACGCAGGTCGGGCGCACCTCGCGGATCGCGGCGTCGGCCCCCCCGGCATCGGCGATGTCGAAGCGCAGGCCCGTCGTGCCGTCCGGCGCCTGCTCCGCGCCGCGCAGGCCCGCGAACAGGCCGGCCGCCGGTAGCGCCGATTTCAGGGATCGGACGAGATGGCGGCCGACGAACCCGGCCGCACCCGTGACAAGGATGCGGGCGGCAGCGCCGGTCAGCTTCGCATCGGCCATGCCGGCTCGCACCTCTCGCAGCGCCCTGCCATGCGGCGGGCCCGGCCCTTCCTTCCGGCCTCCCTGCGCCGGAGGCAAGGGGTAAGCGACGGGAACGGTGAACGCCGCCCGCCGAAGCGCTACTCGGCCGCCTGCCGCTCCTCGTAGCCGAGGCGCTGGTTCAGCTCGCCGATCAGCCGGATGGCGGCGTCCGCGATGACGGTTCCGGGGGGGAAGATCGCCGAGGCGCCGGCGGCGTAGAGCGCCTCGTGGTCACCCGGCGGGATGACGCCGCCGACCGCGATCATCACGTCGTCGCGGCCGGCCTCGCGCAGCGCCGCCTTCAGCTCGGGCACAAGCGTCAGGTGGCCGGCGGCGAGCGAGGAGACGCCGACGATGTGGGCGTCGTTCTCCACCGCCTGCCGCGCCGCCTCGGCCGGCGTGGCGAAGAGCGGCCCGATATCCACGTCGAAGCCGAGATCGGCGAAGGCCGAGGCGATGACCTTCTGGCCGCGGTCGTGCCCGTCCTGGCCCATCTTGGCGACCAGGATGCGCGGGCGGCGCCCGTCGTTCTCCTCGAAGGCTTCGACAAGCCTGCGCACCTCCTCGACCACCGGCGACATGCCTCCGACCTCCCGCTTGTAGACCCCCGAGATCGAGCGGATCTCCGCCCGGTGCCGGCCCCAGGCCCGCTCCATCGCTTCGGATATCTCGCCGACCGTGGCCTTGGCCCGCGCCGCGTTCACGGCGAGCGCGAGCAGGTTCTCCTTGGTGTCGGCGGCAGCGGTCAGCGCGTCGAGACGGCTGCGGACCTCGGCCTCGTCGCGCTCGGCGCGCAAGCGTTTCAGCTTGTCGATCTGGAGCGAGCGCACGTTGCCGTTGTCGACGCGAAGCAGCTCGACGGTGCGGTCGTCCTCCGGGCGGTACTTGTTGACGCCGACGATGGTCTGGCGGCCGGAATCGATGCGGGCCTGGGCGCGGGCGGCCGCCTCCTCGATCCGGAGCTTCGGGATGCCCGCCTCGATCGCCTTGGCCATGCCGCCGAGGCTGTCGACCTCGCGGATGTGCTCCCAGGCGCGGGCGACGATGTCGGCGGTCAGCCGCTCGACGTAGTAGGAGCCGCCCCAGGGATCGGCGATGCGGGTGGTACCGCTCTCCTGCTGGAGGAAGAGCTGCGTGTTGCGGGCGATGCGCGCCGAGAAGTCCGTCGGCAGGGCCAGCGCCTCGTCGAGCGCGTTGGTGTGCAGCGACTGGGTGCCGCCCTGCGTCGCCGCCATCGCCTCGATGCAGGTGCGGGTGACGTTGTTGAACACGTCCTGCGCGGTGAGCGACCAGCCGCTCGTCTGCGAATGGGTGCGCAGCGGCAGCGACTTGTCGGACTTCGGATCGAAGCCCTTCACGAGCTTCGCCCAGATGAGGCGCGCGGCGCGCATCTTGGCGACTTCCATGAAGAAGTTCGTCGAGATCGCCCAGAAGAAGGACAGGCGCGGCGCGAACTGATCGATGGTGAGCCCGGCGGCGAGCCCCGCCTTGATGTACTCGACGCCGTCGGCGAGCGTGTAGGCGAGCTCGAGGTCGTTCGTCGCACCGGCCTCCTGCATATGGTAGCCGGAGATCGAGATGGAGTTGAACTTCGGCATGTTCGCCGAGGTGTAGGCGAAGATGTCCGAGATGATCCGCATCGACCCCTTGGGCGGGTAGATGTAGGTGTTGCGGACCATGAACTCCTTGAGGATGTCGTTCTGGATGGTGCCGGCGAGCTTCTGCGGCGGCACCCCCTGCTCCTCGGCCGCGACGATGTAGAGGGCGAGGATCGGCAGCACCGCGCCGTTCATCGTCATCGACACGGTCATCTCGTCCAGCGGAATGCCGGCGAAGAGCGTGCGCATGTCGTAGATCGAGTCGATCGCCACACCCGCCATGCCGACATCGCCCGAGACGCGCGGGTGGTCGGAGTCGTAGCCCCGGTGGGTGGCGAGATCGAAGGCGACCGAGAGCCCCTTCTGCCCGGCGGCGAGGTTGCGCCGGTAGAAGGCGTTCGAATCCTCCGCCGTGGAGAAGCCGGCATACTGCCGGATCGTCCAGGGCTGCGTGACGTACATCGTCGGGTAGGGTCCGCGCAGGTAGGGCGCCAAGCCGGGATAGGTGTCGAGGAACTCGAGGCCCTCGCGGTCGCGGGCGTCGTAGCGGGCCTTCACCGGGATGCCCTCGGGGGTCATCCAGGGCTCCGAGGCGGGCGGCGCGGCGGCGACGGGCGGAGGCGCCCAGGCGAGAGTCGTGAAATCCGGAATCCGAGACATGGTGGCGGCCTCTCTAGGGGCGCTTGTCCGGACTCGTTGGCCGGTCCGGTGGCCGCATTATAGGCATGGCGCCGGGCGGTGCTACTCCACCGCTCCGCCGTGCCGCCCGAGCCCCGGTTCCGGCGGAAGAATCTTACCTTGGGATGGCGCCTCGATGATCGCACGACGCAGGATGCCCGAGGCGGCGCCCCCGACCGAGACGGTCCGCCGATCGTGACGTCGTTCGGAAAGCGGCTGCGGCGCTGGCTCTATCTCGGCCATCGCTGGCTCGGGATCGTCACCTGCCTGTTCTTCGCGGTGTGGTTCGTCTCCGGCGTGGTGATGATGTACGTGGGCTTCCCGCGGCTCACCGAGACGGAGCGCCGCGCGGCGCTGCCGCCGGTCGCCTGGGACCGGGTGGCCTTGGAGCCGGAGGCCGCCCTCGCGCGGGTCGGCACCGAGCCCGGAGTGCTGCGGCGGCTCGACCTGTCGATGCTCGATGACGAGCCCGTGTACCGGATCGTCTCCCGCGAGGGCCGCCTCACGACGCTCTCGGCCGTCGACGGCAGCCTCGTCGGCCCGGTCTCCGCCGAGCGGGCGCTCGCGGTGGCGCGCCATCACCCGGCAACTCGGGAGCCGGACGTGCTGGGACTGATCGAGCGCGACCAGTGGAGCGTGCCGCAGCGCTTCGATCCGCTGCGACCGTTCCATCTCGTCGCGCTGGGCGACCCGGCGGACACGCGTCTCTACGTCTCGGCCGTCACCGGCGAGATCGCCCTCGACACCACCTCGCGGGAGCGGTTCTGGAACTGGCTCGGCGCGGTGCCGCACTGGATCTACTTCACGCCGCTGCGGGCGCAGGTGGATCTCTGGCGCGAGGTGGTGCTGTGGCTCTCCGGCGTCGCCGTCGTCGGCGCCCTCACCGGCGCCGTGGTCGGCGTGCTGCGGGTGCGCCTGCGGCGCCGTTATGGCGGCGGCAAGGTCACGCCCTACCGGGGCTGGATGGCCTGGCACCATCTCGGCGGCCTCGTCGCGGGCGCGACGCTCCTCACCTTCATCGCCAGCGGCTGGCTCTCGATGAACCCCAACCGTTGGTTCTCGCCCCGCGAGCCCGACCGCGCCGCCCTCGACCGATATCAGGGACCGCCGGGCGCCCCGCCGCCGCTCGACCGCGCGGCGCTCGCCGCCGCCTGCCCCGGTGCCGTGCAGGCCCGGTTCTCGCGCCTCGACGGGCAGCCTGACGTCCTGCTCGCCTGCCCCGATGGGCGCACGCTCCCGTGCTGCGGGCCCCGGATCGGCCGGATGGAGGAGCGGATCGCCGCAGCCGCCGCGCGGCTGATTCCGGATGCGCCGCCGCCCCGGATCGCGCGTCTCGAGACCGAGGACCTCTACTGGTACGGGCACCATCAGGAGCGCCAGCTTCCGGTGCTGCGGGCCGTGTTCTCCGATCCGGCGGAGACCTGGTTCCACATCGATCCCGACACCGGCGAGATCATGAACCGCACCGATCGCTCGAACCGGATCTACCGCTGGCTGTTCACCGGCCTGCACAGCTTCGATTTCGGTCCGCTGATCCGCAACCGCCCCGCGTGGGACCTGCTCGTGATCGCCCTCTCCCTCGGGGGGCTGATCGTCTCGGTGTCGGGCATCGTCGTCGGTTGGAGGCGTCTCGGCATCAAGATGCACCGCCGCGACCCGAGAGGCTGGCGACCCCGGTAGGGCTCGAACCTATGACCTGCCGCTTAGAAGGCGGCCCAGGGAAATTTCTAAGCTATTGCTGTCGTTGAGATATCAGAAACGTTGTCGTTCCCGTGTTGCGTTGCTGTTGCGGGCTTCGCGACGCCGAGCACCGAAACTTCGCCTGCCGTGATTGCCCGACGATCCGTTCGGCCGGCATCGAAAAGATGCCCGTAGACTCGCTGGGTGAATTCCGGCGACTCGTGCCCGGCCCACTCGGAAACCTGCTTCAGGGCTGCGCCCTCGTCGATCCATAGGCTGACGGCGAAGTGCCGGAATCTGTGGGCCGTCCATCTCGGCGTGCCGTCCTCGGCGACGATGCCTAGAGCGATCTGGAGCGGGCCCAACTGCCTGTTGGCGATATTCGGATATGGCTGACGCTGGCTGGGGCAGCCGTCATCGTCTTCGCTTTCTACCTCGGCGCGGTGGTAGGCGTGCAACGATGGCCCTACGAGGTGAAGGAGACGCTCGTGTTCACGCCGGTCGTCCCGGCCGGCGCCGCTTTCAGGATGGGGCGTGTCATCGACTATCAGGACGACTGCGAACTGAACTACGACCGGCGGCTCCAGAGCGACACGCCGGACGCGAAGGGCGACATCCGCCGGGAGGTGCTGCCCGAGATCAACTTCCAGAACCCGCCGATGGATCTCGACGGCAAGCTCTGGGAGGTCAGCGTGCCGATCCCCGACGACTTCCCATGCGGGCCGGCGCGCATCATCGACTCGCCGACCGCGGCCTGCAACTGGTTCCGGCGGTTGTTCTGGCGCCAGCGTCGGTCGGACGCCGTGACGAGCTTCACGGTTCTGTGTCCGCCGTCGTAAGCCAAGCGGTCGCCCGTCACGCCACGAGGTGCCAGCCCTGCTCGATATTCGAGACATGGTGAAGCTGGGCTTCCAAGCTGTTTGCGATGGAGAGCGCGATCTCGGCGCGGCTCGCACCGTGACCGAGCGCATCCTGCCAATGCCGGAGCCCATCGGCATCAGGCGTCCGCCCAAGCGCTCCGTCGTAGAGGCTCGTGAGGAAGGCGTTGTCGGTCGGGGCCCCGAAATGGGCGGCGTATTCCGGCGCGGCGAGGATCGCCCGTGCGACGCCGGCTTCGCTCAGGTGGCCATCCTTGATCTCCTGCGACCAGAGCAGGAGCCCGTCCCTGTCGGGGGCCCGGTCGAGCAGCCCGTAGTAGAGCCGCGCCACCTCGGAGACGACGGGATCGGGCGCGAACACGCCTTTCGCCAGGGCCGGCGCGTCCTGGGCGATGTTCTCCGCCGAAAGTGCGAAGGCGAAGGCGGCCTCCGGGCGAGATAGACCGTGGGAGAGCGCGTCGAGCCAGTGGGCGCGGCCGTCCTCGTCCGCGGTACGGCCGAGGACGGTGCCGTAGAGCTCGTTCACGAAGTCGGCGTCGGTGGGCGCGGCGGGGCGGCCATGCGCGGCGATGTACTCGCCCGAGCCGAGGATGTCGCGGGCAACCGCGACGAGGCTCTGGCCGTGGGCCAGCGCATCGAGCCAGTGAGCGTAGCCGAGCGGGTCCGGCGCCCGCCCGAGGAGCCCCTCGTAGAGCTCGTAGACCTGACCTGCCGGCCCCGAGGCGTCGGTCACCGTCGTGCCGAACACGGGCTTGTTGGCCTCGCTGGTCGGGACGGCCGACACCGTGAAGGTGACGGTCAGGGTCACGTCGGCGAGCGCGCCCGAGTAGCCGCTCGCGTTCGACTGGGTGGGATGCAGGACGATCGTCTCGGAGAAGCTGCCGGCCGCCGAGGTGTCGGCGCTGAGGGTGAGCGTCTCCGCGAGGCTGCCGCCGCCGAGGCGGTAGAGCGCCGTGCTGGTGAAGTCGACGCCCGTGCCGAAGGAGTCGAAGGCGCCCGACAGGGTGTTCGCGCCGGTGCCGCCGGTGTTGACGACGCCGATCGTGACCGGCCCGAAGGCGGCGCCGACCGCGAGCGTGCCGAGATCGAGGCTGTAGCTCGTCGCGCCCGTGGCGCCGAAGGTGCCCGCGC
The DNA here is from genome assembly GCF_022179345.1 of Methylobacterium jeotgali. GTDB lineage: Bacteria > Pseudomonadota > Alphaproteobacteria > Rhizobiales > Beijerinckiaceae > Methylobacterium > Methylobacterium jeotgali. The sequence continues at coordinate 20,599 of NZ_BPQR01000001.1, read as the reverse complement.
CCGAGACCTTCAGCAGGCCGGCGCCCGCCGGGGTGCCGGCGATGGGGTCGGCGTTCGCCACGATGGAGCGGGCGGTTCCCGCCGCGAGCCCGTACCCGCTCGGCGCCGTGATCGAGAGGCCGAGCGACTTGTCGGTCACGCCGACGATGTCGGGCGCGGCGATCGTCACCGTGGTGCTGGTCTCGCCCGCGGCGAGCGTCACGGTGCCGGTCGGCGCGCTGCCGCCGAAGTCGGCGCCGGTGTAGGTGCGTCCGTTCGGGTCCGGCGCCAGGGCATAGGTGACCGTGACCGCGCTCGAGGCGTCGCCCGTGCGGAAGATGCGGAATTGGACCGGCGTCGTCGCGCCGTTGCTCTCGACGAGGCTCGCCGCGACCGGCGCGATGCCGATGAGGTTGGCGGTAGCGGCCGGCGCATCCGGCGCCTTCTCCACCGGGACGGTCACGACGCCGGCGTCGAGCCCGCGCTTGGCGCCCTCGATGAAGCTGCGGTCGCCGGTGAGGAGATAGTCCAGGGCCGCGTTGTCGCGCAGGGTCGGATCGGTGATGCCGGCGGCCGTCGCGAGCGCGCGGGCGCTCTCGACCACGTCCGTCGGGAAGCTGTTGATGGACACCGGGGCAGCGGGGAAGGGCCGCACCGTGAAGGTGTCGGTGGTCTCGCCGGGCTTGTAGTCGAGGAGCGACTCGGACTGCGCGATGCGCCAGCTATCGGCGTAGGTCGTGAGCAGGACCTCCGGGGTCGGCGCCCGGCCGAGGCTGGTCCCGTCGCGCAGCGAGAACTCGTTGTCGCGCGATCCGTCGAGGTTGCCGAGCAGCCCCGCGATCGTTCCGGCGGCGCGAGTTTCCGCCGGGGCAAACGAGACGCTCATGGTGTTGTAGGCGGCCAGATGCGCCGTGACGACGTCGCCGTCGCGCGTGGTGATCTCGTTCGTGTAGAGGTCGATCCGGCGGATGGTGCCGCCGTCGAGGCTGATGACGTCGCCGACGCGCATCGGCGTCACGACGCCGTCGATGCTGATGGCCCGGCCCTCGGCCGGGATGTCGTAGTGCGGGTCGCGGGTCGCGTCGAAGGTCACGCGGTGGCTGCCGAGACGCAGCCCGATCTCGTTGAGGGCGCTGGCGTATTCGGAGACGGCGACCGCACGCCCCTGCAGCGTGAAGGCCGGGCCTGACGTGGCCGTGGCGATGACGAACTCGCCGACCGCCTGGAGGTCGTAGTTCAGCCCGTCGAACGTCTTGTAGTGCACGTCGCCCCATCCGCCGCCGGTCGGGCGACCGGGCGGAGGCGGCGGGGGAGGCGGCGGGCCGTCACCGCCGCCGCCGGGGGGCGGAGGAGGAGGCGGCGGCGGGGGAGGCGGCGGCGGCGGCGGAGGCGGAGGGGGTGGCGGGGGCGGCGAGGCCGCGATCGTGTAGGACTGCCCGACGGCGCCGCCGGCCTCGTAGTAGATCCCGTAGGAGGTCAGCACGTCGAGGCGCCCGTCGCCGTTGACGTCGCCGATGGCGAGCTTGTTGCTGCTGCTGCCGGTCGCCGTCGTCTGCGCGATCAGGATCGGGCTCTCGAAGGTCCCGCCGCCGAGGTTGCGCACGACCCGGAGTTCGCCGTCGAGCTGCAGGACGTCCAGGGTGCCGTTCCGGTCGATGTCGACGAGCGCGATGTCGGAGAGGTAGGAGGAGGTGCTGATGGCGGCGACCGACCGCGCGGCGCCGAAGGTGCCGTCACCGTTGCCGGGCAGGTAGCCGATCGAGCCGCCCGCCTGCTGATACTGGTTCTGTCCGATGTTCTCCTGACGGTTCGTCAGGTAGACGAGGTCGGCGATGCCGTCGCCGGTGACGTCGCCGACCGCGAAGGCGGTGACGCTCTCAAGCCGCGGGTCCGAGACCGCCGCCGCGACGGTGGTCGGCGCGGTGAAGCTGCCGTCGCCTCGGCCGAGGGCGACCGAGATCGAGGTGGCGTCGGTGAAGGGATCGCGGAAGATCGCGTCGAGGCGCCCGTCGCCGTTGATGTCGGCGAGCTGGAGCAGCCGGCCCCTCGCCGCCGCGGTGCCGATGGCCGCGCCGAAGGTGCCATCGCCGTTGCCGAGATAGGTGGTGATCCCGCTGTCGCCGAGCGCAACAAGGTCGAGCTTGCCGTCCCCGTTGACGTCCCGGGCGACGAGGCCGCCATAGGCCTGGGCGCCAAGGGTGGGGGCCTGCTTGAGATAGTTGGGGCCGACGAAGACACCGGAGTCGCCGGCGGGATCGCCGAGCCGGATCTCGATCCCGCTGCGGTCGCCGCCGATGGCGACGTCGAGGTTGCCGTCCCGGTTGAAGTCGCCGGCGGCGATGGTCGCGCCGTAGTTCGCGCGGTAGCTGATCCCCGTGGGGAAGTTCCCGCGGCCGTCGCCGTCGGCGATGAAGACGCCGCCGCCGCCCTCCACCCCCGCGATGTCGAGCTTGCCGTCCGGGCCGAAGCTGCCGTCGGCGCGGGGCCGCGAGAAGTCGCCGAGGGCGAAGGCGTAGCTAACGGTGCTGTCGGGGACGCCCGTGGCGAGAAGGCCCGCGACCGCCTGCCCGTTGTTGTCGGTCACCGTCGCGTTGGAGGCGTAGTCGAGATGGAGCGTCGCCGGCAGCTGCGGATTGTAGGGCGAGCCGGTGCTGATCCGGACGATGTACTGCGACCCGTTGGAGCCCGCGAGCGGCGCGACGCTCAGGATCGAGGGGTTGACGAGGTTCGAGGCGGTCAGCGCGAAGTCCGCCCGGTCCACGCCCGTCACCGGCGCGCTGAAGGTCACGATGTAGTCGTGCAGGCCCGCGCCGACGAGCTCGGGCTCGTTGTAGCGCTCGATCGTCAGGGTGGTCATCGCGCTTGAGCCCCTCTTCACCCGCAGTCCGGGTCCGGTCCGCGGGCAAGCTAGAGGGAGGCGGGATCGGTTCGGGCCACCCGTTCGGGTAGGGCCGGCGGCAAAATTTAAGCGCTCGGTAATCTTCCGCGGCCGCTGGATCGGGCTCGCCGGCGCCGCGCCTTCGCGCACCTACCCGAACGGGTAGGGAAGATGGTCCCCCGAGCCCTTAAGCTCGCGCTTCCTGCGCGCTCGCGTGCCGGCCCGATCCACGTCACGCCGGGGTCTCCCGCCTTGCCGCCCGCTTCGCCGCCCTTCCCGACATCGGATGCCTCGGAGCCGACCCCCGACGACGGCGGCGACGCGCTCCCGGTAGCCGGGCTGCCGCCGCCCGATCTGACCTGCTATCGGCTGGAGCCCGACGCGCCCCGGATCGTGCCGGGCGTGCCCGGCCGCGCCTGGATGGAGGCGACGCAGGACCGGTTCGCGTTCCGCTGCACGCCGCTCACCATCGCCAACGCCAGCGGCTGGGAGCTGCTCTCGCCGGTCTCGTTCCAGGCGTTCTGGGACGGCGGCCCGGGGCTCGAGGCCATCACCATCGCCTCCGACGAGGACCCGGCTCGGGTCGCCCGCTTCGTGGTCTCGCATTTCGGGGCCGGGGTGCTGACCTTCCATACCGGGCACCTGTTCCGCACGCCGCCGGGCTGGGCGCTCTGGTGCCGCGGGTCGCCGAACACGGTGAAGGACGCGATCGTGCCCCTCGACGGGCTCGTCGAGACCGATTGGCTGCCCTTCACCTTCACCATGAACTGGCGCTTCACCCGCCGCCGGACGGTCCGCTTCGCCCGCGGCGAGCCGTTCTGCTTCGTCAGCCTGTTCCCGCACGGGGCCGTCGACGCCGTCGCGCCGGTGCTGGCCGACATCGCCGAGGCGCCCGAGCTCAAGGCCGCGCACGACGCCTGGGCACGGGAGCGGGCCTCCTTCAACGAGCGCCTCTGGCAGCGCGAGGCCGGCGCCGTCGAGCAGGGCTGGGAGAAGCGCTACGTCCGCGGGGCGTCCGATGCGGCCGGCGCCTCGCCCTTCCACCGCAGCAAGCGCCGGCTGCGCAGCCCGAAGCCCGCCAGCGGCTGATCCGTCAGCCGCCGAGGTCGCGCAGGATGCCGGTGGCGATGCGCACGAGGTCGGCCTGCCGGCGGGTGCCCGTGGCCGCGAAGGCCGCCTTGAGGTGGAACTTCACCGTGTTGACGGAGAGCCCCGTCCGTCCGGCGTAGCCCGCCAGGTCCTCGCCCGAGACGAGGGCGGCGACGAGCCGGGCGCCGGCGAGCGGCAGGTCGAGGGCCGCGATCAGGATGGCGGCCGGGTCGGCCGTCGCGCGGTCGGGGTCGGAGACGTGGACGATGAAGCGCCCGGAATGCGACGCCCGCCGCAGGACGCGCAGGGCGCAGGGCAGCATCTCGCCCGCCCGCGGCAACGAGAGGAGATGCGTGTCCTCGTGAGAGGTGGGATCGCGCAGGATCGCCGCGAGATGCCGGTTCGCCTCCGGCTCGACGGCCCTGAGGCGCCCGGCGGGCGTCAGGGTCAGCGCGTCGCCGCGGGCCAGGAGGGCGCGGGCCGCCGCGTTCGCCCGCCGCAGGACGCCGTCGGCGTCGAGGACGAGCACGGCGGTCGCCGTCGCGTCGAGGGCGGCGTCGGTGTTGGCGGCGTCGGCGGCGATCTCGAAGAAGGTCCTGCGCAGCGCCACGACCTGCGCGAGATGGGGGATGAGCCGCTCGAAGTCGCGGATCTCCGCGTCCGTGAAGGGGTCGCGCTCCGGGCCGCGGTGGACGGCGACGATGCCGAAGCGCCCGCTCTCGTTGACGATGGGCCCGCCGAGCGCCTCCCGCAGGCCAAGGGGATGGTAGTACTCGCGGATGAAGGGGAGCGCGTCGATCTCCTCGGGGGCGAACAGACGGTCGCTTGCCGCCGCCTCCCCGACCGGCAACCGTGCCATGATCGCGGGCAGTGGATCGATGTGGGCAAAGCGCGTCCTGTAGCGTTCCTGCGCCTCCCGATCGAAGGCGCCATGTCCCTGCACGACATCCGCGGCTGGATGCACGCGATCGACGTAGATGAATGCCGCGGATCGGCAGCCGAAGCGCTGTCCGAGCAGTGACAGCATGGCCGGCAAGCCATCGTCGCGGGTGACGATACTGTAGAGCGCGATCAGAAGAGGATGCTGACTGTCATGGCTGGACATAAGGATCATTGTTCTCGCTGCCGATAGCGGTCTCTACATATTCACCCCGTTCGTCGAAGGCGATGTCAAGATGCGCAGGTCCTCTATCTACGAGAAGAAACTCTACCGCGATAGATACCAGCTCAGAGATCGCCGTCGTCCCACTCTCGAAGTTGAGCGCCGTGCAGTCCTAATCGCGGCCGGGAAACTCGATGACCGGCTGCTGAACCTCTTATAGCTTTAGGCATCAACTCCTTATCCCCAGCCTGCTGAGTAGGGAGGCTCGTCACAAGGTCCATTTCTCAGGGCTATCCGGGGCGAAACCGGATCTTCCCTCGCGCACGCCGTTCTATTCATCGAGGAATTTGGCCGCGGCCGGCCAATACCGGCGATTGCCGAACAGCGGTCTCGCTTAGGCAACCCCTCGCGCTCCAGCACCACGGACACGCCGTTCCAGGTCTTGAGCATCTCCCTCGCCGCACCTCTGCCGAAAAGGGCCGCAACGATCCTCGCCTCAGTCGGATAAAGCGGCATTTCCGCTGATTCGGTCGGCGTCGAACGAGTTGGCATCTCCCTGGGGCCCTCGCGACCATGAGCACCGAGCGTAAACACGCATCCATGCTGCCGCTATCCTGCCCGCCGCGCGGCCTCTCGCGCATCCAGGCCGCGGAGTACGTCGGCATCTCCGCCTCGCTCTTCGACGAGATGGTGAACGACCGGCGGATGCCAAAGCCGCCGTGCATCAACCGCCGGAAGGTCTGGGATCGCCACGAGCTTGACGCCGCCTTCGAGGCTCTGCCCCATGACGGCGGCGACGACTCGGACGACGAGGAACTGGAGTTCGGCGCGTGAGGGCCGGACTCGATATGCCGAGAAAGCTGCCGCGGTACTGCGTCGAGGACGTCGACCGCTATGGCAAGAGCAGGATCTACCTGGGCCGAAAGGGGCAGAAGAAGACCCGGCTGAAGGGTTTGCCGTGGAGCCAGCCCTTCATGGACGCCTATCAGGCAGCGCTGGAAGGCTCCGCGGCGCCGAAGCCCGGTGTCGTGATTCCGCGCTCCTGGCGGTGGCTGTGCCACCAGTGTTTCGGCTCTGCGGCCTTCAAGGCGCTTGACGCTCACGCGACCCAGCCTCGGAGGCGGGCTGCGCTGGAGGTCACGTTCGACGAGCCGATCAAGCCCGGAACGCCCATCCTGTTCGGGGATGTGCAGGTCTCGAAGCTGACCACGGCGGCTGTCCGCGCTATGCGCGACCGCAAGGCGGCCGAGAGCAAGGACGGGGCGAACGCACGCCTGAAAGCGATCCGTGGCGTCTTCAAATGGGCGACCACACCAGGCATCGAGCTCTGCGATCACAATCCCTCGAGGGACGTGCCGCCTCTGGCAGTCGACAGCGAGGGCACCGCCCCTGGACGATCGGCGAGGTGCGCCAGTTCATCGAGAAGCACCCCTCGGATCGAAGGCCTCCCTCGCCCTCTGCCTACTCCTCTTCTGCGGCGGCCGCCGATCGGACGTCGTGCTCCTCGGCCGCCAGCATATGCAGGCCGGCTGGCTCCGCTACACCCAGCACAAGGGCCGCAACTCCAAGCCCATGAAGATGGAGATCCCTGTGCTGCCGGCGCTACAGGCGGCGATCGATGCGCACCCGAGCAGCCATCTGACCTTCCTCGTGACAGGGTACGGCAAGCCCTTCACCTCGAATGGCTTCGGGGGATGGATTAAAAAAGGGTGCGTTGAGGCAGGTTTGCCTCATTGGGCTGCGCAAGGCCGGCGCAACGTTGGCCGCAGAAAATGGCGCCACAGAGCGACAATTGATGGCGATGTTCGGCTGGCGAACATCTGCGATGGCCCAGCACTACACCCGTCCGGCAGAACGGAAGCGCCTCGCCCAGGCTGCGATGCACCTCATCGACCTAGACCGTCCCGGCCTCCCACCCCGCTGAGATGCATGTTGTCGTTGGACGCCCTGCTTGAATGCGCTGCCCTCGGCAGGACGCGAAGCGTGTTGCATCCGTGTTGCGCGGACTGGCCTGTACCTCGGCGCAGCCAATTGTAAAAACAGGGGTGTCGGTGAACCGTAGGATATGCCGACAGAGCATGTTGGCGGACACGAAAAACCCGCCAAGTCGTTGACATGGCGGGATATTCTGTGGCGACCCCGGCAGGGCTCGAACCTGCGACCTGCCGCTTAGAAGGCGGCTGCTCTATCCAGCTGAGCTACGGGGCCTGACCTCGACGGCGCAGAAGCCACGGGCGCCGCCCGCGGTCAAGCAACGCCGGCTTCGGCCGCCCCGCAGCTTTCGTTGATCGAGGGACACCGAACCCGCCGACATCCGGCCTCGGCGCAGGACCTGGGTCTGGGCAAGCTCGGCTCCGGCGCCTTACTCCGCGCCCTTCGCCTTGCGGGGCGCCCGAGGCTTCTTCGCCGGGGCGGCCGCCTCGGCCGTGACCTCCGCGGGAGCGGCGGCCTTGGCGGCGACGCTCTTGCGGCGCTGCTGCCCCAGGCCCAGCGAGCGGGCGAGCTCGGAGCGCTGCGCGGAGTAGCTCTGCGAGGTCATCGGGTAGTCCGGCGGCAGGCTCCACTTGGCCCGATACTGCTCCGGCGTCAGCCCCCGCAGGGTGAGATGCCGGCGCAGGGTCTTGTAGTGCTTCCCGTCCTCGAAGCTGATGAGGTAATCGGCCGTCACCGAGCGGCGGACCTCCTGGGCGCTGGGCTTGGGCGGCCCCGCCTCCACCGGCGCGGCCGCCGCGTGTGACAGGCTGCGGATGGCGTCATGAACATCGCCGATCAGCTTCGGCAGTTCGGCGCTCTGCACGTGATTGTTACTGACATAGGCCGAGACGAGGTCGGCCGCGAGGGTGATGAGGCGATCCTGGTCGCCCGTTGAATCGCTCATGGCTTTCGCACCGCAATCGTTGTGGGATCGCCGTGCTTGCATTGCGCAAGCTCAATCGACGGTTTCTTGTCGACAATACGAAGGAATTTAAGTCTTCCGTCAAGCGCGACGGTCGATTTCCATCGATCATCGGATCGCGGCTCGCGTTCCGAAGCATCGCCTGCGGCATGATGCGCGCTCCGCGAAACGAACGGATCGGATTGTCAGCGGCGGTCCGCGAGGCCGGGTGCGACTCGGCGGAACGGCGGAGGCAGGTCGCCGCCCTACCCCCGCGAAGGATTTCGATTCGCCGGAACGGTCCCGTTCGCGGCGGGAGCGCTCAGTCGAGGCCGAGCATCAGGCCGATGTTCTGCACGGCCGCGCCGGAGGCGCCCTTGCCGAGGTTGTCGAGGCGCGCCACGAGCACGGCCTGGGCCTGCGCGTCCGAGCCGAACACCCGCAGCTCCAGCCGGTCGGTGTCGTTGAGGGCCTCCGGCTCGATGCGCTCGCGATGGGCGCCCTCTTCCGCTCCCTTGACCACCTTCACCAGCGGCCGGTCCGCGTACCAGTCGGCGAGCGCGGCCTCGAGGTCGCCGGCGGCGGGCCGGCCGGGCAGCGTGTCGAGGTGGAGCGGGATGCTCACCAGCATGCCCTGCCGGAAGTTGCCGACCGAGGGCACGAAGATCGGCCGCCGGGTCAGACGGCTGTAGGTCTGCGTCTCCGGGACGTGCTTGTGGGCGAAGCCGAGGCCGTAGAGCTCGAAGGCCGGCGCGTCGCCCGCCTCGTAGCGTTCGATCATGCCCTTGCCGCCGCCGCTGTAGCCGCTCACCGCGTTGATGCTGACCGGTTGGTCCGCCGGGATCAGCCCGCCCGCCACGAGGGGGCGCAGGAGCGCGATGGCGCCCGTGGGGTAGCAGCCGGGATTGGCGACGCGGCGCGACCCGCGGATCGCGTCCGCCTGGCCGGCGCTGAGCTCCGCGAAGCCGTAGGTCCAGCCCTCCGCGACACGGTGGGCGGTGCTGGCATCGAGCACCCGCGGCCCGCCGTTCGGGAGGCCGTCGCAGAGCGCCACCGTCTCGCGGGCGGCGTCGTCCGGCAGGCAGAGCACCACGAGGTCGACCTCGGCGAGGAGCGCGCGCTTGGCCGCCGTGTCCTTGCGGCTCTCGTGCGGGATCGAGCGCAGAGCGACCCGCCCCTCCCCTTCCAGGCGGGCACGGATGCCGAGGCCGGTGGTGCCCGCCTCGCCGTCGATGAAAACCGTGGGCCGTGTCGTGTCGTGATCGCCAGACATCGCCGCTCGCTCCCCGAGTCCGTTCCGGCGGCGAGGTGGACGCCGGGCGTCCCCCTGTCAATGGGCCGCAGCGCAGCATGGGCTCGCTCGGCCTGTGGACCCGGAACCCGCCCGCGCACCTCCGGTTGACGGCGAAAATCGCGAACGGAGATGGACGATGACAGCGACCGCCGAGAAGTCGGACCCGAAGCTCTGGGAGAAGGTGAAGTCCCGCGTCACGAAATCGTCGAAGGGCGGCAAGCCCGGCCAGTGGTCGGCCCGCAAGGCGCAGATGGCGACGCAGGAATACAAGAAGGAAGGTGGCGGATACGAGGGCAAGAAGTCCTCGGACAACCACCTCAAGGAGTGGACCGACGAGGAGTGGGGCACGAAATCCGGCAAGGAGAGCGGCAAGACCGGCGAGCGCTACCTGCCGAAGAAGGCCCGCAAGTCGCTCTCGAAGGACGAGTACGCGCGTTCCACCGCCAAGAAGCGCGCCGACAGCGCCAAGGGCAAGCAGTTCTCGAAGCAGCCGAAGGACGTGGCGAAGAAGGCCGCCGCCGCGCGCAGGTCGGGCGCCGCGCGCCGTTCCTCCGGACCGACCAAGGCCGAGCTGATGGAGAGGGCCCGCGCCAGGAACGTGCCCGGCCGCTCGAAGATGTCGAAGGCCGAGCTGCAGAAGGCCGTCGCCTGAGTCGATCGGCCCCGGAACGAAGAAGGGCGGCCTCCTCGCGGGGCCGCCCTTCGTGTCGGATGCCGTGGAGCCGTCGGCTCAGCGCTTCGAGAACTGGAAGCTGCGGCGAGCCTTCTTGCGGCCGTACTTCTTGCGCTCCACGACGCGGGCGTCGCGGGTGAGGAAGCCTTCGCGCTTGAGGGGCGCGCGCAGCTCCGGCTCGTAGTAGGTCAGCGCCTTCGAGAGGCCGTGGCGCACGGCGCCGGCCTGACCCGAGAGACCGCCGCCGGCCACCGTGACGGTGATGTCGTACTGGTCGACGCGGTTGGCGACCTGGAGCGGCTGACGCAGGATCATGCGCAGCACGGGCCGGGCGAAGTAGGTCTCGACCGGGCGCTTGTTGATGGTGATCGTGCCGGAGCCGGGCTTGATCCAGACGCGGGCGACCGCATCCTTGCGCTTGCCGGTCGCGTAGGCGCGGCCCTGGGCATCGAGCTTCTGGACGTGGACCGGGGCGGAGTTCTCGCCCGAGCCCGCGACGTCGGACCGGTTGAGGTCGGCGAGGGACTGAAGGGTCGCCATGATCAAGCGCTCACGTTCTTGCGGTTGAGGGCGCCGACGTCGAACGTCTGCGGCTGCTGGGCTTCGTGGGGATGCGTGGCGCCCTTGTAGACGCGCAGGTTGCCCATGATCTGGCGGAAGAGCGGCCCGCGGGGCAGCATGCGCTCGACGGCCTTCTCGACCACGCGCTCGGGGAAACGACCCTCGAGGATGAACTTCGCCGAGCGCTCCTTGATGCCGCCCGGGTAGCCGGTGTGGTGGTAGTACACCTTCTGGTTATACTTGCGACCAGTGAACTTCACCTTGTCGGCATTGATGACGATGACGTTGTCGCCGCAATCGACGTGGGGCGTATAGGCGGCCTTGTGCTTGCCGCGCAGCCGCATCGCAACGATCGAGGCGAGACGGCCCACGACGAGGCCCTCCGCATCGATCAGCACCCACTTCTTGTCGACCTCGGCGGGCTTCAGCGACGTGGTCTTCATGGCCAAATCCCGTGGCGTTGGTGTCGAGAAACGAAGCGCCGCCGCGTCCGGGGACGCAGCGGCTTGCGGCGGTGTCTACGGTCCGTTGCATTCAACGTCAAGCACTTTGTGCATTCCTGAAAATGCAAAAACGCTTTTCGGGCAATAGCTTCGTATATGCGGTATCATAATACCACCGTCTTCATCGATCCGGCGGGATCGAGTAGGTGCCGGTGGCGTGGCAGACGAGATCGTTCGAGCCGGGGGCGGTGATCAGCACCTCCCCGACGGCGAGCCGTCGACCGAGCTTCAGGAGCCGCGCCTCGGCGACGAGCCCCGTCGCGCCGGGCTTGCGCAGGAAGTTGAAGCTCAGGTTCGTCGTCACGGCGAGCGCCACGGGCCCGATATTGGCGAGGATGGCCGCATAGAGGGCGATGTCGGCAAGCCCCATCATCGCCGGCCCGGAGACGGTGCCGCCGGGGCGCAGGTGCCGCTCGTGGTGGTCCAGGCGCATCCGCGCGGAGAGCGGCCCGACCGCCTCCAGATACAGGCTGCGGCCGCCATGGTGCATCTGCGGGAACTCCCGGTCGAGGAAGGCCGTGGTCTCGGCCAGATCCATAACGGGAAGGTCGGGAGGCGTGTCCGGTGGCATGGCACGCCTTGCAGCACGGGCGCGGATCGCGGACAAGTCGGCCGCCATGATGCCGACCCTCGACCGGGCGCCCGAAGGGCTGCCGACCGCCCACGACGCCTATCCGGACGCGCTGATCCGCGGCATCCTCAAGGCGTGCCGCAGCATCGCCCTGATCGGGGCCTCCGCGAACCCGGCCCGGCCGAGCTGGATCGTGCTGAAGTACCTGCGCGAGCGCGGCTACGACGTGGTTCCCGTCAATCCGGGTCTCGCGGGCCAGGAGCTTCTCGGCGCCACCGTCGTCGCCTCGCTGAGCGATCTCGGGCGGCCCGTCGACATGGTGGAGATCTTCCGCAACTCGGCCGCCGCCGGGCCGATCGTCGACGAGGCGCTGGCGCTGCCGAGCCTCCCGAAGGTGATCTGGATGCAGCTCGGCGTGCGCGACCACGCGGCCGCCGCCCGCGCCGAGGCACGGGGCGTCCAGGTGATCATGAACCGCTGCCCGAAGATCGAGTACGGCCGCCTCTCCGGCGAGATCGGCTGGACGGGCGTGAACTCGCGGATCATCAGCTCGAGGAAGCCGGTCCTCTCGACCAAGGGCATCCAGAAGCTCACCATCGAGTCGCGCGGCGGCCGGGGCTAAGGCCGATCAGGTCAGCCGGTCGGCAAGCAGGAACTGCATCGCCCGGTCGAGGCGGATCTGCGGCAGGTGACCCGGCCGGCCCAGCGCATCGGGGCGCACCAGCGGCGGCCTGAAGCGGGGGAAGCGCAGCGAGCCCGGCGCGACGCCGCCCTCCAGCACCGTCTCCGGCCGGGCTGGCAGCTCGCCGGGAAAGACGGCGGCCTCGCTCTGCCCGTCGAACACCTCGTCGCCGACGATCTCGCCCGCCTCCGGGGTACCCGCCACCGCGCGAAAGCTCTCGCCGTCCTCGTGGATCGTGGTCTCGCGGGTCGCCCGCACCGAGGCCAGCGCCACGGTGCCGACGCGGGCGCCGGCCGCCTCAGTCCGCCGCATCGCCCGCGACACCAGGAGCCGCAGCAGGGCGTCGAGCCGGTCGTGACTGGTCTGATGGAGGTGGTCGGCCTTGGTCGCGGCGAACAGCACCCGGTCGGCGCGGGGCGCGAACCAGCGGGAGAGCAGGGAGTTGCGCCCGATGTTCAGGCTGAGCAGCACCGAGTCGAGCGCCTCCTCGAGTTCTGCCAGTGCGGTCGGGCCGGCGTCGACGGCGGCGAGCACGTCCACGAGTACGATCTGCCGATCGACCCGCTGAAAGTGGTCGCGGAAGAACGGCTCCACGACCTTCGCCTTGTAGGCCTCGAAGCGCCGCTCCATCAGGCCGCCGAGCGTGCCGGGGTCGAGGGTCTCGGGCAGGTTGTCGAGAGGGGCGAAGGTGAGCGCGGGCGAGCCTTCGAGGTCGCCGGGCATCAGGAAGCGGCCGGGAGGCGTCGTCGCCACCGCCTCGGGACCGGCGCGGAGCCCGGCGAGATAGGCCTTGAAGGCCGTGCTCGCGCGCTCGGCCAGCACCTCGTCGAGAGGGGCCGCGGGGTCGAGCCCCTTCAGCAGGTCGAGCCAGGGCGCGGCGATGGCGGCGCGGCCGGCCCGGCGGGTGCCGGCGATGGTCGCCCGCGACCAGCCCGTGTAGCTCTGCTCGATGAGCGCGAGATCGAGGAGCCACTCGCCGGGATAGTCGACCACGTCGAGCATCAGCGTGCCGGGCCCGGAACGCCAGGAGTTCGCGCGCTCGTACTCGATGGCGAGGCGGAACTGGCTGATCCGATCCGTCGAGCGCGGCCAGCGGCGGGCGCCGGTCAGGGTCTCGAAATGCTCCTCGAAGGGAAAGCGCGGCACGTCGTCGTCGGGCTGCGGCACGAGGCGGGCCCGGCGCAGGCGCCCTTCGTGGGCGGGCGCGAAGGCCGGAAGGGCGTGCGTCTCGGTCAGGTGGTGGATCAGGGCCGTCGTGAACACCGTCTTGCCGGAGCGCGCGAGCCCGGTGACGCCGAGCCGCAGCGTCGGCTGCATGAGGAGATCGCTCGACGCCTCGGCGAAGGCCTTGACCGCGGAACCCGCGCGCGCGGCGAAGCTGGTGAGGGGCAAGGCGATCTCTGGGACGTGAAGACGAAGGCAGCGCTCAGGTGGCGCGCACGGGAGCTCCGCGCAAGCCTGACACTCAGGGCTGCCGGCGGGCGATGGCGGCGGCGACGAGACCGTGGGTCGCCCGGAGCGCGCCGAGCTCGACGCCGGACATCGCGACGAGGACGGGGAGCAGGTTCGGCAGGGGCGTTCCGTCCGGGGCGAAGAGCTTCAGGTCGTCGCCCGGACGCAGGCCGACGCTGCCCGCGATGCGGGCGGCGTAGTTGCCGATGCGGGTCTCGTCGTTGGAGCAGAGCGGCGGAGGCGGCGCCGAGAGATCGAGGGGCCGCACGGGGACACCCCCGGCAACGGGCGGCAGCGCGGCAGATTCCGCGAGCAGCCTGTCCGGCGAGAAGACGGTGCGGGTGACCTCGGGCGCAGCGGCGACGCGGGTGCCCGGTCCGATGCCGGCGGCGATGTCGGGCACGGCCTTCGGCACCGAGACGGCCGGGATCGGCCGGCGGCCGGCGAGACGCGCGCGGGCGGACCAGGGCTGGACCCGCAACGCAGGCCCGCTGCGGCGCGCTGCGACCACGGCCGGCCGCCGTGGGGCGCCGCCCCGGAAATGCCGGCCGAGGTAGCGGGCCCGCACCGTGCCGCCGATGCCGCGGGGTGCGAGCGCCGTCGAGACGCGCGGCGTCGGCACTCCGGATGCGGTCGCAGCGACCGGGCCGCAGGTCGCCGGCGCCCAGCGGCGAACGATGGCCAGCGCCGAGCGGCGCCCGAACTCGCGATAGTAGCGCGATAGCAGCGACACTGCAGCATCGGCCCCGTCGGCGCCCGTCGCGAAGGCCGTGTGGTCCTCGCCGTCGCCGCCGATCTCACCGTCCCAGCGGGCGCGCTTGATGCACCAGTAATTGTTGAGCCGCACGCAGCGGGCGACGAAGGACGGCTCGCTCCCCGCGAAGCGCACGATCAGCGTCAGGCTCGGTGGGGCGAGAGAGGCCCAGGCCTCCCGCCGCCAGTTCGAGACCGCCCGCGTCTGCGGCGAGTAGAAGGGGGCCGGCGCCGGCCAGCCGTTCGCGACGATCCCCGCGGCCGTGCGCGCACCGCTCTCGGCGGGCGCGAGCGCGCCGGGCAGCAGGGTCGTCGCGGCGATGAGGGCGGCGAGAAGCAACGGCGCGGCGGCGTCCGGTGGGTCAGGGGTTCAGGCGGCGCAGGACGGTCTCGTGCAGGCGCGGATCGCCGGCCGCGACGATGCGGCCGCCCTCCGTCGCCGGGCCGCCGTCCCAGGCGGTGACGACGCCGCCCGCGCCCTCGACGACGGGGATCAGGGCGACGATGTCGTAGGGCTTGAGGCCGGACTCGATCACGAGATCGATCTGGCCGGCGGCGACCATGCAGTAGGCGTAGCAGTCGGCGCCGTAGCGGGAGAGCCTGACCTCCGCCTCGACGCTCCGGAAGCGGTCCTGCTCCTCGCCCTCGGCGAAGAGGCGGGGATCGGTGGTCGAGAGGATCGCCTCGCCAAGACCGCCGCAGCGGCGCGTCCGCAGGCGGCGGGGGCCACGCGGGCCGTGAAGGGTGGCGGTGGCGCCGTCGCCGACGAAGCGCTCCCCGAGGAAGGGCTGGCTCATCACGCCGCGCACCGCCCGGCCGTGATGCGTCAGGCCGATCAGGGTGCCCCAGGTCGGCAGTCCGGCGATGAAGGCGCGGGTGCCGTCGATGGGGTCGAGCACCCAGACGCATTCGGCGTCGAGCCGCTCCGAGCCGAACTCCTCGCCGAGGATGCCGTGGTCCGGGAAGGTCGCCCGGATCAGGTTGCGCAGCACGACCTCTGCCGCCCGGTCGGCCTCCGTCACCGGATCGAACGGGGCTCCGGCGCCGGACTTGTCGTCGAGGCCGAAATGCGCCCGGAAGAAGGGCAGGATCGCCTCGCCGGACCGCGCGGCGAGGTCGTCCATGAACTGCGCGAGATCGACCACGCTCATGCTCTGCGCTCCACCGTGCCGCTCCGACAGGTCGGCCGGCGGAGCCCGACCGTCAAGCCCCGGCGGCGGCCAGGGGACGGATGGCGGAGGGCGTCGGCTCAGGCTCGGCGGGCTCGGGCAGCTCTCCGCGCCGGACGACGTGGAGCACCGCCTCCAGCGCCTCGCCGAGGGAGCCGACATGCCGGTCGGCGCCCGTGGTCTGGCGGCGCAGGAGGTCGTCGGGCCTCACGTCCTCTGCACGCCACAGGCCCATGACGATCGGCAGCGTCGGCATCCGCGCCTCGATGCGGCGCACGAGGCGGCGCAGATGGGCCGGCTCACCGGCGATGGCGAGGGAGATGACGCAGATCATCCGGGCCGGACCCGGATCGAAATCCGGGATGCGCACCCGCGCCGTGTCGGCGAAGGGCACCACGCGGGCGCCGATGCCGCGCTTGCGCAGAATCTGCGCGAGGATCGAGGCGGCGCATTGATCGACGAAGCCGCGCCCGGCGACGCAGAGCACCGCGCCTTCCGCCTGCCACGGGGCCGGCGGCGGGGCCGCCTCCTCGCCGCCCTCGGCCTTCGCGCTCTTGTCCGGGTGATCCTCCAGCTCCTCGATCAGCTCGGTGAGGCTCGCGCGGATCGCACCCTTCTGGTCGTTGGAGAGCACGCCGCGGGCGGCGTCGCGGGCGGCGAGCTCGAGCCCCTTCACCACGACCTCGTCGTAGTACCCGGTCAGCGAGCAGGTGCGGAGCATGACGTCGGCCTGCTCCTGCGCCTCCTCCGGATCGTCGGCGAGAATGCGCTGGTAGAAGTTCTCGACCGGCGTGAGGGCGGGCTTGTCGCCGAAGAGGACGTCGAGGAACTGCAGCCTCTCGACGTGGCGGCCGAGCACCACGAGGCAGACCGTCAGCGGCGTCGAGAGCAGCAGGCCGATGGGTCCCCAAAGCCAGGTCCAGAACAGCGCCGAGACGAGCACCGCGAAGGGCGAGAGCCCGGTCGAGTGCCCGTAGAGCATCGGCTCGATGACGTGCCCGGTCAGCGGCTCGATGATGAGGAACAGGATCGCGGTGGCGATCACCATGTTCCAGCCCGGATCGACCGCGGCGGCGAGCGCCAGCGGCAGCAGCGCCGACAGGAAGGCGCCGATATACGGCACGAAGCGCATCAGGGCCGAGAAGATGCCCCACAGCACCGGGTTCGGCACGCCGATGAAGTAGAGGCCGACGCCGATGACGAGGCCGAAGGCGGCGTTGAGGCCGACCTGGACGACGAAGTAGCGGCTCAGCCGCCGGGCGGCGTCGTCCATGGCGACGGTGGTGCGGTGGAGGTCGTTCGAGCCGGCGAGCCGGATCAGGCGGTCGCGCAGGTCCTCCCGCTGCATCAGGATGAACATCAGCACCACGAACATGATGCCGGCGGTGGCCAGCGGGTGGACGATCGGGGATAGGAGCGTCGTGGCGAGCTCCATCGGCCCCGGCTGCCGGTCCTTCACCTGGACGAGCAGCGCCTTCTCCTCGGGCGGCTGCGTGGGCGCCGCGTCGCTTTCCGGCGTCTTCTTCTCCTCCTGCTTCTCCGTCGTGTTGTGGAAGACGCGGCCGATACCGGCGACGTAGTCGGTGAGCTTGCCCGCCGGACTGTTCTTCAGCCCCTCCACCTTGCGCTCGATGGTGCTGCGATAGCGCGGCACGTCGCCCGCGAGGTCCGCGACCTGCACGCCGATCAGGGTACCGATGGCGACGAGGATGCCGACGGTCAGCATCACCGCGGAGAGGATCGCCGCGACTCGCGGCAGGCGGATGCGCCGCAGCAGGTTCACCAGCGGCGCGATGACGAAGGCCAGCAGCACCGCGATGGCGATGGGGATGAGGATGTCGCGGGCGAAGTAGAGCCCTGCGATGATGACCGCGACCGCGAGGATCGAGATGGCGAGGCCGGCGCCCGGCGTCTCCGCCGCCGGAACGCGGGTCGGCTGCGGCGTGGGGTAGGGATCGACCGTTCTGCTGCTCGCTGCCATGGCCCAAGGTCCTCTACGCCGCACGCCCGTGCCTGGAGACGGCCGCGGGGGCCGCCTTCGGCCTGAGCAACGATGTCGCAGGCGGTTCGATCCCTGGCCCTGAATACAAAATCGATGCGTGGCGCTCAGGCCACGAACGGGCCCAGGACGCAGCCCTTCGCTTCCAGCGCGGCGCGGACGGCGCGGGCCATCGCGACGGCGTCGGGCGTGTCCCCGTGGACGCAGACCGTCTCGATCGCGACGGGGATCGCCCGGCCCGACAGCGTGCGGACCACGCCCTCCTCCAGCATCCGAACCACCCGCGCAGCCGCCTCGGCGGGGTCGGCGATGACGGCGCCGGTCATCCCGCGGGGGGTGAGGTTCCCGTCCTCGCCGTAGGCGCGGTCCGCGTAGACCTCGCGGACGACCCGCAGGCCCGCATCGAGCCCGGCACGCTCGGAGGGCAGACCTGGCATGACCACGAGCACGAGATCGCGGTCCACCCCCCTTACCGCGCGGGCGATGGCCGCCGCGACGCCGGGCTCCGCGTTCGAGAGGTTGGCGAGCGCGCCATGAGCCTTCACGTGGGTGACGGCATGGCAAGCGAGCGCCGCGCAGCCCATCAGCGCTCCGACCTGGTAGGCGACGAGATGCTCGATCTCCTTCGCCGAGAGCGGCAGCGGGCGGCGGCCGAAGCCTTCGAGATCGCGGAAGCCCGGATGCGCGCCGAGCGCCACGCCCCGCGCCTTCGCGGCCGCCGCGGTCGCGACCATGATGCCCGGATCGCCCGCGTGGAAGCCGCAGGCGAGGTTGGCCGAGGTGACGATGTCGAGCATCGCCCCGTCGTCGCCCATGCGCCAGGGGCCGAAGCCCTCGCCGAGATCGCTGTTGAGGTCGATGCGCATCAGACCAGAACGGGTAGGGCGGCCTGCTCGGGCACGCCGAAGACGCGCTTGTAGCGCGCGATCTCGTCCGCCGGGCCGATGGCCTTGGTCGGGTTGTCGGAGATCTTCACCGCCGGGCGGCCGTTGGCGTCGAGCACCTTGCAGACGATGGAGATCGGGTCGAGCGCCCCGTCCGGCACGAGGCCGCGGAAGTCGTTGGTCAGCAGCGTGCCCCAGCCGTAGCCGAGGCGCATCCGCCCGTGGAAGCGGGCGTGGATCGTCTCGATGGCTTCGACGTCGAGCCCGTCGGAGAAGATCGCGAGCTTGGCCTGGGGGTCGCAGCCCCGCGAGCGCCACCAGGCGATGGCCTCCTCGCCACCCTCGATCGGGTCCTTGGAATCGATGCGGATGCCCGTCCATGCGGTCATCCACTCGGGCGCGCGTTCGAGGAACCCGGCCGTGCCGTAGGTATCGGGCAGGATGACGAGGAGGTTGCCGTCGTAGTCCTGCTGCCAGTCGGCGAGCACCGCATAGGGCGCGGCGGCGAGGCCTTCGTCGTCCTCGGCCAGCGCCGCGTAGACCATGGGCAACTCGTGGGCGTTCGTGCCGACCGCCTCGACCTCCCGGCGCTGGGCGATGAGGCAGTTCGAGGTGCCGAGGAAGCGCGGTCCGAGGCCCGCCAGCATCGCCTCGACGCACCAGTCCTGCCAGAGGAAGCCGTGGCGGCGGCGGGTGCCGAAATCGGCGATGGAGAGGTCGGGCAGGCGCTTCAGCCGCTCGATCTTCTCCCAGACCCGCGTCATGGCGCGGGCGTAGAGCACCTGAAGCTCGAACTTTCCGAGGTGGCGCAGCACGCCCCGCGAGCGCAGCTCGTTCAGGATGGCGAGCGCCGGCACCTCCCACAGCGTGGTCTCGACCCAGAGGCCGTGGAAGGTGAGCAGATACTGCCCGTCGCGCTTCTCGAGGTGATAGTCCGGCAGGCGGAAGCCCTCGAACCAGTCGATGAACTCGGCGGAGAACATCTGCCGGCGGCCGTAGAAGCTGTTGCCGCGCAGCCAGGTCGCCTCGCCGCGGGTGAGGCGCAGGGAGCGGGCATGGTCGAGCTGCTCGCGCAGCTCTCCCTCGTCGACGAGGTCGGCGATGCGCACCTGCCGGGAGCGGTTCTGGATGCCGAAGGTGACCTGCGTGTCCCGGTGGCGGCGCAGGATCGTCTGCGCCATCAGCAGCTTGTAGAAATCGGTGTCGAGGAGCGAGCGGACGATCGGGTCGATCTTCCAGGTGTGGTCGTAGACCCGCTTGGCGAGATCGGTCATCGGCGTCGGGCTGTCTCCGTGCGGCCGCAGAGCGCACGCCCGGCGCGGGGGAGTCAACCGCCGGGCTCGACGGGATCGCCCACGAGAAAGGGCGGCCCCGCCGGAGCCGCCCTCTCCTCTCGTCCCGCGGGATCGCTCAGGCGAGGTTGACCTTCTTGGTCTCCGTCTTCGGGGACTCGCCGGTGACCGCCGCCTTCACGTAGCCGTAGAGGTGCAGCATCGTGGAGTTGGGGCTGTCCCAGTACTCGCCGGTCTCCGGGTGGACGCGGATCAGCGCGATCTCCGGATCGTCCTTGCCCTTGGGGAACCAGGTCTTGAGGCTCTCGTGCCACTTGGCATCGATGGTGGCGCGGTCGCGCACGACCTCGGCCTTGCCGGCGACCGACACGTAGGTCTGGCTCGACGGATCGGCGTAGGCGAGGTTCACCTCGGCGTCCTTCTTGATCTCGTCGGTCTTCGGCGTGTTCGCGCGGGTGAAGAACCAGAGGTCGCCGACCTCGTCGGCCGCCCCGCTCCACATCGGGCGGCTGTAGAGCTTGCCATCCGGGTCGGCGGTGGTCAGCATCGCGACCTTGATGTCCTTGATGAGCTTGAACAGCTTTTCCGCGCCCTCGTGATCGCGGTGATTGCCCTGATGCATGAAACGACTCTCCGAACCTTGGTGCGGCCTGCGACGGCGCCCTCGGGGCGCGGCGCGGGTCCGCTGCGTCGCCTCGACAACGGACGAGCCTGGGGTTGGTTTCGGCTCCTGCACGGGGGTGCGTGGACGGCTCTCGCCCTGGCGATCATCGCGCTGGCGGGGCCCGCGCAGGCGCAGGTGCGCTTCGGGCCGGGCGTGCGGATCGGCGGGCACGACTTCTC